>NZ_CP073697.1:2400000-3000000 GCF_025264665.1 Edaphobacter flagellatus
GAGCGCCCATCCATCGCGCACCAAAGCGGCCCCCTCCCAGCCACCAAAACAGGTACACCACTCCAACAAAGCGGGAGTCCCACTCATAGCGCAGCTTCATCGCAACATGGGTGGTGAATCATTCGCGCAGCGGCTTCATCGCGACAAGGGTGGTGGCATTCGTGCAGCAGCTTCATCGCGACAAGGGTGGAGGCATTCGCGCACAAAGCGCGAACCGCCTCTAGGTACGCCAAGCCTTCAGGCTTGACCCTCTCAATCAGCCGCCGCGAAGCGGCCACCGCTCTGCCGAAGGCTGGAGTGAAGCCGGAGGCGAAACGACCCCCAGCCAGCTTGAGCGAAAACTCTGTCAAGCCCCCAAAAATCGCAACTCCCTCATTCCAAAGCAAATAAACCCACAAAAATCTGCCGATGAGTTTCCCTCATTTCGCTACACTTAAATCAGTAAACAAAAGCCCCGGCCATAAAGCCGGGGCTAACTCTTTATAAATCAATATTTTGACATCTAAATCATGTTGATTCAAGATTTTGCAAATTCGGTACGAGCCTAAGCCTTATCGAATGAATATTTTGCGCGAAAACGGGGGGGAGGGGAGTGGAGCCGTCCTACACTCCCCACAACTTTACTGCCTCCTCCGCGATCACCTCCGGCATCTCCTCCGGGAAGAAGAGCTTCGTGTCTTCCAGCCGACGCACGCCGCACGAGCCCGGCAGCGTCCGGTCGAGCCACTCGGCCCACTCGACGCCGAAGAAGACGTCCGCCGTCGCCCACACGATGCGCGTCGGTTTGTTGAACGCCTTCAGCTCCTCGCGGATCGGCACCAGCGGGTTCGCGTCGAAGCCCAGCAGATACCGGCTGAACTGCTCCTTGCGCGCCGCCGAGCTGACCAGCGGAGCGAAGTAGCAATCGATCGTCGCATCCGTCAGCTGTGCTGGATGCGTATACGCGACACCGATTCCCTTGTCCGTCCGCGCGAAGTTCTTGTCCGCAAGCTGCGGCGCGACAAACTTGTCCGCAACGCCCGGCTGCTTCGCCAGGTTGATCACCGGCAAAAACGCAGGCGGAGGACTGTTCGTATCCACATCGCAGTTGGTGATCAGCAGCGACCGCACACGCGAACCATGATGCACCCCAAAAAGCTGTGCAATCATTCCGCCCGAATCGTTCGCCACCAGATCCACCTCGTCGATCTTCAGGTGATCGAGCAACGCAGCCAGCATCTTCACCTGAGCTGCCGACGAGACATCCGCATCCGCCGCAACCTCGGAGTAGCCGAGACCCATAAAGTCCGCCGCAATACACCGGCGATGCCCGCTCAGCCGCTCCAGCGCGCCGCGCCACTGATAGCCGTTCAGCGGAAAGCCATGCAGGAACAACGCAACCGGTCCATGCCCGCGCTCAACGTACGCGATGCGACCCATCGGAAGATCGGCGAACTGTCGCATGCGATGGAACTCCGCCACATCGATCGTTGAGGAAGCAGCCATCGGCGGCGCTCCGGACGACGACCCGCTGAACTTGCCCGGCTTCTGCACGACCGCACCGTAAGCAGCCTCAGCCATCAACGACGCTGTCGCAAAACCAAATGCATCACGAATAAATTCTCGCCTCATCATCTTCATCTCCGTTCACTCGAATTGAGCAACCACAGAGACGATTCTCGCGAGATCAAAGCGCAGCGTCGCACACGCGCTGCTGAAGAAGAGCACAAAGTGATGGAAAAATTCAGAGACTCAGATCGAGACTCATACGCTCCGCAAAGATGCGACGCATCTCCAGCGGAGAAAATCCCGTCGAGCGCTGCATGTGCCGCGCCAGATGGCTCTGATGCGTAAAGCCCGCAGCCAGCGCGATATCCGCAATCGTCTCGCCCTCACGCATCAGCAGCGACTTCGCGCGCTCCACCCTGCGCTCGATCACGTACTGATGGACCGCCGCGCCGACCGACTCGCGAAAGCCCGCGCGGAAGTGCGAGACACTCATATCGGCAACACGAGCCAGACGCATCAGCGAAAGATCTTCCGCAAGATGCGCCTCAATAAACTCCAGCGTCCGTTTCAGGCGCCTTCCGTCCAGACCGCCGCGTCGTGGCTCTTCGATGGTCACCGAGCTGTGGCCCGCAACCAGCCTAGCGACAGCAGACAGAGCAAGCCCATCGAGATACAGCGAACCTGAAGGCGAGCCCATCTCCAGCTCGCTCTTCATCGCCCAGCCAATCGACTCAAGCTGGCGATCGCGCGTCATAAAGCGATTGCGCAACTCCACCTTCTGCGCGCGATAGCCGTTCTCCTCAGCAACACTATCGAGCATCGTGACCGGAATGCTCATCAGCACCGCGCGATCGTTCTCATCATGCATCTCCCAGCGCGAAGGAACGCCCGCGGGAATGATGTCTATGTCACCGTGAACCGCCGAGCCCGTGTGACTGAATCCAGCGCGAAGGCACGACATGCGCGCAGCACGGCCGATGTGGATCGACACCAGCGCGTTCGGATATTCGCCGACTTCCAGAACGCCGCTCGTGTCGCTGCGCAGCTGCACGGCGAATCCGTCCGCAGTTCCCTGTTGTGCGTGAACGCGTCCCTGCGAAAGATCGTTCGCTCGACTCATCGATCTTCACCTCCACGCACCTTGGACTGCAGCTTCACGCAGTTCATAACAGCAAAGCTATCTCAACCAGATGCTGTGCAGCGCAGAAGGTCGCTCCGATTCATCACAAAATCGCTAAGGCGTCGGCGGAGGCGCCGCAACCGAGCGCGACGCACCTGCCGTCGCGCTGGTACTACGAAGTCCAGCAAGAATCTGCACCAGGAAATCGTTGGCTGCTCCAGGGTTGCTGGGTAGAAACAGCGTGTTCGTGCCCGACCGCGTGCCGACGTCTTTCAGCGTGTCGAAGTACTGCGTCAGCAATACCAACGCCATCACGTCTTCAGCCGTCGCGCCCGGCACGGACTCGCGGAAGTGTTCGATCGACGAGCGCAGGCCGTCGATGATTGCCTGACGCTCCGCCGCGATGCCTTGTCCCTGTAGAGCCTTCGAGGCTGCTTCGGCTTCGGCCTGCTTCACTTTGAGGATCTTCTCTGCCTCACCACGCGCCTGCGCGGCCACCTGGGCTCGTTGCGCGGCATTGATGTCGTTCATTGCAGTCTTCACCTTCACATCGGGGATGATGTCGGTGACCAGCGCGGTGAGGATGTTGAAGCCGAAGCCCGACATGATCGAGTCCAGCTCCGTCTTAACCGCAACCGAGATGCCGGATTGCTGCTCGAACGTCTCGTCGAGCGAGAGCTTCGGCACATGCCCGAGAATCGAGTTGAAGACAAAGCTTTCGATCTGCTTCTGCGGGCTCGAGAGCTTATAGAAGGCATCGAAGATGCGGTCTTCAAGCACCTGATACTGCACGCTTACCGGAATCTGTACGAAGACATTGTCGTGCGTCTTCGTCTCCACGGAGAACTGTGCCTGCTTCACCTGCAGATCGACGATAAAGGCGCGCTCGGCAAAGGGAACCAGCATATGCAGGCCGGGCCGCAGAATTCGGTTGAACTTGCCAAACCGCTCGACCACGCCTGCGGTGTACGTGCGCACGATAAACAATGTCTTGAGCACGGACACAAGAACGAAGATCGCAACGATTATCAGGACTATCAGCAGAAATGTATTCTGAGCATCCACAAGGCGCCTCGGAACAAGAAGATTCGCAAACGTGCAGTGCTCGGAGGATACATGAGCTGCAACCGTAAGTGTACCGATATCGCGGTTATGGCAGGCGGAAGTCGAGCCGCACGGTGGTGACGACCTCGACCGGTCTCCCATTCTGTAGATACGGAATGTATCTCCACTTCGAAACGGCCTCTTCGGCAGCGGCGCGTAGATGCTTGTCTCCATCAACAGCGCGCACGCTCTTTACGAACCCACTCTCGGAGATGAGAACATCCATTACAACGGGGCCTTCAATATCCTGCGCCTTGGCCGATGGCGGATACACAGGAACACGCGAAGCAATTAAATGTCTCGCCATTGCTGCGGCTGGAACATGCACCGCACTCCCCGAGGGAAGAAGCGGTTCTGTAACGTGCGCCTTGGCCACAACAAGTGGCCCAGCATGGTTCTCCTGCTTTTTCGGTGGCAGCGGAGCCTTCGTGGGCGGCGTAACGTTTGCATGCGATGCAACAGGTGCCAGCTGCCGAGGTTGCGTTGGCACGTTTGAGCTGGCAACGGGTGGCGTCCCTGCCTGATCCTGCCTGGGAGCTTGTTCCTGCGTTGGTGTATTTTGGGCTGGAGCGGGAGTGACCGTGCTGTTGTTTTCCGAGGACGGCGGCGGTGTCTGCGGGGTCGCTTCTTGTTTCAGCACACCCACCCGCTGCTTCGTACCTTCAGTCCATGAAGAGAGCGATGCCGTTGCGTTACTTAATAACGCGTGGCCTTTCTCTGTACGTGCGCCGAAGAAGCTCGCGATGCCGAGAACGGCAATCACGAGCGCCGCAATGCCGTAACGCGCGCCTGAAGATTGTTTCTCCAGGTCAGAATAGTTGGCAAGCGGTGTGGGTATGGAGGGATCGTCCTCAGGATCGGGAACGGACAGCCCGCGCTGCGAAAGCGTGTGCGCTGGACGCGGGGCGAAGACCTCTGCCTGACTGGCCGCTGCAGGCGGCATAGCAGGAACTGCTGAATGGACGACGCGTTCGCTAACAGATGCAGGTGCCATCTGCGGAGTCATCGGGAGTGATTGTTGTTCACCGCGTATCTGTACTGTGGGCGCCTCCTGCTTCGGCATGGACTCTGCCGAAGAAGGCGTCATGCTCACCTTCGTCTCTGCCGCAAATCTCTGCGGCATTTGTGCAGGTTCTGGTTCAGCCGTGTCTGCGGCGGGAGACGCAGCTACTGCGGATAAAGCAGCAGCCTCTTTATTTCTTGCATCGATCAGTGCGAGACGTTCGCGCAGCTCGCGGCTCGTCTGTTCAAGCCGTGCCAGAATCTCCCCGAGCGATTTACGCGCTTCACGAATCTCAGCATCATTGTGAACAGGCTCCAATGTGTTCTCAAGCAGCGTCGTCACGTGAGAAAGAAGGTCGTCATCCGGCTTGGCGATGGCTTCAGGCAGCTCGGCGGGACGTTCGATATCAACGCCGGAGAGCAGCTGGCGCAGCTCGGTGACTTGCGGCTGCATCTCCTGCGGCAGCGATGTGGATTCGACTCCGGTTGCACTCTCGATGACGGTGTCGAGCATCTCTTCATCGTTAAGTGGGGCTTCTTCGTCTTCGCTCAAAGCGCCGATCACAGACCAGAAGTCCATCGCGAAATGGCGGTCGTCGTGCAGACTCGTCAGCAGACCATTTAGATTCTCCGGGGCACCGAAGGAGACGCGATGCATATCGAACAGCGACCGCAGACGCTTTACGGCCTGCCCGCGCTGTTCAGCTTTTTGCAGCTCCACCATGCGTGGAAACCTCCCCTACCACAACGTTCATACAACAGGGCCCGTTGTTTCGCGGATGCCAACCGCACACAGGTAGTGTACTTTTTTGATGCTCCGAATTGTTGCAAAGTGAGCGTCTTTGCTACGTTTTCCTTTGCGATCTACGGCAGCACGGCCAGATAGCCCGTACCCTCCGCGGTACATGGGAAATAACTTCCTGGATATTATTCAAAAATACCCGAATGGTCGCTGCTCGACTGTCGCCTGAGCGATGATTCAGAACTCGAGATGAAGTCCCAGCTGCAGCTGCCGCTCTCTTGCGGTGGCTGTTCCCGCCTCGGTATATGCGCCGAATGGACGAACATTCAATCCCTCGGCAGCAACGGTCGCCGCATCCTGAAAGATAAGCGGGGTCACTCCCGCTGCCGACGTACCGGTAAGGAAGGCGCGTTGTTGCACGCCGGTGTAGTTCACGCGATTGAAAAGATTGAATGCCTCCGCCGTGCCGCGCAGGCGAACACGATCCGTCATACGGAGCGAACGTGCGATACGCAGATCGAGCCGCGCCGTATCTGGCAAGCGTAACGTGTTGCGTCCGACGGTCGGCAGATACACCGCGCCTCCAGAACCATTGATGCTTTCGTGGCCACCGGTGAGACGTGTCCCACCGAAGATCTCATAGCTGTATGGCCTCCCGCTGGTTTCGTAGAAGATGCCTGAGGCTGTCCAACCGTTCGCTACGTGCGCAAGCCAGCGTTCGCTCGTTCTGAGCTTTGGTTGCCAAACTGCGCTTACGACAAGCTTGTGAGGGAAATTGAGCCGCGATAGTCCTTTGTCGTACCCGATGGTGAAAGGGTCAAGCTGTGCATTCGTTCGCGGCGTCGCGCCGATAGCCTGGCCTTCGTCGATCGCCTTCGACCAGGTGAACGCGGCGCGGAACTCAAGACCAGCACGGCTGCGGCGCCTGGCCTCGACTGCGAGCGCGTTATAGCTTGCATTGACATTCGACAGAATCGCTGTGACCGGCCCAAAACTGTCATTGATGCGTGCTGTGTAAACAGGCAGGATGAAGGTATCCCCGTCGCGCACGCCGGGAAGGTTTGTTCCGCCCTGTAACTGGAACGTCTTCGTCGTTGTGGATGGCGCGATGTTGATATCGACTGAGCCGGAGAGCTGACGGTCGATGTTCATCAGATAGGTCGCGCTGATGAACACGCCTGCGCCAACACCGCGCTCCATACTGAGCGAGCCCTGCTGCACCATCGGCGTGCGGAATCGCCTGCTAAAGACAGTCGCAGATGTCGTCCCCGCAATTGCTGCGGGAGGCGCAGCTACATAGGTGCAGACATACCCGAATCCCTGGTTCGCTGCCTGCGGACAATTTGTCACCGTATTGGGAGTGAACCGTATATGCGTCGATGATGCGTCCAGTGCCGTGTTTACGAGTGCGCTGCGAACAGTCGCTCCCGGCACGCGACCGTAGTAGACGCCATAGCCCACACGGACGACACCGCGGCCTGCTCCAAATGGAGCCCACGCTATGCCAATGCGTGGACCGAAGTTATTGCGGTCCTCAGGAAGGATGCTGGTTGCGCCGACGTTGCCGAAGACAGCATCGAGCGCGGTATTAGGGCGCTGCGGCAAGGGGAACAACTCATATTCATATCGCAAGCCAGCATTTACGGATAGATTTGCGCGTGGCCGCCAGTTCTCCTGCACAAAGCCTGCCCAATCCTGTGTCTTCCACGATAGGGCCTGCTCGCCAAAACTCTGCGCATAGGAGCGAAAGCAGAACAGATGCACAGCCGCGTTGATCGACGGACAGCCGCCGTTGGAATACGCGTTTACGTGAAAGGTGTAGTCGGTGATCCAGTCGACCAGCCCGCCGGCACGTCCACTGGTTGCTCCGCTGTCGTAGCGAAATGTACCGACTCTGTTATCGAGTGCGCTCACACGATCGTGGATTACGCTTACATCCAAGCCTGCCAGCAGCAGATGGTGTCCAAAGGCCCATGTCGCTGTATCGGAGAGCTGAAGCCTGCGCTCGTCTGGGTAAGCCTCTCGTCCAACGCCGGCGGGTGTCCCGAAGGCCAGTCCGCTGGGCCCGATGGCAATCTCAGGTGCAAGGCCGCCAACGCCGATTGCCGGTTCCTGCGGTAGAGGCGTCTGGGCCTGCTCGTTACGCAGCTCGTGCCCGTAAGCCACGCGAAGTTCGTTGGTGAAATGTGCGGAGCCCATCCACAACCAGCGAGCCGCAACCGCATCCAGCCTTGTGCTGCCGTTGCCTAAACTCGCGATACCGCGATCGACAACAGGGGCTCCACGTAAACCCGCAGGGACAGCAGAGCGCAGACGGTTGTACTGCACGCTGGCACGATTGCGTGCCGAGGCAGCCCAGTCAAGCTTCACGAAATGGATTGTCTGGTCGTCGCGCCGGTTCACTGGGCCAGTCAGACTATTCAGATAGTTGAGCGCACTATTGATCTTCGCCGGGGTAACTCCACGATTTGCCAGAAGCACCTTTTGCGTTGGCGTAAGGAGATAAAAGTTAGGATCACCCGGGGATGATATGGCAGGAAACCCGCGCCGCTGCTGGTCGAATGCATAAAAGTAAAACAGCCTGTCGCGAATGACAGCCCCACCGATCGTACCACCAAATTGTTGCCGGAGGTCCGACGGTTTTACATTCGTGTTGCCGACCACACCATCGCGATAACTAGTTGCGATGGAGAAGGGATTCGATGCATCCCATGCGCTTGTGCGAGCGACATAAAATCCGGAGCCATGCAGTGTGTTCGAGCCGCTCTTCGTGACGGTGGCGATGGCTCCGCCTGCACCGTGGCCATACAGCGCCGAGTAGTTCTGTGTATTGATGCGGAACTCCCGCACCGCAGCTTGCGAGAAAGAGTATGCGGCGCCTGAGCGTCTCCACGAAGCCGCACTTCCGTGCGCGCCGCCGAGATTGACTTCTGCTTCGCCGTCTGCACTCTCTTCGTTTTCCGTCGTCTGCGCAGCGCGTGCCACGGAATGGAAGCTGTCGTTATCATCGACGCCATCCACGCTGGTGCTGTTCTGTGTTACTGCCAAGCCACGAAAGCTCACGAGTTGATGATCGCTATCGACATCGCCTGCATTGGCTGCTGGAGCGAGCAGCGCAAAGCTCTGCCACTGCCTTCCGCTTACTGGCAGTCCATCAAGATCTGCCTGAGCGACAACGCTCGATGCTGCTGCGCTGGCAGACTGGTCGATTGAGGCTATACCTTCCTCATCATCGTCGATCGCAGTTACAACTTCACGCACACCAGCAACCTTCAGTTGCATGGAGACGCCAGCGGTGCCGCCTGCTTCCACGGCGATATTGTTTAGTGTGAGCGTGGCGAAGCCGGGCGCGCTGAGGGTTAAGCTGTACTGGCCGACGGGAAGATGCGCCAGCAGAAAGGCTCCCCTGGCATCACACTTCGTCGTAAATTGCAGGCCATGGCTTGCATCGCGAATCTCGACTACGGCTCCTGCTACTGCCGCTGCGGCCTGATCCATTGCTATGCCGCGAATGGTTCCGTCAACGGGAGCCTGCGCATGAAGTGCCGAAAGGGAAGTCCACGCGAAGAAGAATGCCCAACAAAGCCGGGCAATGACGCGCATAGCCTGCCCCAGCTCGATCACTTCTTCACAGGCGGCAACGAACTCCCGCCAGAAACACCCGGACATGCCTTCTCCGCAAAAATGCTGTCGAATACTGCTCTGCACACGACGACCACGGGGAAGCACGTGGAGACCGATCCTTACAGCTACACAAACAACGGCAATTCTTGACCGCGTGAGATGAGAGGATAGCCGCAGATTAGCGAAGTTGCTTGATTTAAGAAAGCCTCTATCCAGATTCAGGAACCGCAAAAGAAAAGGGGCGGCAGCCGAAGCCACCGCCCATTTATAGAGATGAAACAGGTTAGAACGTCAACCGCACCGCCAACTGCACCTGACGCACCTGATAGGAGTTGTTAGAGTTGGCAGCCGAAACCGTCCCGAACGTCGGCTGGTAGACCAGTGTCGAAGTTGGATTCGCCGGGTTCGTTGACGAGGTATTCAGAATGTAGCCCGTCGTGTTAACTCCGGTTACATTCTGGTGGTTCGCCAGGTTGAAAGCTTCACCGATGAGTTCGAGGTTATACTTTTCGGCAATATTGAAGGTCTTCTGCGCACGCATATCGAGGTTGATGGTGCGCGGCTGACGGAACGTTGCGCGGCCGATCTGTGGGATGTAGCTAACGCCTGTTGCGCCGAGACCCGAGCTCCACGACTCAAGACAGCCGCTGTTATAGCACTGGTTGGGATTGGTACCCGTGATCCCGAGCGTGTACGGCAAACCGGACTGCATCTGGAAATACGGCTTCAATGACCAGCCGTTCGCCAACCACTTCAGCGGACTTCCTGAAGACACTCCCGGAGCATTGAACACCGCCCAGCTAACAAACCGGCCACGAATGTCGTTGCTTGAATTTGCGTAATTTGAACGCGCATTGGCAAACGGATCGAACCAGTTGTTGGTGCTTGGCTGGGTAGCTGTCGACTGGTTGAAGTCCAGCGCATGTGCCCAGGTATAGTGAGCATCGAAGCTGATGTACTTGGATGCGCGCTTCTGCACCTCGAACGTCAGCCCGTGGTAGTTAGAGTTGACATTCGACACGACCTTGGTGATCGAGTTATATGCAGGATTTGGCGTGTTGAACGCGTAGTTGCTCGCCGAAGCACCTGTCTGTGTCTTGTTCGAATACATCTTCACAGGCAGGATTGTGCCGCACTGCAATGGACCGCAGCTTCCGTTCGTACCAGCGCCTACGGTGTAGTTGAAGGTATACGTTTTGGTAGGATCCAGATTGCTGTTGATGTAGTTCACCAACTCGCGGCCCAGCGCGCCGATGTAGCTAACCGAGAGCACCGTCCCGTGACCGATCTCTTGCTGCACGGCCAAGTCAAACTGCTCAGCATAGGGATTCTGGAAGTTCTTGTCGAAATAGTAGACATTCGGTCCTACCGAGCCAGCCGGCGGAGTCGTCGTCGCGACCTGCGGGAATATCGGTGCTACGACCGTGCCGTTAGACGCCGTGGTTGGGGTGAAGCTGTAGCTTGCCTGGCTGTTCGCCGAGCCGGTCTGGTAGTAGGTATTCAGCAGGTATGCATTGAAGATGCGGCCGTAATAGAAGCCGAAGCCGCCACGAACGACCGTCTTGCCCGCCCCAAACGGGTCCCAGGCAAAACCAACACGGGGAGCAATGTTGTTCTTGTCACTTGGGTGGTTTGTTGTCTGCGGAATCGTCGTCAGATTGCTGTAGGGAGCAGGAAGGCTCTCGTAATCGTAGCGCGCGCCGAGATTGAGAGTAAGAGTAGGCGTAATCTTCCAGTCGTCCTGCACAAAGAAGCCATAGTCGACCGTAGACAGATCGAAGATGGCCTGCCCTATGCCCTGCGAGTAGCTGTTGTAGCAGGAATAGGTACCTACACCATTGCCCGTATTGTTGCAGGTGCGGCCACCCTTGCTTAACAGATCGCTGAAGTAGTTCACGATACTGCTGGAGTAGGTGTAGGAACCATTGCCCTGATAGAGATTATTTTGGAGATCGTAGTTGTGGACAACATCCCCACCGAACTTCAGGTTGTGCTTGCCCAACAGGTAGCTGGCCGTATCGCCAATCTGCCACTTACGCTCATCAGGATAGGCGAAGCGGAAGCTGTAGTACGGCGCACCCATGTTGAAGCCTGCCGAAGTAAACAGGGCCACATACGTGGGAACTCCGGTCGCACCAGTCAGATTCTGCTTTGTGTAAGCACTGGGAGTCTGAAGTCCTTCGTTATTCAGCTCGCGGCCATACTGATAGCGAAGTTCGTTGCTCAGCTTTGAAGTAAAGAGGCTTTCGAGAACCGCAACGCCGTAATCAAGCTTCACGAAGTCCGTACCAAAGGAATCGATCGCATAGGGATTGGTTCCCTGCGTCTGCACTCCGCCGGGAGAATCCCAGCGCATGCGGTGATAGAGAGCGCTCAGATGCTGCTTCTGATTGATCTGCCAGTCGAGCTTCGGTGTATTGATGGTTTGGTCGCCACGGCGCGGAACCGGACCGAGGTCGCCAAGGAGAGCCTGCAACTGCTGGTTATATGCCGAAGCACCCGCAGCGTAGCTGTTGTACTTCAAACGCGCTGCCAGCAAGCAGGCCTGCTGGTCGATCGTGCTTGCTGCCGGAGACCCCGTCACAGCACCTGTTGCAAGATTGCAGGAATAGCCGGCCGGCAGATTCGCGTCCGGTGTCGTAAAGAACGAAGAAGGATTCAGTGCTTTGGCCGTACCAGGGAAATTTCTCTTGAACTGGTCAAATGCATAGAACCAGAACAACCGGTCCTTGATGAGGGGGCCACCAATGCCAAACCCATACTGGTTGCGATTGTCCTTTGGCTTGTACGGCGCGGTAATGTACTGGCCGGTAGTCGAGTTGTATGTTGTGTTCGTCGCGAAGGGCTGGAAGGCCGAGCGGCTCGAATTGCGGTTGTAGAAGTAAATCTCTCCATGCAGCGTGTTGCCGCCGCTCTTTGTTACCGAGTTCACCACGCCGCCGACTGCGCGGCCAAGCTCAGCCGAGTAGACGCCCGTATTCACCTGGAACTCACGGACCGCCGCCTGCGAGGTCGAATAACCTGCACGTGTACGTCCGCGCTCTTCGGAATAAAACGCCTGGTTGTCGTCGGCGCCGTCGATCTGCACGTTATTCAACAGTGGGCTGATCGCACGGAAGCTCAGCAAACCAAAGCCGTCCGAGTTCGCCGTCACGCCGGGCGTTGTCAACGCCAGGGCCGACCAGCGGCGGTTATTGATCGGAATGTTCTCGATCTCATGATTCGACAGATGACCGCCATAAGCTGGCGAATCGAAGTTCAGCACCGGTGCCTCGGCTGTGACCTCAACCATTTGCGAGACATCGCCGGTTTTCAGGTGAGGATTGAGTGCTGTAACGGAGTTGACTTCAACGATGACACCATTTTCGCGACGCTCGGAGAAGCCCTGCCCCGTGAAGGTTACGGTATACGTGCCAGGCGCTAGCAGCGGCGCACGAAACAGTCCAGAACCGTCCGTCGTCACTTGCACGTCTGCATTGGTCGCATTGTTGTGAATCACTACCTTGGCGTTCGGAATCGCCGCATCGGATTCATCCGTTACCGTTCCGGCGATTCCACCCTGAGTCGTGGACTGCGCATAACCGGCGAGGCAGGCTGTGCCACTTAACAAAGCGATCGCTACGATTTTTTTCAGATTCTCGATCATGATTTTGGTCTCCTGAAAACGTCCTTGCCCGGCAAATCGGTGCGCAGCCGCTTTCGCGTCTTTTGGGTTTCCCGTAAATGTGCAGATTTCCCACACCGTGATGAACTCACGGATCAGCCCTTTATCGGAAGGGTACGGCCCGGTCACAAATCGATCCGAGCAACCTGTCGACGATGCCTGCTTCTCTAAGCGGAAGCAACGCATCGGATACAACTGAGTGGGTCTTGTGTAGGTTTAGTTTATCTCTGCGAGTAGAATTGGTGTGTAAATAGAATGTTTATTGATGAGGCAAAGATCCGGCTGAAGGCCGGCGACGGGGGCAACGGTTGCATGGCCTTCCGGCGTGAAAAGTTTGTTCCGCGAGGCGGTCCATCGGGTGGCGACGGTGGCCATGGAGGCGACATCCTTATGTCTTCCTCATTGAGCCACAATACTTTAGTCCACTTTCGCTTCAACCCGGAACACAAGTCGGAACGCGGCGAGCACGGCATGGGCTCTAACATGTCCGGCCAATCCGGCAAGGCTCTGCACCTCGAAGTCCCGGTCGGAACGCTGGTCTATGACGAAGACACCGGGGAGCTGCTGCACGACTTTACCCGTCCCAACCAGACCATCATCGTCGCTCGTGGTGGACGTGGTGGACGTGGCAATCAGCACTTCGCCACCTCGACGCATCAGGCTCCGCGGGAGCACGAGCTGGGCCGCGCTGGCGAAGAGCGCCATCTGCGTCTTGAGCTGCGTCTGCTGGCCGACGCAGGACTTGTCGGTTACCCCAACGTCGGCAAATCGACGCTCATTTCGCGGCTCTCCGCAGCAAGGCCGAAGATTGCCAACTATGCTTTCACCACGCTGGAGCCGAACCTGGGCGTTGTTAAGGTTGGCGAGTTTCCGCATGAGCAATCGTTTGTTATTGCCGACCTGCCGGGCCTCATCGAAGGCGCACATCTCGGTGCGGGACTTGGCGTGCAGTTCCTCAAACACATTGAGCGCACCAGCGTCATCGTTCACCTCGTCGATGTCTCTGATGCATCGGGGAGACCCGATCCGGTTGAAGACTTCAAGGTCATCACAGAGGAGCTAGCCAGCTTCGACCCCGAGTTGCCGAAGCGTCCCACCATCCTCGTCGCCTCGAAGGCCGATGTCGCCAATCCGGACAAGCTGAAAAAGCTGACGACCTACGCCAAGCGCCGCAAGATGCCAATCTATCCGATCTCGGCCGTCACTGGCGAAGGCATCGAAGCGCTGAAGTACGCGATTGCGAAGGCCGTCGCTGAACATCGCCCCTCGCCTGTCGATACAGAGCCGTCCGAGGCAGTGAAGCCCAAGGCCCCTTATCCTCCACCGGCTCCATCGGCACGCCGCAGCCGCCGCTGACGTACTACTCTGATCGCAGCACCTCCGACGGCTCAACCGAAGCAGCCTTGCGTGCCGGAAGCAGCGCCGCCACGACAGCTACCAGGGCGATCATCGCGACTGCCAGCGTCAGTACATAGGGATCGTTTGGCGTGACGCCGAACAGCTGGCTGCGCAGCAGCCGCCCCAGCAGGATGGCCAGCGGAACGCCGATGATGATTCCAACGCTCGCCAGCTTCAGCACATCGCTGAAGACCAGCCGCGAGACCAGCCATCGCGACGAGCCCAGCGCCATGCGGATACCGATCTCCTTCGTGCGCTGCGCCGTCGTATAGGCCATCACGCCGTAGAGGCCGACGCCGGCCAACAATGTCGCCAGCAGGCCGAAGGCGATGGCGAGCAACGCGATCATGCGCTCGTTCTCCATGTCCTGGTTGATCTGGTCGTCCATCGTGCGCAGATCGTCGATCGCGAGCAGTGGATCAACCGAGGCGACTGTCCTGCGAATGTTTGCGAAGACCGTCTCTGGCGGCGTCTGCGTGCGCACGTAGTACGAGAGCGAGCGATTGAGGTCCGAGCCTGCCATCTGCTCCAGCGGAGCATACATCGACGGACGAATCTCGCCGCGAAGGTCCGTTTGCACAAAGTCGCGCGTCACACCGACGATCTCCGTATCGAAGGGGTGATTATCTCCACCGCCGTCGTACAGTCTCTGCCCGATGGCCTTGCTCGCCGAACCGAAGTATCGCTTCGCCAGCGTCTCGTTAACAACCACTACTTTTGGATGGGCAGCATCATCGCTCTCAGTAATGCCTCGGCCAGCGAGCAGTGGAATGCGTGATGTCTCCAAAAGACCGGGACTGATGTTCATCTTTGTTGCGTCGACGTCTTCATCCGGTGCTGCCTTGTACCCGGCAAAGGTGACGCTGCCGGAGTGCGACGACTGTCCCAGCAGAGGACTGTTCGCTGCTCCGACGCTCTCCACGCCGGGCATCGCGCGCAGCGCCTCCAGCATGCGCAGACGCACCGCCGACAGACGCGTCGCATCGTAGCCCGACAGTTTGGGGTCAAGCGTGAAGCCCACCAGATGATCTGTCCTGAAGCCGACATCGTGCGAGCGCAGCTGCTGCATCGTTCGCACAAACAGCCCCGCGCCGACCAGTAGCAGAAGGCTCAGGCAGATCTGCGCACCGACAACGAAACGCCGGAAGCCCAGCGCAGCACCTGTGCCCGTCGATGTCTGCGAGCGCAGCGCCTTCATCAGGTCAGGCCGCAGCATCTGCACTGCAGGAGCCAGGCTGAAGAAGATGCTGACCACGATCGCAATCGCGAAGTTGAAGACCAGCAGCCGTCCGTCCAGCGATGTGCTGAAAGGGCTTCCCGTCTTGTCAAAGTGCTTCGTCAGCAGGCCGACTGCCACGGGAGCGAGCGTGAGGCCGATCGCGCCGCCACCGATGCCGATCAGCAGGCCCTCCAGCAGAAGCTGTTGCACGATCCTTCCCGAACGCGCCCCCAACGCATAGCGTAGTGAGAACTCCCGCACACGCCCCGCCGAGCGCACCAGCAGCAGGCTGGCAACGTTGACCGCCGCAATCAGCAGCACCAGCGCAGCCATGCCCATCATCACCAGCAGAGGCGTTTGATAGTCCTCGCGGTTGTACGAGAAGCCGCGTGCCGCAGGCTGCACCAACAAGCGGCTGTTCGTCAGATATTGATCGGTAAAACTTTTCGAGGACGTACCCAGCGCCTTCAGCTCGTCGGCACGCAGAGCGTGCCACAGCGGAGCGCACATGACCTCCGCCTGCTTCGTCGTCACACCATCCTTCAGACGCCCTACGATATTCATCCAGCGGTCGGTGTGGTCAGTCAACGCCTTGTCCCGGCCGGGCATGACCTCACCGAGCATCGACATTGGCACAAAAAGAGCCGGCGTCTCGCCCCATACCGCGCTATGAAAGTTTGGCCCTGTGACTCCGACCACCTTGAACGGATGTCCGTTCAGCGAGATGTTCTGCCCCACGATGGAAGCATCGCCACCTGTGTGCTTCTGCCAATAGTAGTAGCTCAGCACCATGACGGGAGCGGCGTCTTTCTGCTCGTCCTCGGCCTGCGAGAAGAATCGTCCCAGCGCCGGAGCCACGCCCAGCATCGTGAAGTAGTTGCCGCTGACGATCTCGGCCTCAGCAAACTCCGACGAGCCATTGCGGGTAAGCGCCACGTCCGCCTTCGATGTGGCTGCCAGCGCCTCAAACGCCTGCGACTTATCGCGCAGATCGCGATACATCGGATACGAGAAATAGCTTTCGATGCCGCCGCCGTGCGAGCTCGAATGCCCGCGCCACGCCTTGCCCGTGCCCTGCAGATACACCAGCTGCTGCGGCTTATACACTGGCAGCGCACGCAACAAAGCCTGATCCAGTAGCGAGAAGATCGCCGTATTCGCGCCTACACCCAACGCCAGCGTCAGCACCACCGTCAGCGTAAAGGCAGGGGAGCGCCGCAGCTGCCGCAGCGCAAATCGAAGATCATTCAACGTGTTCTGCATGGCGTTTATAGCCTCCAGTGTTCGAGCCAGGATTCTTCACCTTCGGTGAAAGCAGTTCGATCTCCATTGCCCCTACACAGATTTTCAGCGACTTAGCCGCGGTGGATCAAAACGACCTGTCCGCATCTGCAAAAACGCGTCCGCAATTGGACACTGGCAATGCGGCGCTCAGAACTCTGCACCAGCCCGCATCCAACCACAAAGAGACAAGCACGGCGCCGCCAGTCACAAAAGGTTGCCAAGTCATAGTCCGCACCAGCCCAAAGCCACCTGTATCACCACTTGCCTGCGATACCCTTAAAACGAATGCGAGGCTACTCCCCAATGATGAAACGCTACACCCTTATCCTTTTTGCAGTTCTTCTCCTGGTCGTTCCCGCTGCGCTCCATGCTCAGATTGCCGCCTACGGCACCGTGGGCGGAGCAGCCTTTGGCAACGCACCCGTCAATCTCGGCTACGGCGGCATGGTCGGCGTCTACAAAGCCAGCGGACACGTGCTTCACACCGTTTCCGTCGGAGGCGACCTGCGCGGCTCTTTCATGGGACGCGACGGCTTTCACTTCAACACCTTCGCCGTCGGCCCGCGTGTCTCCTTCAACCCGCATGTGATTCCGCTGCATCCGTATGTAGAAGGACTCATCGGTTTGGGCAACTACAACCGAGGCAAGAACACCTCGTCCAGCAACCACTTCAACTACCAGGTCGTCGGAGGACTCGACGCCACGATCCTGCCGCGCATCGATTGGCGCGTCGTCGATATCGCCTACAGCGCCGTCACCAGCAACAGTGTCCGCGCGACCACCTTCTCTACTGGACTCGTCGTTCGACTCTGGTAAGGACGAATCAGTCGGTCAGCGGGACGTTCCTGCACTTGCAGTCTCGCTGGCCGGCTGACTCGCTAACTTGCTCGTTTGTTCGCGCAGATTCTTGAACGCGTGATACACGAACGACCCCAGAAACCATCCGTCCATGTACTTGTATGGCGTCTCGCCCGTCGTGTAATGTCCGCACGGCAGCACCTTTGAGACGTAATCCACCTTCAGACGGTCGAAGTTCTTCAACACGTCCAGCGAGAACTCGCGGATGAATGTCAGATCATACGTCGCATGCACCACCAGCACTTGCTTCCGTTGTGCTGCGAAGCGATCCATATAGGACATCGGGCTGATTGCTGCGAAGATCTTCCGTACATCCTGCTGCGTCAGATCCTCCTGCTCAAATGACGCGCGAATATGCCGTGTGCTCTGCCCCGTCCACACTACATCGCCGAACTGCGTCGAAGCATGGTTGAACGCGCACACCCTCAGCCGCGGATCGAACGCCGCCGCAATAAACGCATAGCAACTTCCCAAGCTCGTCCCCAGCACGCCGAAGTGCTCATAACCCTGCTGCTCCAGCCAATCAATACAGCTGCGGATATCCACCACCGCCTGACGACATGCTGAGATCGTCCTGCCGATGTTCGAGCTCACCGCATAATCCGACCGCTCCAGCTCCGCCGGTCGCCGAATATCGTGATATGGCTTCGACAGCCGCAGCGCCGAGATGCCGAACCGGTTGAACAGCGTGCACAGCGCATTGTGGCTGAACGCGTCCGCGTTCCACTGCGGCATCACGATAATGGCCTGCTTCGGCCTGCCCACCTGCTTTTCCGCCGGAGCCGGATACCACCGCGCATTCACAACATCGTTCTCCGGATAGCGCGTGCTGACCGGCGAGGTGAAGCGCAGAAACTCCGCCTTCACGCCCTCGCCCGATTCCTCCAGACGCCGCCACTCCGCTGCCTGCTCCAGCGTCTCCGGCCGCACGTTGGTCGGAAATAACTGCGGATGGCGCTTCTCCAGGCGAAAGTCTGTCGGCACCTCATACCCAAAGAAGTCATCGGCCCGCGCCACAAGCGACTCGTTCAAGCGAACCATCCACTCAAACTCCGAATCAGAGTCGCTCAACCCGGCCCCATCAACAAAATCCGCGAGCCAGTCCTCGCCCCACTCCAAAGGCCGCACTACGCGGTTCGTATCACGAGTGGTCAGCGCGGTCTCCCACGCATACATCCACTTCGCATAAAGCTTTTTGAGCATTATCTAAGTTTATCAAGCTACCCTATGTCCTCAAATTATTGACTTGACGTCATAGCGATACCAGCTTAGTTTGCGGCTGGCACAACATCTGGAAAATTTCTTGAAGGTACAATTCGCCATATGCAACCGCTTCGCATGTTCGTCTTTTTCCTTTTACTGCCTCTCTGTTCGCAAGCTCAAAACTTGACACCCACTAAATCAGACTTCAAGGCGTCAGCTCAGAGCGTGATCAAACAATCTTCCAACTGGAAGGCCACGATTGATCAGGTCAAGACAGATGATCTTGATGTAAAGTTTGCTATCGGCAAAGAAATCGAAAAAGCCAAGGAAATCGCTTTGTTGAATTACAACATGACCATTTCGTGGGCTCGGCGCGTGCAGACAGACGAAAGTCTCTATGCTGAAGTTAATTACTTCTCACAACTCCAGTCATTTCAAAGCTCAGTTGATAATCTCTCAAGTATCTTGGGCACCTTCACCATGAATAGCGTAAAGGATCAAAAGAAGGCGAATGATTGGAGCTATGCCCTTACCGAGTTGTCGACAGGCCCCATTAATATTGCTTGGCAGACCGGCATGGTCTATACGTTAGACCACATTCAACGTTCAGAGGCACTTTGCAAGTCCAAGTGAAGTAAGAATTGGCAATTCCAGATTTTCTACACCCACACATAGTCCCTCACACCTCCGCCACCACTAAGCAAACCCGACCCACAACATAGTCCGCCGGAGACTCCCCCTCCCGCAGCCCGATCAACTGCACCGGAAACTCCCTGAGAAACGGCCGCAGGATCAGATGCCGTTCGTCGAAGTCCACATACCGCAGCATCAGCATCGACCCGGACCTGACTGCATAGATATTCGGCTGGCTCGCGCGATATGGCGCCAGCGAGTTCCAGTGCCGGTCGACGATAGCCAGGGCACCCATCGCCAGGACGGGGGCCATCGCAGCCGCCTGTTGCGCATCCACGCGCACCGCCACGAACCGCTCCCACTGCGTACGCCGGGGAGCTGGCTTGGCCCTGTTCTCCTTCAGCCGCGCCGCCACCACCGGCACCGTCTCCATCACCTCGGAGGTCGCAATCTGCGCATCGTCCATCGCGGCCGACGGCGAGACGATCGGCACGTCCATCTGCTCCTCTCGTTCCTCGACTGCCATAGCCGCCGCACCGGCCAGGTCCACCGGCAGCACCTGCTCGACCGTCAGCCCCTGTGCCTCCATCACGCGGTCCAGCCCCTCCAGTGAGAGCGCCCGCTTGCGGTTCAGGAAGTTCGAGATATGAGCCTGTTGAAATCCCGCGCGCTGCGCCAAACGGCTGCCCGTTACCAGGCCACGGTCGATACGCCGCGCCAGCTCCTGCCGAACCAGTTCGTGAAGATCCTGAAAATTCATCTCTCTAAAGTCCTCTGCCTGCTGTAGATATCATTGTGCAAGACGAATATTAGGCGAAATATTATCTCTATGCAATAAGTGTGATGCAGAAACACTTGAAAAAGCTGGATTTCCTTCCCAAAATCTTCTGAGGAAATCTTGGAGTTGACACGAGTTTTGTCTAAAGCTATAACCTTGAAACTTCCTTCCGCGGCTTTTGGAGAGGCAAAATCGGCCCGCAGGCCAGTTCGTTTCAGCCTGTTCTGCGCCCTCGGGTCCGGCTCCCAGCCTCTGCCATCAAGTCTCGGCAAGGGTGCAGTTGACTTTATCCCAAAGGTCTTTGCCCTGTGGATTGAACCGCAACCCGGCGCTGATCGACGCACGACCCGGGATTTACCCCGCGCATGCAGCCGACGCCGCCCCTAACCCACCTGATGTGAGCCAATTCGACCGCTGATCAAACAGGCTCCTCAGGACATTTTCGGCCTTTGAGAGAGGAAACTCATGAAGTATTTGCGGATGGACCTGAAGGTATGTGAGGGCTGCGGCACGCTGTGGCTCCGCAGAACGAACCCCACTGGCACAAATCCCCATAGTGCAGTTCGTGGCGTCTACTGCCGCGCCTGCGCTACACGTCTGGCCGACTTTCCCATGCCCAGGGGGAAACATCCCGGCGGCCGCAAACCGCGTCTGGCGCGCGTCTCCTGCTGTGAGCGCGCCGTCGTCTCTCACGGAGGTGCACGATGAGCGCAGCTCCCATCATCCTCCCCGTCCTCTGGGCCACCGCTGCTCGAAAGCCCAAAACCGCAAAGAAGAAGGCGAAGAAAAAGCCTGTCGTCCCTGAAATCG
The DNA here is from genome assembly GCF_025264665.1 of Edaphobacter flagellatus. NCBI lineage: Bacteria > Pseudomonadati > Acidobacteriota > Terriglobia > Terriglobales > Acidobacteriaceae > Edaphobacter > Edaphobacter flagellatus. Next base: position 2,420,928 of record NZ_CP073697.1, read on the forward strand.
CCTTCTACCGCAAATACACCGAAGCCCTGCTGCGCCGCTACCTCCGCATGTCGATGGAGTCGGGCCGCGCTCCATCGCTTCTCGGACGCGAGATGTTTCGCGGCAACGTCACTCACTACAAGGTCGAAGGCTTCGACGATGTCGTCATCTTCGTGCACGACGTCTCCCGCTGCCTCGAGCTGCTCACCCACGACGAAACCTTCCTCATCACGCGCATCGCGCTGCAGGAATATACCCAGGCCGAAACATCCCTGATGCTCGACCTTCCCATTCGCACCGTTGTACGGCGCTACGGAGAGGCGCTCGACATTCTCACGCGCATCTTCCTCGACCGGCGCCTACTGCAACCGCTCCAAAACCTGTCAAGATGTGGAAAACCTTAAACGCCTCGCAACCTGCTGATGTGCTTGCTGTTATGTCTGTCCTTGAAAGTGCCGATTAGTTTCGCGCCACTTGCTATTCTGGAAAGGTAATCGAGAAATGAGACGGGAGAGCGCCCATAGGCCGCTCTCCCGTTCGCTTTTAACCGAACCGTGAAGGGAGATCGTATGCACCACACACAGCGCCATCGCAGCCCGAGCAGCGCCAACCGAAGCGCCAGAGGCATGGAGCTTCACGCGATGGCAGTGGAGTTCCCCGTCGTCCACGGCCACCCTAACCGCCTTCCCTTCGAAGGCGTTCTTACCCTTGTCGACACACCAAGCGACAAGGCCCCGAACGGAGCGCGCGGCCATCGCGTCATCCTCACCCGCGCCGCTGCCGAAGCCGCCCTGCCTTCGCTGCTCGGCATGGCCGTCGACTACAAGGCCGGATGGGATGGCCACGACGCCCGGCAGAAGTGCGGCATCATCACCGCCGCTGAGATCGACGGCAATCGCCTCACCATCGCCGGCTATCTCTATGCCCGCGACTTCCCCGAGATGGAGCAGACGATCCAATCCTCTGCCGGCATGGGCATGAGCTACGAGCTGGCCGATGCGCACGTCGCCGACATGCGCGCCTCCATCTGGACGCTCACGCGAGCCACCTTCACTGGAGCCGCCATCCTGCTGCGCGACAAAGCCGCCTATCGCAGCACCAGCTTCCAACTGATGCAGACCTCGAAGACTCATCGTCGTGTTGTCGCCAGGTAATCAACTCGTCCAAGGAGAAACATATGAGCTTCATCAGTGTTCTCGCAGCCATCGGCAAAGGCTTCGAGAAAGGCCTGAAGTGGGCCATCACCTACGCCGTGCCCGTCGAGCGCCTCGTCGCACTGCTCTTTCCCGCAGCCGCACCGGCTGCCGCAGAGCTGGCCGACGCCACCGCTCTCATCCAGAACGCCGTGCTGCTCGTCGAGCAGAAGTACGCTGCCAGCGGCATCCAGAGCGGAACGGGCCCGCAGAAACTCGCCGAGGTCCTCGTGCTCACACAGCAGGCCGTCACTGCACTGCTCGCCAAGGGCAATATTCAGGCCGATACGACCTACATTGCGAACATCGTCTCCGCAGTCGTCGCCATCCTCAACGTGCAGCAGTCGCAAATCCCGACGAAAGCATAGGCATCTTCCTCAATCGTGTCATTCCGAGCGAGGCACAGCCGAGTCGAGGAACCCCGCATTTCATATCCCAGCCCCAACCGCGCCGGGATTCACCGAACGAAAGGAACACACATGGAAATCCAGATGGAGATCAACGCCAATGAAGCCAGCTTCGAAGAGCGCCTGGCCGCGGTCGAAACCAAACTGGCGCAGCTTCTTGAGCTTCAAGCAACAGCCGTAGCAAATACGCCTTCTACGGTTACAAATCATCGCAAGACACTCGCCGCGAGCGCAATTACGCTGCTCGCCAAGCAGAACGTAGCCGTCGATTCGCTCGAATCCAGCGCATTAGACTCCGCGCTCTCCAGCCTCTCGATCGAGCAGCGCATCGCCGTCAAGGCGCAGCTTTTCCGCACCGGCCTCGTCAGCTAAGCCATCGTCGCCGGAAGCCAACAGACGTACCAACACAAGGGCACAGCTCAAGGCTGTGCCTTTCCTCTTTCCAAAAGGAGATGTAATGAACGCGAAGTTTACTGACATCCACGCCGCAGCGGATTTCCTCGGACCGGGCGCGATCGAAGTTCCTCTCTACCAGACCGAGATCACCGATCTCGTCCAGCGACGCGGCATCTTCGGCCAGCGCATCAAGCAGGTTCCGGCCACCGGCCACCCTTCACGCTTCTTCGAAGAGACCGCTATCCCCTCGCCGTCGGCCACGTCAGGATTCGTGGACCCGCGCAACATCGTCGCGCCGCTCGTCACACCCACCCGGGTCGAGCGCAGCGTGCCGCTGAAGGCCCTGGTTGCGCAGATCAATTACAACCTCTTCGACCTGGAGCTCGGTAAGCAGCAGTCGCAGTTCGCGTATCTGCAGGCCAAGGATCTCGCCGACACCGTCGACGGTGTCCTGCGTACGCATGACATCGCGCTGTGGAACGGTACCGACACCAGCCTGAGCTCGCCAACCACGGCGCAGTACTTTGGCGCTGCTGCGCAGATCGCCGCCGGAGGCAATACGACCACCATCGGCTCTGCGCAGTCCATCGTCGATGGACTCAAATCCACCGTCGCGCAGATGCTCGCCAATACCTCATACGGCGTGCGCCCGACGGCTATCTACGCCAATCCTGTGCTGCTCGACCTGATCGATCGTGAGATGAAGCAGGAGTTCAATGTCGTGCTCAACACGAAGGAGATCACGTCTGGCTTCACCGTCAAGACGCTCTCCACGCAGGCCGGCGAGCTACCTCTGATCCCCGAGTGGACGCTCGGCTACACCGGCACGCCCGGCTCCGGCTCCGCCGTGCTGCCCGCCTACATCGTCACCGAAGACCTAATCGAGTACCACTGGCTCTCCGACCCGAACCCGCGCATCTTCCAGCTCGGCGTACCCGGCTCACTGGCCTCGCAGTACGTCGTCGTCAAATTCGGAGGCGTCGTCGTCAAGGGCGCCAACTACGCGCACTACCAGGTGCTCGTCGACCGCTAAGACACGCCGCGGCGCAAACCAGCCCGCAGGACTCACGGGGGAGGCAGGTGCAAAGCTATTTGTACCTGCCTCCGTTTTTTTTTCACAGGAGGTGATCGCAAGTGCCTTATCTGCTACCAAACGAATATGTCCAATACGGCCTAAGCCCGGATACAGCCGACGACTGGATCGCAACAGCCTCGGCGCTGATCGACGCGCACTGCCGCCGTCCCTCGCTCGCTCTTACGCAATACACAGAACGCATCCGCTTCATGCAGGGCTCGCAGAACATACGCCTCAGCTATCGCCCGCTGGCAGCACTCGATGGAGCAACATCGCCACTGGTCGAAATACGTGCCCGCTACAGCCGCTCACGTCGTGGCGAGATAGAAGATCCTTTCCGCGCACAGGTTGCCTGGGCCTTCAGCCTGCCCGGCAGTTGGAGCACGCTCGACCCGACAAGCATCGACATCAATCTATCCGCAGGCGAGCTGACCTTTCCTGAAAATCTTCTTGGCATGAGCTACAACGAGGCGGAGATCACCTACACTGCGGGCCTCCCCGTCATTCCGCCCGCCATCAAGATTGCCTGCGCGCAGATCGTCAAAAACGCCCAGGCCACACCCGCACTCAATGTCCGCTCCAGCCGCATGGACACCGTGCAGATGGACTACTTCTCCGCCTCGCTGGTCGATCCCGAGGTGCAACAGCTGTTGCGACCCTATATCGCAGAAAGGCTTGGGTGACGCCATGGCCGACCTCACGCGCAATGCCGAAGCCGCGCGCCGCGCCATCGATACGTTGCTACGCAATGCACGTGTGCGCTCCGTCATGTTGCGCATTCCTGCACCTGCCATCGCTGGAGACATAACCGAGCAGCTCGGCCTCACCACGCCGCAGTTTCAGGACGTTGAGCTGAACCCGGCTGTCTTTCGTACAGCATCCACCCAGGTGACCAAAGCGGGCGCAATGGAGCGGGACCTCTTCGTCTCGGCGACAACCGTGCAGGCACTCACCGGTTCGCAAAACTTTGCCTCCGCCAATGCGCTCTTCGCGACGGCCTTCGGCATCCTCATCGACGAAACTCTGATGGAGATTCTCTCCGTCTCAGAGATCGAAGCCGGAGGACAGGTTTGCGGTTATCGCCTGCTCTTACGTGAAGCTCCTATCCCCACTTAACCACCTATTAGCCACTGTAAAGGTTACAAATTTATGCAAAACGCGAAAGATACCTTTTACATCACGCTGCGCGACCGAATCGCCACCATCAATCCGGCGCGCACCGTACTAGTGCGCGGACAGTCGCGGCCGGGTGTGCTGGTAGAGGAGAATGAGCTTGCTTCGGCATTCGATCAGCACGACGCATTCCGTCTGCGCTGGACAACAACGAATATCGACTCACGCGGCTCCCTGCCGCTTGTCACCATGCGATGCGAGATCCACTATGCCACTGCAGGCAACAGCGGCAATGGAGGCATGGACCGCGGGCGCCTGCTCACAGCGATGGACGCCGAACTGGCTGCAGCTATCAATGCCATACCGCAACGCACTGCGAAAAACAGATACTCCGCTGCAGGCCCGACAGCAACGACCACCAACATCTTCTGGAACGATGTCACCTTTGCCAGCACCGAGGTGGAGGGCGAGCTTCTGCGCCGCACCGCAACCGTCGACGTCTACAGCTATCAGGAGGCGGGGGAACTATGAGCACAGCATCCAATGTCAACGCACCGATCACACGACGCGTACGCGCTTACTTCGCGCCTGTTGATCGTAATGCCTCGGCACCAACGCTATTTGATCCTGCGCAAACGGGCGACTTCGCACTCGATGCTCCACCCTCTCCGTGGATTGACCTCGGCTGGTGCAATAGATTCGCTCGTAAGAGCGGTGAAGGATTGAACACCGGCATAGCCGCATTGCGAACCGGTGCGCCCGCCACAGTCACGGCGCAAGTGCGTACGTTTGCTGAGGCAACCGTCGAACTTGAATTTGCTTCGTGGGGCAAGCTGCAGCTCGCACTCGCCTGCGGCACGCAGCAGATGAACCTGCTCTCTACCACATCCAGCGCAGCCGCAAACGCCAGCGGCGGCACGGCAGCCGCGGCAGTCCCCCTGCAACCCGGATCGACCGCCACTGCGCTGCAGGTCGGCACCGCTGCGCAGCAGTTTACTGTGGGCAGCTTTGTCGCTGTGGACGTTGACTACACCAACCAGACCGGATACATCGGCAGCGGCGTAAGCGGCGCATATCTCCGCTCATCCTCCGATGCCGGTGGCGACGCAAACTACATTCGCCGCGTCTCACTGAATGTGGCGCGCATCACCTCTATCGCAAACGGCGCATTACAGCTCGATAAACCGCTGCTTGCCGGAGCCCCGGCCGCAGGCATGCAGGTCTGCAGCCTTGTGGGGTTTGTCGATCGCGAAGGCTCCAGCTTTTTCCAGGAATGGTCGGCATTGTTTGTGATGGAGGGGGAGCAAGGTGATCGCGTGATCTTCCACTATCCGCGCCTGCAGGCTATGCGAGGCGCAGCCGAGACCGCGGAGACCCTGGCCGCACCGCTTGATCGTATTCGCCTTGCCTGCGCCTTCCGCGCGTTGCCTGTACGCGACGCAAACGACGGCGAACAGGTTCTATGCTTCCGCAGCTACCTACCCGCCTAGTCAAGGTTGCTTCAACAGATTTCGTGAGTTCAGAAGAAAGGATTTTCATGAGCCGCACATATCGACGATGGACGATGGTGAGCGCACTGCTCGCCGCTCCCATAGCTTCTCTTGTGCTTGTTATTTGCGCCTTCGCGCAGGTCGTAACGACATCGGTTACAGATACGATCTATCGCGCCGACGGAACACCAGCCGGGGGCACAGTAATCGTAAGCTGGCCTGCATTTACCACCACGACCGGCCAGGCTGTCGCCGCAGGCAGCACCTCGGCCACGATCGGCACCAGTGGCGTGCTGACCGTGCAGCTTACGCCCAATGCGGGCGCGATACCACTCGGCACCTACTACACCGTTGTCTACCATCTCGACGATGGCAGCGTAAATCGCGAGTACTGGGTCGTACCCGCCAGCACGTCGCCGGTGCGCATCAGCTCCATCCGCAGCACGGTGCTACCCACCTCGGTTGCCATGCAGACCGTCTCGAAGAGCTACGTCGATACGGCCATTGCCGCTGCTGTTGCCGGTCATCCGCTGGACACCTCGAACCCTTACGTGCTGAAAGCGGGCGATACCATGACGGGCCCGCTCACGCTGGCGAGCGATCCCACAGCGCCTGCGCAAGCCGCGACGAAAAGCTATGTCGATACCACCATAGCTGGGGTTGCTGGAGGCCTCTCGCAAAAAGTCGCTACTCTACCCAGCGCTGCACAGATCGTGACACAGCCTGCCGGCACACAACTTTCTGTGAACCGCGAAAACGGTGTCGCCTACGCCAGCCAGTTCCAGACCGGCCGCGGAGGCAATGGCATCGCCAATGCACTCGCCGGCCCAGACTGCGCCTCCGGCTGCGAGGTCAAAGCCGAGCAGAACTACAACGCCAACGAAAACTACACACCATCGCAATGGGTTGACGGTACGCACGTTGAAGATAAGCGCTGGGGCGGACGTCGCGACAGCTATCTGAATCCCGAAAACCCGATCTATCCCGGCACGGAGACGGGACAGGTTGTCAGCGTCACGGCAACGCGCAATGCCTCCACCATCAATCAACTCACGGCTACGCATAACCCAGCGTCGATTGGACTTGCGATCGACCACAAGGGGCTCGCCGGTGGCTCCAACCAGCTTTCCGCCGGTATCGGCGCTGTGCCTTACTTCAAGTCGGCCTACAGCGCGCTGACTGTAAACGGAACCTACAACACACAGGGCCAACATGTGCTTGCACCGAATGAGATCAACTGCTTCGGCGTAGGCGACTGTATGATCGGATCGCAGTTCATCCTCTCCTCCGGCGGCGCACGCGACAACGCTGACGAAGGTGCGCATCCCTTCGATCTGCAGATACGTGAAGATTCACGTGTCTTTACCGGAACCTGTACTGCCGGATGCACCACCGGCTCCACCTCTGTCATGATCGCTGCAACGTCCTACCCAGGAACGCAGGGCGACGGACGCTTCCTGATCAACACCACGCCGTCGAAGACCATCACCGCAGGCAGCCTGACTGGCGGCAACCTTAATGGCGCTAACGCTGCTGCCACCTTCACCGGAACCAGCTTTCCGGTAAGCACCTTCTTTCAGATCGCGCAGCCTATTCCGTCGCAGACCAACAACGTCGCTCCCGGCACTGTTACTGTGGCCATCGCGACCACGGGACTGCCCTCGGGCTTCGCCTCCAATACAGCCGCGGCTGCTGCGCCAAGCGGCGTCGCCTGCATCGCCGACCCAACAACGCCTAACAATGGCATCGACGACTTCGAGACCGCCAATTACACCGTCGTCGACGGCACGCATCTGCAGCTCAGCCTCAACAAGGCACACTTTCCGAACTCCACCGTCGCTATAGGAGGCTTGTGCGGCTACGGATTGGAGCAGACCGTGGACACGATCAATGGCATCCGCCAGGTCTTTCCTGTCATCGGCTCCTATTCATCCACCGGGCTCTATTACTCCGGAGGCTTCTCGTCGATCGTCGGCATCGGAAAGACTTCAGGATTCGCCAACGTCTCGCTTGCCATTACCTCGGCCACACGCAGCGGCAACACCGTTACGCTGACGACGGCTGGCAATATGCCGGTTGACCTGAACGGCCTCACGGTCAACGTCTCCGGTATGACCGACTCCAGCTACAACGGAAGCTTCACCGTCTCCACCATCAGCGGAAACACGCTCAGCTATACGCAGAACGGTCCCAACAGCACCAGCACAGGCGGCACCGTTGCTCTGTTGACCGGAAGTTATGTGCTCTATCCCATGGCCGAAGTCCTGAGTGTCTTCAACTCCACAACGAAGCTGGTCGATGGCCAGATGACACTTGCGCCCAACAATGTCGCCTGGGCATCCAACGATACCGTTGAGCAGCCGCACTATCACATCCAGAAGGTCGGTCCCGATCTGGAGTTCATCGGACAGACCGCTCCACGGCCCACTGTCTTTCAACAGGCCGGTATCCAGTACGAAGGCACGAACGGCCCGGGTCTGCTGGGCTGGAACGTCATCAACGCCACACCGGCCTCCAGCTACTTCGGCAACGGAGGTACGCACACGCCACCCGATCTCGCTTACCTGGCGCAGGGCGTCTGGAACCACACCATGGTGGCGCAGGCCGGTGAGCAGAGTGTCTTCACTATCCATTGCAATTCGCACGGCTGCGGCCGCTGGAACTCCGGCTACAACCTCTTTGAGCTGGATTCCAGCGCATCGACCGACATCGTTGCGTTTCAGCCGCAGACCAGCTCGCTTAATTTGACGCTGCGTGGTCGCGGCTACAGCTTTACTCCGCAGGCCTTCACCGCCGGAACCATCAACGTCGGGACACTCAACGCCACTACCATCAATGGCACTCTTACGGCATCGCAGCTCCCCGTATTCCAGGCCTCGGGAACAACGCACGCTGCAGGCGCTGTACCCGATCCCGGCGCCACGGCAGGCACGACACGCTACCTGCGCGAAGACGGCACATGGGCCACGCCTTCCGGTGTCGGCAGCGTTGGAGCCAGCTCTGCTCCTATGCCGTCCGGCGTGTTGGCCGACTACAACTTCATGCAGGGCTCCGGCACGGTACTGACGGACTCGAGCGGTAACGGCAATAACGGGACTCTCGGCTCCGGCGGAGCAGCTCCCACCTGGACGACGAACGGGTTGCGGTTCCCCGCAGGATCAAATGTCGCTCTGCCCGCTGCACTGAACGGCACTCGGACCGTCCTCGCTGCGGTCTACTTCGATCCAATTACCGGTGCGCCTGCCAATGCGCAATGGCCCGCGATCATCACCAGCAGCATGGGGGCCAGCGGACTGAACCTGATGATGTTTTATTCCATCGGCAGCACCAACTACGAACTTGTCTTCAGCCCTTCAATCTGGAGCAACGGAGCAGCCTCGACTGTGGCCGATACGCGGCTTTCCGGCTTCCACGTGATCGCCTATGTCACCGGCAGCACAACTTCGTCCACCGTCGATCACCTGTATGTCGATGGTGTTGAAGTTGGCAGTTATCGCAAGCAGAGCGCTTCGGCAGGAGCACAAACCACCGGCAATCTCTTCCTTGGAGCAAGCGGCGCAGGCTACTGGACCGGAGGCGCCAGCGAGACGATGTACCGCGTTGTGGCCTACAGCTCTGCGCTGACGCCGGAGGCCGTTCGTACGGCCACGCTCGCGATGCGCTCCGAGGTTGCGGCGCGCGGTGTTGCCGTCGCACCACAGCCGGCTCCCACCACCGTGCCGCAGCTGCACGCCATCGGCGACTCGATCACCTTCGGCGCAGGAGGCGTCAACCCCTGGCCGTCGCTGCTCACGCTCACCAATCAACCCAATTACGCGATCCACAATTGGGGCATCAGCGGCATTCGCGCCATTGAGATCAACGGCACCGAACCCAACCGTGCCGCGCCGGGCTGCATGACGACGGCTGGTGGAGGCTCGGTTGCCATCGTGATGATCGGCACCAACGACTTCACCTTCGGCACAGGAGTGCCAAACGATGTCCTCTCGGAGATCGCAGGCGAGGTGCGCACGCTGCATAACGCTGGATGCACCGTCTTCGTCGGCACCATGTTGTCCCGCACAGGAACGGACATCAACGGCGGCTCGTTCGACGCGGATAAGAATGCCCTCAATGCACTGATCCTGCAAAATGCGAAGATCATCGGCGCGAATGGCGTTGTTGACTTCGCGGCCAATCCGCTGCTGGGCGCAGATGGAGCCAATGCCAACACCACCTACTTCCAGGCTGACCATGTTCATCCAACGCAGGCAGGCCAGCAGCTGCTGGCCACTGCAGCCAGCAATGCGCTGAACTACTACTTCGGCTACTCGTTGACGAATCCCAACGCTGTCACAACTCCGACCTACGCCATGGCGAGCGGAGACGGTACCGTCATCGCAGCCCCCACAGCCAATGCCGCATGGACACTACCGGACTGCACCGGCCCAAGCGGTGCAACCTACACCATCATCAACTCGCAGTCCGCTTACACCCTGACTCTTCAGGGCAGAAGCGGTCAGCCGATTAACGGGCTGACTACACCAGTCACCGTACCCGCCAACGGGACAGTGACGCTGCACGACGTTCCTAATCCGAAGAACATCTCCGGCTGCAGCTGGGTGATGTAGGAAGTTGGCCGTTGCAGGTTACAGGCACTTATAACGAGTCTGTAACCTGCAACCTGTCTCTATCGGTTCATCTGATAGGGCGACTTCAGACGCAGTACCTTCAACGTCTTGAGCACAGCAGAGCGGGCGAAGGCGCGCAGTTTGCGCTTTCGCTCAGCCTTTGCAATCAGCGACTGCTGGCGTTTGCGAAAGACTGCCTCTTCGGGCGGACCGTGCTTCAATGCAGCAGACGCGGAGGCGACGATAGCGTCGAACTCTTTCTCCGGCGCAAAGTAGTCGAGCCACGCCTGGCGAGCCAGGCGGCCTCGTTCGGCAGCGCTGTGCAGATGCGGCTCTATCAGCTCGGGTAGTCGTGCAATGTCACGCTCAGCGATGCGGAGCAGGAAGCTCTCCCACGGCACATGCGGAGGCAGCAGGTAGTCGTCGGAGATGAGCACGGGTGCAACACCGGCGCTCATCACTTCGAATAACCGGATGCTCCCGGTGCCTGCGCCACGCGGGCAGAGCACGAAGTTGGATGTAGCCAGCGTCTCGGCATAGCGCTGCTGGCGTTCGGCGCGGTCCGGTTGCGTCAGGTCCCAGTGGTAGTAGGCGCTGGTGTTCTCAATCAGCACGTCCTGGCGATCGAACTTCAGGTTGAACATGCGCTTGCGCAGTAAGGAAGTGCTTCCGCCCTGGAAGGAGAAGAGCAATCGTTTTTCTGTGTCTGTACCGGTTACAAATTTATTGGAATATTTTCCACTGGCCGAAACGTAGGAGTAACTGAAGGTACGTCCCGCGCGGCTGTTATCGTCCACGGCGGCGGAACAGTAAACACCGGGAATGAGCGGCAGGTAGTTGTCATCTTCGGTATAGACGGCGCACTTGTCGGCAAAGGCGCGGTAGAGCGGGTGCTCCAACAAGTGCTGAGGATCGCGGCCGAAGCTGCCCGTCAGCAGAATCATCTCCGCCTCCTCGGGCGAATCGACCAGTACGTGCATCGTTGACAACTTCGCGCGCTCCGGCAGCAGCGTAATCAGCTCGGTTTCGTGGATCGCAGAAAGATGAATCTTCATGGCCTAAGCACATTGTCAGGCCTTTGCAGCAAAAAAGAAATGAGTGAGAGATGAATGAAGTCGAGAAACTGAAGGGCCTGGGCGAAGATATCCGCTCCAGTCCCGACGCAATGATCGGCGCGATTGGCGAGTATCTGTATGTGAGAGGCCGCGACGGAAGACTCGTGCCGCTGGTCGCGAATCAGGCACAGCGCAACTTCGAAATAAACCGCGGTGAGAAGAACATCGTACTGAAGGCACGCCAGATGGGCATGACGACATGGATCGCCGCGCGGTTCTTCATGAAGACGATCACGGCTCCGGGCGTCTTAACCGTGCAGGTTGCACACACGCGCGAGGCCGCCGAAGGTATCTTCCGTATCGTGCAGCGCTTCTGGGAAAACCTGCCCGCAGCGTTGCGCGAAGGCCCTCATGCTCCACTGCGCCGCAGCCGCGCCAATGTAGGTCAGATGTGTTTTCCTGAGCTCGACAGCGAGTTTCGCATCATCAGCGCAGGCGATCCTGGCGCAGGACGCGGGCTGTCGATCCAGAACCTGCACCTCAGCGAGGTAAGCCGCTGGCCCGGTGACGCAAACGAAACCTTGGCTGGCCTGCGTGCCGCGCTCGCGCCTAACGGCGAGATGGTGATCGAATCCACACCAAACGGCGCATACGGCTGCTTCTACGAGGAGTGGGGACGCGCCGCCACGAACGGCACGGTGCAGCACTTCTTCCCCTGGTGGCTGGAAGAGGCATACATCGCCGCACCGATTCGCACCGAGGACTACACGCAGGAGGAGTGCACCCTGGTTGCGCGCCATAACCTCAAACCGCAGCAGATCGGCTTCCGTCGTGCGCTCGAAGCCAGCTTCCACGGCTTGCGCACGCAGGAGTACGCCGAGGATGCCATCACCTGCTTCCGCACGAGTGGAGATTGCTGCTTCATCGCGGACAGCATCCTCGACCGTTTGCAGGCTCTGCCGACACCGATAGAGCGTCGGCGCGATGGTGCGATGCTGATCTGGCTTCCGCCTTTGGAGCGCAAGAAGTACATCGTTGCGGCTGATACTGCTGGAGGAGGCGCAGAGGGCGACTATGCCGTGGTGCAGGTGATCGACAGAAGTTCCGGCGTGCAGTGCGCTGAGCTGCAGCAGCGGTTGAATCCGCTGGAGCTGGCCCACATTGTCGCTGCATTGGCCCGCGAGTATAACGACGCGACGGTCGCCATCGAGCGCAACAACCACGGTGCGGCGGTGCTGGCCTATCTTGAAAACGCTGCGCGCTACACCAGAGTCTATGCGCAGGGTGAGCAGCCGGGCTGGCTGACGACTCCGGCCAGCAAGCCAAAGATGATCGCGCTTCTGGGATCGCTGCTGGTGGAATCGCCGGATCTCTTCTGCTCCAGCCGCCTGCTGAACGAATGCCGCACCTATATCAACCTCCCTAACGGAGGTACCGGTGCGGCCAGCGGCACGCACGACGACTGCGTGATGGCAATGGCCGTCGCACACGCGGTACGCGCCGAGCTGATGACGCGCCCGTGACGCCATGTATTCTGCTGTAGCAGGCGGGAGCGGAGGAACACACTCACTTGGCGGTACTGGCAGTACAGGCGATTCGAAGGATGCGCGGCGGAGCGCAGAGCCAGCTGATGCTGGGCTCCGACGGCACACTGTGGGTGGTGAAGTTTCAGAACAACCCGCAACACCTGCGCGTGCTGGCCAACGAGTTGATCGCCACGCGTCTGGCCGCCGCCATAGGACTAAGCGTGCCGCACTCCGATGTGGTCGAGGTGACCGACTGGCTGATCGCCAACACGCCTGGCATGCGCGTTGAAGGGTTGCGCGACGGGGGGAAGCCCTACATTGCCGGACTGCAGTTCGGTTCGCAGTTCGTTGGTGGCCTGATGCCGGGGCAGGTGCTCGACTACCTGCCGGAGCCGCAGCTGGAAGAGGTGCGCAATCTGCGCGAGTTTGCGGGAATGTTATGTATCGACAAGTGGACCGGCAACTCGAATGGACGCCAGGCAGTCTTCGAGCGGCGTCCGCGCGAGCGGCGATACCGCGCCAGTTTTATCGATCAGGGCTTCTGCTTCAACGCAGGCGAGTGGAGCTTTCCGGACTCGCCCCTCCGCGGCATCTACCAGCGCAACCTCGTCTACCGGCACGTGACCGGGTGGGAGAGCTTCGAGCCCTGGCTGACGCGTGTGGAGCAGATGCAGCCCGATGTGTTGTGGCGCATCGCCGAACTGGTGCCGCCCGAGTGGTATGCAGGTGATGTACCTGCGCTCGAGTGCCTGATGGAGCAGCTTTTGACACGCAGCTCGCGCGTGCGAGAACTGATCGCTGCATTCCGGGACTCGGACCGCCGCCCGTTCCCGCTTTGGAACCCGAGCGCATCGGTGACGGTTCCGCGAGCATTTGTGGCGATGCGCAGTGCCGATGGATTTGTAATGTAGTTAAAAGGAGCCTGATGCCAGACCGTATCCAGTGCGAGTTCTTCCTCATCCGCTACGTTCCCGACGTGGTGAAGGGCGAGTTCGTCAATGTCGGCGTGGTGCTGCGCGAGGCCGGCGCGACGGCTGAAAGCACCATCGTGCGCTTTACGCGCGACTGGACACGCGTACGCTGCATGGATGCCGAAGCCGACACCAGCCTGCTCGAAGCATTGGAATCGGAGATTGCCGATCGGCTGCGGCTGGGTGCGAAGGACACCAAACCGGTGATGCAGCTGCTCGAAGATACGCTCTCAAACTCCGTACAGATCACCGAGCCGCGAGCCGCGCTGGCAGAGAGCATTCCAGCGGAGCTGGAACAACTGATGCGCCTGTACGTTGAGCCCATCAAGATGAAGCAGGAACGCCGTCGCACGGGCCGCGCCGCGATCCAGGCAGCGATGCGCACGGAATTCGAGCGCGCTGGCGTGTGGAGCCTGATGCGTAAACGTATTGCCGCCTCCTTGTATACGCGCCCGGGCGATCCGATGAAGCTCGACTGCGGTTACAAGACAGAGCCGCGCGAGGTAAAAACCGATCCGCTGGTCCGCATCTTTCACGCCGTCTCGTTGGAGAACGAGGTGGACGCAGCCAAGGGACTCGCCTGGGCGGCGCCGCAGCTGCGCGATGGCGTGCGCCGTGTAGAGGGCGTAGAGCTGGAGCTGACGGCGATCGTCGAGCCGCTGCGCACCCTCTCTACCGAAGAAGGAGAGCGCGATAGCGAAGCGACGGACCGCTATCGCTTCGGCGTGGAAGCCATGGAGCGGGAAGCGATTCGCGTCGTCACTTTGAGCGATCTGGCACGCGTTGCCGAAACCGCAAGGTTCGAGCTACGAGTATGAACATGAGATAGATCTGCTGCTTTCAAACGAGCAGCGAGATGCAGGCACAGCCTTCGGGCTGTGCCTTTGTTTTGCGACTGAAACCAAACAGCAAGCGAGGTGGAGACACATGGGAGTTCAAGCAGCAGTAAAAAACATCTGGCAGCGTCTGGCGGGCGTGGACGCCGCCGAGGGCGATGCCTCCAAAGGCGAGCGCAAGACAACAATGCTGCCCGCGATCCTTACTCCGTACACCGGCGTGCGCGCAGGTCAGGCTGCCTTGCCGAAGCCAACGCCAGCCAATCTGCGTCGCTTCGCCGAGACGCCTGTGGTGCGCCGCGCCATCAACATCGTAAAGGACAAGGTAGCCAGCATGGACTGGCAGGTGCGCGTGCGCCGCGGCTACGATGCCGCTGCTATTCCTGACGCCGCCGAGCGCATCAACATCTTGCGCCGCTGCCTCGAAGAGCCCAATGTTTCCGACAGCTTTCGCGTGCTGTGGGAGCAGGTGATCGAGGATCTGCTCGTCGGCGGCTTCGGCGCGGTCGAGATGGAAGCAACCGGCGACACATTGCGGCCCTTCCACCTGTGGGCCGTCGACGGCGCATCCATCCAGATCGACAGCCGCTGGGATGGATCGCCCGACACGCCGCGCTACGCGCAGGAGACGGGACGCATCGGCGACGACCGACTCCTGCCGCTGCGTGATAACGAACTGATCTACGTGCGACTTAATCCGCGCACCCACACACCATTCGGGCTTGGGCGGCTCGAGGTCGCCTTCGAAACGGTCAATCAGTTCCTGAGCGCGAACCGCTACGCCGGCAAGCTGGCCGCAAATTCGGTTGTCCAGTATGCGCTGTGGCTGGACGAGGCGACGCCCGAGCAGCATGACCGCCTTATCCGTTGGTGGCAGGACGAGATCGAAGGCACCGGCCGCGTGCCCGTGCTGAGCACACCCGTCAAGCCCGAGGTGCTGCGCTTTGCCGGAGGCACCGACGCCGACCTGCGCCTGGGCTGGCAGGAGATGCTGATTCGCCTGATCGCGAACGCCTTCGACCTGCCACCGATGATGCTCGGCATCCAGCACGACGTCAATCGCTCCACCGCATCGGAGTTCGCCGACGAGGCCTTCCAGAGCGCGATCGTGCCGGTCGCAAAACTGATCGCCGAACATATCACGCGCGATCTGTTCGCGAAGAAGTTGGGCTGGCGCGAGTTCGAGTTCTGCTTCAACGACCTGGAGACGCGCGACGAGACACGCGAGGTAGAGATGCAGAAGACACTCATCGAGGCTGGCGTGCTGACCGTCGATGAGGTACGCGCGATGCGCGGCCTGCCTCCGTTGACGAAGTGCGATGTGGAGAACACAACCCAGACCAGCGAGGTGGATCAGTGAGAATCACCATCGACAATCTCGATGGCGGAGGCGCGCGGGACTACACGTCCGCGCTCTCCGCAGACGGGCCGCTGAAGATCACGCGTACGCTGAATACACCTTCGCGCTGCACAGGACAACTGGATCTGAACGCGCTTGCGCTGCCCGTGCCTGCACGAAGAGGGCGCGTTGTGGTCACGAACGATGCGGGCACACTGCTCTTCACCGGCTATCTGGCTACGGAGCCCGCGCGTATTTACGCAGGCATCGCCACACAGGGCGCGGTTTATCGTCTTGCCTTCAGCGCAATCAGCGATGAGTGGCTGCTCGACAAGCAGACAACGCTGCGTACCGTGGCGCTGGCGCAGTCTGGAGGCGATGCGATGCGCGCACTCACCACGCGCACAGCAGCCAGCGCGTTCGCCACCACCGGTGTTGCGGCTACAGGCAACGTCGGCGTCTTTACCTCTGCGCAGGCGGCAACGTGGTCGGTCTCGGCAGGCGAGATCGCCGACGCGGCCTATGCCAGCTATCGTGTGCTCGGCGGCGCGCTGAGTCTCGCAACGGCGGGCTCCGTAACGCACAACTTCTCCGACGGCGATGGCACGCTTCAGGTCGCCGCGCTGAAGACGGCAGCCGTGCGCGAACTCGCCAACGACATCACGCTCTCTGGTGAGCTGGAGCCAGCCGCCTACATTACCGAGAGCTTTCTCGGAGACGGCACGACCACGGTCTTCGAGCTGAGCCAGCCGCCGTTCCGACCAACGCATCCACGCACGCCAGCAGCCAGCGCATCGCATCTTGTAGACGAGAGCTTCAACCAGGCTGCTCTCAATACCCGCGTGTGGCAGGTGGTCGATCCCGGTTCGTTTCTCTCGCTCACATCCGCGGGACTGACGATGAGCGGCGGCAACGGCCTGAACGGACAGACGACGCTCACCGCGCTCGACCCCATCGAGATTGGTGGCACGCTTGTCGTCGAAGCGAGCAACGTGCAGCTGGGCGCGGCAAGCGACGGCGTGATCTGCGGACTCTACTCCGGCGGTGTAGAAAGCGCCAACTGTCTCGCCGGATACAACGTGCGTCAATCAGGCGGCGCAACCATCGCTACGCCGTACATCAACGGAGTCGAAGCTGGAACGTCGCTCACGCTGCTGAGCGGACATCGCTACACGCTGCGCATACGGTTGCATTGCCCGGAGACCGCGCGCATCCTGCAGACCTATCACGCCATGGTGGACGGTGTGCTCCAGACCTTCGGCGGAGGCGCAATCGATGCACCCGTCGCGCTCGTCTTCGAGGCGCTCGACATGGGTGCATCATCGAACACGCCCGCGACGGTGCTCTACTCTGGCTCGCTCGCCACTTCGCCGGGAAGCTGCAACTTCGCCATCGTGAACAGCGTGCAGTTGATCGGCTCCATCGGCGCGTGCCGCATCACGCAGGCAGGCTCGGTGTGGATTGTGACGACTACGCCCGACGGCACACAGACGGTCCGTATGACAGGAGCCGCTGGCGAGGGCGTGGACTGCATGGTCTCGCCCGCAGGCAAAATTACCTTCTTCAACGGACGCCTTCCTACAGCGAATGAGTTGATCACGGTCCGCTATCGCGGAAGACGGCGTTCCGTCGCGCGGCTTGAGAACACTGCGAGTGTCGCAGCGGAATCTGCCGGCGGATTGCCCGGGACGGCACAGTGGATGGGCAAGGTGGGCCGTCCGGCAGCACGTACGTCGCAGGACTGCGAGAATGCCGCGCTCGCCACGCTTGCATTTGCCACAGCGCGGTCCGCTGCGATTGCGGGCAACTACACGATGCTGAATCCAGCTGACGATATATGGCCTGGCGATGTGCTGGCCATCACCTCCACTGCGAGCGATGGCACAGTAGACACGTTGAAGGTGCTCGTGCGCACGGTAACCATCGATGACGGTCACGCACGGCCTGAGCTGGCAACCTACCACATCGCCTTCGCGAACGACTGGGCCGAGGGATTAGGACTGAAGCTGTCTGAATCCATCGCCGTCGACGCGCTGCTGCCGCAACAGGCTGCGACCGCGCCGAATGCCGTGCTCGCGAATCTGCCGTCGCTGCAGGTAGTCAGTGCGAACGGTACGGCGTTGCAGATCGATACAGGCATGGCTCCGCCAACAGGAGGGGGCTTCGAGGTACGTCGCCGCGACTGGGCCTTCGGCCCCGGCGTTGATCAGGACCTCGTGCTGCGCAGCCCCGTGCGGAGCTTTTCCATCCCGCGCGAAGCGCAGGTGGAACGCTACTACGTGCGCATGTACGACACTTCCAATCCACCGGTCTATTCGCGCTTTTCGAGTGCGGTCTTTACCAACCTGCCGGTCGCATCGTGATCGCACAAACAGAACAGGAGCACCAGCGATGACTGAATTTGAAGGACAGGTTCTCGGTGATCTGCGCGTCTTGAAGAGTCAGATGGACCAGTTAATGGGTATCGGTCAGCCAGGAAGACTTACGCAGATTGAAGAGCGCGTGGAGCGGCACGAACGCAGCGTACAGCGCCTTAAGGGATTCACCGGGGCCGTCGGTGCATTGGTAACACTGGCTCACCTGGCTATCGATCTGCTGCGGCACAGCAAAACAAATTAAGGAGAGAGTGTATGGACTTTCAAAAAATCTTTCTGCGCGCGCTGGCGTTTCTGCCCGCCGCGCTGCACACGGCCGAGGCGATCTTCGGCCCGCAGAATGGAGAGCAAAAGAAGAAGGCCGCGCTCGAAGTGGTAAGCGCCGCCATCAACGTGGGCGAAGCTGTCAGCAGCAAACACGTCATCGACGCCGACCGCTTCACCGCTGGCCTGAGCGCCATCATCGACGGCGTCGTGGAATGCCTGAACGCCAGCGTGTGGGCAAAATAAGCTGGACGCTGCTTCGTCACCCACCCCGTATAATCACCCTATGGACGCCTCACCGCTGGTTGGAGTGATCATGGGAAGCCGCAATGATTATGCGGTGATGCGTGGCGCCGTCGAGATGCTGGCCGCCTTCGGCGTGCCGCACGAGGTCCGTGTCGTCTCGGCGCATCGCACCCCCGATCTTTTGTTTGAGTACGCCGAAACTGCCGCCGCTCGCGGGCTGCGCGTGATCGTTGCCGGAGCCGGCGGTGCGGCGCATCTGCCGGGCATGGTCGCGGCGAAAACGGTCGTACCGGTGCTGGGCGTGCCGATTCCAGCGACTGCACTGCAGGGCATGGATTCGCTGTTGAGCATCGTGCAGATGCCGAAGGGTGTTCCAGTGGGCACACTGGCCATCGGCGCTCCCGGAGCAGCGAACGCAGGCCTGCTGGCTGCACAGATTATCGCAACAACCGACGCAGCATTGCGCGAGAAGATCGCCGCATGGCGCACCGCACGTCGCGATGAAGTGCTGGCGCAGACGGTAGGCGACGAGCAGGACGGAGCGGCGAAAGCGTGAGCGCGACATCAGTAGAGCGCAAGGCCAACCCGATTCTTCCCGGCGCAACCATTGGCATCTTCGGCGGCGGACAGCTTGGCCGCATGACAGCAATGGCTGCGCGAGCGATGGGCTACCGCATCCAGGTCCTGGACCCCGATCCGGCTTGTCCGGCGCGGTTTGTCGTCGATGCCTGCATCGAGGCCAGCTGGGACGATGCGCGCGAGGCCGCCAACCTGGCTCGCGGATGCGACGTGGTGACGCTGGAGATCGAGCAGATCTCGCTGGCAAGTATGGATGCGGCGCAGGCACTGGTTCCGGTGCGTCCCGGACGCGCGATGCTCGCCATCATTCAGAACCGCATTGCGCAAAAAGAATGGCTCCAAAAGAACGGCTTCCCACTCGGCGACTGGCGTCCCGTGCACTCGTTCGATGAGGTGCGCGATGCAATCCACGCCCTGGGCGGACGCGCGTTCTGCAAGAGCGCGACGGGCGGCTACGATGGACGCGGACAGGGTAAGGTCGGTTTCCACCCCGGTGCCGATCCTGAAGAAGAGGCTCGCGGTGCATGGACCGCTCTGGGCGAACGCGCCGGCGTTGTAGAGAAGGCCGTCGAGCTGGAGCGCGAGATTTCGGTGCTGGTGGCGCGGTCGCCTTCGGGCGAAGTGAAAGTGTACCCGGCTGCGTGGAACCATCATGAGAATCAGATTCTGGCGTGGAGTGTACTCCCGGCCCCACTCACCGACATCATGGCCGACGAAGCGCGGCAGCTCGCTGAAAACATCGCGCATGCCTTTGAGCTCGAAGGCATTCTTGCCGTCGAGATGTTTGTCACGACCCACGGAAAGCTTCTGGTCAACGAGTTGGCTCCGCGTCCGCACAACAGCTATCACGCGAGCGAGCGCGCCTGCGTCACGAGTCAGTTCGAGCAACTGGTACGCGCGGTGTGCGATCTCCCACTGGGCGACGTCTCCGTCGTGCAGCCGTGCGCAATCGCCAACCTGCTGGGCGACGTGTGGCTGAACGAAGACGGCTCCGCGAGAACTCCGCGCTTCGACCGCGTGCTCGCTGTACCGGGAGTGCGGCTGCATCTCTACGAGAAGCACCGCCCACGCAAAGGCCGGAAGATGGGACATCTTTCAGCAGTTGGCGCTACGGCGGATGAGGCTGTGGCTGCGGTACTGCAGGCACAGGAGCTGCTGTAAATTCCATCCATCTAAGAAACGCGAGAATATAACTCCTCACCCATTACGCGCTATTTTCCACAAGCCGTGGTATCTTCAACTTGAGCTGCACCGAATATCGTGCAGTGCGTTTTGAGGCCTTCTTATGAGCAGCTCCGAGCTTGAGTACGTGCTTTCGCTGCGGGATGCCAATATCGGCACCAGCCAGAAGCGGCTGCGCGCCGAGATCATCGACTTCATTCAGCGGCATGAGGACGCGGTGCTCGACCAGCTCCGCGCGCACGAGTCGGCCGTGATTCCAACGTCGTTTGGCGAGATTACGCTGAACCTCGCCGACCTGCACGAAGCACTCGCTTAGGAGAAACCGTTGCTGGCGCTTCTCGTCAGCTTCCTCATCGCCGTCTACCTGCTTGGCCCCAACCTGATCGCACGCTGGGCCGCGGACCTTGTCGTCTTTCGCAAGACGCGCGTGGAGTCGCACGCCGAAGAGGTGGCCCGCTCCATCATCGCTGCGGCCGTCCCTCTGGCGATGGCAGTGGCATGGGCGCGATGGACAGGTGCATTGTGGGCACGCGGCACGCAGGCCGATGTGGAGACGGTCTTCTCCGCACTGCAGAGCGACAACTTCTTTCAAACGCACCATGCGCAGTTCTTCACGAGCCTCTACGCCTTCTTCTGGATGAACTACGCGATCCTGTGGAGGCTGTATTTTCTGGTGCTGCTGGCGTGCGGCGTCCGCATCCTGATTGTGCTGAACTACAACCGTATCTGGCGGCGGCTGCACACGCGCTGGATGCGCACGCTGCTGGCCACCATTGTGCCGCGCATCTCGGAATGGGACGTGTTGTTCAGCGACATGTTGCTGCCCGAAGGCCGCTTCCGCATTATGGCCGATGTGCTGACGAAAACAGGCGGCCTGTACCAGGGCGCGATTCAAGATCGCATGCTTGCGAACGACGGCTCACTGGTAAGCATTACACTAGCAAGTCCGCGGCGGTTCGAGCGCGACGAGTTTCGCAAGGCCAAGGCCGCAGACCTCGAAACGGTGCCGGATGAGTTCTGGTTCAACATCCCCGGCAATCTCTTTATCGTGATGGCCTCGGACATCGCGAACCTGAACCTGCGCTACATACGCCGCAAGCCGCTCTCCTTTCAGCCATCGGAAGAAGAGCGTGAGGTATTGACGCGGCTGCTGGACCGGCTGAAGGAAGAAAAGTAGGCGCAACTCTTCTGAAATTTCTGCATGTAGAATCGTCATGTGCAGGTCAGGCTCTCGCAAGGAGCCTGTTAAACGGGAAGCCGGTGTGATTCCGGCGCTGTCCCGCAGCGGTGATGGGAACGAAATGTTGCATGGCGAGAAGCCAACGCACTGTTCTTGTAAGCAGGAATGGGAAGCGGCAGCGAAGTAGGCAGCCCAGAGTCCGAAGACCGGCCTGCCGCCACCACCGCGGAGGCCTTTGTGCCGACCGCGGGTGCGCTTGAGGCCGCCGCTCTCGTGGATTGGAACGGTTTGCCAATGCATCGTCTTGCCTGCGCCACTGGCGTACGCGAAGCATGCCTGCGCACAGGTGGTTCTTTCGTATTTCAGGAGAGAACCAAATGGTCGCAGGAAAGACTTCGCCCACATTCACGAAAAAACTCAGCACCGCCAACCTCGGTTTTCCGAGGATGGGCCGCGAACGCGAATTGAAGGCGGCGCTCGAAGGATTCTGGGCAGGTAAACGAACCGAACAGGAGCTGTTGGAGACAGCCGCATCGCTGCGTAAACGTCATTGGGAGCTGCAGCGAGCAACAGGAATCGACACGATCCCTTCGAACGACTTTTCGCTCTACGACCAGGTGCTGGACGCGCTCGTGCTCGTGGGCGCAACGCCGGAGCGGTTCGGCAGCGGCAAGGTGACGCTCGAACGCTACTTCGCAATGGCGCGCAACAGCCGCGAGCAGACGGCCATGGAGATGACGAAGTGGTTCGACACCAACTACCACTACCTTGTGCCGGAGTGGTCGGCGGGTATCAGCTTCGAGATCGATACGACGAAGCTGCTCGGCGAGCTGCGGCAGGCACGTGCGCTGAACCTTGAGACGCGGCCCGTGCTGATTGGCCCGATGACACTGCTGCTGCTGGGCAAGGGCGTGGACGGCTTCGACTCGATGAGCCTGTTGCCAAAGCTGACCGCAGCGTACATCAAGGTGCTGCAGGTGCTCGCGGACGAAGACGTGGACTGGGTGCAGATCGATGAGCCGATGCTGGTGACCGACCTGAGCGACAAGGTGCGCGACGCATATCGCACGGTGTATGCCGAGTTGACTAAGTCTCCCGTGCGCCTGATGCTGACGACCTACTTCGATACCATCGGCGACAATCTGCAGACTACCGTGACACTTGGAACGGCTGGTCTACACATCGATGTGGTTCGCGCACCACAACAACTGGCCGCAACGCTCGCTGCTCTTGGGCCGGATCAGGTGCTGAGCGTCGGCTGTGTCGAAGGCCGCAACATCTGGCTGACCGACTTTGCTATTGCGTCGTCGCAGATTGCGCAGGCTGTGGAGCAGTTGGGTGCTGAACGTGTTGTAGTTGCCCCGTCGTGCTCGCTGTTGCATGTGCCGCATGATCTTCATAGTGAGACGGCTCTATCGCCGCGCCTGCGCAGCTGGCTGCGGTTCGCAGAGGAGAAGCTTCAGGAAGTTGCCGCGCTGGCGAGTCACGATCAGCCGGCCCGTTCTGCGAACGCTGCCGCCATCACCGACCGCGCTGCCGCCGATACGACGACGAATCCCAGAGTACGTGCAGCACTCGCTGCTCTTGAGGAGAAGCACTTCAGACGTGCCTCTGCCTATGCGCAGCGCGCCGTGGCACAACGCGAGAAGCTCGGGCTCCCTCTATTGCCAACGACGACGATCGGCTCGTTTCCGCAGACGGCTGAGGTACGCAAGCACCGCGCTGCGTTTCGTCGCGGGCGCGAAGGTACTGCAGAGTACGACGCGTTTCTGGAGAAGGCCATCGCCGAGTGCGTGCGCGAGCAGGAGCGCATCGGGCTGGATGTTCTGGTTCACGGCGAGTTCGAGCGCAACGACATGGTGGAGTATTTCGCCGAATTTCTCGACGGCTTCGCCTTTACCGAGAACGGCTGGGTGCAGAGCTACGGCTCGCGCTGCGTGAAGCCTCCGGTGATCTACGGCGATGTGCAGCGCCCAGAGCCGATGACGCTGCGGTGGACACACTATGCCAGCTCGCTGACATCGCGCCCGATGAAGGGGATGCTGACCGGCCCCATCACGGTGCTGCAGTGGTCGTTTGTGCGCAATGACATTCCGCGCTCGCAGACGGCATGGCAGATTGCGCTGGCACTGCGCGACGAGGTCTCGGATCTGGAGACCGCGGGCATCGGCATCATTCAGGTGGACGAGCCTGCACTGCGCGAAGGTTTGCCGCTGCGCCACGCCGACTGGCAGGCGTACCTGGATTGGGCCGTGAAGGCCTTCCGCATCACAACTAGCGGCGTCGCCGATGCGACGCAGATTCACACGCACATGTGCTACTGCGAGTTCGAAGACGTTCTGCCGTCAATCGCTGCGCTGGATGCGGATGTGATCTCGATGGAGTCGGCGCGCTCGCGCATGGAGCTGCTCGACGCCTTCCGCGCACACGGCTATCCCAACGAGATCGGACCGGGCGTGTACGATATTCACTCTCCGCGCGTGCCGTCGGCCGAGGAGATGCGTGAACTGCTTGCGCTGGCACTCCATGTGTTAAAGCCCGAGCAGGTCTGGGTCAACCCCGACTGTGGGCTGAAGACGCGTGGCTGGCATGAGACGGTTGCTGCCTTGGAGAACATGTGCAAGGCCGCGAGTGAGGTGCGGGCGCAATTGCAGTCATAGCACTGGATGCCTGAAGCAGAAGAGGCATGAGAGTTGCAGATCTCATGCCTCTTTTTACGTCATCCAGTTAAGCCCTGCCGGCGAAATCGCGCGTCTCCGTGGAGACCTTTACCTTCTCGCCTTCTTTAATAAACAGTGGCACACGAATCTCGAGGCCGGTCTGGAGCGTGGCAACTTTGGTAACGCTGCCGCTCTGCGAAGCGCCGCTTAGGCCGGGCTCCGTCTCGGTGACTTCGAGATCGACGAAGATAGGAAGCTGCAGGCCAATCGGGTTGCCGTTGTACTTCGTCAGCTGTACCTCAAGGTTTTCGAGGAGGAAGTCGGTCGCATCACCCACCATGGCGTCGGTGAGCGCAAACGTCTCGAACGTCTCCTGGTCTAGAAAGTGGAAGCCATCACCATCGCTATAGAGAAAGGTTGCGGGCACTAGCTCGACGTCGGGTTCCTTGAATTTATCGCCTGCCTTGAAGCTTTTTTCAAAAACGGCGTTGGTGATCAGGTTGCGCATCTTCAGGCGCACCAGCGTCTGTCCGCCGCGCGCCGTGGGCGTGCTGACGTCCGACTCCATGCAATAGTAGGGAGCATTCTCATGCTCGAAGAGCATCTTGCGCTTAACGTTAATTGCTTCGATCAGTGCGGCCATATCTGCCTTTAAGTATAAGTGTGCGCGTGTAAGCTGCGCGCCTATAAGCTAACTGTCATGAAGATCGAGATATCGCAACAGGTCCGCGCCGAGGCAGTTGCCTCCATCCAACGCTACTTCGAGGAGAACCTCCCCGAGCCGATTGGCAACCTGCCCGCGGGAATGCTCTTTGACTACTTCGTCGAAGAGATCGGCCCGCTAATCTACAACCGCGCCATCGCCGATGCGCAGGCGCGGCTGGCGATGCGCGTATCCGATCTGAACGGCGAGCTGTTCGCCGATGAGTTTCAGTACTGGCCGCAGGTCGATGCGAAGCGCAAAACCAGAAGGCGCTAGCAGATGGTCATCACCTGCTTTGACAGATTAAAACTTGAGTAATGTGAGCTTCTCCTGCAATCGTCCGATGCTTGTTTCCGTGTAATCTTGTTGCTGCTGTAAGGGCTACTCCCAACCGATGCAACGACGGGCTCTCGTTTAAAAAATCGAGTTTATGCAGTAATGCCGCTTGATTTGCGAAATCGAGTTTATGCAGTAATGCCGCTTGATTTGCGAAAAGGAGAAAACACACATGTTTGACATGAAGAATCTCGCTCAGCTGAAGAAGCTGGACGAGAATGCTGTTGACGGGATGAAGACCTTCTGGGCGTTCGACAAGGCCGCCTTTCAACCCGGCACGATCGATGCATTGCACAAGCAGCTGATGGCGCTGGCCGTCGCGCTGACGACACAGTGCCCGTATTGCCTGGAGATCCATCGCAAAGCCGCCGTCGATGCAGGCGCAACCGAGGCCATGATCGCGGAGACGGCTGTCGTCGCTGCAGCCATGCGCGCCGGTGCCGCCATCACCCACGCAACCCATCTATTCAAGTAGCTGAAATTGGCTCACCCTTAGCCGTCATACGGCTAAGGGTGGGTGCTCGGCAGCGCATCGAGCTGACTTTGTGCCAATGGTCTTCATACTGCCCCGCCTAATTTTCGGTTGACCCTTGCCTGGCTGCGCGACGGATTGCCGTGATGAGCAGATAGAGCCCCAGGGCTCCGAAGACGATTCGGCCTAACCATAACGGTGCCGCACCGCCGTCATTCCCCACATCGTCGGTGAAGCGAAAGAACGGATGCGGAGTGCATGCAAGAGCGAGTGCAATAGCACCGAAGAACAGGCGCGGAGCAGCTTCGAGTCGGCTCGCCAGTTTGGCGTGTCCGCTGGCCTGTGCGATGTGAGGGAGTGCCAGCGAGAGTCCTGCCAGAAACAAGATGGCGTAGTCCATCACCGTCATGGCAACAGCATAGCGCAGGAGCATGGACCTTACCGATGCATCCCACAGATAGGACGGTTAACATAGAAGCATGCGGGAGATCGTTGCAGACGAAAAGCAGAAGATCGATATGGAGACGTGGGAGCGTCGCGCAATCTTCCAACTCTTCAATAGCTTCGCGGAGCCCTACCATGGTGTGTGTCTTCGCGTGGATTGCACTGCAACTTTCCGCTACGCGAAAGAGCATCGTCTCTCCGTCTTTCTATCGCTGGTGCATCGTTCGCTTGTCGCGGCACATCAGGTAGAGAACTTCAGAACGCGCATCGTTGACGGCGAGGTGTGGCGTTATGAACAGATCCACGGCGGTAGCGCCATAGGACGATCGAACGGAACCATCGGATTCGGTCATTATCCGTTCTACGAGGACATCCAGAAGTTTGTCGCCAAGGCCTCAGTGGAGGTGGAGCGAGTGAAACAGCGCGACGATCTGGAGCGATGCCCGGACCCGAACGTGATCCGTTATTCGGTGCTGCCCTGGTTCGACTTCACCTCGATCTCGCACGCTCGCGATCTCTCAGGAAACGATTCGGCTCCGCGCATCACCTTTGGCAAGATCACCGAGAAGGACGGCCGCAGCACCATGCCGGTGTCGATCCACGTGAACCATGCGCTGGCTGATGGCTTGCACGTCGCGCAGTTTGTCGATCACTTCGAGAAGCTGCTGGATGCACCCGAGATGATTCCCGTCCAGGCACGCTGACTAGGCTCGTGATCCGATCAACAGGCTCAGCGCCTGACGGCACAAATTACGTGTGAACTCCCAATCCCTGTGCTGTGGTGGTAGCTGCGACATCGCAAAGACGGTGGAGCTGATCGCCGTCAGCGTTACCCACGTCAGCGCAGGATCGAGCCCAGAGAAGATCTTCGCGCCTTTCGCTTGAATCCTTCGCCGCGCATTTTGAGCCTCTGTAACGATCCTTAGCCTTTCGAGGTTCTGATAAACGACTCCGCGTACACGAGCATCTTTCCTGTGTATCTGCATCAGCGCCTCCACTGTTTCGTCGAGAAGCTCATTGAAGTTGCGATCTGCGTATTTCTCAAAGATGCCTTCGAAGAGCTCGGCATCTTTCTGCATGTACATCAGCGAGAGGTCTGCCAGGATCGAATCTTTGTTTGGGTAGTACTTGTAGAGTGTGCCGATGCTGATGCCGGTCTTTTTCGCAATGTGGTTGGTTGTGACTTCTTCGAGCGGACTTTGATTCAAAAGGTGAGCAGTGGCTTCGAGTATCTCCTCGCGCGTTCTTTTGGAGCGCAGTTGTTTCGGTGTTTTTCTGGGCTTTAGGCGATCTCGCAACAGAGTTTCCTCTTCAAATGAAAGCGAGCAAAAAAAGGCGAGTGATTGCTCGCTATTCTTTCTAGAATAAAGCCATGAGTGAAGGGTCGGAGAACAAGGTTGACGTTTTAATTCAAGGCGCTGGGATTGGCGGCCTCACGCTGGCCATTGCACTAATTCAGCGCGGATACTCCATACAGGTTGTCGAGCGGACGAACGGCTTGTCGGAGATCGGTGCGGGAATCTGGATGGCGGCAAACCCAATGCAGGTCTTCGACCGGCTCGGCTTCGCAGATAAGGTGACCGATGCTGGATGGATGATGCATCGTCTGACCCTCGAAGATTACCGCGGAGAGGTCATCCAGGTGAGCGATATCTCGGCTATCGCCAAACTCTTCGGGTTCGAGACGATCGCTCTGCATCGCTCTGTGCTCCAGAAAGTACTCTTTCAGCAGCTTCCTGCCGAAACCGTCCGCTTCAATACAGAAGTGAAGACGTTGAGCCAGCGCAGCGACTCCGTCTCGGTTCAGCTTACGGACGGCACGAGCATCACCGCAAAGATTGTCGTCGGGGCCGATGGAATCAACTCGCAGATCCGGGCGCTCGCTGGACTCGGCGGCGAAAAGCGTTACTCCGGCTCGTCGTCGTATCGCGCCATCGCCAAAGGAGCCCAGCTTCTGCCAGCGGAACTGGATCACGACGCGTACGAGATCTGGGGAAAGGGCTGCCGCGTCGGTTTTTCGAAGATCAACGCCAACGACTATTACTGGTACATGACCTTCGACAATCCTGCCGGCCAAAGCTTCCCCCTGGAGCAGAAGAGATCGCACGCCGCCTCTCTCTTCCGCGATTATTTTCCGCGCTGGACCGGCCTGCTTACGAGCACACACACGGAAGACATTCTGCAAACCGACATCTCTGACCTGAAACGCCTCAATCGGTGGTCATCGGGCCGTGTCGGCCTGATTGGAGATGCTGCTCATGCAACGACGCCCAATCTGGGACAGGGTGGTGCGATGGCGATCGAGGATGCACTGTCGCTCACCAACGCCTTCCGCAAGGTTGGATTCACCGCCGAAGCATTCGAGCTTTATGCGAAGCAGCGCCGCGAGAAGGTGGATTGGACCGTCTCCACATCGTGGAGTATCGGCAAGATGTGTCACATCCGAAATCCGCTCGGCCGCAGCGTGCGCAATGCCGTCCTGAAACTGATGCTCAGCCGCAGCAGCGAGAAACAGATTCAAAAGCTGTATTCGATCCAGTGACACCAGTACATTGCCACTAGCTACCCGCCTGGCGCTCGCCTTTAGCTGCGCTTGGAGCGAAGAGAGCGGTGTGCGTGGCCGCCGCGGCGGGAATGTTTCGCCGCACGTGCATGCGGGGAGTAGGTCCACTGCCGCACCGGGCCGACATCCACATGGATGAACTGGCTCTTGGGGTAGTAACCCACGCCGCCTGCGTCGAGCGATAGGGCGGCATCGCGCAGCAGCGGGGCCGAAACGCCCGGAACGCGGATGTCGAGAGCCTTGGCCTCAATGTGCTGCGAGTGTAGCGCCGCGTTGGTCGTCCCGCTCTCGCGCAGCATGTCATTCGTCTCCTGCGTGCGGTAGGCGGAAAGGATATTGACCGAAGCATTTGTCTTACCCAGCTTCGCCAGCATGGTGTGAAGCACGTCGAAGGTACGCGGGTCATACTCGCTTACCTCTTCGTTATGGTTATCGCGGAGAAACTGATTCAGCTTATCGAGCGCATCCGGGATGTACGTGTCACCGATGCGGTAGACAACGCTGAGCGCCTCGCCCGTGTAAGCGCGCACCAGCTTCAGCTCATACTTCTCGCCGTCGGCCGGGAGCTCATCCTCGTCATCGGGCAGAAGACCGACGCCAGGCATCGCGACATTCACGAAGGCATGAGCGAGCGTGTGTAACCGGGGATGCTTGCGAGACTGCTGCCGGCGCGCAGCGCCGGCAGACGGAGCGGATGCGCCAAGCAGACATACCGCAGTCAACGCAGCGAGATTGCATGGCCGGAACAGGGACCGAAGAGATGCAGGCAGTGACAGGAACAAGTCGACAGCACTCCAGATGTCAGGGTATCGGCTGCGAAGTCTGCGGGCCCGAATGCGGGTTACCGATCGTCATTCGCATCTCACGATTGTAACCGCAGAATGGGCTTCTGTGGTCGGCCTCCAGGCCCTGCCTGCACCTTAAGTTGTACGCAGCACGGGGCCAACGCAGTGCAGAGGACTCCCCAGGTCATCTTCACCACCACGAGATGCCGCATCGGATGCGGTTCTACCTATGACACAGCGTGTTTTACCGCCATCGACGAGACACGCCTTGGCAGCGGATCACGCCACCGGTTCGTTTTCGATAGCCTTAAACTCAAAACGGCGGCTCCGTGAGGAACCGCCGCCTGATGTTTGCAACGAAAGCGCGCAAAGCGCATTTTCGTGCGCGCCGCACTTAGCCGATATCTTCGCTCCAGTTTTCGAGGTAGTTCTTGAAGTCGGTCATAAACTTACCCGCGTCGGCTCCGTCGACGATCCGATGATCGAAGCCCAGCGTGAAGCGCTGGATCGAGCGGATTGCGATCGAGTCGTTGCCGTCCTTGTCCGTCATCACCAACGGCTCTTTGTTCAAGCCGCCGATGCCGAGGATGGCGACCTGCGGCTGGTTGATGATCGGCGTACCGAACTGCTCACCGAAGATGCCCGAGTTGGTCAGCGTGAACGTGCCACCTGAGATCTCATCGGGAGCAAGCTTCTTGCCGCGTGCGCGATCGGCCACATCGACGATGGCGCGTGCTACGCCGAGGAAGTTTCTCTCCTCGCACTGCTTGATGACAGGCACGATCAGGCCCCAATCCAGCGCGACGGCAATGCCGATGTTGATGTTCTTGTTGTAGAGAATCGCATCGCCCTGCACCGCGGCGTTCACCACCGGATGCTTGCGCAGCGCGACCACGGCAGCGCGCGTGATGAACGGCATGTAGGTCAGCTTGACGCCGTTGCGCTGCTCGTACTTGTTCTTTTCCTTCTCGCGCAGCTTCACGATGCGGGTCATGTCGACCTTGAAGACCGTGTGCACGTGCGGTGAGGTACGCTTCGATTCCACCATGCGCTGCGCAATGATGGCGCGCATCTTGGTCATCGGCACCAGCTCACCCGGCTGCGGCTGGGAAGCTGCAGCAGCGGGAGCGGCCGCAGGCTTGGGCGCTGCCGGAGCAGCAGCCGCAGGTGCGGCGGCGGCGGGCTTGCCTTCGATGTGGCCCAGAATGTCTTCCTTGGTGATGCGGCCCGCAGAGCCGGTTCCGGCAACCTGCGAAAGATCGACGTTGTTCTCCGAAGCAATCTTGCGGACCAGCGGCGAAGAGCGTCCGCGCTCGCCTGCCGAAGCAGACGCGGCAGCCGGTGCTGGCGTTGCCGCAGGAGCAGCAGCCGCGGCGGGTGCAGCCTTCGCCGGAGCGGCAGCAGCCTTGCCAGCGCCTCCGCCGATGACGGCGACAACCGTGTTGATCTGCACCGTGGTGCCTTCGGCAACCTTGATCTCGGTCAGCGTGCCGGCGGCAGGCGAAGGAATCTCGGCATCAACCTTGTCTGTCGAGATTTCAAAGATCGGTTCATCGCGCTGAACAGAGTCGCCAACCTTCTTGAGCCACTTGGTGATCGTGCCCTCGGTGATGGACTCGCCCATCTGTGGCATCAGCACCTCAGTGCCTCCGCCTGCCTCGATGATGGTGCCGGCAGCAGCAGAATCGGCCTCGGCCGGATTGGCGAGCGTCGTCGCTGGAGCAGCTTCAGCGGCGGGTGTCACAGAATCGTTCTTGGCGGAAGCAGCCGTCTCAACCGGAGCAGCACCTGCTGCGTCGATAACAGCGACGACCGTGTTGATCTGCACCGTGGTGCCTTCGCCGATCTTGATCTCCTTCAGGGTCCCGGCAGCGGGCGAGGGAATCTCGGCATCGACCTTATCGGTCGAGATCTCAAACAGCGGCTCGTCGCGCTGGACGCTGTCGCCGGGCTTCTTAAGCCACTTGGTGATGGTGCCTTCGGTGATGGACTCGCCCATCTGCGGCATAACTACATCTGTCGGCATGCATTTCTCCCTGAAGCAGTTGCGGGCGGCATAAAGCGACACTCCACCCAAGCCCGGCCCGAAGACCGAGCATACGAATGGGATTATACGGCGATTTCAACAGGGCTGGCTCAAGACGGTGCGGTTAGCGACCGTTGAGTTCTATGAGCGATCTACAACGGATGATGACAATAAAGTTAACCGCAATGCAGCCCGTTATAGTTTGAGATGTGACGATGTGGCCGCCTGCATGGCTGACGAGCTGGCTCAGAAAGAGCAGAAAACAGAAAACGCTCTCAGCAGCGCGCGCCCTCGGCCTTGCGCTTGCGGTCATGTGGCTGCTCGCCGCCAGCGCACTCGTCGGACTGCGCTGGATCGATCCTCCTACAACCGCCGTACACGTCGAGCGGCGGGTGCAGTCGTGGTTCAGCCCCACACCCTATCAGCTGCGCTACCACTTTCTTCCGCTCACGCAGATTGCCCCCGACATGCAACACGCAGTCATCGCAGCCGAGGACGGACGCTTCTATCAGCACCACGGCTTTGATTGGCGCCAGATCAAGATCGCCGCCGAAGAAGATCGCGAGGGCGAGCGCACCCGCGGAGCCTCCACGCTGACACAGCAACTGGTGAAGAACCTGTTCTTCGGTACCGGCAGGTCGGTGTTGCGCAAAGCGGCAGAGGCCTCGCTGGTGCCGGTAGCCGAACTTGTGCTGGGCAAGCGCAGAATCCTCGAGCTGTACCTGAATGTGGTGGAGTGGGGCCAGGGCATCTACGGTGCCGACGCGGCGTGCCAGTGCTACTACCGCACTCCGGCGCGTCATGTGAACAGACAGCAGGCCGCGCGGCTGGCTGCTATCCTGCCCGCTCCCTTGCGACGTCGTCCCGAGAGGATGAACAGTTACAGCGGCATCATCCTGCACCGCATGACTCAGATGGGCTGGTAAGAAACGTTAGCCCTTCAGACTTTCTTCCGCGCGCCTCGCTACCGTTACACCCAAACCGATCGTCAAGCCGCAGGTGCGTTCTCCTCCGCCAGCACGCGATTGCGACCCTCCGCCTTGGCGCGGTACAAAGCTGCATCTGCGCGCTTCAACAGAGAAGCCAGAGAATCTTCTTCCCGCAACACGGCGACACCTGCGCTCATCGTCGTTACGATCATCCTGCCGTCATAGTGGGTGCGCATCTGTTCAAACGCCTGACGTATCCGCTCGACAACGTGCACTGCTTTCAGAAGCCCCATCTCAGGCAGCAGGACGACAAACTCCTCGCCGCCGGTACGCGCAACAACATTGCTCGAGTGCAGGTGGTCCTTCATCAGGTCAGCGAAGGCGCACAACACCGCGTCACCGCCGGGATGACCATACGTATCGTTCACCCATTTGAAGTTATCCAGATCGATACAGACCGCCGCCAGAGGCCGATGCAGCCTCGCGCTTCGCTGCACTTCTTCGGAGCCATTCTTGAGCAACGCGCGCCGGTTCAGCGCTCCTGTCAGCGCATCTACTCCCGCTGCCTGCGCGACCCTCGCGTGCATCTCAATAACGATAAACATCGCGTACAGGATCAACAGGCATTCACCCACCAGCATGAGCACCAGCTTCGAATACATCCACGGTGGCTGGACCCACTGCATGTCAATCGGAGGAGGGTTCTGCTTCATCGTCAGGGCCATACGAAAGCCGATCACCACAGCATCCAGCGTCAGCAACAGTGCCGTAAGCCGCGCCGGGATCAGAAAACGCTCCTCCTTCTGTCGCGCCAGAACCCACGCTGCCGCAAGACAGCAGGCCGCCACCGGCAGGTTGATCAGGCGGAACGCCAGCGCATACTTCAACTGCCACGCCAGGAACGGCTGGCACACCATCATCACTGCAATCGGAACCAGCCATCCCCAGGCACGAAGCGGACGCCGTGTTACAAACCAGCGCAAGCCAAAAAACATCGCTGCACTGGATAGAACACTCAGCTGATTGGAGAAAATAATGGTTGCCGAGATGGGTAGATGTCCACCACGTTCTCGCAGCAGCGTAGCGATGAAGTCCAGCCCCGTCGCAACAGTCAGCCATCGCGCCCCGATGATGCTTCGATCCGCGAGAGAAAGCGAGAATAGAACGATCGTGAACAGACCGAGCGAGACAAGAAAAAAGATATGCGACGTCGCAAAATCCATACCGGGGCCCTGTACCACCGCTCCACAGCAGAGACAGAATACTCCAGCTCTGCCCTCCCTCTTATCAAGAAAGACCAGTATTTCGCCTTCGCATTCCCATACCGCCGCGGTGTGAAGCAGAAGCCAGGCAATAACCGACCGCTTCCTGCTCTCTGAACACGAAATCAGCCCGTCTGTTGCGCGGAAGCCAGCAGTTCGTCGAGTGACTCGCACGCCACCATCTGCCGCTCGAAGATGCGCCCGATGCTGCGCGCTGTGGAGTGAATCGCATTCTGCATCGTGGGCTGGCGCGCGAGATCATCCGTCGGTGGCGCCTCAAGCTCAAGCGAGGTAACGATACGATCCGTGATGCCGCAGGGGACGATCAGGTCGAAGTCGCGCAGATCGGTCGTAACATTCAGCGCGAAGCCATGCGACGTCACTCCCTGCGAAACGTGGATGCCCATCGCGCAGAGCTTCTTCTCCTGAACCGATGCACTCGCAATCGTCCACACGCCGGTACGTCCGGCAATTCGCTGCGCCGGTACGCCGAAGTCGTAACAGACGCGGATGATAGCCTCCTCCAGCATGCGCATGAAGTCGACCGGCCCAAGATGCGGGCCTTTTTTGCCGGGCCAGTCGCTACGCAGATCGACGATTGGATAACCGACAAGCTGCCCCGGGCCGTGATACGTTACATCGCCACCGCGGTTGATCTCATGCAGCTCGACACCGCGTGCGGCCAGCAACGCATCGCTCGCCAGCACATTCTCGCGATGCGAATTGCGGCCCAGCGTCAGCACCGGAGGATGCTCCAGTAACAACAGCGTGTCGCCGATCGCACCAGCCTTGCGCGCATCAATTACCCGCTTCTGGATAGCAAGGCCATCCGCGTAAGAGACGCGGCCAAGTTGAAGGAGATGGATGTACTGTTCGCCCACGCTTCTATTATCCGCTCTTGAACCCATGCATTCGCTTCCTCAAGCGACCGCAGAAGTTTCATGGCAAAAGAATAAGGGAGAGCCAAGTAGATGCTCTCCCTTCGATTGATTCTATTTGTGGACCTACACGTTGATGGCTTTGCCCTCAACGCTCGAGAACGCATCCAGCAGCGCCTCGGCCACCGTCGGATGAGCATGGATGGTGAACATCATCTCCTCGACCGTCGCCTCGAGCTGGATAGCGGTAACGGCCTCGGCAATAATCTCTGTAGCCGCTGGCCCGATGATGTGCACGCCCAAAATCTCGCCGTACTTTGCGTCGCTGACCACCTTCACAAAGCCGTCGTGCGCATCGAGAATCGTCGCCTTCGAGTTGCCGACGAACGGGAACTTGCCCACCTTGACGTTGTAGCCCTTCTCCTTCGCCTGCGCTTCCGTCAGGCCGACAGAGCCGATCTGCGGCTCGCAGTAGGTGCAGCCCGGGATGCGCGCGCGGTTGATCGGCCTGGCGTACTTGCCCGCGATACGTGCTGCGACCACCAGCCCTGCCATCGCGCCGACGTGCGCCAGCTGCGGCATGCCGCCAACGATGTCGCCGATGGCGTAAACACCGGGCTCGGTCGTCTCCATCCACTCGTTCGTCATCACGAAGCCGCGCTCGGGCTTAATGTTCGTCTTCTCCAGGCCGACGCCTTCCGTGCGCGGTGCGCGGCCTACGGCCATCAGCACCTTCTCCGCCTGCTTCGACTGCTGCTTGCCGCTCGAATCCGTCCAGGTCACGAGCGCGCCCTGCTTGTTCTTCTCGATCTTGGTGTCCTTAATGGACAGATTCACGTCGATGTTGCGCTTCTTGAACTGGCGCAGCAGCTCCTTCGAGATCTCCTCGTCTTCCACCGGCACGACACGCGGCAGCACCTCGAGGATCGTCACCTCAGACCCGAAGCTATTGAAGACGCTCGCAAACTCCACACCCACGGCACCCGAACCAATCACGATCAGCGACTTCGGCATCTTGTCGATCTTCAGAATCTCGTAGTTCGTCAGGATCGTATCGTCGGGCTTGTAGCCAGGAAGCACGCGCGCATCCGATCCTGTGGCGAGCACAACCTTCTTCGCCTTAATCGTCTCCGCCTTGCCGTCGCTCAGCTTGACGTCAACCGTGTGCACACCGTCCTTCGCCGGGCCGGTCAGCTTGCCGAATCCCTTAAAGGTGGTGATCTTGTTCTTCTTCATCAGGAAGTCGAGACCCTTGGTGTGCCGCGAGATCACATCGTCCTTGCGGGCGATCACGTTGGACCAGTTCAGCTTGGGCGCGGCCACGTCGATGCCGTAGCGGTCGGCATGCTTCAGGTGGTCCCACAGCTCGGCCGAAAACAGCATGGCCTTGGTCGGGATGCATCCCCACAGGAGGCAAGTTCCGCCGAGTCTGTCATTTGCGTCGACCAGCGCCACCTTCAAACCATACTGCGCCGCGCGGATGCCGCAGGTGTAGCCAGCCGGACCACCGCCAAGAACCACAACGTCAAAGATCGTATCTGCCAAAGCCATCTCCTTCTCAGTACCCCAAACATTCTAGAGTACAGAAGCTGTCAAGGGCTTCAGGTCTGGCCGATAACCGAGCCCAGACGCAGATCATCATCATCGTGGCCTGAAACCTTACGGGGAGCGCCTCAACCGTGGGGATGCAGTCTTCGCCACGGCGCAGCCGACCGGGAGCGGTCACCCGCTCTCTCGTCGCCAATTTCCAGCCCACAGCTGACACAGGAGAGATGGTAGGGCAGCGTCCAGCCATAGTGGCCGCGAAACAAGAAGAATCGATGACAGAGGGGGCACTCCCACTCTTTCAACAGGTATCCGACAAACAGCCATACCAGCACATACGGCACAGTCAGAAAGAAGAACCAGTTTTCGCCCATCAGATACATGGCAACGGCGGTTACTGGAATGAAACTGGTGAGGAGGAGGAGTTGAATCACTAACAGCACGTACAGGCTGCGCCATACAGCCATGCTGCGTTTAGCTTCGGCAAACTGCTCTGCAGCCATACGCTTTTGTCCATCATCGAATTGACAAGCGGGCAGGAAATAGCCCGTAACCTTTGATGCGCAAGAATTTGCATAGTATGTCTCAGCCCCTAAAATATCCGCGAGGTATTGTCCATGTGCCGAAACATCAAGATGCTCTTCAACTTCGATCCTCCCGTCACCGACGAGGAGATTCACGCCGCCTCATTGCAGTTCGTCCGTAAGATCAGCGGATTCAACAAGCCATCGAAGGTCAACGAACAGCCCTTCAACGAGGCCATCGACGCCATCGCTCAGATCTCCGCCAAATTGCTGGCCGCTCTTGAGACCACCGCCGAGCCGCGCAACCGCGAAGAAGAGGCCGCAAAAGCCAAAGCCCGCGGTGCCTTGCGTTTTCAGAACTGAGCAGAGCGGAAAGACCGGAACCGGATCAACTGTCCTTGCGATACAGCAGGTCCTTGATCGCGGCACGACGGTGCGCGTTCTGCTCCTTGTTGCCGGCGTCGAGAGTCCCTTTTTCTGACATCTCTTCGTCTTCAACGCTGCACGACGGGCAGCGGTTGGCGAAGCCGGGTTTGCCGGGCCTAAGCTCGAACTCATCACCACAAACGGCGCAGGTTTTGATCGGAAAAGGCATGTCTCCATGATAACGCCGAGCCCGCGTCCAGGGACCACATCAACGGGCAAACGGACAGCCGCAGATTTTCATTTACAGTTCACTCATGCTCAATCGCATCCGCGCATCAGCCAACGGGAGCGGTGCGCGCAAGCTGCGCCTGCTGCCGCTGCTGGCGGCGACCTATTTCATGGTCTCCGGCGGCCCATACGATCTCGAAGACGTCATCGGCTATGGCGGATACAAACGCGCTCTGCTGCTTCTCTTTCTGCTGCCATTTTTCTGGAGCTTCCCCACGGCCATGATGCTGGGCGAGCTGGCCGCCGCCGTCCCCGCCGAGGGCGGCTTTTACGCCTGGGTGCGCCGTGCCATGGGTCCGTTCTGGGGATTTCAGGAGGCATGGCTCTCGCTCGCCTCCTCCGTCTTCGACATGGCCGTCTATCCCACGACCTTCGTCCTCTATCTCGAACGCATCGCTCCCGCGTTGACACGAGGCCACCGCGCCCTCGCGCTTGAGCTCGCCGTCGTCGCCGCTGCCGTGTTGTGGAACCTGCGCGGAGCAGCCGCCGTCGGCGAAGGTTCGATGAAGCTGTGGCTCTTCGCCATCTCGCCCTATGTCGCGCTCGTCGGCATTGCCGTCTTCGTCGGTCTGCGTGGAGTCCACGGACCCTTCGGCGGCCACGCCTCACTCGCGCATCCCGCCAACGCCGATTTCAACACCGCCATCCTCGTCGCCATGTGGAACTACATGGGCTGGGACAACGCCACCACCATCGCCAACGAAGTCGACAACCCGCAGCGCAATTATCCGCGCGTGATGCTGCTGGCCGCCGTCATGGTGATGCTCACCTACATCATCCCCGTCGCCGCCGTCGCATGGGCAGGTATCCCGTCGAGCCGCTTCACCACCGGCGCATGGGTCGACGCCGCAGGCATCCTTGGCGGAGCTGGGCTGGCCTTCACCGTCGTGCTCGCCGGTTCGCTCGACGACTTCGGCACCTTCTCGAACCTCACCCTCTCCTACACACGCCTGCCGCATGCCCTCGCCGAAGACGGCCTCTTGCCCGCCGTCTTCACCAGGCGCCTGAAGAATGGCGCGCCGTGGGTTGCGGTACTCGCCTGCGGCCTCTGCTGGGCGCTCGCGCTCGGCTTTACCTTCGAGCGCCTCATTACCATCGACCTCGTGCTGTGGGGCATGTCCATCATCCTCGAGTTCATCGCGCTCATCATTCTGCGCCGCAAGGAGCCCCATCTCCCGCGCCCCTTCCGCATCCCCGGCCCCGACTGGTTCCCCATCCTGCTCGCGCTCAGCCCCACGCTGCTCACCCTCTACGCGCTGCATGCCGCGCGCACCGAGCACGTCGCCGGGCTTCCCGCCTCGCTCTTCGCGCTCCTCATCGCAGCCCTCGGCCCGCCGCTCTACCTGGTGGCGAAGCTGAACAAGCGGTCGCGGCACGATCAACCGGCAGCAGTAGAGCTATAGTGTTCTCGATGCGACTCCGCGCCCTCGCCCTCGCTGCCGCCCTCATCGTCACAAGCCACTTCGCCTACGCGCAGAGCCAGCCCGTCATCATCGACACCGACATCGGTGACGATGTCGACGACGTCTTCGCCCTCTCACTCGCGCTCGCCAGCCCCGAGCTTCGTCTCCTCGGCATCCACTCCGCCTGGGGAGACACCGCCCTTCGCGCACGCATGATCGACCGCGCACTCTGCGAAACCGGACGCACCGAAATTTACGTCGCCGCTGGCATCCCCACAAAGACGGAGACGCCCTTCACGCAGGCCCCATGGGCAAACGCGGGCATCGAACGCAAACACGCTGACGCCGTTACCGCGCTGCTCGAGCAGATCAAAGCCCACCCCGGCCAGATCACGCTACTCGCCATCGGCCCACTCACCAACATCGGCGCCGCCATCGACCGCGACGCCATCACCTTCCGCAAGCTGAAGCGCGTCGTGCTGATGGGTGGCGCGGTGCATCGCGGCTACGGCCCTCCCGGCACCGCACCGGAGCCCGAGTACAACATCGCGCGCGATCCCGCCTCCGCACAAAAGCTGCTCGCCTCCGGCGTGCCGCTCTACTTCCTTCCGCTCGATTCGACGCAGTTGAAGTTCGACGACGCCAAACGCTC
Source organism: Edaphobacter flagellatus (assembly GCF_025264665.1). NCBI lineage: Bacteria > Pseudomonadati > Acidobacteriota > Terriglobia > Terriglobales > Acidobacteriaceae > Edaphobacter > Edaphobacter flagellatus. The sequence continues at coordinate 2,460,580 of NZ_CP073697.1, forward strand.
CGAGCTTGCCTCTATCAGCACGCCCATGACCGACGCGCTCCAGGTGCTCGTCGCCGAATGGATGCGCGCAACAAAACAACCCACTCCAACGCTCTTCGACGCCGTCGCCGCAGCCTACATCCTCGATCCCACAAGCTGCCCCATGACGTCGCTGCATCTTGAAATCGACAACAAAGGCATGACCATCGCCAAACCCGGCAAGCCGAACGCAAACGCCTGCCTCGAAGCCAGGCCCGATGCCTTCTTCTCCATCCTGATGCCACGTCTTCTCAACCAGAAACTCGTCGGCACAGAAGCATGTCTTGCGCGTCCTGAAAAGTAAGCGAAAATGTCTGGCGTTCAAACGAACGCACCATCAGCAGGAAGTGTCATTCCGAGCGAAGCGCTGGAAGCGCATAGCCGAGGAACCACCGTATTTGTATCCCGGCCCATGAATGCTACGTTGTGTCGATTCGGCGTGTGCAGCGTTCCCCATGCATCTCGGACTCCGCTGATCCAATCCACCGTCGCTACGCCGCGACCATTGCCTCTACTCTGCCACCATCGCACGCAGCAGCGTTGCCGCCATATTGTTCACCGGCGTCGGTATCCCGTGTTTCCTGCCGATGCGCACCACGGCGCCATTACGCGCGTCGATCTCCATCGGCCGCTCCGCAATTCTGTCCGCCAGCAGAGAGTTCACCGAATCCACCGCCGCACGCCGCGACGCCGCCAGCACTTGCTCCGGCAGATCGTCGTCCAGCTTCGCGCCCTCGGCACGTCCCACGGCAGCACACTCACGCACCAGGTCCATCGCCACCTCGCCGATGTCGTCTTCGCGCATGATGCCCGCTGGCTTCAGCAGCAGCGCCGACAACACGCCCGCCGAATTCAGACACAGCTTCTTCCACGCCACGGTCGTCCAGTCCTCCACTGCCTCGGCATCGGCCAGCGTATCGGCAAACAGCTCGACGAACCGCTTGCCCAGCGGCCCCTGTGGTACGCGCAGACTCATCGGCCCACGCTGCGCAATCCTGTCGAACCCCTTCTGCGGCGGCCTGCGCTCCGCCGGACAATCTACAATCACCGGCACAATACAAGCCTCCGGCATATACGGCGCAAACCGTTCGCGATGCTCGACACCGTTCTGCAAAATAGCGGCCGGCGTGTTCTTCTCGCGCAGCCACTCCAGCCAGCGCGCCGTCTCGGCCGCATCGTACGCCTTGGTGGCGATCAGCACCCAGTCCACCGGCTGCGCCTCTTCAGGCTGTGTCCAGATCGAGGCGCGGATGCGCATCTCGGGACGAATCTCTTCCTCCATATCGCTGCGCAGCCCAATCGATGGCGACTCCACCACCAACCCCTTCATCGGACGCCGCACACACAGCATCAATTCATGCTTGCCAGCCGATTGCAGCAGCGAAGCCACCACACCGCCAATCGCACCCACGCCAACGATCGCCACACGAGCCATGCGCGTCATTTTAGAATGAACCATGACCCTGCACATCGGCATTGTGGCCTGCTCCGCCGAAGGAGCCGCGCTCTGCTATCGCACCATCTGCTCTGAGTCCGCGCAACGGCTTGGCCCGCATGCACATCCGCAGATCTCGCTCCATTCCCATTCACTCGCCGACTACGTCGCCTGCCTCGAACGCAACGACCTGCAGGGCGTCGGCGAGATCATGCTCTCCTCCGCCACGAAGCTCGCAGCCACCGGAGCCGACTTCCTCATCTGCCCCGACAACACCATCCACCAGGCGCTCCCGCTCATCGAGTCGCGCTCGCCGCTGCCGTGGCTGCACATCGCCGAAGTCGTCGCACAGGAAGCCGCAGCGCGCGGCTATCGCAGGCCCGCAGTGACCGGAACGCAATGGCTCGTCGAAAGCAACGTCTATCCCGAAAAATTAGCCGCGTACGGCCTCGACTACCTCCGCCCGGATGCCGACGAATGTCGTGAACTCAACCGCATCATCATGGACGAGCTCGTCTACGGCGTCTTCAAGCCCGAGTCCGTCGCCTATTTTCAAAAAGTGATCGAGCGGCTGAAGCACGCAGGAGCCGATGCCGTCATCCTCGGCTGCACCGAGATCCCGCTCATCCTCAACGACACCAACTCGCCGTTGCCGACACTCGACTCCACCCGCCTGCTCGCTCGCGCTGCCTTGCAACGTGCCGCCGCAGGTTAGCCCAGCACCTTCGCCGCATCCTTCGCGAAATACGTCACGATAAAGTCCGCGCCTGCCCTGCGAATCCCCACCAGCGACTCCATCATCGCGCGTTCCGGCTCAAGCCACCCGCGCTCGAACGCCGCGCGCAGCATCGAGTACTCGCCCGACACCTGGTAAGCGCCCATCGGCACGTCGTACCGCTGCCGCGCCTCGCGAATCACATCCAGATACGGCATCGCCGGCTTCATCAGCACCATGTCTGCGCCCTCGGCCAGATCCTGGTCGATCTCGCGCATGGCCTCGCGTAGATTCGCTCCGTCCATCTGGTAGCTTCTGCGGTCGCCGAACTGTGGCGCCGAGTCCGCCGCCTCGCGGAACGGCCCATAAAACGCGCTGGCGAACTTCGACGCATAACTCAGCACGGGTGTCTGCTCCAGCCCCGCCGCATCCAGCTCCGCGCGAATCGCCTCGACACGGCCGTCCATCATATCGCTCGGCGCAACGACATCGGCTCCGGCCTTCGCCAGCGACGCCGCCGTCTTCGCAATGATCGCAACGCTCGAATCATTCTCAATGTGAAAGTGGTCGCCATCCCGCGCCACCACGCCGCAGTGTCCATGCGACGTGTACTCGCACAGGCAGACATCGGCGATCGTCACCAGCTTATCCAGCTTGCGATTCTTCTTCATCGCGCGCAGCGCCGTCTGCACAATCCCGTCGTCGGCCCATGCACCTGTCGCCTGCTCGTCCTTCTCCGCTGGCAGGCCGAACAGCAATAACCCACCAATGCCCAGCTCAGCACACTGCTCGGCCTCTTTGATCGCCTCATCCACCGAGACGTTGTACACATCCGGCATCGAGCCAATCGCCTTGCGCACGCCCTCGCCCGGACAGATAAACAGCGGATAGATCATCTGTCCCGGCTCAAGTCTCGTCTCACGCACCAGCGAACGGATCGCCTCGGTCCGGCGCAGCCGGCGCATTCTCACAGCGGGAAAATTCATGCTTCCAGTTTACGCGCCGCAGCAACAGTTGACCGTTGATCGCACCAGCAGCGTTGCTCTAGCTCGGCTCCGCAATCGAGTCATACTCCATCCCCGACGTCGAAGGAGCCAGCACCCACAGCGTGTAAATCCCCAGCACCGTACCGAACGGCACCTTGAACAGCACCAGCACTGCCGCCACAATGCCCAGCACGCGGCCCCAGGTCTTGCGCGTCAGCAGACTGTAACCAACAAACACCGCGAAGATCGCCGCCATCACCGTGAAGCCTGCAATCACCGGCATCAGGTGCATCCACGGCGCACCGTGCCCGAATGGAAAACCGTTATTCCATCTGCGGTACATGAAAGCGCGCAGAAAGAACATGCCGATGATCCCTTCGACAATACGGTAGGCCGCATACACACACCACAGCGTGCCCAGCGTCTGCAGATGCCGTTGCACACGCGGCGCAACCATCATCGGCGGATACGGCGGATATGCCGGTGGCGGATACGCAGCATACTGCGGCGGCGGAACATGCTGCGGTGGCGTCTGCTGCTGCAACACCTGCGCTCCGCAGTGAGCGCAAAACTTCACATCCGGCCCAACCGGGCCACCACATGCCTGACAGACCATCCTGCACCTCCTCTGGTGACTTGGGTCCCTGGCCAACTCTCCATTGCTACGCAGCCTGCACTGCAATGGTTCCATTCGCAGCGTGCCGCGATAACATCGGCGCGGATAACGATACCAGCGCAGCGCCTCTCCGGGCGATTACGATAATAGACGTGCCCCAAGCCATTCCAGCCGCGCCTGTTCCTGCCCCGCTCGCCGAATTCTCCTCTGCTGCGTTAGAGTGGCCGCGCCTGCGCGACTACATCGCCACGCGCACCTGGAGCCCTCTCGGCCGCGCATGGATTCAGTCACTTGAACCCTCCGCCGACCTCGCCTGGATCGCCGCGCAACACCAGTGCACGCAAGAGATGCGCACCCTCTACGCCTCCGGCGGCAGCTTCGACTTCCACGGCCTCTTCGATCCCACCACGCTGCTCGAAAAAGCCCGCATCGAAGGCTCCGCGCTCGAAGCGCTCGAAATCCTCTCGCTCGTCACCGTCGTCGAACGTATCGCCGCCTGGCGCAAGCTCATCGTGCCGCAGTCTGGCGCGCAGCCGCGCGACTGGCCCGGCATCGCCGCACTCTCCATCCCCATCCGCGATTCCGACCTCGCACCACTGCTCCATCGCCTCGCCGGAAAGATCGAGCCCGACGGCTCACTCTCCGACGATGCCTCGCCCGAGCTGCGCCGCATCCGCCGCGCCATCGACCAGCAACATCGCGCCATCGAAGAGAGCCTGCGCCGCGCCCTCAACCGGCTCTCCGCCGAGGGCAGCACGCAGGACGCCGTCATCACCATCCGCGGCGACCGCTTCGTCATCCCCGTACGCGCCGAATTCAAGCGCAAGGTCCCCGGCGTCGTCCACGGTTCGTCGTCATCCGGTCAGACCGTCTTCGTCGAACCGCTCGACACCATCGAGCAGAACAACGAGCTCGTCCGCCTGCTCGACGAAGAGCAGTCCGAAATTCACCGCATCCTCGTCGCCATGACGCGTGCCCTCGCCGCCGACGCGCCCGCCATTCTCTCCGGCGCCACGATTCTCGCCGAGATCGAATCCCACGCCGCACGCGCACGCTTCGCCATCGACCTCCGCTGCACCAGCCCCAACTTCACCGGCACACCAATTGAAGAAAACACCGAAAGCACTTCTCCCTATACGGGTGTCATTCCGAGCGAGCGTAGCGAGTCGAGGACCGGGGTCCCCAGCGAGCTTGCTCGTTGGGGTGAAAGCAACCACCGCATTTCGCCTGCCGGCCACGAAATTCAGGCACCGCACCTCTCCCTCACCAACGCGCGCCACCCGCTGCTCGAACTCCGCATGATCGCCGAGGCACGCGCCATAGGCGAAGAAGCAAAGTCGCCCATACCGCTCACTGTCGCGCTCACTAATGAAGCGCGCCAACTTATCATCAGCGGCCCCAACACCGGCGGCAAAACCGTCTCGCTCAAAACCATCGGCCTGCTCGCGCTCATGGCGCAGGCGGGAGTCCCCGTTCCCGCCGACGAAGCCGCCTTTCCGCTCTTCACCAACATCTTCGCCGACATCGGCGACGCGCAGTCCATCGAGCGCAACCTCTCCAGCTTCTCCGCGCACGTCGTCAACCTCGACCGCATCTCGCGCGACGCCGACTCCTCCTCGCTCGTGTTGCTCGACGAGCTCGGCTCCGCCACCGACCCCGAAGAAGGCGCAGCGCTCGCCGTCGCCGTCTCCCAGCACTTCCTCCATGCAAGAGTGTGGAGCTGTATCACCACGCACCTCACCTCGCTCAAGGTCTACGCCGCCAACAACCCCGGCGTGCTCAACGCCGCCGTTGGCTTCGATCAGGAAACACTCACGCCCACCTACCAGCTGCGCCTTGGCGTCCCCGGAGCCTCCGCCGGACTCAACATCGCCTCGCGCCTCGGCCTCTCACCCGCCATCATCGCCGCCGCACGCGCCCAGCTCTCCACGCAGACCGCCGATATCGCCGCCTTCCTCGATCGCCTCCATCAACAGCTCGCCGCCGTCATCGAAGAACGCGAAACTCTCAAGCTGCGCGAGCAGGAGCTGCAGCGCGAACGCATTCGCCTCGATCTCGAAGGACGCGCCGAAATCAAAGCACGCACCCGCGAGCTCGAGAAGAAACTCGAATCCCTCATCAACGACTTCGAGTACCAGCTCCGCGAAAGCGTCAAAGCCATCGACGACAAGGCCATCGCCAAAAAAATTCAGCGCGATTCCGCTACTACGCTCGCCCGCGCGCGCCGCGAATTCGGCCAGCAATTCAAATCCACCGTCGTCGCACACATGACCGGCGCCGACAAGAACGACCCCAATGCGCAGCCACACATCGTCAAAGGTGCCGACGTCGGCGATCTCGTCAAACTCAAATCGCTCGGTCGCCAGGGACGCGTCGAACGCATCGTCGAGCGCACCCCTGCAGGCGACGCCAAGACCTACGAAGTCGCCATAGGACCGATGAAGATGAAGATCTCCATCGACGACATCGCCGAAGTCGAAAAAGTAAAAGTCGTCACACCGTTAGAGGCCGCACGCAAACGCGGCGGCGTCACCATCTCCACCGCCGAAGATCCCGACTACATGCCCAGCGAGATCAACGTCATCGGCCGCACTGCCGACGAAGCCCACGACGAAGTCGCCCGCTTCCTCGACCGCGCCTTCCTCGCCGGCCTCCCACGCATCCGCATCGTGCACGGCACCGGCATGGGCATCCTGCGCCGCACCCTGCGCGACTACCTCCGCTCGCACCCGCACGTCGCCAACGTCACCGAACCGCCACAAAACCAGGGCGGACAAGGCGCCACCGAGGTCGAGCTGCGCCAATAGCCTTGAACCCTGCAGGCTGAAGGAATCCAATAGCGCTTAAAGACTCGCGAAATACCTCCATTCGCTGGTGAAAATTATCTTTTCGTCAAATTTCTTGGAGATTCCTGCATTTCTGTAAGGCAATTGCCGTAACAGCCTTCACGAATTCCGCGCTCTAATTTTCACCAGAAATTCGCTCCCCGTTTAAGATCGGCAACCTAACACTGTGTCTCTGGAGTGCAGAACCATCTGTCTCCAGTGGCCCACTCCTACCCCTTTTCCGATGGAGGCCCCATGCGCAAGTTGGCTATCTATTGTTTCGCCTTTGCTCTGCTTCTCGCTCCGAACTCACCGCTCTTCGCGCAAACCGTCGACACGGCAATCCTCGGCTCTGTCACCGATCCGCAGGGTTCCGTAATCCCCAACGCCACCGTTGTCGTGCACGCCAACGCAACCGGTCAGGAGAAGACCGTTAAAACCTCCGACGATGGGCAATACCGTGTGCAGTACCTCGTCCCCGGCATCTACACCGTCACCGTCAACGCCACGGGCTTCGCTTCGGCAACCCGCTCCGGCATCCAGCTTGCGCTCTCGCAACAAGTGCATCTCGATGTAGCCATGTCGCTCAGCGGCACACAGCAAACCGTCGACGTCAGCGCGACAATGCCTCTGCTGCAAAGTGAGAACGCTTCGCTCGGAACAACCGTCGACACCAATCGCACCGTCAACCTTCCGCTCAACGGACGCAAGTTCAACGACCTCGCCGTACTCACTCCCGGCGTCCGCGTCACCAACCCCGACAATCACTCCTCTTCCACCGACGGCTCGTCCATCGCATCCAACAGCGGCCGCGCCGACTGGGGAGCCGTACAGGTCGATGGCATCGTGATGACCAACACACGCTCCGCGTACGTCAACAACTATCCCTCCGTCGATGCGATCGAAGAGTTCCGCGTGCAGACCGGCAACTTCTCCGCAGAGTACGGCTTCTCCGCCGGCACCAATGTAAACGTACAACTGAAGAGCGGCACCAATCAGCTCCACGGCTCAGCCTTCGAATTCATCCGCAACGACGCCGTGGACGCACGCAACTACTTCGTCACCGCACCCGCCAAAAAGAATGTGCTGAAGCAGAATCAGTTCGGCGCCACACTGGGCGGCCCCATCTATCGCAACAAAACCTTCTTCTTCGGCAGCTATGAAGGCCTGCGCTCCATCGCCGAAGTCCCATCGCTCGCCAACGTGCTCACCGTCGCGCAACGTAACGGCGACTTCTCCAGCTACGACGGCACGCTCACCAATCCATACACCGGCGGCACCTACACCAACAATCAGATTCCCGTAAACGCTGTCTCAAAGAACATCATCGACCAGTACATGCCCTTGCCCAACGGCTCCTTCTCCGGCGGATACAACTACTCCGGTTCAAGCATCGGCAACCAGTCCAATAACCAGTTCATTGGTCGCATCGATCACAAGTTCAGCGACCGCGACTCCCTCTTCATCCACTACATCTACAGCAAGCGCAACTTCCCCAACACCGACGTCAACCGGAACTTCCGCTACACCGGAACCTATCCCATGCACAACGCCGCGCTGCAGTACCTGCACGTCTTCTCGCCAGCGCTCGTCAACGAGGTCCGCGTCGGCGTCAACATGGAGCACGTCAAGCAGCTCAGCCTTCGCACCGGCACCGGCTTCACCATCGAATCGCTCGGCATCAACGGCTTCAAGGTCGGCGGCCCCAACGGACGCCCCCTCAATCCCAACGAAGAAGGCTTCCCCCTGCTCAACATCTCCGGCTTCCTCGGCATGGGCGACGGCCTCGCTTCCTCGAACCTCGACTACAGCCGCACCTTCATGCTCGCCGACAACGTCACGCTCACCAGAGGCAAGCACACCTTCCTCTTCGGAGCCGACATTCGCAAAGTCGCCGGCAACGCCACCACCAACAACACGCCCTTCGGCCAGCAGAGCTTCACCGGCGACATCACCGGCTACGCTCCCGCCGACTTCATCCTCGGCGTACCCCGCACCTCCGTCACTCCCGAAGGCGTACCCATCACAGCCGCGCGGCAGTGGCGCACCGCCGAATACTTCCAGGACAACTGGCGTCTGACCGACAAGCTCACCCTCAACCTCGGCGCGCGCTACGAGATCTACGCGCCTCCCGTCGACACCAACAACGTCACACGCACGCTCGACTTCAGCCAGGCCACCCCGGTCCTTACCCCGGCTCCCGGCCAGCGGCTTAACAATATATGGAGCATCACGCACCACGACATCGCTCCCCGCGTTGGCTTCGCCTACAGTGCCACTCCCACCACCGTCGTGCGCGGCGGCTACGGCATCACCTACTACGGCGGACAATTCGACAACATCAACATCCTGCAGCTCAACCCTCCGACTGCGGGAAGCCTCACCATCACCAACCCCACCAGCAATCCTGTGGCAACCATCCAGAACCCGGTTCCCGCCGCACTCTATCCCAACCCGCCCTTCTTCAACGTCGTAACGATCCCCGCCGACCGCCATCGCCCCGACGCCATGGTGCAGACCTGGAACCTCACCGTCTCGCAGCAGTTCGGACGCAACATCGTCCTTGACTCGTCCTACGTCGGCACCAAGGGCTCCGACCTCGACACCAGCATTCACTACTGGAACTCACCCACCCCCGGCCCCGGCGCAATTCAGGCACGGCGCCCTTATCCCACCTATGCGCGTATCCGCATTCTCGACTTCACCGGCGCATCCAACTACAACTCCCTCCAGGAGCACCTGGAGTGGCGCGTCAATCCACGCTCGAACGTGACCGTGTCCTATGTCTGGTCGCACATGTTCGACAACCAGGCCAACTCCACCAACGCCGGCGGCTGCGGCTGCCAGGACGTCCGTCATCCGCACGAGTGGGCCGTGGGAACCAACGATCAGCGCCACAACTTCGTCATGGCCTACGTCTATCGCCTGCCCGACTTCACCAAAAACCGTCTCGCCGGATACGGCATCAACGGCTGGACGCTCAATGGACTCGTCAATCTGGCAAGCGGCACTCCCATCAACGTCACCCAAAGCAACGATGCTCAGAACGTCGATAATCCCTGGCAGCGCCCCAGCCTCGTGCAGGGTGTCAGCCCATACGTCAACAACAAGTCCGTCCTGAACGGCTGGTACAACCCCGATGCCTTCGTCTCCAGCGGCTACGCCTTCGGAACCACGCCGAGGAACTATCTCACCGGCACCGGTGTGAAGACCGTAAGCGCCTCGGTCATGAAGAACTTCATCATGCCCTATGCCGAAACCCACAGCCTTCAGGTCCGCTTCGAGGCCTTCAATGCGCTCAACACGCCGCAGTTCGACAACCCGTCCGCGTCGTGGGGAGCCGATGACTTCGGCCAGATCTCCTCAACCCGCATCAACAACCGCGAGCTGCAGCTTGCCGTGAAGTACCTCTTCTAACCGCCTTACTGCTGCAACTTGCCCCCGGGGAGGACGTCTCAAAAGACGCCTCCCCTTTCTTTCGCCCCCGGAACGAGGACAAAGCACCCTTAACTCCTTCGGGGGTTGACGTTTACTTATGGTGCAACAGCGAGATATGGGGAATGTGCAAATAGTTGCCTATGTTTGAGGGAAAATGTTTTTCCACTCTCCCCACGAAAAGGGAAAATTTATGGCATCCCATGCTGCAACTTGCACACAAATGGCGGCAGAAACCCCCTCGTAACCTTTGGTCTATGAATTGCATGCTAGATAGCATTGCTTCGACTCCGATGGATGGTGATGAGCTGTCCGGGTCCCTTGGGTTATTAACATGCGCCGCTCGATCTTCGCCTTGGCTCTCTTGTTGGTCTTCGCTACCGTTGCGACAGGTGTACGGCTCCACGCCTCGACAGAGTGCGAGCGCTGGATCGCCGAATACCGCAACGCGCTGGAAAACTCTCCCACGGTTCAAAAGGCCAATGCCGCGCGTCACCGGCTGCATCACTATGTCCATCGTAAAGTTGTGGCACTGACCACCAGCAAGCCGAAGCCGAAGGCCCGCGTACTGCCTGCCCGCTTCATGCGTCCGAAGATGACCCGTGAAGAAGCCCTCCACAAGATGGAACTCGCCTGCGGAGAAATCGGACTCGACGATCCAGTCCTCGGAAACCTGCCTGCCGATCCTGCTCCTGCCTTCATTGCCGACCGTGGCGCCGAAGACGAAACCCCCGGCCTGGGTGCTCTGCCAGCCAGGAACTCGCTCGTCTCGCAGAACAACCCCACTAGCTACCCTGTCTCTGGCATTCCTTCGCTTCCGACTGGCCCGGGTGGCGGCGGATCGGTGGTCCCCCCGGGAAATCCGGGGAATGGCGGTGGTCCGCCGCCGCCTCCACCGCCTCCTCCTCCGGCAGTCACGCCGGAGCCGGGAAGCTTCGTGCTCCTGGCCACAGGTGCCCTTGGAGCAGCCGGTATGCTGCGCCGCCGCTTCGCTCGCAACTAAATCCATAGCCGCCGCAAGGCGGCTATGCTACGCAGAACACCCCGAAAATCTCCCCTGGCCCACCAACAGCTGCGCACGACGAGCGCCCATCCATGACGCACCACAAGCAGGTGCCATCCGTAGCGCCACAAACAGCTCCGTAAAACGACCATCCACCCCGCACCAAGTGGAGCCTTCTCCCCGCCACCATAAGCGAGGCCCCATCTCTAGCGCACCCCAGCGGAGCCTCCTCCCAGCCACGAAAGCGGGTGCCCCATCTTCGCTCGCACAGCGAGCTAAGGTGGGATCGCACAATTACCTCCCGGCCATCACCAAAACAGGTGCTCATCCATGGCACGACCAACAGATGCATACGAGGAGCGCCAATCCAGTACGCACCAAAGGGGACCTCTTCCAACCACTAAAGCTGAGTGCCCACTCATGGCACAGCTTCATCGCGACATGGGATGGGGCGATTCGCGCAGCAGCGCGAACCACTTCCAGGCTTTCAACCCAGGGCGTCTCCGCATCCACGCCACCAACCGCCTCTAGGTATGCCAAGCTTCAGGCTTAGCCCTCTAAATAGAAACCGCCGCGAAGCGGCCACCACTCTGCCGAAGGCCGGAGTGAAGCCGAAGGCGAAACGACCCCCAGCCAGCTTGAGCGAAAAACCTTGTCAAGCCCCCAAAAATCACAACTCACTCATTCCAAAGCAAATAAACCCACAAAAATCTGCCGATGAGTTCCCCTCACTTCGCTACACTTAAATCACCAAACAAAAAAGCCCGATCCAAAAGGACCGGGGCTAACTCTTTATAAATCAATATTTTGACACCTAACCCACATCAAATCAATATTTTGCCCTGTGCAAATCATCCAAACGCAAGAAAATAAAGCGCTTGCCGAAAAAGGTACAGGGGGGGTTAGCGGCGGCGGAAACGCTGGCGGATAGCCTGCGCGCGGTCATCCTTGCTCGGCGCTGGGGGTGGCGCCTCGCCCTCGGGATAGAGAACGACAAATCGCCGTGCTCCCTCTCCCGAAGAAGCCGTTGGCAAACCAGAGGCGGCAAGCTCCAGGTGCAGCAACCGGCGCTCGCGCGAGCTCATCGGCGCAAAGGCAAACGGCTGACCGGTGCGACGCACCCGCTCGATGGCAGCTTCAGCAGCCATCCGCAGCTCCTGGTGACGCAGCAGCTTGTAATTATTGGCGTCGAAGGAGATACGGTCATGTTCCTCGTGCTCGAAGCGCAGGATCTTCGCAGCGACATGCTCCATCGCCAGCAGCAGCTCTCCGTTGCGCGCCAGCAACAGCGAAACATCAGGACCGGTAAACTCCACGCAGATCTGCGAATCGGAGGAGGAAGAAGAAGGTTGTTTTTTCGTTGAGGCTGGCACAGGCTCGACCGCACCGGCTGACTCGCTGGCGTTGGGTTGCACTTGGCCGTTGCAGGCAAGGATGTTGAACTTCAGGTTCAGACGGCCCGGGGAGATTAGCGTCTGCAGGAAGTCAGCTACCTTCTGTTTTTGTACTTCCGGGGCTTCCATGTGTGACGTACCCAGTATACGGAATTAACCGAGGCAAGGTTCAAACAAGGGGTAAAAGATTAGACTCCCCTTTGCCCGTTGGGGTTCACCTGCGCCAAAAATAAATACCAGCAACCGTTGGCTAACTCACCGGACGCCTTACTTTGCGGAGCGCTTCGCCCAGGCCATCATTCCGCCGCTCATGCTGGCAACGCACTCGAATCCGGCCCGCGCCAGCAGGCTGGCCGCAATGCTCGATCGATAACCACTGCCGCACACGGTAATAATCTCGCGATCGCGCGGCAGCCGGCCGAACAGATGCGCGAGATCGCCAAGCATGATGTGATGCGATCCCGGAATGCTCGAACCGCTGCGCTCCTGGTCGCTCCGCACGTCGAGGATCAACGTCGCGTCGTCTCCGCTGATATTTGCCTGTGACAGCGCCGCGACCTCATTCACGGTTTTCTGCGTCGTAGTAGCAAAATCGCGTCCTGACAGAATCCACGCGCTTATTCCGCGGTCGAGATATCCGGCGATGTTATCCAGCCCAACGCGAATCAGGGATCTCCGCGCTTCGTACTCGTCGCCCTCCGAGCCGATCAGCACAATCGGCAGCTTCGGATCGAGCAGCCAGCCAGCCCACAACGATAGATTGTCGCCTGCCGCGATGTTGATCGAGCCGCGCACATGCGCGCCGCCAAAGGCCTCCGGGCTGCGCAGGTCAAGCAGTGTGACGCCAGCAATGCTGCCAAGCAGCACATCCACCTGCTCGGCAGAAAACGCCGCGACGCCCGGCAACGCAGAAAGCACCGGAGCGCCAATGCTATTCAACTCCTTCATGCGCGGGTAATACGCCGGCATGGGAGGAACGCTGGCGAGAATCTTCGTCACAAACTCCTCTTCGCCATAACGAAAGAACGGATTCGTAGCGCGCTCATAACCCAGCGTCGTCTCCGTACGCTCGCTGATGCCCGCACCGCAAAGCGAACCTGCGCCATGACCTGGATAGACCAGCAAACCATCGGGCAGCGCAGCAATCCTTTGATGAAGACTGCGATACAGCTCGTGCGCCAGCGAAAGCTTCGCCTCTTCACCCAGCAGGTCAGGGCGGCCGAGCGAACCGACAAAAATAAAGTCGCCACTGAACATGGCCGCGTGTACCGACGATGCGCCGTTGAAGAGAAGGAAGGAGAGATGCTCCGGCGTGTGTCCGGGCGTGTGCAGCACCTGTAGATGCAACGAGCCAACAACGATGGAGTCGCCATCATGCAGCGTGCGATGCGGCATCGTATAGCGATAACGCTCATTCTGGTCGTATGCGCTCAATGCCAGTTCCGCACCAGTCGACTGCGCCAGCGCCGTAGAGCCAGCAGCGAAGTCCGCGTGGATATGCGTCTCCACGATGGAGACGATGCGTAGCTCCATGCGCGCCGCGTAATCGAGATAGCGATCCGTGTCGCGGATAGGATCGATCACGACGGCCTGCCCGCCATCGGAGACCACATACGAGTACTGCGCAAGGCCCGGAACTTGAAACCGCTCGATCTTCATCAACGCCCCTTTCGCGCTCCCGAACGCGCTGTTTCACCGCTAAGCTCCACCGCGGCGACGACGGCCTGTGGTTTCGATACGCGCGAGCAGGAAGCTGCGGAATGCACCGACGGCACCCGCAGGCGCAGGGCCTGCAGGATACGCCATGGAGAACCGCCGTGCGAGTTTCAGCCCACGTACGCGCGCCAGCTTCAGCGTACCCAACGCAAGCTGATTGCGCACAGCCCATCGCGAGACAAACGTGACGCCTAAACCAGCCTCAACTGCAGAGAGCAGGCCTTCGGTCGAATCCAGTTCCATACTGACGCGCAGATCCTTAGGCTTCACGCCTGCGGCTGTCAGCGCCTGCTCGATCACGCGGCGCGAGCCCGAGCCAAACTCACGCATCAGCAGCGGTTGCTGGGCAAGCATCGCGGGCTCGATCTCGTGATCGGCCCACTCGTGGCCCGCGGGAACGACAAGTTCCATATGGTCGACCATGAAGGGCTCGACGCGGATATCCTTGCGCTGCTCCGGGCCTTCGATCAGCGCAAGATGGATCTGCCGCGCCAGTAGCGCCTCCAGCATCTGACCGGTATTGCCGCTGCGAGCAGTGATGTGAACACGCGGCTGCGTCTTAAGAAATTCGGCGATAAGATTTGGCAGCACGTACTGGCCGATGGTCTGCGAAGCACCAAGCTCCAGCGTGCCAGCGTGATGCCCGTTGGCCTCGGCGACAGCAGCGATGGCTTCGTCACCAATCTCGCGCATCTTTTCAGCGAAGGGCAGCAGGGCCTGGCCTCCGGCAGTGAGCGCAATGCGTCCTCCGCCGCGATCGAAGAGCGGCACGCCGAACTCGTCTTCCAGCGCTTTGATCTGCTGCGTGACGGCAGGCTGTGTGAGCAGCAGCTCTTCGGCAGCGCGGCTAAAGCTGAGATGGCGGGCAACGGAGCGGAAGACGCGCAGGCGGAAGTTTTCAATCATGGTGCGTATGCGAACCCTTCTCGAATGATCCTAAACAAGAGCGCAGCATTCTGTTCGAGAATCTCTTTTCGCGCTCATTCAGACGGCAACTGCAAGCGCAGCTTGCGGCTCAATCAAAGACACAGCACTGTGACCGACGATTAGCGCGGCCGTTTCGCAAGCCTGCTCGCGAATCTCAGGCACGGCGATGGACTCAATCAGCGTTCCCAGCCTTCCCGGGCCAACGCAGTACAGCTTCGTCGAAACGCGGCCACTTTCATCGATCAATGCGCCGGTTGTGTCTATATGGAAGCCGCCACCCATCGGGCCGGGAGTAGCAATGCCCTTCGCGAAGAGGTTGCGGAAGAGCGGCGAGGCGACGCTGCGATAGTTCATGCTGGGGCCAGTACAGTTGATCACACGAGCCGTTGCAAAACTTTCCGTTGCATCATGACCACGCACAGAAACTTCAGCGTGATCTTCGATCATCGCAACTCCCGCGAATGAACCTTCGCGAACCATGAGTGTGCCTGCGGCCAGCTCTGCGTCGATGAAGTCCGCAATCGATGCAGCCATGCGATGCCGCACGACGTCCCAGCGGCGCTGTAGATGACGACGAAAGCGGCGCTGCTCGCTGAGAGGAAGCGCAAGCCAGAGATCGTTGGTGGTGCTGCGCAGGCTGTCGATTGCCGCGCGCCACTCGATGCCGCTGGCAATTGCTCCGCGCAGCGCACGCAGGTACGCAACGCAGGTTGCTGGCGTTCCTGCGGGGATCGCATACGTTGCTGCGGGCGTGTACTCAGCGTGGCGGCTGGGGAAGACACCGTGACGCGAGATAGCCGTAACAACACCGCGATGGCCAAGCTCGCGCAGCCGCTGCAGCACGTCAATGCTGGTGAGACCCGTGCCGACAAGCGTAACGGACGCGTCAGGGTCGAGGTGGTCGAAGGTATCCGGCAGCCACGCGTTGTTGCGATAGACACCTCTGGCGAGAGCCTCCGCCTCAACGCCCGGGAGCATCGGTGGATCGAAGTTGCCGGTCGCCAGCACAACATAGCTGGCCTTCAGCATGCTGCCATCGCTCAGCCTCAACTCCACGCCGTCGGCGATGTCGCTCACATCGGTGACGGATAGCTGTATATGCTCGACAGCACGTACAGCCTGCGCATAGATAGAACGGATATAGCGACCGAAGACGGCTCGTGGAGCAAAGGTGAAGGCCGTCGCATGCGGATCGTAATTTGCGCGCAACCAACGTAAGAAGTGGCCGGGATCGGCGGGCAGCGCGCTGATCTTGCCCGCTGGAACATTGAGCAAATGCCGCAGGCTCGGCGTCGAATATGCAAGCCCCTTGCCGGGATCGGCGCTGGGGTCAATCAGAACAATGCGCAAGGCAACGGCTGCCTCGCGACTCTGCTGGACGAGATGATAAGCCGTCAGCGCGCCCGAGACGCCTCCGCCGATGATGGCGACTGTTTTGTACGCTGCGTCTGCTGTATTCATCGCTTCTTTCTCCTGAAGCGATTAGAGCGCGGAGCGGCGCGCGATGGAATTCGCTAATTCTTATGCGGTATAAGCGCAGCACGCACAGGCGTCTTTGTATTGATTCAGAGCGGTTTGCTAACGTGCTGCCATATCTTCGCCAGGTGATGGTCGTCGTGTTCTGCGACAAAGTAGAGGTGGTCGACCAGGCGCATCGGCGTCTTCATGCGTGGATGCGGAATCGTGCGCCTAAAAGGCTCGTTATCGAGCTGCGCGATGCGGTTGAGCAGTTGGATGCGATGCGTGCGAAAACGGAAGAGGATATCTTCAAGTGCGCTGCCGTTATGGTTGGCTTCATCCGTCTTGCGGTTCTGCAGATCGGTTGGCGTAAGCTGATCGGCTCCGGCGACATAGTCGTTGACGCGCGCGAGCCACAGCGGTTCCAGATCGACAAGGTGGCCAGCATGCTCCTGTGCCGACCATTTGCCCTCTGACTTTTCCGTCAGCACGGTCTGCGGCCGGTTGCGAAGAATCTCATCGAGCCGAGCCGGCGTGCCGCGTAGACGCGCAAGCGTATTCGGCAGAAGCTCGGCAGGAAAGGCAAAGTCAAAACGGCGCTCAAACCAGGCAGATATGTTGCTCATGCAATTTCGATGATAGTGCGATGGAGCCTGGTTCGAAAAGTGAAGCAACTCGTGCGGGCTTTAAAAACACCTGCATCAATGTTTTTCACGCGAAGCCAGAATCCCTTCGCGGGTATAGCCCTCCCACGTCCAGGGTGTCGCCGTGTCGCCGAGGATGCCTTCGAGCAGCGGACGGAATGCCGGCTCTCCGTTGTCGCTGTTGGTGAGAATGATCATGCAGTCGCGGCGTTTGGTGAAGCAGATCATATAGTTCTGCGCGCCGTCGCCGTGGCCTTCCTTGAAGAAGGCCGGACCGAAGGCTGTCTTCGTCAGCAGGCCCCAGCCCAATCCATACGCTAACCCGACAGCTGGGGCTTCGGTGCCCTTCTCTGCATCGAACGTCGGGAACTGATGCAGCGTATCGATCTGGATGACGGGCGTCAGCATCTGCTTGAACGTGTCGGGCTTCAGCAGCGGCGCAAAGACCGGTGTGCCGGTGTCGCTGAGCGGCATGCCTGCCAGGTCACGCGCGATGCGTGTCGCTGTGCCAGTCTTTGGTTTGGCTAACAGAGCGGTGGTGAAGTTGGCGAGATCCTGCGCTGAGGTCGTCATAGAACCCGCAGCGCGTGCGTTGTCTCGTCGTGTGTGCGAAATGAATTTGCCGTCAGCATCGTAGCGATCGGCAACGTTGCCGCCGAAGGCCGCATTCCAAACCAGCGAAGTCTGGCGCATGGCGAGCGGTGTGAAGATGGCCTCCTGCATCAGCGCCTGCAGTGGCTTCTGCATCTTCTGCTCGACTACAAGCTGCAGCAGATTGATACCGTCGCCCGAGTACGCAAACTGTGAGCCCGGCGTGAAGTGCAGATGCATCTTCTTGTCCGTCTCCAGGTAGGCAAAGTTCGCGAGACCTGAAGTATGTGCCAGCAGCATGCGCGGCGTTATCTGCGCGTAGCGCGGATCGCGCACCAGCTCCGATGCCGTGTCGTGATAGTCGGCGTAGCTGTCGAGCGGCTTGGGCAACAGCTGCGCAACCGGCGTGTCGAGCGGAATCACGCCCTGCTCTGATAGCTGCATCACATAGGTGGCGAAGACGCTCTTCGTGATCGAAGCGGCCCACGTCGTCGTGTCGGGCTGCATGGCGAGATGAAGCTGCATATCGCGGACGCCATACGCGCCGATCCACGCAAGCTGTCCGTCGTTGATGACGGCAATCTCTGCGCCTGCGACATGATTTTCGGCCAGTACGCGCCGTGCGAGCGCGTCGGCTTCAGCGACGGTAATCTTTTTGCCATCAAGACGGCGGATCGTCGGCAGCGTGGGGCCGGCGGCATGAAGTCCGGCAGTGACAAGCAGAAGGAAAGTAGCAGTGATGAGTCGCATAGCTCTGATGGCAAGCATACCGGTTCGGCATGAATGCCGGTATCCATGCCGGTATCATAGGCTACCGCAACGCTACAAATACCAGGGAATATTGATCACGGTGATGCGTTGATTGCCGCGCACCAGCAACATCAGCTTCAATACCTGCGCGCGCTGGTTGTGCATCGGTGTCTGGTACCAATGCTTGACGATCAGCTCCGGCACGAGCACGGCGATCTGGCGGTCGGGATGCTTTCGCTCCACTTCGAGGATGTAGTCAACCAGCGGCGACAGCACAAAGCGATACGGCGAGTTGAGGAAGATCAGCTCCGGCACGATGCGTCCCGAGGCACTCACCGGCGCAACGACGTTGCGCTGCCACATCTCCTTGACGACGTCGGAGCACTCTTCGGCATCGACGTGCACGGCTTGCACGTGATCGCTGATCTTGAGTGCGAAGCGGAGGCCTTTTTCCGTGATGCGGGTCCAGCGGTCGAGGGGCACGATGACCAGCGGTGCAGCCATATTGTCGAGGCAGAGCGGATGGTCGACGGCGATCTCCTGGTCCACACTCTGGTAGTGGCGCTTCACCGACTTCATGAGGACGATCAGCAGCAGCACCATCAGCGCCGTCACCCATGCGCCTTCTCGGAGCTTCGCTACGAGCACCACGAGCAGCGTGATGCCTGTGGCCAGCGCACCAACGCCGTTGATGACCATGCGTGCGTGCGTTCCTTTACCGGGCGCACGCTTCCAGTGCATAACCATGCCTGCCTGCGAGAGCGTGAAGGCGAGGAAGGCGCCGATGGCGAAGAGTGGAATCAGGCGGTCGGTGATGCCGCCGAACATGATCAGCAGCAGCGCGGTGAATCCTACCAGCGCGTAGATGCCGTGCGAGTAGAGCAGACGGCGTCCGCGAACGATAAAGACGTGCGGTAGATAGTCGTGCAGCGCGATGGCACGCGTCAGGCGGGGGAAATCGGCAAATGATGTGTTTGCCGAGAGCGCGAGCACACTGAGAATCGATCCCATGGAGACGTAGTAGAACCAGCCGCGTCCCATGACGGCGGCGATCAGCTGGGAGAGCACGCTCTCGTAGCCTGCGCCGCTTGGGTCTGTTGCACCGATGGAGTAAGCGCGGCAGAGCAGCGCGATTCCGGCGAGGAAGATCATCAGCAACAGGATGATGATAGTCAGTGTGCGTTTGGCGTTTTTCTGCGTCGGATCGCGGAAGGCCATTACGCCGTTGCTGACGGCTTCAACGCCGGTGAGCGCGGTGCAGCCGCTGGCGAAGACCTTCAACAGCAGCCACAGCGAAACCGTCGCTGTCGCCATCGGCAGGTGCGGAGGCATGGTGACAGGCGCTGGATGCCCGTTGGCGGCGAATGCTCGTACGGCGCCGACGCCGAGCACCAGCAGCAGCGTGCCGAGAAAGAGGTATGTCGGCACGAGGAAAGCTGTGCCGGTGTCTTTGACGCCGCGCATGTTGATCAGAGTGAGGATGGCGAGGATAACAAGGCAGAGCAGCAGACGGTGCGACTCGAACCTGGGGAACGCGGAGACGAGCGCGCCTACGCCCGCCGAGATGCCGACGGCGGAGTTGAGGATGTAGTCGATCAGCAGGGCGGCAGCGGCGAGCAGACCGGCGTTCTCGCCCAGGTTTTCGGACGCGACCGTGTAGCTGCCTCCGCCGTGCGGGTAGGCGTCGATCGTCTGGCAGTAGGAGAAGTAGACAATGACCAGCAGGCCGATGATGGCGAGGCTGATGGGAACGATATACGGAAGTCCCAGCAGGCCGAGCGGGATCAGCAGGGTCAGCGCGGCTTCAGGGCCATATGCAGCCGAGCTGAGGGCGTCGAGACCGAAGACGGGGATTCCGCTGACAGGGCCAATATGTTCGGCGCGCTCTTCGCTTGTTGCCAGAGGCTTACCAAGTACAACGTCAAACCAGGACATGCAGTCTTCAGGCGCGGAAGATCGCCTGCTCCTCGTCGAAGACGATAACTGTTTGGGTGTAAGAAAACTATAAGATTTCCTGATTTTTCAAGAGCAATTGCGTTTGGAAGGACGATGTAACGCTGCTGCAACATGGCTCGTCTCTGCTAATCTTCGTTCGCGTACTGACATTTTGAGATAAGAGAGAACCTTTATGCCCTGTGACCCTGAAGAGTTGAAACATGTTCCTTTATTTGAGTTGCTGGACCAGGAAGAGCTTGCGGTGCTGGCGGCGCAGGTTGAGATCAGACGATTTGCCGCGCGGCAGCGCATCTTCAGGATCGGCGAGGCGGGCAACCGCGCGTACATTCTGATGTCGGGCAAGGTGCGCGTGACGACCGTCGATGAAGACCAGCAGGAGGTGCTGATCGAGGAGCCGGCGCATGGCGGCTTCTTCGGTTTTGCGTCGATGCTCGACGAGACGCCGCACCAATCGAACGCGATGGCGATGGAGGAGACGGTGTGTGTGGAGCTGGATCGTCACGATATCGCCGAGCTGTTGAAGCGGAAGCCGATGGCCGGGCTCGACATGCTGACGATGCTGGGCAGGCAGTTCCATGCCTCGCAGCGGCTGATTCAGCTACGCGCCAGCCGCAACCCAAACCAGGTGATCGAAGATGAGACGACGTTCGGCGACCACATCGCCGATGCGGTGGCACATTTTGGCGGCTCGTGGAACTTCATCATCTCGTTCCTCGTGGTGCTGGTGGTCTACACCTGCGTCAACATCTTCGCGAAGGGCCATATCTGGGACCCCTATCCGTTTATCCTGCTGAATCTGTTTCTGTCGATGCTGGCGGCGATTCAGGCTCCGGTGATCATGATGAGCCAGAACCGGCAGGACACGAAGGACCGCTTGCGCAGCGAGCTGGACTTCGACGTGAACCGCCGGGCCGAGGCTGAGATTCAGGCGCTGAGCGCGAAGCTGAACCTGATTGTGGACAAGATCGGCGATGTGGAGGATATGTTGCGGCCCCAAGCCCCCCTCCCCCCGGGTTAGTTTTGTGCAAAATATTCATTCTATTTGACTTAGATCGATAGATTGAAGCTAAAATATTGATTTGATGTAAGTTACGTATCAAAATATTGATTTATAAAGAGTTAGCCCCGGTCCTTTTGGACCGGGGCTTTTTTGTTTGCTGATTTAAGTGTATCGAAATGAGGGAAATTAATCGGCAGATTTTTGTGGGTTTATTTGCTTTGGAATGAGGGAGTTGTGATTTTGGGGGGCTTGACAAGGTTTTCGCTCAAGCTGGCTGGGGGTCGTTTCGCCTTTCGGCTTCACTCCGGCCTTCGGCAGAGCGGTGCCGCTTCGCGGCGGCTGGATGGAGAGGGCCAAGCCTAAAGGCTTGGCGTACCTAGAGGCGGTTCGTGTTGCTGGCGGATGGCTCGCAAACGTGTGTCGGGACGGAAGAGGCATCGAGGCTTTGTCACGAGCGTCCGGGATAGAGACGTTGAAGCGCCTCGGTGGCCAGCTTGCGGGTGAGGTCGGCGGCGGGCATGGTGTGGGCGAGTTTTGCCGCCTGGCCAGCCCAGAGCTGCATGTAATCGAACGAACCGCCCTTCTCGGACGCAGCGCGCAGGGGTGCGACCAGCGTAGCGGCGTAGGGAAAAGGAAGCGCGGCATCGGACATGGGTCCAGCCTCGGCGAGGTAATGATTGAGGATGCCCCTGGCGGGACGTCCGCTGAATAGGTTTGTGATGACGGTGCCGGTGTCGGCCGCCTGTTGGAGCGCGTGGCGGTAGAGCGGAGAGATCTTTGCTTCGGGGCAGAAGAGATAGGCCGTGCCGATCTGCACGCCGGAGGCTCCAAGCGCGAGAGCGGCCACGATACCGCGCGCATCGGCGATACCTCCGGCCGCAATGACAGGGATAGAAACCGCGTCGACAACCTGAGGCAACAGGGCGAAGAGACCTACCTGTGTGGCGACGCTGGTTTCGAGAAACATGGCGCGGTGGCCGCCGGCCTCGAAGCCTTGCACGATGACGGCATCGCATCCGTGCTGCTCGAGCCAGAGGGCTTCTTTGACGCTGGTGGCAGACGCCAGGATTTTGATTCCGCGCTTCCTGAGCCGCTCCATCAGGCCGGAGGAGGGAAGTCCGAAGTGGAAACTGACGACCGTGGGGGCAATCTCTTCGACGACGGCGCACGTCTCGTCGTCGAACGGCAGGCGGAGGCGGCTTTCGGGTACGGCGTCGATGTCGAGCCCGAGGCGCTGGTAGTGCGATCGCAGGAAATTCTTCCATCGCTCGTGCGCGGAGGAATCGGGAGATTCCATGGTGTGGCAGAAGAAGTTGAGATTGAAGGGACGCTGCGTGTCGTGCCGGAGGGCGAGAGCCGCTTTGCGAATTTCATCGGCAGGGAGCAGCGCGCAGGCTAAGGACCCGAGTGCTCCGGTGGAGGATACGCTGCGTGCGAGCGCGATGGAATCGGCTGCGGCCATCGGCGCCTGAATGATGGGAATGTCGAGCTGCAGCAGATCCAGCAGACGTCGATTCGGCCACGCTTGCATAGGAGCATTATCGGGCATTCGTGGGTGGCTTCAGAAAGCGCGGAAACCAAAGTGACTGGTTGAAGAAACTATGGATTCGGCGAGGAGAGCAGGAGAAGACGCTACAATCGAGCGCAACGCTGGAGGACGATGGGCACGCGTTTCTGGTTTCGCTGGAAGACTGATGTTTTTGCCGTCATGCTTTGGTCCGCGCTGGGAGGGGTTGGGATAGCCCACGCGGCGGTGACGCATGAGGCATGCTGGGCGCTGCGGGGGCTGCGTCTGCAGGACACAACGATTGAGATGGCGGGCGTGGTGGATGAAGGCAGCTTTGCACCGCGCGCAATCCACAATCTGCCTGCGTTTTGCCGCGTGGTGGCGGTGGCGAAGCCTGCGGTGCGCTTTGAAGTGTGGCTGCCGTTCGAGAAGTGGACCGGGCGGTTTGAAGTTGTGGGCAATGGCGGCATGGCCGGGGACATCAACTATAGCGCGATGGGAAGTGCGCTGCGGCGGGGCAATGCGGTGGCGAGCACGGACACGGGGCACACGAACAAGCCCGGCGAGGGGTTCGATGCGAGCTGGTCGCTGGACAGGCCCGATCTGGTGGAAGACTTTGGGCATCGTGCTCTGCATGTAACGACGGTACTGGGCAAGCGCGTGGTGGCGGCGCTGTATGGCAAGGCGGCGGAGTATGCATACTATGTCGGCTGCTCGAAGGGCGGCGGGCAGGGGCTGATGGAGGCCGAGCGGTATCCGGCGGATTTCGACGGGATTGTGGCAGGCGACCCGGCGTACAACTGGACGAATTTATATGCAGGGGCGCATTTGTACTACTCGCAGGTGCTGCTGAAGGATGCGGAGAGCTATATTCAGCCGGCGAAGGTGAGGCTGCTGGCAGATGCGGTGAACAAGCAGTGCGATTCGAAGGACGGGCTTTCGGATGGGCTTGTGGAGAATCCGCTGGCGTGCAAGGTGGACCTGAGCGTTCTGGCGTGCGCGGCGGGGCAGGATACGGGGACGTGCTTTACGCCGAAACAGATCGAGTCGGTGAAGAAGATCTGGGAGGGCGCGAAGGATAGTTATGGACGGCAGATCTTTCCGGGGCTGCTGCCGGGTGGTGAGGCGGGCGCGGGAGGATGGGCGTCGTGGGTGACGGGCGTGGCTCCGAGGCAGGGAACGCACTGGAAGGCGGCGGACAGCTTCTTTCGCTACATGGTGATGGGCGATGAGAAGTATGACGCGCTGAGCTTCGATTATGACCGTGAGCATGACAGGAAGCTGCTGGAGCGGCTGGCTCCGGCGCTGAATGCGGATAATGCCGATCTGCGTCCGTTTATGCGGCAGGGAGGGAAGCTGATTTTGTATCACGGGCTGAGCGATCCGGATATTTCGGCGGTGAATACGATTAACTTCTACCAGCGGATGGAGGATAAGTCGGGTCCGCAGACGCGGAGCTTTGCGCGGCTGTTTCTGGCGCCGGGGATGCAACATTGCAGCGGCGGGCCGGGGCCGGACCAGTTCGATGCGGTGTCGGCGGTGGAGCGCTGGGTGGAGGAGGGGCAGGCTCCGGACAGGATTGTGGCTTCGCACCTGACGCATGGCGCGGTGGACAGGTCGCGGCCGCTGTGTCCTTACCCGCAGATGGCGGAGTATAAGGGCTCGGGCGATACGAATGATGCTACGAATTTTGTTTGCCGGGTGCCGGGGGCGAAGAAGTAGGAGGCGGCGATCCGCGTTTCCAGCCGGATCGTCTGCATCCGCTACAGTCCTGTGCCACGGCTGGCTACGAGCGTCTTTGCACGATCGATGAATATGCTGAGCGGTACGGAGCCCTCATCGCCCTTGCCGCGCGTGCGCACGCTGACGGCTTCGCTGGCTGCTTCCTTGTCGCCCATGACGAGGACGAAGGGAACCTTCTGCATGGCGAAGTCGCGAATCTTTGCCTTCATCGGATCGTTGCGCTCGTCGAGCTCGACGCGCAGGCCTGCGGCTTCAAGCTTTGCCTTGACCGTGCGCGCGTAATCGAGATGCTTGTCCGACGAGATGGGCACCAGGCCGATTTGCACCGGAGCGAGCCACATGGGGAATGCGCCGGCGTAGTGCTCGATGAGCACACCGAAGAAGCGCTCCACCGAACCGAACAGAGCGCGATGCACCATGACGGGGCGGTGTTTTTCGCCGTCCTCGCCGGTGTACTCGAGCTCGAAGCGCTCGGGAAGGTTCCAGTCGAACTGAACGGTTGAGAGCTGCCAGAGGCGGCCCAGCACGTCGACGAGCTTGATGTCGATCTTGGGGCCATAGAAGGCGGCTTCGCCGGGGATGACCTTATACGGAATGTTCTTGCGCTCCAGCACGCGGGTGAGCGAGCTGTTGGCGCGGTCCCACTGCTCGGCGCCGCCGATGAATGCAGGGTCCTTCGGGTCCCAGGTGGAAAGCTCAACCTTGAACTCCGCAAACCCAAACGCCTTCAGCACCTCGTCGGCGAACTCCACGCAGGCTGCAATCTCGTCTTCGATCTGCTCCGGGGTGCAGAAGATGTGCGCGTCGTCCTGCGTGAAGCCGCGGACACGGAGGAGGCCGTGCATCGTGCCGCTGCGCTCGTAGCGATAGACGTTGCCCAGCTCTGCGTAGCGCTGCGGTAGATCGCGATAACTCTTCGGCGAATTTTTGTAGATGAGGATGTGGCCGGGGCAGTTCATCGGCTTGAGCCGGTACTCGGCGTCGTCGAGTTCCATCGGCGGATACATGTTCTGCGCGTAGTTGGCCTCGTGGCCGGAGATCTTCCAGAGCTCGCGCCGCATGATGTGCGGGGTGAAGACCATTTCGTAACCGCGACGGATACATTCATCGCGCATCCAGTCTTCCATCGTCTTGCGGATGAGCCCACCCTTCGGATGCCAGAAGATCAGACCGGCGCCGGCGACCTCCTGAATGGAGAACAGGTCGAGCTGCTTGCCGAGCACGCGATGATCGCGCGCCTTGATCTCCTCGAGGCGCTTGAAGTGGGCCTCCATGTCCTTCGCATTGAAGAAGGCGGTGCCGTAGACACGCTGCAGTTGCTGGTTCTTTTCGTCGCCGAGCCAGTACGCGCCTGCAACGCTTGTTACCTTGAACGCCTTGACGCGACCTGTGGAAGGCACATGCGGGCCGCGACAGAAGTCGGCGAAGTTGCCGTTTTTATAGAGCGAGATTTCGTCGCCGGGCCTGGTAAAGCGCTCGATGAAGTGCACCTTCATGAACTCGCCCTGCGCGGAGTAGTCGGTGAGGCCCTTCTCGCGCGATTCGTGCTCGCGTACGAACTTCTCGTCGCGCGCGACGACTTCTGCCATGCGGGCTTCGATCGCAGCCAGGTCGGCTTCGGAAAATGGAGTCTCGCGATAGACGTCGTAGAAGAAGCCTGAATCGGTTGCGGGACCGTGGCCGAGCTTCGTTTCGGGGAACAGCTCGAGGATGGCCGTCGCCATGACGTGCGCGGCGGAGTGGCGCACTACTTTCAGTGCTGCCGCGTCGGTTTCCTTGAGCAGCTCCAGCGCAACATCCTCATTCAATGGGGCTGAGAGGTCCACCAGGCGCTCCCCCGTCTCTGCAGACGAGGAGTACATGCCTGCCTCGGACTGGGTCTCCGTTGCCTCGTCTTCGGCCGTTTCGCCTGCAGGGGCAGGCACGGCCAGCGGACGAATCCGCGCGACGACGACCGCTGCCGCCAGGCGCGGCGAGATGCTCATCGCAATGTCATACGGAGTGGTACCGCGAGCGACCTCGCGCACCGACCCATCGGGAAGCTGGACCTTCATCATCTGTTCACTCATAACGCGTATCTCTAAAGCATATTTGCTTTGCGGCTCGCGTACCAACTCCCCCGGGGTCTCGCAGCATCTATCATTGGTAGAGTGATGTTCTAAAACAAGGGCCAGATTCGAAAGGGCTCACCGCATCAACTAACCCTGACGTTCTTTTAAGGAGACCCTCCCATGCAAGTGCTTTGCACACCTTCCGATGCAACCGCCGATGTCCAGTGCCCGGTATGCCACCAGGGCTTTCGCCTGTTCTGGGAGCGCCGCGATCTGGCCGACCAGCAGGCTACGCTCCCCAAGATTCTGAATGAGCTGCGCGAACAGCATGAAGATCTTGCCGCCGATGCTGCGCCGCATCCCGCTGCACCCTTCAACATCCCCAGCTGGGCCGGCCAACCGCAGTTTTCGGGCGCCGCGCTGCTGGGCGGAGCGTACTAGCCAACTAGCCAAGCCGTTTCGCGAATGCCAGCATCCGCGTCCGGATGGTCGTGGTCTTTGCATTTCTGCATTCCATGATGACAAACTGCGTGGTCCGGCCACGCGGATTCGGCGTTAACCGGTGCATGCCTGCGCATAGGCCCGGACCATCACAACCAGCTCGTGACGCATCGCCTGCATCGTTCTGGGCGATACCCGTCCGGACTCGATCATCCTGCGGCTCACGCCGGCCATTGCCCCGATCAGCGTGGAAGCGATGATCTGCGCATCTACGCGGAGGGGCTCGGGCGCGGTGGCCAGCATGGCGGCAATCGAACGTATGCCACGCTCGCCGTACTCGCGCACGACCTGCATGGCGCCGAGATCGTCGCTCACAAAGTACAGCGCACGGCTCGTCTCCGCGCACTGCATCTTGGCCTCAAGAAAGGCTGTCACCAGCCGATCTGTCATCTCTACCAGGGGGAGGCCCCTGATTTTGTCGCAGGCGCTGATCGTTGTGCCGTAGACAAAGTCCAGATGCGCCTTCAAGACTGCCTGCAGCAGCGAACTTTTGTTGGGAAAGTACTGATACAGCGTGCCTACGGAGACTCCGGCGCGGTGGGCGACTTTGGTGGTCGTCAGGTGCTCTTTACCGACTGCGAGCAAAACCTGAATAGTGGCCTCGCGAATGGCCTCTACGCTGGCGGCAGACCGCGCCTGCACAGGCGATTTACGCGGTTCCAACTGCGGCTTTGTGCTCTTGGCCAAATGCGAACTCCTAACCTGAAGCTTCTTTCATCTAAACACGCATGAGCAAGCAGACGAACTCCGCACCTGCAGCAAACGCCGGTGGAACCTTTACCTTTCCCGGCACGTCCTTCACCGTCAACCGCATGGGCTATGGAGCGATGCAGCTTGCGGGACCGCATGTGTTCGGTCCTCCGCGTGACCGCAAGGAAGCCCTAGCTGTGCTGCGCGAGGCCATCGACAGCGGCGTGAACCATATCGATACGAGCGACTTCTACGGTCCGCATGTCACGAACCAGGTTATCCGGGAGGCGCTGCACCCGTATGGAGAGGGGCTTTTGCTTGTCACCAAGGTTGGTGCCCGACGCGGCAGCGATGGCTCGTGGATCCTCGACTCGTCGCGCCAATGCCTTGTCGACAGCGTGCATGACAATCTGCGCAACCTGGGGCTGGAGCGGCTTGATGTCGTGAACCTGCGTGTCGGCGGAGTTGCAGCCCCCACGGAAGGCTCGATTGAAGAGCCCTTTACGGTGCTGGCCGAGCTGCAGCAGCAGGGACTGATCCGGCATCTCGGCCTTTCGAACATTACTGCGGCACAGCTTGCCGAGGCGCAGAAGATCGCACCGGTCGTGGGTGCGCAGAACTTCTACAACGTGGCGCATCGCCAGGACGACAGCCTGATCGACGCGCTCAACACGCAGGGGATCGCCTATATCCCGTTCTTCCCGTTGGGAGGCTTTTCGCCGCTGCAGTCGTCCACGCTGGATTCAGTCGCTGCCGCTGCTGGAGCGACCCCCATGCAGATTGCGCTGGCGTGGCTGCTGCACCGCTCGCCGAACATCCTTCTGATTCCGGGGACTTCGTCGCGTGGCCATCTGCGCGAGAACATTGCCGCTGCCGCGCTAGCACTGTCGCCGGAGACGCTGGCGACACTCGATACCATCGCTGCGTCGCACCCGAGCAATGTCCATTGATTTGGATAGAGGACGCTTATCCCCCTTAGTTGTATTTTCACCGTATGTCGCACTCTGTAGGTTAGAAGCTGCTAATTCAATGGAAAGCAGAGCAATCTACCCATGCAGGTTCTACTGAAACGCTCGCAGGCTAAACGAGATATCGAATGCGCTGTATGCGGGCAGGGCTTCCGCCTTTACTGGGAACGCACCTCGCCTGAGGAGCGCGAGACCATGCAGGCTATCATCCGCGGCGAACTGATTCGTCATCACGACAATCGCGGCAGCGGCAACGAGGCACACCCCGAGGCCCCTTTCAATCTGCCGGAGTGGTCGGGCGAGCACCAGTTTTCGGGTGCAGCGCTGCTGGGCGGGTACTCCGGCCTGCACCGCGTTGCGCCTGCTTCGCGCAAATAATCGCTGAAGCGATCTCACTGTCCCGGAAACGTACCGTCCTGAGGCTGTGGTCTGTGAAGCGGGCCATGCAGTCGAAGGGTGCGTTTGTCTACGCAGAGGCTTGGGGACTTCTCCCCGATTAAAAGAAAGAGGACCGCATCCTTTTAGCCCTGGTGCGGTCCTTTGAGTGCGCTCATTCTATTGAGTGTTGCAGTACAACGTCGTTGTGCGAATCAGGCGAGCTTTTCAGCCGCCTGAATCGCCGCAGCACGTTCGCGCTGCGCATGTCGTTTTAACCAGACATTCGCCCGCCAGCGGCCGACAAACGGCGCGATAGCAATCAGGACGAACGGAATAACCAAGGCAATCTGTGTAGCATTGACGTTCATAAAATGCTGCTCTCCTCTCCCCGAACCGCTTGCTGCTCTGCTACGACCCGGGATACGCGAGGGTTTGCGGCTTCGTTGTTCCGCTCGCCCAGTAGTGACTTCAATGCACTCACTATGGCGCGCGGAATCGCACTCGATAATCCCCCCTTGGTGGCACAGCCTGGGGGCCGGTTCGGCACCCCGAATGCCCTCCATCAATCCCCCATAAAACCCGAAGAAAACGGTAGATGCAGACCCGCTTAAAAAACCGTTCGGGAATAGGCGCATCCCCCATTCGTTGCAGAAGCGCGGCGGTTGCGTCTAAAGAATCGATGGCATCGACCACCGTCTCCAGAATCGTCCGCGCCAGCCGTTCAGCGATCTATACCGTCTGCCTTGACCCGGCGGCACTCGCGCGATGGCGTGTGCCGGACAACATGACGGCCGAGGTCCATGAGTTCCACCCGCACGTGGGCGGCACCTACCGCATGTCACTCACGTACATTGACCCCAGCCAATCACCCGGCGGCAAGACGAACAGCTCTACCGACACCTTCACCGGTCGCTTTGTCGAACTGGTACCCGACCGGAGAATTGTCGAGCAGGTCGAGTTCGTGTCATCTGACCCGCGGTTCGCCGGCCAGATGACCACCACCACCAGCCTCGACGACGATCCCGAGGGAACCCGGGTGACCATCCTCTGCGAAGGCATTCCGTCCGGCATCCGCCCCGAGGACAATGAGCTGGGCTGCACTCTGGCGCTGCGCAACCTGGCCAGGCTGGTCGAGCGGTAGCGCGGACCTGCAATCGCCTAAAATATCTTCATGTCTTACACAGCGGCGGTCGATCACCTCTTTGCGCGGGGTCTGGAGCTGGCTCCCACTACCTCGTCGGCACCGCGCCGCAAGTTCGATCTGGCCCACATGCGTACCCTGGCGATGGCCCTGGGTGACCCCCAGAAGTCTTTTCCTTCCATACTGATCGCCGGAACCAATGGCAAGGGGTCGACCGCGGCTACGCTGGCCAGCATACTTACCGCCGCGGGGTATCGTACCGGGCTGTACACCTCGCCGCATCTTTCGCGGGTGAACGAGCGGATGCAGATCGATGGACAGCCTATCCCGGACGACGACTTCGCGCGGTTGTACTTCCAGGTGGATTCGGCAGCCGAAACGCTGGTGGACGAAGGCGGGTTGCCGCATCACCCCAGCTTCTTCGAGACCCTCACGGCGCTTGCCTTCCTTTACTTTGCCGAGCAAAAGATCGATATCGCGGTGCTTGAGGTTGGACTGGGCGGGCGTCTCGACGCGACGAACATTGTCGATCCGCTGATCTCCATCCTTACGGACATCTCGCTCGACCATCAGGACTACCTGGGCAACACCATCGCCGAGATTACGCGCGAGAAGGCGGGTATCCTGCGCCCGCACGGCACGCTTATCACGCTGCCGCAGCATCCTGAGGCGAACCAGGCGATCGGTGAAGTGGCCGCCACGCTGAACCTGCATGCCATCAGCGCGACACGCTATACGCCGCCTGCAGAAAAACTGGTTGCGCAGGCCGCGTCTTCCACTGCATCGGAGGCGACGACCCTCCTTCCGCGCAATCGCTATGCGCTCACGCTCAACCATCAGCCTCTGCATGTCGATTCGCCCCTGATCGGCCAGCACCAGCAGCGCAACATTGCGCTGGCTATTGCCGCGGCGGATGAATTACGTAACCCAACCGGTTACAACATGCTGAAAAGCAACCCAAAGAGTTACAAAATATCGACCGGGGCCATCGAAAAGGGAATTCGGGATACGCGCTGGCCCGGGCGGCTGGAGCTGCTGGAGCTTGTCGACTCTGCCCCGCTGTTGATCGATGTTGCGCACAACCCCGCCGGAGCATGGACGCTGCGCTCGGTGATTGCGCACCTGCCGGAGTCGCAGCCGCGCACGCTTATCTTCTCGTGCCTGCGGGACAAGGACCTGCGCGAGATGGCGCAGATTCTGCTGCCGCTTTTCGACGCCGATCCGAACAGCGGCGCCGCTCGTCTGCATGACCATATTCTTTTTGCGCCGATCAACAGCCCGCGTGCTACGCCGCTCGATGAGCTGATGGCTGTGGCGCGCGAGCTTGAGATTCCAGCCTCGACTGCATCCTCGGTCGCCGAGGCGCTGGCTGAGGCCCGCCGCATTACTCCGCACGAGGGCATGATCGTTGCCACCGGCTCGGTCTACCTTGTGGGCGAGCTGCGCACTCTCGCCCTCAACGGAGGCGCAGCGACCGCATGAACCAGCCGCTTGAATCGGAGTTTCAGCCTATGGAGGCACCACGCGCCCCGGCCTTCTACCGCTGGCTGACGTACATCTTTCTGATCCCGCTGATGATGTTGTCGACGGCTTTTTTCGGCTCGCTCTCGCTGATCTGCGGTCTATGGGACAAGTCGGGGCGTCAGCAGCACTTTATCGCGCACGTCTGGGCGCGAAGCTTCCTGATCCTCTCGCTTTCGCCCATCACCCTGACCAACCGCGAGAAGCTTCACCTGCACGAGACTGCTGTTTACGCAGTCAATCACCTCAGCTATTACGACACGCCGGTACTCTTCGCGAAGCTGCCCTTTCAGTTCCGCATCCTGGCGAAGCAGGGGCTCTGGAAGATTCCTTTCATCGGCTGGTATCTCCATCGTTCGGGGCAGGTTCCCATCGACCAGTCGACATCGCGCAACGCGGTCGCCAGCCTGAATCGTGGCGTGCAGACGCTCAAATCCGGCCTGCCACTGGTTATCTTTCCCGAAGGAGGACGCGCGCCCGACGGTATTCCCAAGCCCTTCGTTGCGGGAGCGGCCTTCATGGCCATCAAGGCGCAGGTGCCTATTGTGCCCATCACGCTGATCGGCACCTATGAGCTGCTGCCCATCCACACCTACCACCTCTATCCGCGGCCTATCCAGATCATCGTCGGCGATCCTATTCCGACCGTCGGGCTGACGACCCGCGACGCAGACGCTTTGACCCAGCAGGTACGCAACATCATCACGGAGACCTATCTCCAGAACCATCCTTCCAACCGCTAAGGCGTATCGAGAGTTCTTTAATTTTTACCTCGCTGCAAAGGCCCTTCAGCTTCGCTTCATGTCCGAAGTAGATACTCAGGGAGACTTACAGACGAAGCCCCAGGAGTTCTCTCTTCCATGCGAAATACCGAACGTATCGTCCTCGCCCTGTCGTTGCTGGCCGGCACTCTGCCGGTGCTGGCACAAACCGCCTGGAAGGTCGAAAAGACCATGCACATCGGCGGCACGGGAGGATTCGATTACATCACTGTCGACTCCGCCAGCCACCGCCTCTTCGTTCCGCGCTCGACGCATACCCAGGTGATCGATGCCGACTCGGGCAAGCTGCTGGGCGATATCCCCGGCCAGAAGACGTCGCACGGCGTGGCTTTTGTTCCCGAGGCGAACCGCGGCTTCATCACGGACGGCGGCGGTGACGGCGCCATCCTTGTCTTCGACCTCAAGACGTATGCCGTGCTCGGCAAGCTGGCGGCGCAGCCGGACGCCGATGGCATCATCTATGACCGCGCTACGGGACTCGTCCTCGCTGTCTCGGGCGACAAGGGCGTGCTGATGACCTTCAAGCCTACGATCGATCCCACAAGCGGCAAGATCGACGCCACCATCGACCTGGGCGGAGCGCCGGAGTTTCTCGCCACGGACGGCAACGGTAAGGCCTACATTAACCTGCAGGACAAGAACGAAGTCGCAGTGGTCGATCTGAAGGCCCGCAAGGTGGTCGCGCGCTGGCCCGTTGCTCCTGGTGGAGCGCCGGTCGGTATGTCGATCGATGGGAAGGGCAAGCATCTCTTTATCGGCTGCCGTAAGCCCGCAAAGATGATCGTCCTCAGCACCGAGACGGGCAAGGTGGTCGCGGATCTGCCTATCGGCGAAGGTGTGGATGCAACGAAGGCCTACGGCGGCCAGGCCTTTGCCAGCGCACGCGACGGCTCGCTCACAGTTGTCGGCGAAGTCTCAGGGAAGTTCGTTGTCGCGCAGAGTCTGAAGACGGCCTATGGTGCAAAGACGATGGATGTCGACCCGGCTACGCACAGGATCTACCTGCCTACGGCGGAGTTCGAGCAGCCTGCCGCAGGCACAAGCGGCCGTCCGAAGGCCAAGCCGGACTCGTTTGAGATCATCGTGGTTTCGCGCTGAGCTTATAGCAAGCAAAACGATGGAAGGCCCTGCCTCTCGATGTGGAGGGCAGGGCCTTTCTGCGTCTTGCTACACGGTCCGTATGATTCTAGACAGAGTGATGCATGGCAAAGCGGCAAAAGAGTGCGGGGCTTTTGATGTACCGTCGGCACGAGGGCACGCTGGAGGTGTTTCTGGTGCATCCGGGTGGACCCTTCTGGGCGAAGAAGGATGCGGGTGCATGGACGATTCCCAAGGGCGAGTACGGCGATGACGAAGAGCCGCTTGCCGCGGCGATGCGCGAGTTTACGGAAGAGACAGGCTTCGCCGTTGGGCAGCCGACGTTCATCGAGCTTGGCACGGTAACGCAGGCCAGCGGCAAGGTGGTTTCTGGCTGGGCGTTCGAGGGTGACTGCGATCCTACGGAGCTTATCAGCAATCGTTGCGTGATCGAGTGGCCACCACGCAGCGGCCGCAGGATGGAGATTCCTGAGGCCGATCGCGGGGCATGGTTCTCTCTGGACGAGGCCGCAAGGCGCATCAACCAGGGCCAGCAACTGTTTCTTTCGCGGCTTGCCGCCGCCATCTAGACCTTACTGTTGCGTTTGACGGCGCAGCCGCAGCGCCTGCGCTACTTCGTCGCCGTTCATGGCGGGGGCGAGCGCCTTGGTAGCCAGTGATGCAGCCGCTGTGGCCGGGGGCACCTTGTCGTCTTCCATCAACGCGACAATCTCATCGTGGCCGAGGAGTTTGGCGATGGCCATCGCCGAACGGATACTGCCGAACTCGTGGTCTTCGACACGAAGACGCACGCTCTCAATACACAAATCTTTTGTGCTGCCGGTTGCTGCACCCAGGCGCGCCTTACTTTCGCTCACGGTTTCTTCCTCCCGTTGCTGGCTTACCGTGGCAGTTGTCTTCAGTTCATCAAGGAAACGCAGGTCAAAACGATTCAACGGTCAAACTCTTTCAGGCCCGTATTCACACTGCTGGTGTTCAGGATGTTTTGAGCCTGAGGGAGGTTGTACCATATCGAGGATTTGCTCCGCCTCGTCGATTCGCAGCGAAGGTATTCGGAAGGTCAACGACCAGTCGGTCAACAGCGGCAGGTCCACATGAGACGCGTATGATGCCCGGCATGCGGCGCTTTGCCTACTGGCTTCTTCTGCTCGCGCTCACTTTTGAGGTAAGAGCCCAGGAGTGTGGCAAGGGAGCCGCATCCATCTCCATTGGGACTGACCGGCCACAGGTCACCAACTCGAGCATCGTCGTGCCTTGCGGAAGCCTTCAGTTCGAAAATGGGTTTCTTGAAACTGGCGGAGGAGGCCAGCGAACGTTCGATCTGCCGGAGACCTCGGTTCGTTTGGGCGTCGCTAAACGGACAGAACTACGTCTTACCGCGCCAGATTACTTCTTCAACCAGAGCACCGCGTCGGGGCAAGCCGATGGTTTCAGCGACCTGGTTGTCGGCTTGAAGCAGCAGCTTGGACCTACCTGGGGCAAGTTCGACATCTCCGTGATTCCGTCAGTCAGCTTCCCTTCTGGCGCGGACCGTATCTCCAGCCATGGCTACGATCCCTTCGTACAGGTGCCGTGGTCTCGCGCGCTAAGCTCCACATGGACGGTTGCCGGTATGTTTTCGGCGATGTGGCCGACGAATGGAGCGCGGCGGAATGTGACGGGGCAATCGAGCGTCTACTTCGACCGTCAGATTACCCCGCCCTGGGATGCCTACGTCGAGTACTCCGGGCTTTTTCCGCAGCGCGGAACACCGCAACACGCCATCGACTTCGGCACGGCCTACAAGCCCTCACCGCATCAGCAACTCGACCTGCACTGCAGCTTCGGGCTTTCTGCCGCTGCACCTGACCACTCCATCGGTGTTGGCTACTCGGTCCGCTTTCAGGTGTTCGGCGCGAAGAAGTAGCTTCCTCTCAAGCCAGGGGACGGTTCAACTCCGTACGCCACTCCTCGGGATGCGCACTGGAGTCGGGCCCGACGAGGTAACGCTCCCAGAGGTCTTCACGGCTGTTCAGGTCGTTTGCGTCGATCCACGACATCAGCTCGCCCCATGCCGCACCCAGGCCCGTGTAATTGCCACTGTAGACCGCGCGGACCACGCCGGCAGCGGAAAGCTCGCCCTGCTCGACACGGCCCTCTGGCTTGATGTCTTTATCAATCGGGAAGCAGATGCGATAGTCGAAGGTCTCCGCCGGGCGGCGGAAGTGATAGGTGAACCACGGCCCTGTAGGCGCGACGCCCTGCGTCTTGAGCACATTGCCCAGCTCCGCCAGCCCGGCCTGCATCGCCTGCATGATCTCTGCGCGCGGAACTGTGACATGGATGAATGCGATCTTCTGTGCGGGCGATTCAACAATCTCGGGTGTCGTAATCATGTTCATCTCCTTTTGCTTTCCTTATCCGGATTTTATATATCCTTAAAGTTATATAACCATTAAGTTATGTACATGAGACTGGCAAATTCCGTCAAGCGATGCATAAAAATTTCATGGAGGCGACGACCTCCACTTTAAAAAGCAAAAAGCGCGGCCAAAGCCGCGCCTTCCACCGTGTGCGTCGCACTCAGATGCGCATGGGCATCAGGATGTAGCGGTATTTGACGTCTTCATTGCCGTCCTCGGGGCGCATCTGGCCGGCGGATTGAGCGTCCTTGAACTCCAACCGCACCTCGCCTGTGTTGCCGATCGCCTTCAGGAAGTCGAGCAGGTAAGAGGAGTTAAAGCCGACGACGAGAGGATCGTAGTTGTACGGTGTTTCGATGGAGTCTTCGGATTCGCCCGCATCGGTCGACGAGGACGAGAGCTTCAGCTCGTTCTGTTCGAGACGGATCTTGATGGCGCCTGAGCGCTCGTCGGCGAACTGCGCCACACGCTGGATGGAACCCATCAGATCCTCGGACCGCACGATGACGAACTTATTGTTGTCACGCGGCAGCACGGCCTCGTAGTTGGGGAACTGGCCGGTAAGCTTGCGGCTGGTTAGCACGCGACCACCGACGCGAAAGAAGAGCGTCTGTTCATCATCGGCGAAGTCGATTGCTTCCGCCTCAGTGTTCGAGAGCAGGCCCTGCAGCTCGCCGAGCGCCTTGCGCGGGATGAGCGTTTTCTTTTCGCCCTGGATGCCTTCGAGGTTCTCGCCCAGCTTTTCAACATGTGCCAGACGATGTCCATCGGTAGCAACCATTGCCATCGACTCTGCCTTGAGGACCAGCAGGGCTCCGTTGAGCGTGTAGCGCGACTCTTCGCTGGAGATGGAGAAGATTGTCTTCGAGATCAGATTTTTCAAGCTGGCGACGGGAAGCTTCACCGCGCCCGCAGCGGGGAACTCCGGCACGGCAGGGAAGTTGGCGCGCGCCATGCCGACCATCTTTGTGTTTGAGCGGCCAGCGCGAATCTGCACCCAATGGTTGTCCATCAGCTTGATGCTGATGTCGCCTTCAGGAAGGAGCTTGATGTAGTCGTACAGCTTGCGTGCAGGAATGGTGCAGGCTCCTGCCTTCTTCACCTTCGCGGTGCAGCTGGTCTTGAGCGACTGGTCGAGGTCGGTAGCCGTGATGGTGAGCTTGCCATCTTCCGAGGCCTCGAAGAGGAAGTTCGACAGGATGGGGATCGTCGTCTTGCGCTCGACTACGGACTGCGCCGCAGTCAGCTCGCGCAACAGCTCGGCGCGAGAGACGGTGATCTCGAGGTTGCCGGTAGCGGCGGTGTTGGCTGTCATCTCGGAGTCCTGGGTAGCAGCGGTCGTCACGGTGAAATCTCCCACAAAGTCAGACGTTGACTAAAAGGTGTGCTGGCCAAACTGTAACACTGAATACGGCTTCCTTTACAGACCGGAAGACGGGCTGGCAGCAACTTTGCGTGTCTGCCTGATTCTAGGACTTGGAGCGCTTGTGAATATCTATGTGGCTTCGGAGGGAAACTTCGAGTCCAGGGGATGGAGTTCTATCTTCGAGCGAAGAGGGTGGAGCCGGAGGACAGCGATGCCGCCTCGGTTACGAATGCGAAGCGCGGCGATGCGGCAGGCGAGAAAGGCTTTTAAGATTTAAGCAATTAACAAGATAGATATCTCGTAGCCGTAACCGTTCGCCGCTGAAAAGTGGATAACCGGCTCATCTGCTTTAGCAACATCAACTTATCCATGCGTCCAGTTTTAGAAAACGCGTCCGCGGAAAACGCATAACGCGGAAGCGAGCGACCAAATAGAGCTGACTGCCCCGGTTTATCCCAACGATCCACAAGAGAGCGTCGTCCCCCTGCAGGAAGAACCGATACGATACCTGTATTAAATCGCCAAATCGTACCGAATCATGCACTTGGCATTGCCATTTTTTTCACACATAGCTCTTTCGGCAGAGGATAATCAGCCCGTAACCCTTACCGGAAACCATACGCAATGCACATCGCCATCTTTGGAGCCAATGGAGCTACGGGTCGTCTGCTGACCCAGAACTGCCTTGCGGCAGGGTACTCTGTCTCCGCACTGCTGCGTGCGCCCGAAAGTTTTCCTTTCCGCGATCGCGTCACGGCTACGGGGCAGATCGTTCAGGGGTCGGCCTTTGATGCGGCTGCGGTTGCGCGCACCATGGAAGGTGCAGATGTTGTCTTTTCAGCGCTTGGAGCGAAGTCGCCGCTGCGCAATGAGAATGTGCTGCCGCGTGCCGTTCCCGTCATCGTCCACGCGATGCAACAGACGGGTATCCGACGCATGATCGCGCTGGGGTCGGCGGGTGCGCTGCCGGACTCGCTGGCGAAGCAGCCCGCATGGCGTCGGTGGATCGTCAAAAATATCGTCTATACATACCTACTCAAATGGCCGGTCTACGAGCAGACGTTCCAGTACCTGGCGCTGGTCTCCAGTGGGCTGGATTGGACGATGGTGATGCCGCCGATGTTGACGAACGGCCCTGCACGGGGCCACTACCGCATCGATGGCGAAGCTCTGCCGCGGAACGGCAGCCGCATCAGCCGGGCGGATGTTGCCGGGTTCATGATGCAGCAGATCACGAGCGACGCGTGGCTGCGCAAGGGCGTTTATATCAGTGACTGATGTAGTCTGCTTCCGTTACGAAGCAGGCCCCCGAACCCATTGTTGGACCGACTATGAAGAAACTCCTTCTTGCCTTTGTACTCGTTGTTTCGACCGCGGTGCTGGCGCAGCGACCTGCCGTTCCTACTGCTCCTGTACAGCCTCCTGCTCCGCTTCAGGGATCGATTGCCGGGCATTCGGCATGGCCGGTGGCGAAGCCTGAGGATGTGCGGTCGATCGATGCGATTGTGAATGCGCTCTACGCTGTTATCTCGGGGCCGAAGGGGCAGGCGCGAGACTGGGACCGCATGCGCTCGCTCTTTCTGCCGGATGCGCATCTGATTCCTTCACGTGCCGACCGCAACACGCACCGGGCCGACGCGGTTGTTCTTACCATCGATGGCTACATCGAACGCGCCAGCCCTACGATGGCTGCTAACGGGTTTTTCGAGCGTGGTATTCACAACACCGTGCAGCAGTTCGGCAACATTGCCCATGTGTGGAGCACCTACGAGTCGCGCCACAATGCTGACGACGCCATGCCCTTCGCCCGCGGCATTAACAGCATCCAGTTGCTGAAGAGCGGCAGCCGCTACTATGTCGTCGAGGTGCTGTGGGACGCAGAGACGCCTGCCACACCGATTCCGGCTGAGTATCTGCCGAAGTGAGCAAGGCCACGAGCCCGGCGCTTACTTCTTCGCTTCGATCAGCGCGTCGCTACAGCCTGCAGGTGCATTGACGGGATTGCATCGCGCAGCCGCGCCATTTGGCAGCGAGACGGTGTAGCCGGTCCACGGTGCAGGTTCGCTGGCGGGGAAGTCGGTGCTGACCATCTGCGCGCCGCTTGCCAATGTCTGGTCGCGCCGCGTGGTGTCGTTGGTGCGTCCCTGTTCGGTGCCGAAGTCGGAGCGGGTGCGAACGAGATAGCCCTTCTTGACGAGCGCGGCGATGTCATCCTGCGTGCCGTTGTCCTGCTCAACGAAGCCGGCTTCGGGTTCGCCGGGGCGTCCGTTGACGAACAGGACGCGGCCCTTCATCATCGCGTGGCCAACGAGATAGTCCTTGGCGGGCTTGCGGTTGTAGAGCAGGAAGACGACCTTGCCTCGAGCCTTGCGTAGTGTGGGCCAGCGGCCTGCGAGCACTGCGGCTTCAAGCGTCTGGAAGTGGCCGCGTACCTGATCGGGCGTGATGATTTCTTTGGGGCGAAAGACGGAGCGGATCTCGGCGTCCATCGCGTCCCATGTAGCTGGGGTCCAGGGCTCGGCCGTCGTGGCGTCGGGAAGCTGGCTGATCTTGCCCTGCTTGTCTTCGACGAGGATGAAGATGGGCACGTGGCCGGGATGCGCGTGCGACCACGCACGGATGTCCTCCAGGCAGCCGACGAATCGCTGGCAGCTGCTGCGCTGGTTGAGGTCGCCGAGGTGGATGATTTTGAAGCCAGGCTTCAGCATCTCATGCTTCGGGTCGAAGTCGGGGTCGGCGGGAAGTCCGGCCTGCTGCGTCAGCTCAACGATCTTCGGATGCGCGAAGCGTCCGCCCTCGGGGTCCTGCACGATGTCCAGTTCTAGCTGGCGTACGCCGGCGTTGAGCTGTTGCGTCAGCGTCTGGTGGTGATACTCCACGCCGCGGTAGGCCTTGGCGTAGTGCTCCTGCATATACTTTGCTTCGCTCGGCGCAAAGCCCATGTTGTAGCTGTTGTGCGTGCCGACGACCTGAATCTGATTGATGTGAACCTGGCGGTCCTGTGCGCGCTGCGATTGCGCAAGAGCGGCTACGGGCAGAAGAAGAGACAGTGCAACGGCAGTACGCAACATGCAGCAAACTCCTGGATTGTAGCGGCAAGATTGGGTGAGCAAATGCAAGAGACAATTCTAAAGACGAAGTTTCTTTTCGGGCTAAGGCGTATGTCCCATACGTGACGCGGTTTCATCGTGTCGGACGCTGGCTTCGCAGGATGCTGTAGGCAAAGAAAAAAGGGGCCATTGCGGCCCCTCTTTGGTGGATAAGATTTTGCTGTCGCCTAGCTGAGTGTCTCCATCAGCTTGTTGATGGTGCGGTTCAGGTCTTTGTCGGCGCGACGCTGCTCGTCGATTTTACCGATGGAGTGCATCACGGTGGTATGGTGCTTGCCGCCGAACTGGCGTCCGATCTCCGGCAGCGAGGCCTCGGTGAGCTGCTTGGCCAGGTACATCGCAATCTGGCGCGGCACGACAATCTGGCGCGAGTTGTTCTTCTGCTTCAGCTCGGCGATACGCATGCCGAAACTTTCGGCCACGGTTCGCTGGATCGTCTCGATGGTGATCTTGCGCACCTGCGTGTCGATGAACTGCTTGAGGCACTGCTGCGCGACGGCGAGCGTGATCTCCACGCCATGCATCGAGCTCCACGCGATGACGCGCACCAGCGCGCCTTCGAGCTCGCGCACGTTGGTACGCACGTTCGAGGCGATGAAGAGAGCAACGTCGGTCGGAAGCTGTGTCTGCTCGGACTCCGCTTTCTTCTGCAGAATGGCGACCTTCGTCTCGAGGTCCGGCGGCTGAATGTCGGCGATCAGTCCCCACTCGAAGCGCGAGCGCAGACGGTCTTCGAAGTCGGCCAGCTCCTTCGGTGGGCGATCCGAGGCGATGACGATCTGCTTCATCGACTCGTGCAGCGCGTTGAAGGTGTGGAAGAACTCTTCCTGCGTGCGCTCCTTGCCGGCGAGGAACTGGATATCGTCGATCAGTAGCACGTCGACGTTGCGGAACTTGTCGCGGAAGCTCGTCATCTTCTGATAACGAACACAGTCGATCATCTCGTTGGTGAACTTCTCACCGCTGACGTAGCAGATGGCCGAGTGTGGCTGGCGGCGCTTCACCTCGTGGCCGATAGCGTGCATCAGGTGCGTCTTGCCCATGCCGACGCCGCCGTAGAGGAAGAGCGGGTTGTAGGCCTTCGAGGGACGCTCGGCGACGGCCTGGGCCGCTGCGGTAGCGAACTGGTTGCCGCTGCCCACGACGAACGAATCGAACTGATACTTCGAGTTGAGCTGAGAAGCGGTGTTCCAGTCGAAGCGCGACTGCTCCGGCATGGGGCCTGCAGGCGCACCCTGCAACAGCGTTCCCGGGGTGCGTGGCTGGCGCGGTGCATTCTGACTGTGGCTCGGCACAGGAGCAAAGCCGCCGTCCTCGCGAACCTTCGGCGCGCGCGGGTCCTGCTCCGGTGTTGTAAAGGAGACGCTCTCGATATCCAGGCCCAAATTATCGATGGCTTCCTGAATCAGGTCGGCGTAACGATCGCCGATGTGCTGGAAGTCCGACGAGGGTATCCGCACAAAGAGCTTCCTACCTTCGAGGTGCGAAAATCGCGTCGGCTTCAGCCATGTTTCATACGACTGGCGATTGATCTTCTTCTCGAGCGCGGCAAGAATGCGAACCCAGTAATTCAATACGGCCGTTGCCGTCGGAACGAATGACATTCTTAATTCCTTCTATCTGTTCCCTGTCTTCACCCCAATGGCCCGCATGTCTACGGCAACCGATGCACACCTAAAAATCAAAACCAGCAAACAGAAGTTCCTCCTGCCCACTTGCGGACAGATAAGGCTCAAGTCTGTAGAGCTAGAAGTCTCTCCGGTCAGCAAGATTCAAGCATCGCGGAAGAGAGTCGTACAGCATAAAGGCAGTGTGCGGAACTACTGGGGAACTGCAGAAAAACGTCTTGCGAACGGGTTTGATAGTAGCACGGAAAACAGGACCCATTTCAAGAGCAGAAACCGAAAAAAATTTGTTTGCACCATTCACGGTGAAGAAGTGCAGAGTAACGTCTTCACCGCGGAAAAAATCACTCATCACAAGTGTAATTGTTCTGCATCGATGCGTCCTTTGTGATACCTTTGCGCGCGATCCTGCACGCAAAAGAGTAATGCAAGTTGAATGCCAACCGAACGCGTTGCGAGGAACGAAAATCGATTCCTGTTGTCGGGCGGAGGCGCTCCGCCACGATCTCGTCGGATGAGCGAACGGCGTAGGCGTTCCCGGTTTGAGTTGCAACAACGAAAGAGTCCGCTAGAGGCGAAGGTCTTCGGCGGAGAGCGCTGCGGCGATATCCGGCATTCTCGTTTCAAATCCACTCGGCGCATTGAAGGCGATAAAACCTGCGGGAACCGATCCCTGATTTTCAAAGTTGTGCGGCGCTCCTCTGGGAATGACCGCGTAGCCTCCCTTGGCTACGTGCGACCATGCATCGTTGAGAAATACGCTCAGGGTTCCCGCAATGACGTAGAACACGTGATCCTCTGCGTGCGCATGCACTCCGGTCCGCGCGTACGAGGTTCCAGCCACCATTCCGATATGGAGTAGCGTCCAACCGATTCTTCCGAATCAGCCTTGAAGATCGCGCGCATCCGGCCCATCGGGTAAACGCGTCCCTGGGCGGGAGATAGGATGATCGGTTTGCGGCTCGCCCCAGGCTCTTCCATGGAGTCTGCCTCCGATGCGGAGTTCATGATTTCACTGTCCCCCAATGCCTGCAATCGGGAGATGCAGGACATTCATTCCAAGCTACTTATCTAAATCGTGGGGAGAGCGGAAGAGGATATGCGGATGCAGGCGGAAGCGGTTTCCTGCTGTGAAAATCTCGTCCGTTAGGGTACAATCAGAAATTGCTGCTATAGCGAAAAGATTCGGCGGGAATGGTGCGTGAAGTCTTGAGACGCCTCCTGCCCACCAGGAGCCAGTTTCATGCCCAAGCGTACCTTTCAACCCAACCGCCGCCGCCGCTCGAAGACCCACGGTTTTCTGAGCCGTATGAAGACCAAGGCCGGTGCTGCTGTTCTCAGCCGCCGTCGCGCCAAGGGACGTCACAAGATCGCTGTCAGCGCAGGCTACCGCGACTAGTTCATCCGAATAGGGGGCGTCGCCCGGCGATGCCTCCTGATGGAACATCTCCTTTCCGGCTGCATCCTTAGAAAAATTTCAAACGGCAAAGCGAAAGTGCCATCGGCACTTATGCGCCGTTGGTGTGTCTTTGCCTGTCTGCGCTGTGAAAAACGGGGCAACCAGTTCGTGCGTCTCCATCTTCCTA
The DNA here is from genome assembly GCF_025264665.1 of Edaphobacter flagellatus. NCBI lineage: Bacteria > Pseudomonadati > Acidobacteriota > Terriglobia > Terriglobales > Acidobacteriaceae > Edaphobacter > Edaphobacter flagellatus. The sequence continues at coordinate 2,504,518 of NZ_CP073697.1, forward strand.
GTTATAGGGCGGCATCGCGAAAGCGAACGAAGTGCCCTGTCGGCCAACGTGGAGAAACCGGAATGAATCAACAACCCACTCAGCAGAAACCGAATCCGAACCAGGGCAAAGGCCAGACCGGGCAGTCGAGCCAACAGACACAACAGCAGAACCGTCCAGGGCAGGGAGGCTATTCCTCGCCGGGACATGGCAGCCACCACGAACAGTCTGCTCCTGACGATAAGAAATAGCGCTTTATCGGCGAAGACGCCGGCACCGCAAACCACACACGAATGATCAGCGAAGGACAGCCTGTGACCTGTGGAGGACAGAGGGCTGTCCTTTCTTGCTTCGCTGTCATCCTGTTCGTTTTGTAAAGGTCTGCGTGCTGCAAGCCGATAAATCATCCACGATGTCTCTGGTCGACGAGCGCCGCCGCGTTCCACGCTACCGTTGCTCGGGTCCAAGCGACTTTCGTATTCTCGGCTGGCATCTGCGCCGGGGACGCATCCTGAATCTCTGCCTCGATGGATGTCTCATCGCGCCACGCCAGCTTACCGGCTATGAGCCCGGCGATCTTCTCGACCTGCGCTTTGAGGTCAATCATCTTTCTTTTCGCGCTGTTGCTGTCGTGCGCAGCGTTCACAACGATGGCGCCCTGGGAGTGGAGATCCTTAATTTGAGTGGGCGCAATCGCACCCAGCTTCGGGAGTTGATCGCCGAACTGGCAGTGAGCGATACACTCAACACATGACGGCGCTTATCTTCCGCCTACGCAAACACGCCGACTACCAGCGCGTCTACGGCGCCAGCCGCAAGCAGTTCTCGAAACAGATGAGCTACTTCTTCGCTCTGCGTCCCGCCGAGCCGCGCACGTTGGAAGCCACGCCACGCGTCGGGCTTACCGTCGGCAAGGTGATGGGCAAGGCTGTCGATCGCAACCGCATCAAGCGCCGCATGCGCGAGGCCGTGCGTCACAATCTCGCAGAGCTTAATGCTCCAGTCGATGTCATTTTGCACCCGCGGCGCTCGGTCATCGACCTCGACTTCGCAACGCTCTGCCGCGAGGTCGCGCAGGTCTTCCGCTCGATCCAGAAGGCAACGGAGAATCCACGTGCTGCGCGCAACGCTTCTGCCTCTGCCGTAGAGCGTGCTTCGACAGCACAGCCGAGTTAAGCCGTGACTGGTCCTGCATCCATGTCCGATCCTGAACCATCTTTCGTGGCCCGCGTTCTCTTCCACATGTATAAATCGGTGCTCTCGCCGGTGATGCACGCGCTCAGCCCTACGCAGTGCCTCTACCTGCCCACATGTTCGGAGTACGCCTACATTGCTCTCACACGCTTCGGCCCCGTCAAAGGCTCGTGGCTCACGCTGCGCCGCCTCGCACGCTGCCACCCCTTTGCCAAAGGCGGCGTCGACCCCGTCCCCGATCGCTAGAGTTCGCGAAACATGACATAGGCATCGACATAGCCAGCCTGCGGATGCAGAAATGCCTTTGGCAGAGTTCCCACAATCGCAAAGCCGCAGCGTTGCCATAGCCGTACAGCACGATCGTTCGTACGGATGACGAAGTTGAACTGCATCGCCCGAAAGCCTCGACTGCGCGCATGCTCGAGCGAGTGCTCACACATCGCGCGTGCTACTCCGCGGCCCGTCGCCCATGCTACCGTCGCATAGCCACAGTTGGCCACGTGCGATCCACCTCCAGCCTGGTTCGCACGCAGGTAGTAGGTCCCGACGATCCCGCTATCGTCTTCGGCGACGAAGGCTCTATGTGCGGGTGCAAACCAGTATGCCAGTGCTTCGTGTCTGCTCATCTCACGCGGCAGCGTATAGACCTCACCTGTACGAATGATCGGCTCAATGATGGACCAGATGGCATCGGCATCGTCTGCCTCGGCCTGACGAATGTTCAGCATGAATTTATTGTCGCAGCAGGCGGTTTAACGAATGGGATAGCCCTGCCACAGATACTCCAACGCTTCGGGCAGGGTTTGTGCTTTCACCGTCTTGTCGACGTGACCAGCATTCTTCGCGAAGACGAACTGATAGTGATACCCCTTCGCCTTCAGCGCCTTTGCCATGCGCTCGTTGGCTTCGACCCAATCGTGCATGTTGTCGCGCATCGTATTGGTGTTCAGATTGTCGCGGTCGCCGACCTCGAGCCACAGGCGAATCGGCTTCGCAGGCGATTGTGGAATTAAGGTCTCGTGAAATCCCCATGCGCCATGCGGAGTCTCCGCATTCCACGGCCATTGCTGGTTCACGTAGGTGCCTGAGTATGTGAGCACGCGGCGATACCACTCCGGGTGATACCACGCCATGATCAGGGCGCACGAGCCACCCGAGCTGCCGCCCATCGTCGCACGTCCATTCGGGTCCTGCGTCAGCTTGACGTTGGCCTTCGCTTCGACCAGCGGCAGAACTTCGGTTTCGACGAACTCCGCATAGCGACCTGACATCGTGTCGTACTCGAGCCCGCGCTCTGAGCCTTGCGCGTCGCCGCTGCCGTTGCCGATCGAGATCGCAATCATCACCGGCACCTTCTTCTCGGCGATCAGATTGTCGAGCACGGTAAACAGCGAGCGGTCCGGGCCATCTGCTCCCACGATGAACGGAGCGCGCGTGCCCGCCACATACTGCTTCGGCACATACACGGCCACCTTGCGCGTGTACGCGGCAGGATGGCTGGTCGTCACCACCATCTTTGCCGGGTTCTCCGGATCGGGCTTGCCGAACGTCCACGGCTCGCGCGCGATACCGGGATAAATCCTGCTGTCCGCTGAGCTCATCGTGAACTCAATCACGGTGCCCTGCGGTACGCCCTCATGCACCTGCGATTCCGATGCTGCCGTATGTGTGGGGCCAAGAATATAGTCGCCATCCGCGTCTGCAGGAGGCAGCGCGCCATCGGCCAACTCCTTCGCCGCAACATAGCCCGGCGAGTGCGGATCGCGCGTCGGGAACGGAGGACGCGGTAGATGGTCCGGCGTTCCCGGTGCCCATCCCGGCGGCAATGGAGACTGCTGTTGTTGCGCCGCCACATGGATACCGCCTCCGCAGAGACCGATCGCAAGCGCTAAAATCCAGCTTCGCGCCATTGCATTCACCTCTTTTCAACTTGCCAACCTTATATCACTACGTTGATTCGGGACGGTTTTCATACACGCTGAATATTTTTTGAAAAAACGCTTGTTCTCGGTAGTCAAAATCCGATATAGTCGGTTTCCGACTAAGGGGAGCTATGAAAAAGACGTCGAAAAATCCGCAGCCACTCTCCACCGCAGCCCAGTACATCCTGCTTGCGCTTGCCAGCGAGGACCTGCACGGCTACGGCATTATTCAGGAGATTGCCCGCCAGACTGGCGACAGCTACCGCATCGGTCCCGGCACGCTTTACGACAACCTGAAGAAGCTAATGGACGCCGGGCTCGTCATCGATGCGCCGCGTTCCAGCCGCGATAAAGATGACGACCGCCGCTTCTATCGCCTCACACCTGCGGGCCGCGTCGTGCTCACAGCCGAGGTCGAGCGCCTGCACTCGATCGTTGTCGAAGCACAATCCCGCCTGCGCGAGAGGAGACCACGCAACGCATGAGCACCCTGACTCTCACTCGCACCGCTTACCGCGCCATCCTTCGCCTGCATCCATGCACCTTTCGCGCCGAGTTCGGCGACGAGATGCTTTGGATCTTCGATGAAGAGGCCCGCAACGGATCCTCGACACGCCTGCTGCTCGACGGCCTGCTCTCTGTCGCTGTCCAGAACATCCGCCCACGCCTTCAGGCCACGCCACAGGTCGCAGCGGCGGGTCTCCCGTTCTATGTCGAGATTGATTCGACGGTGCCCGCCGAGCGTATCGCCAACACCTGGCTGATCGCACTCACCTGCACGCTCAGCCTGTGCCTGTTTCTGAGCATGATGGTGCCCGGCGTCGCGATGCCTCTCGGCCGCCTGCTCTATGGAGAGATGCAGCAGCTCGTATCCTCGAGCACCGCACCGCAGCCGCACACAGGATACGCAACCCGCCGATAGGAGACATGAATCATGAAGCGTAGCAGCATGAACACGGCAAGACGGATGATGCTTTTCGCTCTGCTGACGCTCTCGCTTCATGCGCAGCAGATCGCAGGAACATGGCAGGGCACGCTCGATCTGGGGCAACAAAAACTTCGCATCGTGCTGCAGATCGATAAAGCCGCGGACAGCACGCTGAAGGGAACGGTCTACAGCATCGATCAGGGACCCGACCCGGCAGCCGTCACAACGCTCTCCTTTGCGAACCCCACGCTGAAGTTTGTCGTCGATAGTCTGCACGCCTCGTACGAAGGCACGATGAGCGCCGACGGCAAGACCATCACCGGAACCGTGACGCAGGGTGCGCCGAAACCCCTCGTCTTCGAGCGCGCCACGCAGGAGACCGCCTGGAAGATCGATCCCTCGCCGCACACCGTCCAGATGATTTCTGTCGATAAAGATGTGAAGCTCGAAGTCCTCGACTGGGGAGGCACCGGACGCCCGCTCGTGCTGCTCACCGGACTCGGCAACAACGCGCATGTCTTCGATAAATTCGCGCCGAAACTCGCCGCAACGTATCACGTTTACGGAATTACCCGCCGCGGCTTCGGCGTCTCCAGCAAACCTGAAGCGATCACGGCGAACTATACCGCCACGCGTCTTGGCGACGATGTGCTCGCCGTCATCGAGGCTCTGCATATCAACAAGCCTATTGTCGCGGGCCACTCCATCGCAGGCGAAGAACTGAGCTATATCGGCAGCCAGCATCCCGACAAAGTTGCCGGCCTCATCTATCTCGACGCCGGATATCCCTACGCAATGTACGACCAGGTGAATGGTGACTTCCTGATTGATGCGATCGACTTACGTCGGCAGCTCAATCAAATTCTTGACATGAACCCCGACGCAGACCGGAAGAAAGCGCTCGACGGAGTGATTGCCGATCTCAAGTTCGTTGAAAAAGGGGCGATCGTGCAACGACAGCGCATGGAGGATTTGCCTCCCCCACAATGGTCTCGTCAGCCTCCTCCACCTGTTGGAACTGCCATTATGCTCGGCCAGCAACGCTTCACCACCATCAATGCTCCCGCACTCGCAATCTTCGCCACCCCGAAAGACCTGGGCCAGCTTTTGAAGGACAATCCGAAAGCACGCGCAGCATTGCAGGCAGCCAACAATCACGATACTGAGCAGCAAGCCACCGCCTTCGAGCGCCAGGTGCCCGCTGCTCATGTCGTCCGCATTCCGAACGCGAGCCACTATGTCTTCGTCTCCAACGAGGCCGACGTTCTTCGCGAGATGAACGCCTTCATCGCCATGCTTCCTGCCGCCAACTGAGGACACACACGATGCTTGAGCTAAGCAACATCACCAAGCGGTACTCCAGCATCACCGTTGTCGACGATGTCAGCTTCATCGCGCGTCCCGGCGAGATCACCGGATACCTCGGCCCGAACGGCTCCGGCAAGTCGACGACGATGAAGATCATCACCGGGCTAATCGAGCCAAGCAGCGGTGACGTGCTCTTCGACGGTGCGCCCATCAGCGACGACCCGATGAGCTTCCGCCAGCGCATGGGTTACGTTCCCGAAGAGCCGTATCTTTATACGCATCTCAGCGGCATCGAGTATCTCGTCATGGTCGCGCAGCTTCGCGACATGGAGCGCACCGCAGCCACGAACCGCATCCGCGGCCTGTTGCGTCTCTTCGGTCTCTACGGAGATCGCGATGCGCCGATGACCTCGTACTCGAAGGGCATGCGGCAGAAGATTCTGCTCTCGGCCGCGCTGCTGCACAATCCCGACCTCATCCTGCTTGATGAGCCGTTCTCTGGACTGGACGTTGGCTCGTCGCTCGTACTGCGCTCACTGATTGAAGAACTGGCGCGTCGCGGCAAGGTCGTCCTCTTTAGCTCGCACGAGCTGGAAACTGTCGAGCGCATCTCGTCGCATGTCGTGATTCTGCATCGTGGCAAGGTCGTTGCCGACGACTCCATCGAACACCTGCGCACACTCATGGAATTGCCCACACTTGAAGGCATCTTCGCGCAGCTGGCCATCGAGCACGACTTCGTCGCCATCTCACGCGAGATCGCAGATCTTATCTACACGTAATAAATATTGTCTGGAAATTGATAGATCTGCTTTTCGGCCGTGGCACAAATTCCGATTTTGCATGAGCGAAATAGCGAGAAGTGTGTGATGACAGACATTCTCATTGCAGCAACGGACCTTCTTGCTGCCATCGCAGATGTGATGGTTGCTGTTGCTGATGTTGTTTTCGCGATCGCCGACGCTCTCGTTATGGCTCCGCTCCTAACGAGACGAAGAGAGACCCGATGAGTACGACTTCTTTTTCTCGGAGCAGCCAATGACATCGAACTTCTTCCGTACATTCATGCAAAACTATCTCACTCATCTGCTCTTCCAGTTCCGCGTACTCTACCGCGTCTTCCTGCTCCGCGTTATTGACCTTGAACTCCTTGCCTCCGATGGCGATCCCACACAGCTTATGGGACAGTTCGCCGCTGTCTTCGCCACCATCAGCTTCTTCAGCGCCTTTCCCGTGCCGTACCTGCTTGTGGACCCCAGGCCCATCCCCGTCGCGCTCGCCTACATGTTCGAGCACTACCTCATCGAAACCACGATGACCATCGCTGGACTGATTGCAGTGCTCAGCTGGGACTCCGCCTTTCCCGACCGCCGCGACGTGCTCGTCCTCGGGCCGCTTCCCGTACGCCGCGCAACCTTCTTCCTCGCCAAGCTCGCCGCGCTTTTCGCAGCACCAGCGCTGGCAATCGCCGCATTTAATCTCTTTACCGGTTTCAGTTGGCCGATGGTCTTCGCCGTGGGCCATGGAAAGTACAGCCTGCTGCGCACCCTGCCCATCTACTGGTTCACGATGTTCGCTGCGGGAGCTTTCTTTGTCTTCACGGTACTGGCCGTTCAGGGACTCGCCGCCAACCTGTTGCCGCGCCAGCTCTTTCTGCGCCTTTCTGCCGTGCTGCAGGCCGCTGCGCTCTGCCTTCTGCTGACGCTTTACTTCCTCGGACCGTCGTTCAACTCGCCCGCAGCACTCGCAGCTCCGCAAAACCAGCACGTGCTTCGGTGGCTGCCTGCCTACTGGTTTCTTGGCCTCTTCAACCAGCTCAACGGAGGCCATCACCCCGAGACCGCCGCGCTGGCACACCGTGCCTGGCTGGCCCTCGGACTCTCCGGGCTGGGAACGGTTGCTGCGCTGCTGCTCTCCTACTTCCGCACCCTGCCTCGCATCGTCGAGCAGCCCGACATCCTGCCCGCGACGCGTGGACTCGCGTTGAGCTTCGGCAGCTCGCTCTCGTCTGTAATCACGCTCTTCAGTCTGCGGACGCTGTTGCGCAGCCGCCAGCACCGCATGATCCTCAGCTTTTACGTCGGCATCGGACTCACGGTCATCCTCGGCTTCACGCACACGAAATTCGTCCAGTCGGCCGCAGCCGAATCGGCATCCCCAAACAACACGACGATCAACACGATCTTTCTCCTCGCCAGCATTCTTACCGTCTCGCTCGCCGTCCTTGCTCTTCGCGTCGTCATCGCTATCCCCATCACGCTGCGCGCGAACTGGATATTTCGCCTCACGCAGGCTCGTCCCGCATACGCCTATCACCGCGCCACGCGTCTCTCTCTGCTCCTGCTCGGCGTTCTTCCGGTGCTTCTCGTCCTCTCCGTGGCGCTCTTCAGCCACTACTCTCCCCGGTTCATCCTGGGGCATCTGCTCGCCATGGCGCTGCTCGGAACCCTTACGGTGGAGCTCTGCCTGTTCACTTTTCAGAAGATCGCCTTCGCCTGCTCCTATCTCCCTGGCAAGGCGAACTTGCACTTCGCCTTCTGGGCCGCGCTCTTCGCCGCCACCTACTGGCTCAAGCAGGTTGCCGACTTCGAAGGCCGCATGCTCAATAACAGGAATGACTTTCTTTGCATGATTGCTGTCCTCGCCGCCGCAGCGCTCGGACTGCATCTCGCCACCAGCCTGCACGCCCGCAATACAGAGCAACTTATCTTCGAAGAGGACGCCCTGCCCGAGATCGTCTCGCTGAAGCTGAACAGTTAGCAGTTTTTCTGACAACACCTCCCCAAACCCTTCATTTACATAGTTTTCATCGCACAACCGCCTTTCTCTGCCCTGATTTACCATAGAGACTGCGTCTTTCTGCGCTCTTTGAGCGTTCATTCAGCAGTACTACAGAACAGGAATCATCCTTGGCAGAGTTCAAGAACCCAAATCAGCAGGGCGGCACGCAGGACAACCGGTCGCTCTTCGTCATGATGTTCGTCATGCTGGCCGTCTTCTTTGGCTTGAGCTATTACCGTCAGAAGACAAATCCGAAGACTGCGAGCCCCAACGCTCCCGCCGTCACGCAATCACAGTCTGCGGCTGCTCCGCAGTCGGCAGCGCCGTCGCCTTCTTCCGCTCTCCCCGCGCAGGCTGCTTCTCCCAGCGCGACTCCTGCTGTACAGGCCGCGGCCGAGCAGACGACCGTGATCGAAAATGAGCTCTACCGCATTGAGTTCACCAACCGTGGCGCGCAGGTCAAGAGCTGGGTGCTCAAGCAGTATCAGGACACCGACAACAAGCCGCTAAACCTCGTCCACACGCAGGCGGCGGAGAAGTTCGGCTACCCGCTGTCGCTCTACACCTACGATCAGGGCCTGAACGACACGCTCAAGCAAGCGCTGTACGTGCCTTCGACCAGCGGCCAGATCACCGCTCCAGGCACGCTCACCTTCAAGTATTCGGCCAATGGAGTCGACGTCACCAAGACCTTCTCCTTCGACGAAACCTATGTCATCCACGCCGATACGCAGGTGACGCGCAACGGCTCGGCTGTGCGCGCGCTTCTCTCATGGCCCGGCGGCTTCGGCGATCAGGACAATGCGCAGAACTACGCTGCTGCACAGATCGACTACTCCCGCGATCGTAACGAGCAGCATTTGGCTGCCAAGAAGGTCTCGGGCGGCGAGACCCTCAACGGACCTTTCGACTGGGCTGGCGTCTCCGACAACTACTTCGCCACCATCTTCCTGCCGGATACACCTGCCTCGGCCAGCGTCGTCACCCTGCACAACGAACTCGACGTTGCCAAGACCATTCACCGCACGGGCTTCGGCTCGTCGTCGCCCGCGAAGGGAGCCATCAATGTTCCCATCCTCGGTGCAGCTTTCGGCGACGTGAGCGGTCATACACAGACACGCATCTATGCTGGCCCCAAGGCCGTCAACGTGCTACGCAACATCTATTCCACGCCGGTCGATGGCAAGCGCGTCTCACTGGAGCCTCTGCTCGACTTCGGCTTCTGGGGTCCCATCGGCAAGTATCTCTTCCTCGCGTTGCAGTGGATACACTCGCATATTGTCGGCAACTGGGGATGGTCGATCATCATCCTTACGCTCTGCATCAACGTGCTGCTGCTACCGCTGCGTATCAAGACCATGCAGTCCGGTCTGAAGATGCAGCGCATCCAGCCGCAGATGGACGCGATCAAGGAGAAGTACAAGAAATACAAGATCAACGATCCGAAGCGTAATGAGATGAACATGGAGATCATGAAGCTCCAGAAAGACAACGGAGTGAACATGTTCGGCGGTTGCATCCCGACGCTCATTCAGCTGCCGCTGCTCTTCGCCTTCTTCTCCATGATCCCCAAGGTTGTTGAGCTGCGCCACGCGCATTGGGCATGGCTGCACGATCTCACCGCACCCGATCCGTACTACATCATTCCGGCTGTCATGATCATCAGCCAGTTCCTGATGCAGTTCTACACGCCGTCGCCCGGTGTTGATCCGCAACAGCAGAAGATGATGGCCTTCATGATGCCCGCTATCTCCGGCTACTTCGTCATTACCTACGGCGCGGGACTCGGCCTCTACTGGGCGGTCGGTAACTTCTTCGGCATCGCACAGCAGATGATCATGAACCGCACCTCGCTCGGCAAGGAGATGCGTGAGATCGCTGCCAAACGAGCACGCCGCAAAGCCGGAAGCCCCGTCATCCAGGGCAAACGCTAAGTAACGTCTACATCAGACAAGGGAAAAAGGGCTCCGCGAACGGAGCCCTTCTTCTTTTGTTATTCCAGACAGAACCACAAACCATCATCACTTACTCCGTCCGCAGTGCCTCCATGGGCTCAACCCCCGCCGCTCGTCGCGCAGGCACCAGGCTCGCAATCACGGCACTTAGCGCCAGAACCGCGCACGCCGTCAGCAGAGTCAGCGCATTCACGCCCTTCACCTCATACAGCTGCGACTCAAGATAATGGCCTGCCAGCAGCGCACCCGGAATCCCCAGCGCAAGTCCGATCAGCGTCTGCACCGCCGCTCCACGCAGCACCAACCGCACTACACTGGCGCGGTCGGCCCCAAGAGCCATCCGTAACCCGATCTCAGGAATGCGCCGAGCCACACCATATGCTGTCACGCCGTATAGTCCAATCGAAGCCAGAATCAGCGCCAGCATGCCGAAGATCGATGTCAGCCGAACCACCAGCCTGCGCTGTATGAAATAGTTGCTCACCTGGTCGTCATACGTCGTCAGCTGACGAATCACAATCTCAGGATTAATCTTCACCAGCGCTTTTCGCACCGCAGCCGTTGCGTCTGCTGCATCGCCGTCGTAGCGTGCAATCAAGTTGCTGGAGAAGTGTTTGAATCGTTCGTTCCTGGTGTCCTGTTCCTTCTGCTTCACACCAACAGAGGCTTTGTCGAAGCTCGTTATCTGCGCCATCGGCGTAAAGAACATGGGGCGCGCCCTGGCCGCCGGGTCGCCGTACTTGGCGTCGTCGACCACACCGACAACCTCATATTCGCCCGTCATCGCCCGGTCGGGACCAAAGCGCAGGCCAATCGGCGGTTTGCCGTCGAAAAACTTTTTCACGAACGTCTGATTCACTACCGCCACATGCGTGCTCGCAGCCGTATCCTGCTCCGTAATCCCACGGCCCAGCAGAATACGTGTTCCGATCGCATCGAAGTACTTCGGACTGACCGAATCGTAGCTCGTCTTGAACGCGGTATTCGGATCGCCGCCTTCCAGCCAGATAGAGTCGACCCAGTTATTGAATGCCATCGGCCCGTATGAAGCATAGGCCACGTCATGCAGCCCGGGGATCGCAGCAAACGTCTGGTCGATCTGCCGGTACAACCCGTCCAGCTGCTCATACCGGTAGCCCGCTGCCTGTAGATCGATAAAGGCAATCAGTCTTCCTGTTGTCTCGAAGTGGAAGTCCTGCTTCTCCAGCCGTTGCAGACTCAGAATCAGCAAACCCGTTGTGCTCAGCAGCGCGACTGAGAGCGCAGCCTGTACCACCACCAGCGCACGCTGCAGCGCACTCGCGCCACCCGTCGAACGATTCGCCGCACGCAGCGCCTCCGCCGGATTGGCACGCGACGCAATGAACGCCGGTGCCATCCCAAACAGCACACCTGTCAGCGCCGAGACCGCCAGCGCAAACCCAAGGACTGTCAGCGAAGGACTCGCGCTCAATGGATTAATCTCGACACCCTTCATCGCCAGCGCCAGCATTCCCTTCACACCGGCATACGCCACCGCCAGCCCTGCGCCGCCTCCGATCAGCGACAGCACAACAGACTCGACCACCATTTCGCGGATCAGCCTCATCCGCGAAGCTCCCAGCGCCGTCCTGACGCTTAGTTCCTGTCTGCGTGCGACGCCGCGCACCAGCATCAGGTTCGCCAGGTTCGCGCAGGCAATCACCAGCACAAACGCTGCGATCCACTGCAGCATCTTCAGGCTCTTCTCATACTCGTCACGAAGCTCGTTGATACCGCTTGCTGCCGGAACTAACTCTGTCGTCTGCCGGGCGATCTCCTTCTCGTCTTCGCGCATCGCCGGGTCATGGTTGACGCGAATCCACCGCAGCAGCTCCGTTCTGATTGCGCTCTCGACCGCAGGCACTGTCTTTGGATCGCGAACGCGCACCAGGATATCCAGCCAGTGCGAGTTGGGTTGTTTGTATAAAGTGCGCTCCGGATTAAATATCGGCTCCTGCGCCAGAGGCAGCCATATTCCGGCGGGATCGGCCGTGTTGCGGTCTCCTAGAAAACTCTCCGTCGTGACGCCGACAATCGTCACCGGATGCCCGGTCAGTAACACCGTCTCGCCCACAAGGTTGGGATCGCCGTTAAACTTCGTCTTCCATATTGGATAGCTGATGACGGCCACGATCGGCGCGCCTTCGCGATCGTCCTCCGGACGCAACACCCTGCCCGCATACGTCTTCACGCCCAGCACATCAAAGTAGTTGCCCGAGACCACACGAATGCCCAACGGCTGCGCGGCCGTATCGTTCTTGCGCCGTACGCTCACCGTCATCGCGCCTGCCTCCGTCGCCACGACGCCGTCGGTCCCAGGCGTATGGTCGCGCAGTGTGCGGTACAGATCGTACGAGAAGAGCTTCCAGTGACCCTGCACCCCACCATCGACGCAGCACTCGATCTCCTTGCCCACCTTATAGAGCTGCTCCGGATGCTCCACCGGCATCGACCGCAGCATCACCTGATACACCAGCGTGAAGATTGCCGTCGTCGCCCCAATGCCCAGCGCCAGCGTAAGAATCGCCGTTACCGCAAATCCCGGCGCCCGCCGCAGACGCCTGAACCCTTGCCGCACATCCTGCACAATCGATCTCATAGCGAACCCTCTGGTCCTGGATTTAGGTAACTTATAAGGTTACAAATAAACTCGAAATTCACTCAGCCGGCGCCCGCCGCAACCCCCTCCACTCGTGCCGAAGATCTTCAACTATGGAAGCCATCCCTCACCTCGCATCGATCTCAGTAACCTTCAAAGCAAGCTCCATGCCACGGCTACACCCGAAAAGCCGCTGATTCTAAAGGCTCAACAAACCACTACACTATCTCCCGGCGTCCGCTTTCAAAACGGACCGTCCGCTACCGAACACACTGTCGCAACCGGAGTACATAGTACGGCCGTATAGGGATCATTCCGGCTGAAGCGCAGCGGCGTGGAGGAACCTGCTTCTTTCACCATTGCCAGCCATACATCTCGGATTCGCTAAAACCACTTCGATCCCGCTAAACTTGCTCGTAATTGAATCGTCTCAATTTCGAGGCACCCACATGCATAGGAAACACCTGCTGCCTGCCGTCGCACTCGCCATGAGTGGCCTTCTTCACGCCCAGACTGTCCCGCCGCAACTCGAATCCCCACCCGCTCACCCTGCTGTCATCGGCCCCAGCGGCGAAAAACTCCCCGGCATGCCGAAGTTCCACGATCCCGCGCCCTATTCCATCGACGATCACCCCGGCTACAAGCAGATCTTCGATGGCAAGAGCTTCACCGGCTGGGATGCGGATCCCTCCATCTGGCGCGTCGAGGATGGCATCATGGTCGGTGAAACCCTCGAAGGCCATCCCAAGGGCAACAACTACATCGTCTACCGCGGCGACAAGGTGCGCGACTTCGACCTCAAGCTCAAGATGAAGATCGAAAAAGGCGGCGGTGGAGGCATCCAGTACCGCAGCGCCACCGGCATCCCCTGGACGCGCCCGCAGCCACAGGGTCTTCCGCCGTACGATCTCAAATTCATGATGACCGGCCCGCAGGCCGACTTCTGGTTTCCCGTCCGCGCGCAGGCTGCGGCCTACACCGGCCAGTGGTACTCCGAAAACACCATGCAGGGGATCCTCGCCTATCGCGGACAGGTCACCCAGTCGCTGCCCGGCGAAACCAACCGCCTCGTCGCCAACATCGGCGACAAGCAGGCCCTTGGCGGATACGTGCGCGTCAACGAGTGGAACGACTACGAGATCATCGCCCGCGGCCCTGTCATGATGCACATCATGAACGGCCAGTTGATGGCCGTCTTCATCGACGACAACAAGAACTCTGTCAACAACCAGCCCGGTCTTATTGGATTTGAAATCGAAAGCCAGCCCTGCAAGATCTCCGTCAAGGACATCTTCCTCCGCAGCTTCGACTGATACCGACAGGTCGATACGTGATGGCTCGAGTACAGCAAAGCTTTGTTCCTCAACACTGCTTCTTCGTCCGGATCAGCCTCATCTAAAGATGATGAGCCTCGCCCACAAACCGATGCCATCGCCCGTAGGCGAGCTGAAGCTCGTCGCCAGCGACAAGGGCCTCGTCGCCATACTGTGGCCCAACGACAGCCCGCGTCGCGTTCCGCTCGGCGAAACCGTCATCGACAAGAACCACCCTATCCTCGTCGAGACGGAGAGTCAGCTCCACGAGTACTTCGCCGGCCGCCGCAAACGCTTCACCGTCCCGCTCGATCTGCGCGGCACACCCTTCCAGCGCAGCGTTTGGGCCGCGCTGCTCGCCATCCCCTACGGTGAGACACGCAGCTACGCGCAACTCGCCAACCAGCTTGGCAATGCACGTGCCACCCGGGCCGTGGGAGCTGCGAATGGCCGCAACCCCGTCTCCATCATCGTGCCTTGCCATCGCGTGATCGGCTCCTCCGGCACGCTCACTGGTTTCGCTGGAGGCCTCGCCGTCAAAGCGCAGCTCCTGGAGATGGAGCGAGGTGGCCGAAGCCAGCTCTCGCTCAGCCTGCAATAAGCGAACTGCCGTCTCCTTCCGAGCGAACTCCCACAAGGACGTAGCCGAGGTGAGCTCTGCGCTGGGGGGTGAGAGGAATCTCGCATTTTTTGCAGGATGCTTGCATATCATGCCAGCACCGGGCGTCCTCCCGATAAAATGTTGCGAAACCACAACAAGCCGCAATAAGGGAGAGATTTTGACCGATACAAACCGAGGTCGCAGCCTGCGCTGGCACCAGGCCGTCACGCTTGCGCTTCTGTTCCTCGCCGGCATCGTCAACTTTCTCGACCGCACCTCGCTCTCTATCGCCAACACCACGATGCGCGCCGAGATGCACCTTAACGCCACGCAGATGGGTTGGCTGCTCTCTGCCTTCTCGCTCGCTTACGGTATCGCGCAGCTTCCGCTCATCGGGCTGCTCGATCGCGCAGGCACGCGCTACACCCTCGGCGCAGGACTCACCCTCTGGTCCGCCGCGCAGATGCTTACCGGCTTCGTTCGCGGACTTCCCACCTTTCTCTTCCTCCGCGTCCTGCTCGGGGTTGGCGAAGCTCCGTTCTATCCCGCAGGCATCCGCTCCATCCGCGAGTGGTTCAGCCCGGCCACGCGCGGACGCGCCACAGCAACGATGAACTCCGCGCAGACGCTCGGTCTTTCCTTCGCGCCGCCGCTGCTCACGGTCATCATGGTGCACTTCGGCTGGCGCACGATGTTTATCCTCCTCGGAGCCTCCGGCCTCGTCGTCGCTGCTCTCTGGGTCGTACTCCACCGAGCCCGCGGAGAAACGCAGTTTGCGGAGCACGCATCGCCTGCCACTGCCGCATTGCCTAAAGCAAACGAATCCGCCTGGCGAGCCCTCATCCGCCAGCGCACCGCGTGGGGCATGATGCTTGGCTGGGGAGGCATCAACTACACCTCATGGCTCTACCTCTCGTGGCTGCCTTCGTATCTACAAGACCAGCGCCACGTCCCGCTTGCCTCCAGCGGCTGGCTTACCGCAATCCCATTCCTCGGCGGAGCGCTCGGCATGCTCACCAGCGGCATCATCTCCGACAAGCTTGCGCAGGCGGGAACGCCGCTCACCACCATCCATCGCCGCAACCTCGTGCTCGGCATGACAGCTTCGGCGCTTTGCACGTTTCTTGTCGCCCACGCCGATACCACGACGCAAGCCGTCGCAGGAATCAGCATGGCGCTCTTCTCCATCCACTTCGCCGGGACCTCCGGCCTCGGCTACGCCCAGGCCGTGAGCCCGCTGCGCTATGTCGCTTCGCTGATGGCGCTGCAGAACTTTGCCAGCTTCATGATCGCCTCGGCGGCACCTGTCGTCACCGGCTGGCTCCTCGACCGCACCCACTCGTTCACGCTCGCATTAGGTGTTTGCAGCGCAGTCACGCTGCTGGGAGCGCTCAGCTATGCCACCCTCGCCGCACCCAGCGGCATGCATCTCAGTGAAGAAAGTATGTAACAAAAGTAGGAGCAAATTTTTGCTGCGGCAACTCTATTGATTGCTACGAAGCCTGACCAATAACCTTGACGACCGCCTGAATAGCCGTGGGCTTGATGATCATGTCCGAATGGCCCATGCCTGGCACGATGCTGACTGGGATGTCCTTTCGATCCGCAGAGAACACCTTTGAGAATTGCTCTGGGATATCGAGGTCGTCGTTCTCACCTACCAGCACCTGCATGGGCTTCGTCACATTTCTAATGTCTGCGCGGTAGTCATCGTGTGGCGCGAAGTTCTTCTCCATGCGGAAGGAATAGGTCGAAGTCGTCGCCTGAATGTTGCTCGGGACGGGGAAGGACAACACAGGAAGGCCGTCGAAGGAATGAATGCCAAAGGAATTGAAGATCGAAAGCCCGACGATTCGTGCGACGGACACGCTGTACCAGCCGCTATCATCGCCCTTGTCGTCGTGGTGCGTGGGGGCCTGTCGCACAGTGGGTGCGTTGTAGCGCAGGTAGGGAGAAAGCAGGATAAAGCGATCGAACGCATTGCCGCCGGGACCTCCCGCGATGCGCAGGACAAAGCCTCCTCCGGAAGAGAATCCGAGCAGTGTCCATTTCTTACCCGGATACTGAGGCCTGACGGCCTGCATGAAATCTGTCATGTCATCTTCAAGCTGCCCGACATAAGCGATATCGCCGTGAGGGTAGTTCGCTCCATGGCCGCGAAGATCGGGTACCAGCACTGTTGTCCCCAATTGCTCCTGCATGGCCTTCGCCATCACATGCATGTCCTGGCTGCTGCCCGCCGATCCATGCACAAGCACCACCCCCTGATCGCCACCGCCTGGATAGAGTCGATACGAGAGCGCTGCTCCATCGCGAGCACGATAGCGTTGAAGCGCAGCCATCCCGGAAAGATCCATTTCTGCGAAAGGGTCTGTGATGGAGTGTTGTGGCTTCGGCGCGGCCGGATGGAAGAAAGCAACAAGTACGCCTGCGACGACGAATTGAACAACAAGGCAGATCACCAAACCGACAGCCAGCTTCTTCAGAATTCGCATAGCTCGCCTCCATCACGCTTTCGTGTTTCGGTTCTCTAGGCTACAACCTGAAGTGCGACCTCGAAACCACGTCACCCCCGGCGAAACTTAAGGCCAGCTTAAGGTTTCAGCACAAACTGCACCAAAGCTGCAACGCAAAATCGATCTTCACTCAATATTCACTGAAAAAATACGGCTTTCTTTTACCCCCTCCGTTATCCCTGTTGCCGGAGGAAAACCATGAAAAGAGTCATAGCTCTTCTTGCCTTCGCTGCGTTGTGCTCAACGGGATATGCGGCCAATCAGGACGACGACCGCAACGAACGTCACGATCACATCAAGCGTGTTCTTCTCATCAGCATCGACGGAATGCACGCTGTCGATTATGCGAACTGCGTCAACGGGATCAGCACCATCAACAATGGCAAGTCCTACTGCCCGGCCCTCGCCGCCCTCGGCAAGACCGGCGTCAACTACGTAGCCGCCAACACCTCAAAGCCCTCCGACTCCTTCCCCGGACTCACCGCCATCATCACAGGCGGCAGCCCAGCGCTGACCGGCGTCTATTATGACGTCGCCTATGCGCGTAACCTCGACGCTCCTGCCAAGACCACCGGCAACGGCGTCGCTGCCGGACCCTGCACCGCTGGCGCCGCTCCCACCGGCACCACCACCGAGTACGAAGAAGGCATCGACCTCGACCAGACCAAGCTCAACGGCGGAGCACCCGGAGCTTCCCTTCTCGACGGCGGTATCCACTCCATCGACCCCGCCCGCCTGCCCCGCGACCCCGCCAAGGGCTGCGCTCCGGTCTACCCCTGGGAGTTCGTCCGCGCCAACAGCATCTTCTCCGTCATCCACCGCGCCGGCGGATACACTGCCTGGTCTGACAAGCACCCCGCCTACTCTTCCGTTGCCAGCGGCGTCGGCCCTTCCGCTCTCGATGACTTCTACGCGCCCGAGATCAACTCCAACGTTATCGCCCTCCCCGGCATCAAGACCCCGACCGGCCTCGCCTGCTCGACCATCCCCGACCCAGGCTCCGACCTTTCCGCCTGGACCAACAGCTTCAAGAACATCGAGTGCTACGACACGCTGAAGGTCAACGCCATCCTCAACGAGATCGACGGCAAAGACCACCTCGGCGCACACAAGACTGCCGTCCCTAACATCTTCGGCATGAACTTTCAGGCCGTCAGCGTTGGCCAGAAGCTCGTCGAAGGCAGCACCAAGGGCGGCTACCTCGATGCAGCCGGAACTCCCTCCGCGGCTCTGCTCGACGACATCCAGTTCGTCGATGCCTCCATTGCCGCCTTCGTCGACGAGCTGAAGGAGAAGCACCTCTACGACTCCACCCTGATCGTCATCACCGCCAAGCACGGTCAGTCCCCCATCGACCCCAACCGCTACGTCCCGAACCTCGTCGCCGGCTCCTCGCCCGCAACGCTGCTCGATGGCTATGGCTTCATCCCCACCTCCGAGTCGCCCAGCAACCCAACCGGCATCGGCCCCACCGAGGACGACGTCTCGCTGGTCTGGCTCAAAAACTCGGCCGACACCGCCGCCAGCATCAAGATCCTCGAAGCCAACGCCGCACAGATCGGCCTCGGGCAGATCTACTACGGCGCGTCGCTCGCACTCAACTACAACGACCCCACCGTCGACCCCCGTACGCCTGACATCATCGTCACGCCCAACGCCGGAGTCGTCTACACCGGAAGCCACAAGAAACAGTCCGAGCATGGAGGCTTCGGCCATGACGACACCAACGTCATGCTGCTGGTCTCCAACCCCGGCCTGCGTCCGCACACCGTTTATGCGGAGGTAGGAACAGCGCAGGTAGCGCCCACCATCCTCAAGGCGCTCGACATCAACCCGGCCGCTCTCGATGCCGTACGCATCGAAGGCACCGGCGTCCTCCCCGACCTGCGCTAGACAATACGTAAATGCACAACAAAGACGGGCGCTCCACAACGGAGCGCCCGTCTTTGTCTACCCCTGAAATATGTAACCGAATAAGGAACAAAAAAGAAGTGTCATTCCGAGCGAGCGCAGCGAGCCGAGGAACCCCCGCATTTTTGGTTGGGATGGCACGGCTGTATCCACAAGACACCAGCTTAGTCTGGAGAACGGTTTGCTCTTTCCGAGTAGAGCGGGATCGGTTGACCCCACTCCTCGCTCAGGTTGCGCCAGGTCGGGTTGTTTTGGACGATAAGTTGAATCTTCTTGATGCGCGACCACTTTTTGAGTTGTGTTTCGCGGGCGATCGCGTTTTCGATCATGCCAAAGCGCTCGAAATAGACGAGGCGGTCGATTTTGTACTTTGAGGTGAAGCTGTCGGCGTAGCGACCTTCTTTGTGCTGAAGGACACGTCGCTCGATTTCGCTGGTAATCCCGATATACAGCCGTTTGAAGGTGCTAGCCATGATGTAGACGTAGGCTTGGTCGGACATGGAGAGAGTATTGCAGACACGGGCAAAAATGCGGGGGTTCCTCGACTCGCTCTGCTCGCTCGGGATGACACTTTCTTGATCGGGATGACGCTTTCTTGAAGAGAGTGTCTAGCTGTAAATCATGTTATTCCGAGCGAAGCGCAAAGCACGCAGCCGAGGAACCCCCGCATTTTTGCATCTCATCCATCCATGTGAGTGCCGCGAGTATCATGAATAAAAATGAAGCCGCGCATCGCTATCCCGATCCCGACCAGCACCAACCTCGACTACAACGCAAAATCCTGGCCGCAGTATGCTGAGGCCATCCGCCGCGCCGGCGGCGAGCCGGTCGAGATTCCGCTCGCTGGCACCCCAAATGCTATTGCCGATTTGATTAATACCTGCCAGGGTGTCCTCCTCCCCGGCTCTCCCGCCGACGTCAATCCGCATAAGTTCGGCCAGGAGCCCGAGCCCGAGACCGCACCTGCCGATCCGGCGCGCGAGAACGTCGACGAGCTGCTCATCCAGGACGCGCACAACCTCTATAAGCCTTTGCTCTGCATCTGCTTCGGCACGCAATCGCTGAATGTCTGGCGCGGTGGCACGCTGGTGCAGCATCTTGCGCCCATGCCGGTCAACCATCCTGCCGGCAAGACGGTCGCCGTTGCTCACAATGCAGCCATTCTGCCCGATTCCACCCTCGGCCGTATCGTCGCCGAAAGCAGCAAGAAAAAAGAAGCGGAGGAAACCTCTGAGGAGGAGGCCCTAGTGGAGAACGGCTTCCTCCGCCTGCCGATCAACTCCTCACACCATCAGGCGATCGGCATCCCTGGCGATGGGTTACGCGTCGTGGCCCGCTGCCCTCAGGATGCCGTCATCGAGGCAGTCGAGGGCGGGCAGGACGTCAACAACCCAAACGCGCATTTCGTACTGGCTGTGCAGTGGCACCCTGAGCGCAGCTATGACATCTCGGCTGCATCACGCGCCATCTTCGAGCGTTTCGTCGCCGAGGCTTCGGCATGGAAGCCCCGCACCATTCAGACTTCAGTCGTTGCTGCCACCAAAGGCTGACGCGCCAGCTTCAACGGCCTCACCGAAGCGGCCTTCTCCGGGGGCCGCTTCTTCATTGCCTGCACCTTGGGCGGAACGTAGATCACAATCGCCCACAGCGCCATCATGGTCACCAACACCCGCATCGCTTCCTGTCTCACAGCCGAACCTCACAAGATTGTTCTGCCTGGAGAGAAAGCACATGCCGTGCCAAACCAGACGAATGGTGAATCCACGTAAATTGAGCTATTTGCACAGATACGTCCCATCCAGCACGACAGGCAGGCGTCCATCAACGGACTTCAGCGTTCAGAAATGGACTCGCCGATGCAGGAGTGAACGTCAAGGCTGGAATGTTCCACGTGGAACATTCCATTCCAGCCAAACCAGTTTGTCCAACGCGGTGCAGCTGAGGACGTCCTGGGTGGGTTCATGAATCAGCCGAATTGTTCCACGTGGAACAATTCGGCATACTGGAAGACGCATGCCTGTCCTCACTGAGTCTGAGATCGAACGCCTGCTGGCTCCTTACACCAACCAGAACGCTACACTGGCCGCGAAGATGGTCGAGTATCTGGACCTGCTGGTGCGCTGGAATGCCCGAACGAACCTGACGGCAATCCGCACTCCCGAGGAGATGGTGCGCCGCCATTTCGGAGAGAGTCTCTTTGCCGCCGCACATCTCGGCGATCCGCTCCCCGATACCTTGCTCGATCTCGGCTCCGGGGCTGGATTCCCCGGACTTCCCATCGCGCTCGCCCGTCCGGAGATTGCGGTTACGCTGGCCGAGTCGCAGAACAAGAAGTCGACCTTCCTGCGCGAGGCAGTACGTACGCTGGGTGTGAAGAATGTTGAGGTCTGGGCTGGACGTGCGGAAAATCTGCCCGAGGGGCGTCAGTTTCATACCGTGACCCTGCGTGCCGTAGACGATATGGCCGCGGCTCTGGCCATTGCTGAGCCTCTGGTGCGAAGCCAGATGCTCCTGCTGACAACGGCAACCCCAGGACTTCCTGCAGGATTCTCTGTGATCGAGCGGCTTCCGCTGCCGGAGAGTGAGTCGGGCGTGCTGCTGCGCGCTACGCGGGATTGAGGAATGTTCCACGTGGAACAATGCAGTGGAACTCAGCGAAGGCCTGAATGTTCCACGTGGAACAATAGTGCGCCGGTAAGAAGGTCTCTTCCAGTCCGAACAGGATTCTCTGAAGGGCGTGCTCGAAACGGGGTCAGAGACGGTCCCCCTAATGGACTCAGAGTGCCTGATCCTGGAAAAACAGTAAACTCTCCAAAAGAGTGAACCGCCTCCCCCGAAAGAGTTGAAATGTTCCACGTGGAACATTTCAGGCGGTGATTCTGTCCCCCGGACAGGGAGTCTTGCGGGGAGCTTTTCCACATCCCGGCTTTTTTTGCTGTTGCGAATCCACCGGTGTTTCCTGCGTTCCGTGAGTTCTCCACAGTTTCAGGGAAGTTCTGCACAGGCTTAAGCCCATTGCCACATGGAAGCGGGCTGGCTAACCTGCTTTAAGTCGAAATGATCACTATTCACCCTACAAACAAGCCTCGCCCAGGAAATACTCCCATCGCGACCGCGGAGCCGGAGAAAGCCCCGGAAAAGGGTCAGAATCCGGGAAACGATCAGGGCAGTCATGCGAAGGAGACGGTCGCCGTTCCCGCTGGAAAGCCGGAGACAGCGCCGCAGGCCGGGGCGAAGCCGCAGGCCAAGGTCATCGCCATCGTCAACCAGAAGGGCGGCGTGGGCAAGACGACGACTGCCATTAATCTTGCGGCGGCTCTGGCACTCGAGGGCGTAGAGACGCTGCTGATCGACTGCGATCCGCAGGCAAACTCCTCGGGAGGACTGGGGGTTGCGCGCCAGGCCGATGGCGAAGAGCCGCGGCTAAGCACGTACGATCTGCTGATGGGCGAGACGACGCTGGTCGAGGCCATGCTGCCTACCGAGATTGAGAAGTTGAAGCTGGTTCCGTCGTCGAAGAACCTGATCGGCGCAACGATTGAGCTGATCTCGGCCGATGAGCGTGAGTTCCGGCTGCGAAAGGCCATCGAGCCGGTCAAGGGAGACTTCCGCTTTATCCTGCTGGACTGTCCGCCGGCATTGGATCTGCTCACACTCAATGCTCTGGTCGCGAGCGATGGGCTACTGGTGCCGATGCAGGCGGAGTACTTCGCGCTGGAGGGCATCTCGGAGCTGATGTCGACGCTGGATAAGGTGACGGCGGCCTTCAATCCTAAGCTGGCGCTTGAAGGCGTGTTGATGACGATGTATGACGACCGCACGAACTTGGCGATGCAGGTGACGGAGAATCTGAAAAACTTCTTCGACGACAAGCTGTTGAAGACAACGATTCCGCGCAACGTGCGGTTGGCCGAGGCTCCGAGTCACGGCAAGCCGGTGGCGTTGTATGACTCGAAGTCGCGCGGCGCGGAGACGTATCGCGATCTGGCGATGGAGCTGCTGGAGCGAAACGGGATGGAGTCGCCCGCGGTGAAGCGAAGGTTGGCTGCTGCCGCCGCCGCTGCCAGTTCGCTGAAGTCGTTCCAGGAGCCGGAGAAGAAGAAGCGGTTCTGGAATAAGGGATAGCGCGAATCCACCTTGGCTCGCTACACGAGGGGACACCCAGTTTCGTGGCGTGAATGCGAGCTTCAGGGATTCTTCGGCTACGCCTCAGAATGATGTTTTTGTATATGGATTGTTTTTGAAGTGATTGGAGTTGGTGACTATGGCGACAGCGACGACAGAGAGTAAGCGGCGTGCTTTGGGGAAAGGGTTGGAGTCTTTGCTGCCTTCGCGGCCTGCGGCTCCGGCGGCTGGAAATGCGGCTAGCGGTGGAGTGACGATTGCGGCTGCCGCGGCTCCTGCGGTTGCAGCGGCGGAGCCTACAGGCAAGCCGATGGAGATTGCGCTGGATCTGATCGAGCGCAACCCTTGGCAGACCCGCTCGCACTTCGATGAGGCGGCATTGGACGAGCTGGCGGCTTCGGTGAAGGCTTCTGGGGTGGTGCAACCTATTGTTGTCAGGCCACTTACGCCTGCTGCCCATATGGGGCCGGGGCAGAATGCACCCCGTTACCAATTGATAACGGGTGAGCGCCGCCTGCTGGCTTCGAAGAAGGCGGGGAAGGCGACGATTCCGGCGATTGTGCGCCAGGTGAACGACGAGCAGGTGCTCGAGATGACGATCGTCGAGAACCTGCAGCGCGCCGACCTGAATCCGATGGAGCAGGCGCGGGCGTTTCATCGGCTGGCGAATGAGTTCAAGCTGACGCAGGAGCAGGTGGCTGTGCGTACGGGCAAGGAGCGCGCGACGGTGGCGAACTTTCTGCGGCTGATGCGGTTGCCGGAGGGCGTGCAGACGAAGGTGGAGACGGGCGACCTGACGTTCGGCCATGCGAAGGCGCTCTTGGCGCTGGAGGGCGCGGAGGCGATCTCGTCGGCGGCGCAGAAGGTGCTGGCTCTGTCGCTTTCGGTGCGGCAGACAGAGAACTATGTGCAAGGCCTGATCAATCCCGAGGCGCGCGAGAAGAAGCCGAAGGTCGAAGAGCAGCCGGTGGACCCAAATGTGCGTGAGGCCGAGGACAGGCTGCGTCGGTCGCTGGGGCTGAAGGTAAAGATCGAGGATAAGAAGGGCAAGGGCCGTGTGATTATCGAGTACTCGGGGCTTGAGGATTTCGATGCTCTGCTGGAGATGCTGGGGTCGAAGGCGGAGTAATTTGTAACCGATAAAAGCACGTATTAAACTAGCCATGTTCAAACCGCACGCGAAATCCGAAGAGCGCAAACGCAGCGCAACGGTTCTGATCAAATATCTTTTGACAGCGGAAAGACCCGAAGCGCTTCCTGAACACTATAGGGAGTTACTCACCGTTCTTCTCTGGAAAATTACGGAAGCAGAGTCGAAGAAATACGATACCCGTTTCCAATCAGAAGGCGCAGTTCATCGGAGCAGCGATACTGTTCTTCGTCATGAACACGTCTTTCAAAGAAAGAAGATGATTGCAGAGCTAGAGAATGCAAGTGTCCAAGAAGTGGATGACATTCTCGCAAAGGCAGTCGGATGCACGGTGACGCTTGAGGAGCATGTCCTGTTGTCCAAATTTGATGATGATTATGGTTGGGATCGTTATCGAAAAGCTGGGATAAGGGTCGTCGATACCCAAACCAGTGAACAAATTATTTAGCACAACGAACCACCGTACCTCAGGGGCTAAAGCCCCTTTCCTTTAGGAGGATCCTGCGGCACGGCTGAAGCCGTGCCCTAAGCGAGACGGTCCGCGCTGGACGCGAATGTCCTACACCTGGTGATGAACCCCTCAGATATGGGCACTTAGCCCCACTACCAGTCTCCGAAAAGTAAATTCTTCTCAACTGAGTCCCCACGTGCACAGAAATAAATAAGACGAATTATGAGACGGTCTTCCGTTGACTTGATTAGTCGGATGTCGATATAGTCGGAATCCGACTAGGAAAGGTTTGTTTTCCATGTTTGGTCTTGGGAGGTGTTACTTGAGGAATATAACGACGTGGCTCATCGTTGTAATAACGCTGTTAGGAATCTCGGTGCACGGCCAGCAAGTATCAACCAGGGCACCGGACACGTCCTCACAAGTCAAAACCGGTATCTCTCGGATTCATCAGATGTGGGTTGAAGACCAGAGTGAGAACCCGAGCAACATAACGGAAGAGGAGTATATTAGACGCGGCGACGCACGGCGTCTTGAGATTAGAGGCATGCTTGCAAAGGGTGAGATTGATACCGCTCAGGACTTTCACGACGCCGCCTACATCTTCCAGCACGGTGAGACAGCCGACGATTACTTACTGGCTCACGTCTTGGCCATAGAAGCCATCGTAAAAGGAGATGATTCTTCAAAATGGATTGCAGCGGCAACCTTGGACCGTTACCTTCAGAGCACTGGAAAACCACAGGTTTTCGGGACACAGTATTCTGCCGATCCTAACGCGCCAAAGAAGCCCAGAGAACAAGACCCTAAGGCGACAATTCTCCAGGTTCCCAGGACTCAGAATCCGATAGACCCGCAATTTTTACCCGCCTCCGTGCGGCTTGCATTCTGTGTCCCCGATCTGGAGCAGCAAAAGAAAAACCTTGCAGAGCTGAATGGGGGACACTATCCCAAACAAATGGTCGCGCCAGGATGCAAACGCTAAGCATCTTGCACACGAGATAATGGCCGCAGGTCTGCGTAGCCCCTTACCTGTATGACTACGTAAGCTGCCCGACCACTTCGTCGAGCAGGAATGGAACGCCGCGCTTTCTTAAAAAATTACCGGAGGGCACAGACCCTTGGAGATAGGGCTTATGTCTGTTGCGGGTGGCTCTTTTGGGGACTATAAAGCTCCTTCGTTCTGAAATTGATGTTTTCGGACGCTGGAAGGAGCTTCTATGCGTAGTGATCGTTGGGTCCGGACTGGGGCCGGGATGTTGGTTGCGGCGTGTCTGCTTGTGCCTCAGCTTGTTGCGCAGGCGGCTCCTGCGCCTGCACCTGCGGCGGCTTCAGCGAATATGCAGTTCGAGGAGAAGCCGTACGACCTGATCCTGAAGGGCGGACATGTTATCGATCCGAAGAACAAGGTCGATGCGATTCGCGACGTTGCTATTAAGGATGGAAAGATTGCGAAGGTGGCGGTGGGTATTCCTGCCAGCTCGGCGATCAAGGTGGTGAATGTTGCTGGGTTGTACGTGACGCCTGGCCTGATCGATATGCATGTGCATGTCTTCTGGGGGCTGACGAAGGACGATTATGCCGGTGGCGACTGGGCGATTATGCCGGACGGCTTTACGCTGCGCGATGGCGTGACGACGGTCGTGGATGCCGGATCGTCGGGGTGGCGCAACTTTGAGACTTTCAAGGAGCGGGTGATCGATCGCTCGCAGACGCGCGTTCTGGCCGAGCTGAATATTGTGGGCGCGGGTATGGGCAGCGGCGCGATTGAGCAGAACAAAGAGGACATGGACGGCGAGAAGACCGGTGAGATGGCGTTGAAGTATCCGGGCATTATCGTCGGCGTGAAGAGCGCGCATTTCACGGGGCCGGAGTGGCTTCCGTACGACCAGGCGATCAAGGCAGGCACGATCGCGCATATTCCGGTGATGATCGATTACGGTTCGCGCAGGCCGGAGCGCCCGCTGGAGCAGTTGCTGGAGAACAAGTTGCGGCCGGGCGATATCTACACGCATATGTATGGCGGCAGCCGCGGCGAGCAGGACTCGGAGACAGGCGGCCCGGGCAAGGGAATGTGGGAAGGCAGGAAGCGCGGCATCTACTTCGACGTGGGCCATGGGCAGAGCAGCTTCCTGTTCAGCGTGGCGGTGCCGCTGATCAAGGCGGGCTTTATTCCGGATTCGATTTCGACGGACATTCACTCGGACAATGTGAACGAAGGTCTGAAGGACCAGTTGACGACTGCGGGCAAGTTTCTGGCGATGGGGCTTCCGTTGAAGGAAGTGATCGCGGAGATGACATGGCATCCGGCCGTGGAGATGCAGCAGACGCAGCTGGGGCAATTGTCAGAGGGAGCGATCGCCGATATTGCGGTGTTGAACCTGCGTCGTGGGGACTTCGGCTATATCGATGGCTCGGGCGCGGTGATGAAGGGGCACGAGAAGCTGGAGTGCGAGCTGACGCTGAAAGACGGAAAGTTTGTCTATGATCTGAATGGCCGTGCATCGCCGCCGTGGGACCAGCCGCCGGGCGCGGCGGAGAAGCAGGCGAAGAAGTGGACGTCGCTGCGCATTCCGACAGGCATAGCGATGCGTCCGCCGAACCCACAGGCTGCGGCGCGCATGGCGCGGTTCCCGCCACGGTGGCAGCCGTATACGGTAGATGCGAATGGCAAGGTGACGTTGAAAGCGGCGGCGAAGCTGCCTCCGCAGGGTGTCGCGAAGCCGAAGCTGGATGTGCCTCCGCCTGCGTCGACGTGGGCGACGCCTCCAGCGGATGCGTGGCCACCGGCTCGTAACAAGTAGACAGGCAATGCATCCAGCGAATCCCTATCTGGCGGCGAAGCTGTCAGGTAGGGGATCGGTTGTCGTGATTGCTCTGTCTTATTTCAATGATTCAACTGCCTGCAGTTCGCGCGCGGCAACGTCGTGCGGCAGAGGTACGTAGCCCAGCGACGCGCATTGTTTTTGTCCGGCGGTGAGCATCCAGTTCAGCAAGGCCGTGACGGCAGCTTTTTTCTGGGCATCGAGCCCTTGCGTTGGTACGAGGAGCCAGGTGAATGTGCTGATCGGGTAGGCGTCGCGGTCTGCGCTATTCAGAATCGATGGCGGCAGGCCTGGGTTTGTGGTGCCTGTTGCGCCGTTTGCCGCTGCCGTGATGCTCGCGAGATCGGCCTTGATGAAACGGCCTGCAGGATTGCGGACCGCTGCGTAGTTCAACTCGTGTTGGATGGCATAAATCAGCTCGACATAGCCGATTGCGCCCTGCGTCTTCTTCACCATTGCGGCAACGCCTTCGTTGCCTGCTGCTCCTGTGCCTGCTGGCCATGTCACATGCGTCCCCGAGCCTGCTGCCGACTTCCACTCTGCGCTCACGAGCGAGAGAAAGCGCGTCCACACATAGGTTGTGCCGCTTCCATCCGAGCGATGTACGACAGCAATATCCATATCCGGCAGGGAGACTCCACGATTGGCATCGCGGATACGAGGATCGTTCCACTTGCGAATCGTTCCTGCATAGATGCCAGCCAGTACTTCGGGAGTGAGGTTCAGATCGTGCCCTGCACGCGGCAGGTTGTAGATGGGCACCACACCTCCCAGCACCGTTGCAAACTCGGCGACGCGCAGTTGGGATGCGGGCTCGATATCGGATAAAGGCACGTCCGATGCGGCCATGTCGACTTTTCCCTGCGCCAGTTGCTGAACGCCCGCTTCGGAGCCGACCGCATCATAGGTAACGGGCTGACCGGAAGATTCAAACCACTTCAGATAAAGCGGAGCGGGCAATGTCGCTCCGGCGACATGCAGAGGAGCGCGTGCCTCAGACGTGCCCGTGATCGAAGCAGTGTTGGCTGTGTCGTTTTGAATGGCCTCCAGCAGGTGCAGGACCAGATGATCGGCAAGGTCGTCCGTGATTCCCGACGCATAAAAGCGGCTCGGCGTGACCATGTACGACCACAACACCTGATGTGCCTTTCCAGTCAGTTCGACGGAAAGATAGCCCTGGTAGCTGGTCTGGCTCACGCTCTTCGATTGCGGATGGAGCGAGATGCTGCCCGTGGCCCAGATGCTGGACGTTCCCTTCAACACGACGTCGGCAGGCGCGGGGCCTTCCACCACCTCGAGACGCTTGCTTTTCTTCAGGCGCTGAATGACTCTCTGTCGCAAGGCGTCCGCATTTTTCCCGGTTCCCAGGGAGTCGACCTGAATGGTCTGAACGCTATGAAGCGCCTCGGCCGTCTGCGCCGTGCATTTCGGAAGGACAAAGAGGCAAACAGCGACCGCCAGGCACACGATCGCGGCTTTGCTGAAACGCAGGATGGAAGTCAGTGAGAACCAGGATGGCATGACAGCTCTACCTCTTCGAAGAGATTGCAGCAGCCGTATGCTTCAATTGTATGAAAATAGCGGAGATGGCGGCCGTCGCCAACCATCAGGCTCATATAAAGGCCTCCGCAATGCAGGTTCAGGTGGGTTTTGCGGTTCAATTCAAAGGAAATTGATACGTCTCAATTTTGACTGCTATACTTCCGCGCACTCCTCCGAGAAGGGACAACTCGCATGCCAAAGTACATGATTGAACGAACGATGCCGGGTGCTGGTGAGTTGACGCCACAGCAGCTTCAGGCAGCCTCGCAGACCTCCTGCGCCGTGCTCCGCGAACTTGGCCCGAAGATCCAGTGGCTGGAAACCTTCGTCACGGCCAATAAAGTTTATTGCGTCTTTATCGCACCGAACGAAGAGATCATTCGCGAACATGCGCGCCTGGGGGGATTTGCTGCGGACTCCATCGCTTTGATCACCCGTGTCGTCGATCCGTCGATGGCCGACTCCTGCAGCGCGATCTTGATCGCCTAAGCCAATTTGCGGTGTTGGCGAGAGCAAGCTGGCGACTACGACTCAAAATGCAAGATCGTGCCTACACGAGCAAAGCCCTCACAAATGCGATACCTTCAAGTGAGACTTCTCACGAACCGGACATGGATACGCGCACACCGCCAAGCCCCCCTGTTATTCCTCAAGCCGTCGTTACCCCGCTTACACGAGCGGCTATTTTTCTGGTCGTCACGATTCGGCCGGACGAGCAAGCCTATGCTGCTGTGCGTTCGTTCTGCGCGGGTCTTTCGGGACTGATCCGTGCTGTCGACTTCCGCGACATCGAGGCCAACCTGACGTGCGTCACCGGCTTTGGCTCGGACGCATGGGACAAGCTCTTCGGCGCGCCTCGACCAGCGGAGCTGCATCCCTTTCGCGAGATCCTCTCCGGCGGACGCCATGCTGTCTCCACACCCGGCGATATTCTCTTCCACATCCGCTCGCGGCGTGCCGATCTCTGCTTCGAACTGGCGACGCACATTATGGACGAGTTGGGCGATGCGGTTGCGATTGCCGACGAAGTGCACGGCTTCCGCTTCTTCGACGATCGCGACCTGCTGGGCTTTGTCGATGGCACGGAGAATCCGCGCGGCGCCGACGCCACCTTTGCTGCCCTCATCACCGATGAAGATCCCGCCTTCAGCGGCGGCAGCTATGTGATCGTCCAGAAGTATCTCCACAATGTGAAGGCCTGGAACGCGTTGCCCGTTGAGACGCAGGAACGCATCATCGGCCGCCGCAAGCTATCGGACATTGAGCTGAGCGATGCGGAAAAGCCCTCCTTCGCGCACAATGCGCTGGCCAATATCGAGGTCGATGGCGTTCAACTGGATATCCTCCGCGACAACATGCCTTTTGGCCGCCCCGGCCACGGCGAGTTCGGGACGTACTTCATCGGGTATTGCCGTACGCCTTCGACCACGGAGGCCATGCTGAACAATATGTTCATCGGCAATCCGCCAGGCAACTACGATCGCCTGCTCGACTTCAGCCATCCGGTTACGGGCAGCCTGTTCTTCGTGCCGACGGTGACGTTCCTCGATGATGTGAGCGGAGATCCGCCTGTGGCAGTACCCGACCCGCCGGTTGGGGCATCCATATCAGAATCGGCTTCGCCCGCGCATGGCACTGCACTCAAGATAGGATCACTCAAGGGAGAGAAACAATGAACAATCTTCATCGCGAACTGGCACCGATCTCCAGCGCAGCCTGGGAGCAGATCGAGGAGGAGACGACGAGAACGCTGAAGCGCTATCTCGCCGGCCGCCGTGTCGTCGACGTCCCGGAGCCTGCGGGCGTGACTCTGCCGGGAGTTGGTACGGGCCATCTGCAATCAATCGCCGCGCCGGGCGAGGGCATCGTTGCCAGCCAGCGCGAAGTGAAGCCGATGGTCGAGCTGCGTGTGCCTTTCGAGCTGTCGCGGCAGGCTATCGACGATGTGGAGCGCGGCTCGAATGATTCCGACTGGCAGCCTGCGAAGGACGCCGCCAGGAAAATGGCGTTCTCGGAAGATCGAGCTATCTTCAACGGCTATCGCGAAGCGGGCATTCAGGGCATTCGTGAAGCGACGAGCAATCCCATCCTCTCGCTGCCTGAAGACGTTCGCGAATATCCGGACGCGATTGCCAAGGCGCTTAGTCAGCTTCGTCTTGTCGGCGTCAATGGGCCTTACGCTGTTTTGCTTGGAGCGAGCGAGTACACCGCGCTGGCCGAGACGAGCGATCACGGCTATCCTGTGCTGGAGCACGTGAAGCGCATCATCGGCGGCGATCCGATCTGGGCACCGGCTATCGATGGAGCTTTTGTTTTGACGACGCGTGGCGGCGACTTCCAGCTCAACATCGGGCAGGATGTCTCCATCGGCTATCTCAGCCACAACGACTCGGTGGTGCGCCTGTACCTGCAGGAGACGTTCGTGTTTCAGCCGTTCACCAGCGAAGCCTCGGTTGCTCTTTCTGCGCCGAATGGCTCAAAAAAGGAGTAGGGAGAAGTCGTCATCCATCTTGTACGGTAATAATTCTGCGGGAGCGTGAAGCTCCCGCAGAATTATTTGGGGGCTTACACAGAAGACGCGGCGATCTCTTCTACGTTGCTCTTCTGGCTTTCGGTCTGCGTCATGTAGCGCTCGATCAGCAGTAGCGCGGCGAGTGCGGTGTAGCTGGAGAGCTCTCCGTAGATGCGTGTCTCTACCAGAATGCCTTTCACAAACATCACGGCAAACCATACCGGCATCACCAGCATGTAGTTCGCAAACCGTGCGGGGGCGAGGCGTTTTCGGAATACGAGCACGATAGGGAGAATATAGCCACAGATGTTCAGGATGGCCGGCCAGTGCTTGGGCATGAACTTTTCGAGGTTGTCTTTGATGTGCACGGCGTCTTCATCGCTGTTGTTTGCGGCAAACATGTGATGCAGCGTCACCTTGATGGCCAGCCACACCGCCAGCAGCAGAGCTATGCGTGCCCACGGCATCATGCGCAGATCGAGTCTGCGCCACAGCGGTAGGGACAGATCGCTCAGGCTTGAGCAGCTATCGATCATGTAGATCACAATCAGGAACAGCGTCGTCTCACGATTCACCGTGCCAATCAGGATGGTGAAAAACAGCGGCCAGAACTGTCGCGTGTAGATGAAGTAGAGTCCCGCGGTGAAGAAGGTCAGACTCAACAGGTCGTAAGGATAAAAAAAGCCTTGCTGTACGATCACTACGTAACTCCACAGCGTGACGTACAGAAGCGAGGGGTATACCAGGAACCACAATCTGCGTGTAGGGGACAGCGCGTTGTAAAGCTGCATGGTGAAGTAGCCCGTAATGCACAACGCAAAAAAGCACAGCACAAAATATGCGCCGCGTTCCACCGGCAAGAACAAGCCCTTCAGATGCTCGAACGCCGTTGTGATCCAGTGCGTGTGTACCAAGGGCCACAACAATGCGACGGGCAACACGCGCTGCTGAAACGGATTCCGCTCTGCGCCATGCATGTAGTCCCAGAAGCGCAGATACGGGCGGGATGAGATCAGATAGAAGCTCACCAGCTGCATCGCAGCCAGTACAAATAGAAGATTCACTACTCTGTGCTGCACACGATTGGGGGTCTCAGTCCGCATTCGCCGTCCTTTAAAAATTCAAGGCCCTGAACAATACACCGGCCAGCGCGCCGTACCGCCTTTCTGTCTGCGCCCACCTGGAGATGAACTTTCGAAATTTAGATGCATGTAGTGGGCCAAAGGAAATGCAGAATGTGCAGCGTGCTCACAAGTGTTTGATTCTGAAGCAAAGCATCTTGATCGCAAAGGGTTACAGGCCGCGCGAATGTACTGCAATGTCTCTTGAATGGGTGTGAAATTAACGGAGCGTCAACGCAAAATCTTCCGCCGTTTCTTACATCACGCTATTGCCGGTGAGGGGCAGAGCCGGCCTCGACTGAGGGGCATACGAGCAGGGAAAGGGGGCTAGGCCTTCTATTGTGCAGCTTCTGAAACAGCAACGCCTCCCATGCGGGAGGCGTTGCTGTTTGCGGTTTGTTTCCTGTTTAGATGGATTGATTCAGGACGCGGTTGAGGCGCTGGACGAAGGTGGCGGGATCTTTGAGCGGTACACCTTCGAGCAGCAGGGCCTGGTCGAAGAGGAGCCAGGCGGCGTCTTCGATTTTTGCGTTCTTGAGGACGTCGCTGGCGTTGGCTATGTCGGCCAGGAGCTTCTTGATGATCTCGTGGTCGGGGTTGATCTCGAGCGTGGGTTGAGGTTCGGGCATCTCCTTCTGTCCCATGGCTCGCATCATGTGACGCATGCGGGCGGAAGGTTCGTCTTCATCCGACACGATCACGGACGGGCTGTCGGCAAGGCGCGTGGAGGCGCGGACCTCTTTGACGGCGTCCCCGAGTGTGGCCTTGATCTTTTCGAGCAGAGGCTTCAGGGCTTCGGCCTGCTCTGCGGACTTGGCGGGCTCGTTGTCGTCCTTGAGGTCTTCGCTGGCTGCGCCTTTGTTGACGGCTTTCAAGTCGACGCCGTCGTACTTGTCGACGGTGGAGAAGACGATCTCGTCGATGTCGTCATCGAGGAGAAGGACTTCGATGCCCTTCTTCTTGTAGATCTCAAGCAGCGGCGAGTTGCGCAGGATACTCTCGTTGCCGCCGGTGATGTAGTAGAGCGCTTTCTGCTCGGGCTGCATGCGCGTCTTGGCATCGGCGAGTGAGGTGAGGCCTTCGACCTTCGTCGACTTGAAGCGGATGAGGTCGAGCAGAGTCTCGCGGTTGGCGTAGTCGCCGTAGAGTCCTTCCTTGAGCGGGCGGTTATATTCGGCGATGAACTTCGCGTACTTCTCGGGGTCGTTGGTGGCGATGGTCTTCAGCTCGGAGAGGATCTTCTTCACGCTTGCCGTCTTGATGGCGGTGAGGACCTTGTTCTGCTGCAGGATCTCGCGCGAGACATTGAGCGGCAGGTCTTCGGAGTCGATAATGCCGCGCACGAAGCGGAGGTAAGGCGGTAGCAGCTCCTTGGAGTCGTCCATGATGAAGACGCGTTTGACGTAAAGCTTGACGCCGGTCTTGTAATCGGCCTGGTAGAGATCGAGCGGGGCTTTAGCGGGGATGTAGAAGAGCGTGGTGTACTCGAGCGTGCCTTCGGCGCGGGTGTGGAACCAGAAGAGCGGATCGTCCCAGCCGCCTGTGAGCGCTTTGTAGAGTTCGGTATAGTCCTCGTCCTTGAGTTCGGACTTGGGGCGCTGCCACATGGCGCTGGCGGCGTTGATTTGCTCGGTGGTACGGGTCTTGATGGACTCCTTCTTGTCGGCATTCCACTCGCTCTTGTCGTAGGTGAGGAAGATGGGGAAGGCGATGTGGTTGGAGTACTTCTTGACGATCTCGGTGAGGCGCCAGCCGTTGGCATACTGCGCGCCCTCATCATTGAAGTGAATGTGGACGGTGGTGCCGGCAACCTTACGTGCGGCATCGCCGGTCACTTCCTCGAGGTCGAAGCCGGTCTTGCCATCGGAGGTCCACTTCCATGTCTTGTCGTCGCCTGCCTT
This sequence comes from Edaphobacter flagellatus, assembly GCF_025264665.1. Taxonomy (NCBI): domain Bacteria; kingdom Pseudomonadati; phylum Acidobacteriota; class Terriglobia; order Terriglobales; family Acidobacteriaceae; genus Edaphobacter; species Edaphobacter flagellatus. Next base: position 2,539,173 of record NZ_CP073697.1, read on the forward strand.
GCGCGAGATGACCTCGACCTTGTCGGCGACCATAAAGACGGAGTAGAAGCCGACGCCGAACTGTCCGATGAGGTTCGAGTCCTTGCGGGCATCGCCGGAGAGCTGCGAGAGGAAATTCTTGGTGCCGGAGCGGGCGATAGTACCGAGGTGCGAGACTAGGTCCTCTTCGTTCATGCCGATGCCGGTGTCGGAGATGGCAAGGGTCTTGGCCTCTTCGTTCAGCTCGAGATCGATGCGTGGCGAATCGATGCCGTTGCCGATGAGGGCCTTGATCGTATCGTCGGTAAGGGTGAGATGGCGCAGCTTGTCGAGCGCATCCGAGGAGTTGGAGATCAACTCGCGGAGAAAGATCTCCGGGTGTGAGTAGAGGGAGTGAACGATGAGGTGGAGGAGCTGGGAGACTTCGGTTTGAAATTCACGCTTGGACATAGCAACTTAATTTTGCCAAAAGTTATCGGCTATGTGCATGTTGTGTCAGGAAATTGATCTCCCTGGCAGAAGAAAGAAACCTGATATCGCAGGCGAACCATTTTTTATCGCAAATCGATTACATCCAAACATCGATGGCCCCCGTTAGTACAAGCAGAGGGTGCAAACGTCAGCACCTGACGAGAGGTCATACGTGGAAACTACCGAACAAGCAACGAGCAGAACTGTCTCACGCCGTAGCTTTATGGCAGGTGTGGGAACGGCTGCTACAGCCTCGCTCGTCCTGGGCTGCAGCGATAGTGGAAGTTCAATGTCTACAACCTCGACCACTCCCACAACGATTACCGACGCCGATGTGTTGAACTTCGCTTTGAATCTGGAGTACCTGGAGGCGGAGTTTTATCTGCGTGCGGCGACGGGAAATGGACTCAGTGCCGCCGATGTAGGAACGAATGCCGGTGCAGTGAGTGGAGGAACGCAGGTACCGTGGGGGACGTCAGGCCTCGCCAACTATGCCAATGAGATCGCACAGGATGAGTTGAATCACGTGCGTTATCTGCGCTCAGCGCTGCAGGCTGCCGGTGCTACGCCGGTAGATCGGCCACAGATCGACTTTACCAATTCTTTCAGCGCGTTGGCGGTTGCCGCGGGTATCGTACCTGCCGGAGGCACCTTTAATCCCTTCAGTAGTCCGCTGGCATTTCTTGTCGGTGCCTTTGTTTTTGAGGATGTGGGGGTTACTGCCTACTCGGGTGCTGCACCACTGCTGACCAGCAAGACGATTCTTTCGGCTGCTGCAGGCATACAGGCCGTCGAAGCCTACCATGCCGCAGAGATACGTACCCTTCTGGTCGGCATGGCTGCAAATTCCGGCGATCAGACCTATGTCGGCTATGCGAACAAGGTTTCGGCGCTGCGTGGAATGCTGGGTGGAGGCAATGAGACGACGTTAAGTGTTTCGTCGATCGTTGCAGCCGATACAACCAACGCGATTGGTTTCTCACGCTCTACCGATCAGGTGCTGCACATCGTCTATGCGCAGGGCGCAGGTGTTCAGACCAAGGGCGGCTTCTATCCGGCAGGTATGAACGGCACCATCAAAGCAACCGCAGCATAAGGACGGATGAGTCATGGCGACACAAGAGACACAACAACTCGATGCGATCATCTCAAGCCGTCGCGCGCTGCTCGCGGCGGGAGGCGCGGCCCTGGCCGGTCTCGCATTGGCTTCCAAAGCCCAGGCGCAGACGACAGTGACAGATAACGATATCCTCAACTTCGCTTTAAATCTGGAATACCTCGAAGCGCAGTTCTACACGCTTGCGACTGCAGGGGTCACCATCGACAAGCTGGCCACACCGATTCCGGTTGCAGTGAACGGCGGTACGGCCGGCACGGTGACCTTGAAGCCAAGCTTTGCCAAGGTGCCGTTCAGTAACTCCGGCATCGCGTCCTACGCGGCTGAGACTGCGCTCGAAGAGCAGAAGCATGTAAAGTTTTTGCAATCTGCACTGGGCACATCCGCAGTGTCAATGCCCAACATCGACCTCTACAACTCATTCAATGCACTGGCTTCAGGAGCGGGCATCGGCTCCGTGTTCGATCCCTTTGCCAGCGACGCAAACTTCCTTATCGGAGCGTACATCTTTGAAGATGTCGGTGTCAGCGCCTATCATGGAGCCGCAGGCTTGATCTCTGACAAAACGAAAATTCTTCCTGCTGCCGTGGGCATTCACGCCGTCGAGGCGTATCACGCAGGTCTGATTCGCACAACGATCGCGGGACTTGATGCGCAGGCAGGTAACACCGCGCTCAGCGGCTTGACGCAGAAGATCTCCGCCTTCCGCGCAAAGCTGGCAAATCCCTCTGGCACGCCGGTCGACGATGTCGGTGTAGGTACGGTCAGCGTGGCGCTGAACGGAAGCAACAACAATTACATGGCTTCGACCATCGTCAATGCCGATTCGAATACGGTGGGTTGGAGCCGAACCACGACGCAGATTCTTGCGATTGTTACAGGTGGCAGCACAAAAAACGCGGGAGTCTTCTTCCCGAGCGGTCTGAACGGCACGATTAAGTAGCGTAGACAATTGTGGCTTACGGCGCCGCCCGGATCGCTCGCCAGTTGGGAGAGAGAAGGGCGGCGTTGTGGTGACGTGTGCGCTACCGGAGGCAGGCGCGAAGATTCCGAAGCCAGGGCTACCAATTATCGCCAAAATAATGGCGTTGGCTCGCCGCTGGATTTTCCGCGAGGGGATTTGTTAGTCTCGAGACGCGCACTTCCGAGGGTGCGTCCCGTCCGCGGAAAGGGATCATCCCACCTTGCATCTCTGCTGGTCGACAATCCACTCTCTTCTTGCCCGGCGAAGCGGATCGCGGGCACACAAGAAGGAGTGAGTCATGTCTCTACGCGAACTTCCCGCGCGCCCTAACCTCGAACATCTGAAAAATCAGGCCCGTACGCTACAGCGAGCTGCGCTTGATCAGGACGCCTCCGCTACAGCGCGGCTGGCTGCCTTTGGCGTTACATCCAACCCTAAGCTGGCCGATGCACTGCATGTGATCGCACGCGAGTATGGTTTCGACACGTGGCCTGCGCTGAAGCTGCATGTTGAAGTCAAGTCCGGTGAGCCGGAGGCGGCGCTGAGAGCAGCAATCAGGGCCGGTGATGCTGCGCTGGTGCGTGATGTGCTGAAGCTTCATCCATCGCTGAAGACGAAGCTCAACGAGCCGCTGATGGACTTCGATACGCCGGCGATTGTTGCGGCCGTGCAGAAGGGAAGCCGCGAGATGGTGGATGCCCTGCTGGATGCGGGTGCGGACATCAATGCGCGTTCGCGCTGGTGGGCTGGCAGCTTCGGTGTGCTGGATTCGGCGAACGCAGAGCTGGCGGAGTACCTGATCGCACGCGGTGCTGTAGTGGACATCCACGCTGCAGCGCGGCTGGGGAAGGTCGATCAAGTGCGCGAGCTGCTGCAGCAAAAACCAGAGCTGGTGCATGCGCGTGGCGGCGACGGGCAGCTGCCGTTGCACTTTGCTGCAACGGTGGACATTGCGGAACTGCTGCTCGAATATGGAGCGGATATCAATGCGCGCGACATCGATCATGAATCGACCGCGGCGCAGTATATGGCGTGCCAGCGGCAGTACATGGAGTGGCGCGAGCCGTATCGCCATGATGTGGCGCGTTTCCTGATCGCACGTGGAGCCGAGGCCGATATCCTGCTGGCGTCGGCCATCGGCGATGTGGCGCTGGTTGAGCGCATATTGAACGATGATCCGGAAACGGTACGGACGACGGTAAGCGAGCGGTACTTTCCGAAGAAGAATCCCGAGGCCGGTGGCACGATCTATATGTACGGATTTGGTTTGACGCGGTCCCCGCATTCGATCGCGCACCAGTTTGGGCACAAGGCGGTGTTCGATCTGCTGATGCAGCGTAGCGCTCCCTGGCTGCGTCTGGTGCAGGCAGCGGAACTGGGCGATGCGGCGATGGTGAAGCGGATCGTCGAGCAGCATCCGGCGGTGATTACACGGTTGACAGAGCACGCAGCGCGTCGCATCGTCGGCGCTGCGTTTCGCAACAATACGCGTGCAGTCGAGCTGTTGCTGGAGCAGGGCTGGCCATCGAAGGTTGCTCTTGAAAACGGACAGACGCCGCTGCACTGTGCGTCGTGGCATGGAAACATCGCAATGGTGCGTGCGCTGCTGGCGCACGAGGCTCCGGTCAATGTCTTCGAGACGGAATACGGTGGTAGTCCGCTGGCATGGGCGCTCCACGGCTCGCTGAACAGCTGGGAGCGCGAGAAAGGTGATTATCCCGCGGTGACGCGTGCACTGCTGGAGGCAGGCGCGAAGATTCCGAAGCCGGAGCGGCCTCTGGAAGCGACAGAAGAGGTGCTGGGTATCATCCAGCAACACAAGGAATGATGCTGCTCGTGCCAACTCTTATTTCGTAACGATTTATGTCACAAATGAAACTTCAGGGGTGCCGGTCCGGCTGAGGGGTTGCTGTGGCCGGCGCCACTGTTGCTGCGGGTGCCGTCGTTCGTGGTTTGTCATACATCAGCTTGGCCAGTGTGAGCTCGATGGCTTCGGCCATCATGCGCTGGCCGCGTGTGTCGGGATGGAGCGCGGGGCTGGGATGTGGCTGGCGCGGGTCGTAAAAGAGCGATGTGTTAATGGCGCCGGAGGCGTCCTTGAAGGTGGAGCCGATGTCGAGGAACGTGACACGCGGATCGCCGTCGGCGACGGTATTTTTGCCGGATGCGTCGGGTTTGCCGATTCTTGGGGGGAAACGTTTGGCGAGGTAGCTGTTGACCGCCTGGTCGGCAGCGGTCTTTTCAGGCGAAAAGCCTGTGGGCAGAATGCCGAGAATGAGCAGGCGTGTCTGCGGCAGGCGCTGGCTGAGCGTGGCGATCACCGTGTCGATACCGGCTTCAGTTTGCTCGGCAGTCTGGTGGGCGTGACCGGTATTGTTGTTGCCGATCATCACGATGGCCACACGCGGGCTCAGATGGTCGATCTCGCCGTGATTGAGGCGCCAGAGCAGGTTGGCGGTGGTATCACCGGAGAAGCCGAGATTGAGCGCACGGCGCGGCTCGTAAAACTGCTTCCAGATGGGCAGGAAATCCTGATCGGGTGGGTTCGATTTTTCGAAGTTCTGGATGATGGAGGCTCCCATGAAGAGGAGCTGGATGTCGGGGTGTTTGCGGACGTAGTCGACGATCGTATTGTGGCGCTCGGCCCACCAGGACTCATTAAGGCGGCTGGTAGGAAGTGTCGCGACGGTGAGATCATTCGACGCCTGCTGGGCGTGGGTGAACGCGAAGAGCAGGAGTATGAGTAAACCGAGGCAGAGAGTAATACGTTTGGGCACGTGGTCATTTTAAAGCGCGGATGCGCATTGTTGTGACTGAACGTATGCGCGGGTACCGGTTGTTTCAAGTAGTCTGGAAATCACATGATGAAGGCATCTGCGTTCGAGTTTCGGTTTCGTTATCTGATCCACACGGTGGTGTATGTGCTCGGCTTCACCACGCCGTGGAACAAATGGCTGCATCTGGATACGGTGCGCACATGGCAGTGGCTGGCGTGGCTGCTGGCCAGGCAAGGGTGGCTTAGTTTCAGTGTAGCGACTAACGTGGTGCTGGTGGTGGGGATTGCGTGGGCGATCAAGGCGGCATGGCTACGCACGTGGGGAGCCGCGTACCTGGGGTCCGGCGTCGTGCAGGATGCGTCAATGCACGGCGATCGTATTGTGGCTGCTGGCCCGTACCGCTATATGCGGAATCCTCTGTACTGGGGCACCTTTGTGCATACGCTGGCGCTGGCGTTGTTGATGCTGCCAAGCGGTGCAATATTTTCGATTGTGATCCTCGGGCTATTTCAACTGCGGCTGATCGGCGGCGAAGAAGCATTTCTTACGGCAAAGCTGGGCGAGCCTTATAAGGAGTACTGCAGTAAGGTGCCGCGATTCTTTCCTTCATTTCGTCCGCAGGTGCCTGCGGCTGCCGTGCGGCCTGCATGGGGAGTGGCCATACTGGGTGAGATCTACTTCTGGGGCGTGGCGATTTCGTTTCTCGTGCTGGGGTGGCGGTACAACGCGATACTGATCATGCAGGGCGTGCTGGTGTCGCTGGGCATTTCGCTGGTGGCTCGCGCGTTTGTGCCCAAGCCGCAGGTGAGGGGCTGAGAAGAGATGGCGAGGCCGCGCGATCCGGAGAAGCGAAAGGCGATTCTTGGCGCTGCGATCCTTGAGATCGCCGAGGTGGGACTGGGTGTGGCCACGGCGAAGATCGCCGCACGCGCAGGCGTTGCCGAAGGCACGCTGTTTACGTACTTCGCCAGTAAGGACGAGTTGCTCAACGAGCTCTACAGGGAGCTGAAACTCGATCTGTTCGAGCGGGTCAATGCAGAATTTCCGCATGGCGCGAGTCTGGAGAGGCGGGCGCGCCATGTATGGTCGTTGAGCGTGGGCTGGATGATCGAGTCTCCAGAGAAGCGCATGGTGGTACGTCTGCTGAATCTGTCGTCGGTGGTGACGGCGGAGACGCGGGCGAGCATGGCGGAGCAGCGTGGCGCGATCGACACCATGCTCGACGAGCTGGACTCGCGTGAGTCGCTGCGCGAGCTTCCGTCAGGCTATGCTTCGGCGCTGATGGCGGCGATGCAAGAGGCGGCGATGGACTTTGCGATGAAGAACGCGCGGCAGCGCAAGCTATTGATCGACCGGGGTTTCGATCTATTCTGGCGCGCAGTGCGTTGAGAGAGCTTCATCACGTAAAGAGTGCTCTCAAAATAAATGAGCAACCACTTGCTCATTTAATGATCTTATCTCCAGATCGACAAAGGAGGAGCCCGCGGTATGGCTAAGGTCTGGTTAATCACAGGAAGCGGAAATGGTTTGGGGAATGATATTGCGGCGGCGGCGTTGGCTGCCGGCGATAACGTCGTTGCCGGGGCGCGGCGGCTGGAAGAGCTGGATGCGCTGGTGAAGCAGCATGGCGAACGCGTGCGGCCGGTGCTGCTCGACGTACGGAACGAGGCACAGGCGCAGGCGGCGGTACAACTTGCGGTCGATGCGTTCGGAAGGCTGGACGTGCTGGTGAACAACGCCGGATACGGGCAGTTCGCTCCATTTGAGCAAATGAGCGGTGAGGACTTTCAGGGAATCGTGGATACATGCTTCTATGGCGTGGTTTATACGACACGGGCCGCGGTCCCGGTGATGCGGAAGCAGAAGAGCGGGCATATCTTTCAGGTGTCGTCCATTGGCGGTAGGGTGGCGGTGCCGGGCAATGTGCCGTACCACGCGGCGAAGTGGGCTGTCGGAGGTTTCAGCGATTCGCTGGCGACAGAGGTAGCCTCATTTGGAGTGAAGGTGTGCACACTGGAGCCAGGTGCGATCCGGACCAACTGGGCGCGCCGTGCGCGAGGGAATCCTCCCATGCTGCTGCCTGAGTATGAGGCCAGCCTGGGGCCGATTCTGAAGCTATTGCAGAACATCGAAGGACGCGAGGAGGGCGATCCGAAGCGGATTGCTGCGTTGATCGTCAAGCTGGCGAATACGGATGACGTCCCGCTACGCCTGATTCTGGGTGTGGATGCGGAGCAGCGCGTGAAGGCGGTGGAGGAGGCCCGTGCGAAGGAAGGCGAGCGGTTCAGCGAACTGACACGTTCGACGATGTATCCCGACGCCGAGCCGATTCCGGAGCTGCAGGCGCTGAGCCGTCGGTAATGGCAATAGTCGATGATGCCAAACGTTAAGCCGCACATTGCTGTGCGGCTTAACCTTCTTCTAATGGATCGTCATCACGACGCGGAAGCGTGCCTTTCCGCTCATCATGCGGTCGTAGGCTTCCTTGAATTGTTCAAACGTATAGACCTCGTTCATTGAACGCACGCCTTCGAGGATGCTGAAGTTCAACGTATCTTCCGAATCGATCGAAGTTCCGGAGTACCAACCCTGCACCTTCTGTGAGTTCAGGAGCATCTGGAGCGCCGGTACTTCGAGCTTCGGGACTGCGCCGACGATCATGAACGTTCCTCTGACGCCGAGTCCACCCATAACTGCGGCCATGGCATCTGCATTTGTAACCGTAGCAAGCACAACCTTAGCGCCGCCTAATTTTTGTAGCTCAGCCGCAGGGTCCTGCGTCTGGCTGTCGATATACACGGCTGCACCGAGCCTCTTCGCCAGCTCAGCCTTGTCCGCCCCGCGTGCGATGGCAACCGTCTTGAAGCCCATCTTCGACGCATACTGCACGCCAAGATGTCCAAGGCCGCCCAGTCCGAGCACCGCAACCACGTCGCCAGGAACCGCTCCGGCGTTACGCAGACAGTTGAAGGTCGTCACACCCGCGCACATCAGGGGAGCAGCCTCCGCAGCGCTCAACCCCTCGGGTACCTCTGCCAGTCCAATCGCCGGGGCCACCAGGTACTCCGCATAGCCACCATCAAACGACACGCCCGTCGTCTCGAGATCATTCGTGCAGGCAAAGAAATCTCCTCGCCGACAGTTGTGGCAGTATCCGCAGTTTCCGCCATGCCAGCCGATGCCGACGCGCTGGCCTACCTTCCACTCCTTCACACCGTCGCCGATCTTGTCGACGACGCCGATCACCTCGTGGCCGGGCACACGCGGATACTGGATTCCGGGAAACAGCCCTTCCTTCGTCACCGAATCGCTATGACAAATCCCGCAGGCTTGCACCTTGACGCGAACTTTTCCCGGGCCCGGTTCTGGAATCTCCCGCTCCACCATCTCCAGATCGCCACCCGCCCTCGCTACCTGCACCACGCGCATCTTCGCCATAAAATCCTCCAGAAAAACGTGAACGATCGATGGGCGAAATTATAGGCCGGTTTCGTGAACGCATTTGCAAGGTCACCCGGGCAGAGAGCGGAAAACGCGAGAAAGCCCGCGAACATTCGGCTTTGTGGCCGAGGGCTCGCGGGCTATCTTGTCTGTTAGCTCTCGCTGCCGCAGTCGAACGTCGCGGACGGGGAGGGCTTCGCTACCGAAACTACTTCTTGGGGGGAGCGATGGTGTCCTTCGCGACCTTGGCGACGCGGAACTTCACGACGGTCTTGGCCTTGATCTTGATCGTCTCGCCGGTCTGGGGGTTGCGGCCCAGGCGTGCCTTGCGCTCAGCCTTGACGAGCTTGCCGATGCCGGGGATGGTGAACTCGCCGTTCTTCTTGGTCTCCTTAACGGCAGTCTCGGCCAGCAGGTCGAGGAAAGCAGCGGTCTGCTTGTTGGTGAGCTCGAGCTTCTCCGCCAGGTGGCGAACCAGCTGTGTCTTCGTCAATCCCTTTGCCATAGTGTTGCTCCTTCTTCTTACTCAGTTGTTGAAATTTGGGGCCGCCCGCCTCGCCCGTTGTGAAGACTCCTGAGTCGCCGTGTTCTACCGAGCGAATCGTCAGTGTTCATGCGGGTCCGGAGAAACCGTACCGCAATTCACCTTCAGCTTTTCCGCGAAGTTTGTCAACCCGTTTTCGGCGGTTTCCACAGGTTTTTTCGGGTTTTTTCCGGTTTTTGTGGCAAATCGACTTAAAAACAGCCATTTTTACGAGATTTTTGCACTTTTAAAATGGCAACGGTGGCGAAGGAAGCTCAGATATGGCACTCTCGATAGCAGAGTTTTCGGACGCATCCCAAGTGAGTGCATGCTGTCGGAAAACACTGCAAGGGCCGAGTGCACGATCCTCGGTAGCCGGGCTCCACGATTCATCTCTGCACGAAAATTTCTCTTTTACGGGTGAGACGATGGCTCAGCTCTTTGCGCGCATCGAACTTGGCGGCTCTCTGGATCGCGACGCGTATCTTCTGCTTGATCGATACATGCGGTCGAAGTTCTGGGAGAAGACGATCATCGGCACGAAGCCGTGCAAACTGCCGTACGCAACCTACCAGGCGAAGACTGCAAGCGAGCGGCCGAATGTTGCAGCCATTGCTGAAGAGCTGAAACAAAGCATCGAGCGCAAAATACAGACCAGGGCACACGTGCTTGTGGTGCAGTCGATGAACTGGGCCGGCACGGCATAAAAAGTGTTTGTAAATCGCTGAGTAACGAGGCTTTCGCTACATGAAAGAATTCTTGCCGCCGATTCTTCTTGACATGTATTACAGATTGCAATATAAATATCGCAATCTGTAATACGGCGTTTCGATGAGGCGCCACCCGATGAAGCTGGCTGACAAAATCCGGTACCTGCGCGAGGTAGAAGGCAACCTCCGCGGTCTGGGCCGCGCCATGACCCAGCAGGAGCTGGTCCGCGCGATTCAGGAGCAGTCCGCTACCGGCGGCAGAAAGCTGGTTACGGACGGACGCAGCGGCAGCATCAGCCAGTCATATCTCTCGCAGATCGAGAGCGGCGCGCGTCCGCACCTCACCAACACCACACGGCTTCTGCTCGCGAAGTTCTTCAAGGTCCATCCTGGTTATCTCGTGGACGACCCCGAAGGCTACCAGTCGGAGCTGTTGTCGGACGTGCGCCATAGCGAGGACAAACTCGACCTCTGGCTCGTGGCGGGTGCGGAGCGCTTTCGCCGCGATCCGGCGCTGTGCCAGGCTCTGTTGGCGCTGGCCAACCATCACGACACACGAAAGTGCCTATTGCTGATGGAGGCCATCATCGAGACACCAACACTGCTGGACCGGCTCTTCGATGCGCTGAAGCCGCAGGTCGGAGGCGAGGACGCTGAGAAGAAGCCGATTTCTCCACTGCGCAACTCCGTCGCTTCGGTCGGAATGACCAACAAGCCCCAGGCCGAGGCGGTTAGAAAAGAGCAGGCGGAGAGAACACCCACCACAAGGGCCCCGCGGACACGGAAAGGAGCCGCAGGACGTAAACGCAAATAGTTATGGAAAACCTCTTCATCATTTGTTTTGCAACGGGACTGGTGCTGAGCCTTCTGTCGCTGATAAGTGGTTTTGGGCATCTGCACCTGGGCCATTTTCATGTAGGGCATCACCACATCGGGCATGGGCATGGCGCAAAGAGTGGCATGTCATCGGTAAATATGTTCACCGTGCTGGCGTTCGTCACGTGGTTTGGCGGTGCAGGCTATCTGCTGATGCGGACGACAACATTCAATGCGCAGCTGATTGTGCTGCTGGCCTCGATCAGCGGCTTTGCAGGAGCAGGGTTGCTGTGGGCTGCCCTGTTCAAAGTGTTGCTCCCCCACGAGCGCGTGATGGACTCGGCTGATACGGAGATGACCGGTGTTGTCGCGCGTGTGAGCAATGGCATTCGCGATGGCGATGGCATTGGCGAGATCATCTTCTCGCAAACCGGCACGCGAAAAGCATCGGCTGCTCGCAGCGACGACGGACACGCGATCGAACGTGGCGCAGAGGTTGTCGTCATTCGCTACGAGCGCGGCGTGGCTTATGTGCGGCGCTGGGACGAACTGGCGCACCCCGACGCCTGAGTTTGCTCTGATTTCATTTGCGGCTGCCCTCTTGCCAGGGCCTTCCCCTGCCGCCAACTCTTTCTGAGGCAAGCAGCGTACAGGCTTCATGTCTCTTAGGAGACGAAGGATTGTTATGCCGGATTCGATTGTGACGATTGTCGGTTTACTGGTTTTCGGGACGCTCGCGTTGGCCCTTCTTATGGCCAAAATGTTTCGCAAAGCGGGCCCGAACGAAGCAATTGTGGTCTACGGTTTTCGTGGACCGCGTGTGATCAAGGGCGGCGGCGCGGTGATCTTTCCCGTCGTCGAAAACTCGCGGCAGCTGTCGCTGGAGCTGATGAGCTTCGACGTCGCGCCGCAGCAGGACCTTTACACCAAGCAGGGCGTTGCGGTGACCGTTGAGGCAGTGGCGCAGATCAAGGTGCGCTCCGATAAGGAGTCGATTCTTACGGCTGCGGAGCAGTTCCTCACTAAGTCGCCCGACCAGCGCGAAGGGCTGATCCGCCTCGTGATGGAAGGACATCTGCGCGGCATCATCGGTCAGCTTACGGTTGAACAGATCGTCAAGGAGCCGGAGATGGTGGCCGAGCGCATGCGTTCGACGTGCATGGATGACATGAGCAAGATGGGCCTGGAGGTGATCTCGTTCACGATTCGCGAGGTGCGCGACAAGAACGAGTACATCACCAACATGGGACGTCCTGATGTGGCTCGCATCAAGCGCGATGCGGAGATTGCTGCGGCTGAGGCGGAACGAGACACTGCGATTCGCCGTGCCGTTGCTCTGCGCGAAGCGGCTGTTGCCAAGGCCTCTGCCGACCAGGAGCGCGTGATTGCCGAAACAGCCTCGCTCGCAAAGCAGGCCGAAGCCCAGCGCGACCTCGACATCCAGAAGGCGCAGTTCACCGAGGCGGCTCGCAGGCAGGAGGCGCAGGCCGATAAGGCGTATGAACTGCAGACCAACGTGATGCAGCAGAAAGTCGTCGCCGAGCAGGTGCGCGTACAGCAGGTCGAGAAGCAGGAGCAGGTCAAGGTGCAGGAGGCCGAGATTCTGCGTCACGAGAAGGAGTTGATTGCGACCGTGCTGAAGGCTTCAGAAGTCGAGCGTCAGCGCATCGAGAACATCGCCAACGCCGAGCGTGCTCGTCTGACGATGGAGGCCGAGGGTCGCGCTGCCGCCACCAGGCTGCAGGGTGAAGCCGAAGCCGCGATCATCTTCCAGAAGGGCGAGGCCGAGGCGAAGGCAATGAACGTGAAGGCTGAAGCCTACCAGGAGTGGACGCAGGCCGCCGTAGTCGACAAGCTGATCTCGAACATGGCCGATGTTGTGCGGGCCATGTCGGAGCCGCTCAGCAAGGTCGACAAGATCACGGTCATCTCCACTGGAGCCGATGGCACGACCGGGGCCAGCAAGGTGACGGGCGAGATGACGAAGATCGCCGCACAGGTGCCTGCCCTGTTTGAGGCGCTGAGCGGAATGAAGCTCGAGGACCTGATGGCCAACGTGAAGGCGATGAAGCCCCGCGATGGCGGCAATGGCTTGAGTGCGTAATGTTGGGCGCGGCGCGGGTAGTTGACGCGCCGCATTTTTCTTCGTGAAGCGTAAGTAAGAAGGAGGATGCTATGCCGCTGCTGGAGAGAATTGGAACGTTGTTGCGGGCGAATCTGAATGACCTGATCGACCGAGCCGAGGACCCGGAGAAACTCTGCAGGCAGCTGGTGCTGGATATGGAAAATCAGTTGATGCAGGTGAAGACACAGGTGGCGATGGCGATTGCCGATCAGCATCTGCTGACGAAGAAGCACAAGGAGCACTCCGACGCAGTGATCGAGTGGCACCGCAAGGCCGAAGTAGCAGTCGAAAAACAGAAAGATGATCTGGCTCGCGTTGCGCTGGAGCGGAGCCTGGAGAACGAGAAAATGGCGAAGGGCTTCGCGCAGCAGATCGAAGATCAGACCGCCGAGACCGAGCTGTTGCGCAGCGCCTACTCGCGGCTCGAGAGGAAGCTGGCAGAGACGCGCAGCGCCTGCGAGATGCTGATCGCGCAGAACCGCCGCGCACGTGCGACAGGTAAGGCGAATGCAACGCGCGGCGCCGGCGTGCTGGGCCAGCGAGGATCGGCCGTGGCGCGCCTGAAGGAAAGCGTGCAACAGCAACAGGCCATGAATGCGGCAAGTCACATGCTGCTCGAGACCGGTTCGGCAGAGGATCGGCTCGATGCGCTGGAGCGTGATGAGCGCATCGAGCGGCTCCTGGCGGAGCTCAAGGAGCGTCAACCTCGTCTAACCTAGCGCGCCTGTAGTTCGGCGCATCTCCACACAAAAAGTGCGCCTCATGCTGTCTTCCATCGATGGGCTGATAGCCGATGGGAAGATTTGCATGAGGCGCGCAAGGCCGGGGCTTTAAGGACCTTTGGAGGGTTTTTAGAGGTCGCCCCCGGCTGACTCATGTTGAGAATGTGCCGCCTCGGGGGTGTGTTCCATCGGTTCTATAGAAGGCTGGGGGTTGAGCACCGACGCCGGAAGATGAGGCGTATACGCGATGGACATGTTCTTCGTCTGTTGCGCTCTCAACCGTGCGATCACGGCAGGCTGGAAGGCAACCGGTTGAGGAGCGATCACCTGCTGTGCCGTCGTCTGCGGTGCAATTGCCTGCGGCTGCGCTGCGGCAAGCATCACCTGCGGACCAGCCGGTGCGATCGGCCGTGGTGTCGAGGCCATCAGGTTATTCAGTGCCGTGAGCTTGAACGGATTGGCTGGCTTTCCGTAGTCGGAATCGAGCAGGCCGTTGGCGTCCTCGCCGTTCAGCGCCCAGGAGGTCCAGCTGATGTCGGAGTTCTTCGCTAGATAGGCGACCAGCGCGCAGAACCACTGGCCCTCGGAACCGGACTCGGTGCCGACGATATCGCGCGTCAGGTTGGTCGTGCCGAACTCGCCAACCCAGACCGGAGCGATGCCCTCGCGGCTGATATAGCCCCAGTGACGGTTGAAGACGGCCTCAAGCGAAGCAGCCGTAGCCCCGTTGAACCACTTCTGGTGGTACTCGTTCGGGCCGTAGTCGTGGGCCGAGTAGACAAGCTGGTTGGCAACGTCGAGGTGCACTGGCGCGTGACGCACGCCCTCGAGATTGCCGCCCCACCAGTAGAAGTCGTTGTTCACCGCGTCCACGCCTTCGACAAAGACGATCAGGCGCGGGTTGATGGCGAGGACGGCGTTGCCGCCGCGCTGTGCGGCCAGGTGCCAGTCGCGCTCGCCGCAGCCTGACCAGCAGGCTCCGCCGGAGTTGGCGTTGTGCGGCTCGTTGCGCAGATCGACGCCGATGACGGTCGTGTTACCCGCATAACGACGGGCAAGCATCTGCCAATCGGTGATCCATGCCGACTCGGGGTAGGCAGCGGTGTACCAGAGGCCGCTCTGCTCAGCCGAGTCACCGGCCTCAGAGCGATGATTGTCCAGGATCACCTTCAGCCCGATCTGACCGGCATACTCAATCACGCGGTCAAGAATCTGCAGCGAGTTCAGCCCGCGCAGGGGCTGGTTCATTTCGCCATGCTCGCCGGTGAAGGAGATCGCTTCGGGCACGATGGGGTGCTCGACCATGTCGTTCGACAGCGGAATGCGAACGGTGTTGAAGCCCGAGCTATGAATGGTCTCAAGGATGGTGCGGTAATCCTGCACGGCTAGTCCGCCGGGGACCTTGCGCACAGTCTCGAACCCGTACCAGTTGATACCCTGAATGCGCACGGGGGTGCCGCGATCGTCCAGGATCTGGTTGCCGCTGGTGTGCCAGTAGCCGGTATCGGCGGCGCGGGTTGAGGCAAGAACCAGACGCTTCTGTGCGAGCGCAGTCCGATTTTCGCGATATTCCACGCGAACCTCGGTTGCGATCTGACGCAGGGACGCCTTCTGCTGGTGGGGGTTGACGTCGGGGTGAATCGTGGCCCAGACCAAAGCAAGAAAATGGAAAACAGCCAGGAAAAAGTAGGAAATCGTGCTCATCGGAAGATTCCTGAATTTTTCTTGGTAAAGCGGTTAGCGCTCTCGCTATCAAGCGCTCTTACGCAATTACGAGTTAGGGTTATGTTTCCGGGAGAACCGAAGCAAGTGAAACAGGGTGATGCAGTGTTACCAGTCGAGGCGGCGTTACGTATCTGTCGCCTCTGGCAGGAGAGAAACGGTTTACCCACTTCGGGGTATTGTTTGCCGTCGCTTTTTCTGCCTCGAAACCCTTCAAAAGACAGGATTTCGGTTGCTGATGGCTATCAGCCTCTGTAAGTGCTGATTAGTCACAATTTAAGGAGTAACATTAATCTCCCACACAGGTAACTTAATTCTGAGTTACCATCTCAAGTTTCATACAGTTTTTCCCACGCGGGTGTTCTGCCGAAGTAACAAGCATGCAGGCTGCCAAAACGGCCGCTCAGTGCATATCTCCAGGGAAATTATTGACTAAACTAGATTTAGTGGCTTATGCGGGAGGCTAAAATTTAGCGGATTGCTGCCATCGCGGCGCGGAAAAGGGATTCAAAGTCGCCTCCGACGGAAGAGTTTTTCTCAATCGCTGTTTCGATGGCCTTCTGCGCAACCGGGCGCGGGTAGCCCAGATTAACCAGCGCCGAAAGCGCATCGTCGGCGACCGGTCCGTGATGCGCCCCGCCTGTCGCCGAAGCAAGATCGGGGATGGCAAGGTCGTCGAGCTTGTCCTTCAGCTCCAGCACGACACGCTCGGCGGTCTTCTTCCCGATGCCGGGAATCTTCGTCAGGGTGGCATGATCTCCGCCGCGAATCGCGGTGACGAGGCGCTCGGGCGAGATGCCGCTCAGGACGGTGATAGCCAGCTTGGGGCCGATACCCGAGATCGTCAGCAGTTTTTCAAACAGCCGCTTCTCCTGCGTGGTGGCGAAGCCGAAGAGGGCAAGCTGGTCTTCGCGAACGTGCGTATGGATAAAGAGCGCGGCCTCGCTGTTCTCGGCGGGCAGCTCCGAGAACGTGGCGACAGAGATAGTGACCTCGTAGCCGACGCCATTGCAGTCGACGATGACCTGATTGGGGGTCTTGGAGAGGAGGCGTCCGCGCAGGTGAGCGATCATGCTTCAGGTGATTGTAAATGCGGCCATGTCCCTCGGAGGCGTAGCATAGACGCAGGGGACACGACCATGGCGCAGGGCAGCCGCGACTGTATAACCTGTGCGGTGCGCAAGGAGGACTGCTTCTGCAGCCTGACTTCCGATGCCCTCGCCGACCTTCAGTCCATCGGACACCTCACGCACTTCGAGCCGGGCGAGCTGGCTCTGCACGAAGGCTATATAGCCGATAAAGTCTACGTGATGTGCCACGGCCGTATGAAGCTGACCGCCTCTTCGGCCGAGGGCAAGCTGCTCATCGTGCGGCTGGCCAAGCCGGGCGATGTGCTGGGACTGGCGGCCGTACTGAAAGGCAGCACGCATAAAGTCACCGCGGAAGCGCTGGAGCCGTGCGAGGCCAAGGCAATTGGCCGCGCCGAGTTTCTCGCCTTCATGGACAGGTATCGCGACGTAAGCCGCAATACGGCGTTGACGCTGGCCCTGGAGTACGAGGGGGCAATGTTGAGCGCGCGCCGGCTCGCACTCTCTGGCTCGGCCTCAAGCAAGCTGGCCCACGTGCTGCTGGACTGGGGCGGCATGGGGAAGCAGCCGGCAGAGGAGCCATTCGCGTTTCGTATGCCGCTCACGCACGAAGAGCTTGGGAACATGGCCGGCCTGTCCCGCGAGACCGTGACCCGGCTGCTTACAAAGTTCCGGCATGAGGGGATGGTGCAGCAACAGGGCGAGCAGATCATTCTCCCTCGGCCCTCTGCCATGCAGGCGAAGTATTGCTCATAAATAGCTGAGAGAGAGGCGAGATCCATCCCGTGCTGCATGGATTGCAGCTACGGAATGGATCTCTTTCTCCCGAGCACCCATCAGACCTGGGAGGGGTGCCGCGTGAGCTTTTACGCGCACAGCTTCGAGTCGGTCCCATCGATCGACGCATAGTCATACGCTTCATGGGTCACAATCGGTGTGACCGGGAAGTTTTCCGTGGGCGGCGGCGAAGTCGTCTGCCACTCCAGCCCATACGCGCGCCATGGATTCGATGTAGCAACCGGGCCATAGTAGATCGACCAGGCGAGATAGATGATCGTAAGCAGATAGCCAAGTCCCATCACGCTGGCTCCCGCGGTCGACATGACATTCAGCACCTGCCACTCCGGCGGATACATCGCATAGCGTCGCGGCATGCCCAGGTAGCCGAGGATGAACTGCGGCCCGAAGGTGAAGAAGAAGCCGATGAAAATCGTAGCCGCTGCAATCTTTGCCGGTCCTTCGGGGTAAAGTCGCCCGGTGATCTTCGGCCACCAGAAATGCAGTCCGCCGAGATAACCCATAATGACCGAGCCCACCATGACGAAGTGGAAGTGCGCGACGATAAAGTAGGTCTCCGTCAGATGGACGTCCATGCCAAGCGAGCCAAGAAAAACTCCCGTGCAGCCGCCAATGACGAACAGACCGAGGAAGCAGAAGGCATAGATCATCGGCGCGTCGAAGCTGATGGAGCCTTTATAGAGTGTCGTCGTCCAGTTGAAGACCTTGATCGCCGACGGAACCGCGACAAGCATGGTCAGCATGGAAAACACGAGAGCTGAGTACTGGCTCACTCCCATGATGAACATGTGATGCTCCCACACAAAGAAGCCGAACAGCGCGATGGCCACCGACGAAAACGCGACGGCAGAATAACCGAAGACACGCTTGCGCGAAAAGCAGGCAATGATCTCCGACATAACACCCATCGAAGGCAGCAGCATGATGTACACGGCAGGATGCGAGTAGAACCAGAACAGGTGTTGGAAGAGCAGCGGGTCGCCGCCGATTGCAGGATCGAAGACGCCAATGCCAACCAACCTTTCCAGCGCAACCAGCACAATCGCGATAGCGACAACCGGCGTTCCCAATACCATCACGATCGATGCCGCATAGTGCGACCAGATAAAGAGCGGCAGGCGAAACCACGTCAGCCCCGGTGCGCGCATGCGGTGGATCGTAACGATGAAGTTAAGACCGGTGAAGATCGACGAAAAGCCGGCCACAAAGGCAGCCAGTCCGGCCGAAATCACATTCGTATTGACGAACCGTGTGCTGAGCGGCGTCGTGAAAGTCCATCCCGTATCGACGCCGCCGTTGATGACCGTGTACAGCAACAGCAGGCCACCGACGACAAAGCAGTACCAGCTCAGCAGATTCAATCGCGGAAAGGCGAGATCCCGCGCGCCGATCATCAGCGGGATCAGAAAATTACCAAGCACTGCCGGGACCGCAGGAATCAGCACAAAGAAAACCATCACGATGCCGTGCATGGTGAAGACCTTGTTGTAGGTGTCCATCGCCATCAGGTCCGAACCCGGCGTCAGCAGCTCGAGCCGAAGAAGGAAAGCGAGCAGGCCTCCGATAGCGAAAAAGAACGTAACGCCGATCAGATAGAGGATGGCAATCCGCTTATGGTCCTGCGTCAGCAGCCAGCTCTTCAATCCGTGGGATTCGTTCAGGTAATTGCGCTGTTCTTCACGCGTTGCGGTGGCGACGGAGGGCTGGGGAACGGCTATGGTGCTCATGCGTGTGCGGGCCTCATATGGATCAGATCGATAAGCCGAAGATCGATGCACTCCTGAACCGCCAGCACAATCAGCGGCGGGCAGTTCGGGGTCGTGCCGTATCCCGGACACGGCGCGTGGGTATCGCAGTGCTGCCTCGGAGAGCGTCGTGAGCATTCCTTGCAGGCATGGACACAGGGGCGGGATTGGAGGACGTGGAGTTTCATCGCTCGATCTCCTGAAGAAGATCAGGATGAAACGGATGCGGAGAAAAAGATGTGACCGCGATCACAAACGGCGAGAGATTTGCCGTAGGGCCACGGCTTCGGTGTATCTTGGCTGTACTTATGCGTATCGATTCTCTGAAGCTTCTCGCTCTCGCCTCCTCAATGGCACTCGGGCTGCCGCTTATGGCTCAACAGCCAGCCACTGGCGCGCCTGCGCCTAAGCATCAGGACACCGAAGTCTACGAGCCGGTGCCCCCGATTGTGACTCCCGGAGCGACAGTTGGAGCTCCGCCGTCGGATGCGATCGTGCTCTTCGACGGCAGGAACCTCGACGAGTGGGTGTCCGCGCAGGACCACACCCCGGCAAAATGGATCGTGGCAGACGGCATTCTGACCGTGAATAAGGAGAAGGGCGTCGGCAACATCGAAACGAAGCGCTCCTTCAAGGACTATCAGCTCCATATCGAGTGGCGCATTCCGTCCAACATCGAGGGCTCCGATCAGGCGCGCGGCAACAGCGGCGTCTTTCTGGCCTCGACAGGGCCGGGCGATGCAGGCTACGAGTTGCAGGTGCTCGACAACTACAACAACAAGACCTACGTAAACGGGCAGGCCGGCTCCATCTACAAACAGGCCATCCCGCTGGCAAACCCGGCACGCAAGCCCGGCGAATGGCAAAGCTACGACGTCGTATGGACAGCGCCGCGCTTCAACAGCGACGGTTCGCTCAAGACACCTGCCTATGTAACGGTCTTCTTCAATGGCGTCGTGGTGCAGAACCACTTCCAGGTACAGGGACAGACGCTCTACATCGGCAAGCCGTTTTACAAGGCCTACGACAAGGCTCCCATCAAGCTGCAGGCTCACGGCGACAAGAGTGAGCCGCTCAGCTTTAGAAACATCTGGGTGCGGGACCTGACCTTCGATCCGTCCTACACGTTGAAGTAATCATCCTGCCAGAAAAAAGGGGAGCGGCTTTTGCCGCTCCCCTTTTTCATTCACCGCGCCACTCCCTCGCAGGAGCCGACTACGTCTTCGCAGGCCACGTCGTCTTGCCGCCATGCAGATAAGCAAGGTTGCCGATGTGTCCCGCGCGCGCTGCAGCAATACCTGCCTCAACTGGAGCATTCGGCTCCTTGCGGCTCTTGATGCAGTCGAAGAAGTTGCGCATGTGCGGCGTCGTGCCGTCCTCGAAGCTGTCTGCCTTCAGCACTGGATTGCGGTCGGCCTTGACGCCCTCGTGATACACCGTCATCCCCGATCGGTTAAGCTTCAACGTCGCTTCCGTACCGCGAAACTCGAGTCCGCCATCGTCGATCGACGATGCCATCATGCCCTCGTAAACAACATCGAAGTCTGGGTAGCGGAAGGCTGCCTGAATCGTGTCCGGGCAGTCCCAGTCCTGATAGATCCGTTTGTCGCCCAGCATGAATGCAGTTGAGGGTGTGTCCGCTTTCATCGCCCAGTGCACCACATCGATCCAATGCGTAAAGAGGTCCGTCATCGCGCCGCCGCCAAAGTTCCAGAACCAGCGCCAGCGGAAATACTTCTCCAGCGTAAAGGGCTGATCTGGCGCGCCGCCGAGCCACTGCTTCCAATCAAGCTGCGCCGTGTCGACCGGCTTCGGCACCCAGCTGCGTCCGTAGTTCTGCCACCAGTACGTACGCACCTGCGGAACCTGTCCGAGCGCTCCTCCCTGGATCAGGCCAACCGCATCGCGAAAGTGTGCCCAGCTGCGCTGCTGCATGCCGCACTGCAAAACCTGCTTCGACGAGCGCACAGCCTTATGCAGTACGGCCCCCTCTTCAAGCGTGTGCGTAACCGGCTTTTCAAGATAAACGTCCTTGCCTGCGGCAAGAGCGGCAGCGGCAATGCGCACATGCCAGTGATCCGGAGTCGCGATAAAGACAGCATCGATCGTCTTATCGTCCAGCACCTCGCGATAGTCCGTGTGGAGCGTGGCCGCCGTCGCGTTGGTGCGCGCCTTTACTTCGTCGCGCCGTGGACCATACACATCGCACACAGAGACAATCTCGTAAGGCACGCCGCTCGCATCGGCCGCGCCCATCAGGGCGCGCATGCGTCCTCCTGCACCGATGATGCCGACGCGAAGCGTCTCGTTGGCCGCAAAGGCGCGGGTGGAAGCCAGTGCGGTCAGTCCGCTGGAGACAAGAAAGCTGCGACGGTTCGGCATAGAAGGCAGAAGGCTCCCTGTGTAAGTTCCAGTCTCGAGGATGGTATCAAACGCAGGCTTCTCCGCCGTTTTGCCGTCGATAGAAACGCCTCAGGCGTGCTTCTGCTTGCCCTCGACATCCGGCAGGAAGCCGGTGAGCAGTCCGATAGCGGGCAGATAAGCGCACAGATGGTAGACGTTGATGATGCCCGTGTGATCGGCCAGCTTCCCCAGCACCGCAGCGCCGATGCCGCCCATACCGAAGGCCACGCCAAAGAAGAGCCCCGAGATCATCCCGACGCGTCCCGGCAGCAGCTCCTGCGCATACACCAGAATCGCCGAGAAGGCCGAGGCCAGAATGAAGCCAATAATCACGCTCAGCACGCCCGTCCAGAACAGCGAAGCATACGGCAGTATCAGGGTGAAGGGCAGCACGCCGAGAATCGAGATCCAGATCACCAGCTTGCGGCCATAGCGATCGCCCGCCGAGCCGCCAATCAGCGTGCCCGCGGCAACCGAGCCAAGGAACAGGAACAGCATGATCTGCGAGGTCCGCACGCTCGTGTTAAAGCGCTGGATCAGGTAGAAGGTGTAGTAGCTCGTCAGGCTCGCAAGATAAAAGTACTTCGAAAAGATGAGCGCAATCAGGATCGAGATCGCGCCGAAGATGCGTCCCTTCGACAGGTGCACCGCCGCGTGATGCTCATGCTTCTTCGTGCGCGAGGCCTCAGCCTGCCGCGCCTTGTACCAGCGGCCCACGCGATAAAGCACGACGATGCCCAGGATCGCCGGCAGCGCGAACCACGCAACCCCCTTCTGCCCGAGCGGCAACACGATAAACGCGGCCAGCAGCGGTCCAATCGCAGAGCCTGAGTTCCCGCCCACCTGGAAGAACGACTGTGCAAAGCCATGCTTGCCGCCCGAGGCCATGCGCGCAATACGCGAGCTTTCCGGATGGAAGATCGCCGAACCAACACCAACAAGGCACGACGCAATGATGAGCCACGTAAAGGTGGGCGCCACGGCCAGCAGCAGCAATCCCAGAAGCGTAAAGGTCATGCCGACCGACAAAGCGTACGGCATCGGGCGCTTGTCCGTGAACTGCCCAATCAGCGGCTGCAGCATCGAGGCCACAACCTGATATGTCAGCGTAAGCAGGCCCAGGTGCGAAAAATCCAGATGGAAGCTGCTCTTCAGGATCGGATAGATCGAAGGCAGTAGCGACTGCACCATGTCGTTCAGCAGATGGCAGAAGCTGATTGCCGTCAGCACGCGCAGCAAAGAGCGCGCAGGTTCGGTCGGACGCGGAGCAATCTGTTCCGATGCGAAGTCGACTCGATCGGCGGCGGGCATGGTCGCTGTAAAAGAGGTCTCGCTCATGGGATTTTTTGCGCGCGGCTGTAATTTAAGATGCGCTGTACTTAAGTGTAGATTCAGCGCGGAGTTCCGCACAGCGATATAAAAACTCTCTATGCGCAGATAATGTGGCCCCACCAATAAAAGTGTCACTCCGAGCGAAGCGAAAGCGCGCAGTCGAGAAAGCTCCCGCATCGTGCATCCCGCCATTGCGCCTGCTCATCGTGAAAATTGATGGAACCGCCCGCGGCATCTCCCCGTACCTCCTCTTGACAATCTAGTGATAGAGCCATTACCTCTAGATAATCAAGAGGAGACGACGCTTCATGCCCGACAAAAACACCGATCTCATCCAGGGAACGCTCGAGATGCTGATCCTGAAGACGCTCGCTCTGATGCCCATGCACGGCTACGGCATCACGCAGCGCATCGAGCAGATCAGCGATGGCGCATTCAAGGTCAACCCCGGCTCGTTGCTGCCCGCACTCAGCCGCATGGAGCGCGCAGGACGCATCAAGGCGGAGTGGCGCGCCACCGAAAACAACAGGCGCGCAAAGTACTACGCGCTTACCGAGAAGGGCCGCAAGGCACTGAAGTCTGAAACCGAAGCCTGGGGACGGCAGACAGCCGCCATCAACAGAATTCTCGAAGCATAAACACACGAGAACCTCTCGAAAGAGAACGAGGTACGTCATGGGATGGATGCGGAGTCTGGGTAAAGGATCGAAGGCGCTTGCCGACAAGCATGCGCGCAATGCCGAGATCGACGAAGAGCTGGAGGCCTACATCGGCGAATCGGTCAGCGAGAAGGTACGCGCAGGCATGAGTCCGGACGACGCCGTCAAAGCAGCCCGCGCCGAGATAGGCACAGCCGCAACCGTGCGCGAAAAAGTCTGGAACGCCGGGTGGGAGTCCACGCTCGACCGGCTCTGGGGCGATCTGACGTATTCAGCGCGCCGTCTCTCGCGCATGCCCGCGCTTGTCTTTACGGTCGTGCTCTCTATCGGACTCGGCATTGCGGCGAACGCGACCATCTTTTCTATTGTCAGCAGGTTTGTGCTTAAGCCGCCGCCGGTCGGTGATCCATCGTCTCTGCTGACGTTGTATCGAACGTACAATCATGGGCAGTGCTGCAACGATTTCCCGGCCCCACTTTATCGCGATCTTCGTGCGCAGGCGCAGTCCTTCTCCGGCATGGCAGCCTACAATGACGCGGTTCCCGCTGAGATCGGCATGCAGGGGGACTCGAAGCGCGAGTGGGGACAGGCGGTCACGGCAAACTATTTTGATGTAACGCAGTTGCAGATGGCCGCCGGACGAGGATTCAATCCAAACGAAGAACATGCGCAAGTGATTGTTTTGGGCTACAGGTTGTGGCAACAGCGTTTTGGCGGCGACGCCTCGGTTATAGGCAAAGTAATCGATGTATCGGGACATCCTTATACGGTGGTTGGCGTAACGCGTCCGGGCTTTCATGGGCTTGACCAGATTCTCGATACGCAGTTCTGGGTTCCGGTAGACGATCTGCCGGAGCTGGTAGTGAACGCCCCGGACCCGGAGTCGCGCGAGATGCAGTGGCTGCACATTGCAACGCGTTTGAAGCCAGGCGTTACGCAGAAACAGGCCGCACAGGAGCTGGACCTGATCGCAGACCGGCTTGCGCATGCCTATCCTGCAACCGACGCCAATAGAGGCTTCCATATCGAACGAGGCGATACCTTGTCTGGAAGAGACAAGAAGACGATTCAGATGTTTCTGCTGGGTGTCTCCGGTGTGGCTCTGCTGGTGCTGGTGATCGCCTGCGCCAATGTGGCGAATCTTCTGCTCTCGCAGGGAGCGCAGCGGCAGCGCGAAATGGCCGTGCGGCTGGCGCTGGGAGCGACACGCGCGCAACTGGTGCGCCAGCTTTTGCTGGAAAGTGTCTTGCTTGCGCTGGGCGGCGGCGTGGTTGGTGTGCTGCTCTCGCTATGGGCAACCTATGCGCTCTCGTCCTTCACTTTCCCCGCGCCGGTACCTACCGATCTCAGTGTTCATGTCGACTGGCGCGTCTTGCTGTATACCTTCGCGCTGAGCGTGGCTGCGGGCTTTCTCTGCGGCTTTGTTCCGGCATGGACGGCGTCGCGTCCTGTTGTGCCCAGCGCGTTGAAGGGCGAGGAGGCCCTTGCGCGTCCGGGCAGGCGCTTCAACCTGCGCAACGTGCTTGTTGTTGTACAGATTGCGTTGTCGCTGGTGCTGCTATGCGGTGCAGGCCTGTTTTTACGCTCGCTTGAGAGCGCAGCAAACATCGATGTGGGCTTCCGTTCACGCGGTGTTGTGATGATGTCGGTCGATCCGGTGCTTCATCGTTACACGCCGGAGCGTGCGGTGCAGCTGCTTCAACAGGTGCGTGACGGTGTCGCACGGCTGCCGGGCGTGATATCTGCAACGACGACAGATGGAGTACCACTCTCCGGAAAGCATCGCAGCGACGACTTCGTCGTGCCCGGATATCCGGCGCCACAGGGGCAGAACGTCGTTGAGCTTTTCATGGCGGGTCCGCAATATTTTGAGACGCTTGGCATCCCGCGCATTGCCGGCCGCGATTTCGGCGACGAGAATCCAACGGCTCCAAAGGTCGGCATCGTGAATGAAGAGTTTGTGCGCCGCTACCTTCATGGCGACAACCCCATCGGCCACACGGTCACAGGAGGCGGTGTTCCTTATCAGGTCGTCGGTGTTGTGAAGGATACCAAGGCACGCACCATCGGCGAGCAGCAGCGCCCTGTCCTGTACCGGGCCATTGCACAGAACATCGCGAGCGATCCATCGCGGGATGGCTACACCATTATGGCGCGCTACGAAGGCGACGCTACAACACTCATCAGAGCGATCGAAGACCAGATTCACGCCGTCGATCCGTCGCTTGCCATCTTCCACGTCCAGACGATGGAAGAGCACATGCAGGAGGCACTTCTGCTGCCGCGCTTTGTCAGCACGCTCTTCACCATCTTCGGCGTCAGCGGTCTGCTGCTGGCCGTGATCGGCCTGTACAGCGTCATGAGCTACTCCGTGAGCCAGCGCACAAAAGAGATCGGCATCCGCATGGCCCTTGGCGCACGCGCCACCGAGGTGCAGCGCATGATCGTGCGCGGAGGCATGCGCCTTGCGCTGATATCCGTCGCACTTGGATTGCCTCTCGCACTTGCCGCCGCCAAGCTGACGACCAGCCTCCTCTACGGAGTAAAACCCTGGGACGCGACGACATTCATCCTCGTCCCGCCGCTGCTGGCCGCCGTCGCACTCATCGCCTGCTGGATTCCCTCGCGCCGCGCCTCACGCGTCGACCCAATGGAGGCCCTCCGCGTCGAGTAGTTGTGCCCGCTAATGCGTAGCCTGAGAAGTGTGTCATTCCGAGCGAAGTGCGCAGCACGCAGCCGAGGAACCCCCGCATTTTTTGCAGGACATCACTCGAGCCACCCATTGAATGCGATAGTGTAGTGTCGTAACGATTTAAGGCATACTACGGCACCCAACGGAGAACGAATCCAGATGAATCTCTTTCGCAGAGCCTGCTGCACCATCGCAACCGCGGTCATTCTTCTCACCACCATCCACGCGGCAGCGCAGGCAGCTCCGGCGCCGAAGCCTGCGCCTCCGGCCGGCAAGATTCCCCGCCACGTGCTCGTCATCGCCCAGACCAAGGGCTTCGAGCATGATTCCGTCCCCGATGCCATGGCCGCCGTCTACAACATGGGCCACGACACCGGCCTGTGGGAGACCGTCCTCCGCACCGACACCGAGCTGCTCACCAAAAAGCCTCTCGATAAAAACGCCAAGAACCTGAACTACTTCGATGCCGTCGTCTTCGCCAGCACCACCGGCGAGCTCGACCTCACCGACGAGCAGAAAGCCGCGCTCATGTCCTTCATCAAGGACGACGGCAAGGGCTTCGTCGGCATTCACGCCGCACTCGACACGCTCTACAAATGGCCGGAGTACGGCAAGATGATCGGCGGCTGGTTCGATCAGCATCCCTGGATGACCTTCAACGCCCCCATCCGCAACGAAGGCGGCGACTTCCCCGCAACCCGCCACTTCCCCGCCGCGTTCCACAAGTTCGACGAGATCTATCAACCTATGGACTGGTCGCGCGCCGACGTCAACGTCCTGCTCTCGCTCGATCCCTCGCAGCTCGACTACAACAACCCGCGCGTCCATCGCCAGGACCACGACTTCGCCGTCGCCTGGTCCAAGATGTACGGCAAGGGCCGCGTCTTCTACTCCACGCTCGGCCACACACGCGAATCCTGGAGCGACCCCGACATCCGCACCATGTACTTTGAGGCCATCAAATGGTCGCTCGGCATGACCGAAGGCAGCACCACCTCGCATCCCGCTCCGGCTGCGCACTAAGGTCGTTTTACTGACAACCTGCAACGGACAAACTACTTCATGTCCGCAGCGGCCAGCATCTCCAGAAACTGTCCTTGCGTGCGCATGTCGATCGACTGCGTCACCAGCTTGCCTTCGCGGCTGAAGACGAAGCTCTGCGGAATGCCTTCGATGTGAAAGGCCTCATTCGTCTTGCGGCCCGGGTCCAGCAGAATCGGATAGTTCAGGTTGTGCGACTTCACATACGCACTTACCTTCGCCGGGTCCTCGTCCGAGATCGACAGCACCACCAGCCCCTTGTCGGCGAACCGATGCGCAATCGTGTCCAGGTCCGGCATCTCCTTGCGGCACGGCGGGCACCATGTCGCCCAGAAGTTCACCAGCACCACTTTGCCGCGCAGCGACGACAGCGTCCACTCCTTGCCCTCGAGATCCTTCAGCGTAAAGTCGGCCTTCTCAATCGCAGCTTCATTGGCGGCCAGATCGGCCATCGCCTGCTTATACGGCGCCGTATCCAGCGTCGTCGTCACATGCTCGTAGCGCACCAGCTTGGCCAGATCGGTATACGGCGAAGCAGGCGCGCCTTCCTTGCCAGCCGGGGGAGGCGTCTCGGTCAGTGCACCCGCCAGCGTATCCGCGACCGCCTGCAGCGTCTGGTGGCCGAAGTCACCCTCCGTCGCGCGATGCGTCAGCGCCACAGCCAGCTTCAGTTTGTTCACGCCCGCCGGAAGCGTGCGAATCTCCAGTGCAATCGTGGTGGTCTTCGCGCCGCGCTCTGTGTCTGGGGTCGCGCGCAGCGTCTTGATCTGATCGACGATCGCCTGCTCCGTCTGAGTAAATGTAGTGGCCTTCTCCTGCGCCGCGGCAGGAAGCAGAGTGAAGGCAAACAGAACGATGAGGGTTTTGAAAGAGTGCAGGCGGGTCATAAAAGAAGCTTCCGGACGAAAGGTTGAGTGCACATCATACCGTTCGCCGGACGAATGTGCACTCATTTAAATCAACCGGAATCTGAACAAAAAGTTGTTGTTTTACGCCGTCTTTATCGGTTTCGGTTCCATCCAGATCTTGCCTGCGGCGATCAGCAGCACCAGCATTCCGGCGCACAGCGCGAACACCTGCCGCACGCCGATATGCTGCGTCAGAATGCCGCTCAGCACCAGCCCGCTGATCTGCGCTGCAAACACAATCGACATAAAGGTCGAGCCCACGCGGCCCATCAACTCCGGCGGAGTCGCCTGTTGAAACAGCGTCTGTGACGGAACAATAATGCCCGCCACCGAGAAGCCCACAATCAGGTTCGCCAGAATCGCCGACCACAAGTACGGCAGCAGCGTCAGAAGGACGAGGCCCACGGCGATGCCCGCCAGCCCGCCGTACACCTGCAGCGTGTTCGAAAGCTTCTTGCCGAAAGCATTCAGTCCGTTGATGCCAATTAGCATGCCGACCCCGATCATGGCGGCGACAATACCAAACGCGCGCGTCGAAGCATGCAGCGAGTCGCGCACATACACGGCGATCAGCGGACCAAAACATCCCAGTACAAACATGCCCGCCGCCATCGCCAGAATCACGAACAGCAACGCCGCATGATGCAGAATGAAGTCGAATCCCTGCTTCATGTCCGTGCCGATCTTCGCCAGCGCGCCCTGATTCGGCTCGTGACTTTTCGTAGCGCTTGCAGCAGCAGCGGCGACGAATGTAAGCGTGCCGATCAAGGTCGCCGAGCCCACAAAGCTGACTGAGTCCAGCACATAACAGCTCATCGGGCCGAACGACGCCACCATAAACGAGGCAATCGCCGGGCCGATGATCCTCATGCCGAACATCACCTGCTGCATCAGCGCATTTGCCGACCGAAGCCCATGCAGCGGCACCGCCGACCGAATCGCAATTCCCTGGGCCGGCGCGAAGAAGCTCGAGACAACGCTGATCGCCGCCAGAATCGCATAGAAGTGCCACGGCGTCCGCGCCAGAATCAGCAGCAGCACCAGCAGCGCGCGCAACAGGTCGCTTGAAACAAGCGTCTTCTTCACCGACCAGCGGTCGACGAAGACACCGGCCAGAATGCCGAGGATCGCCATCGGCAGCATGTACGCAATCTGCACGCCGGTCACCTGCTGCGGCGTTGCATGCATCTGGAACGTAATCACGCCGATGACGGCGAACAGGGCAAGGAAGTCGCCGAAGACGGAGACCACCTGCGCGTACCAAAGACGGCGCAGCATGGGGATGCGCATCACTTCTCCCATGCCAAGCGGCGCCGGAAGCTCTGGGTCGATCGGCGGAGCCGAGGGCTGTGTCGTAGCTGTGCTCATAGGGGTTCGATTACCGTGCGGGACCTTTCTTGGATGTACCCGCGAGTCGCGGGATTCGTTTTTATAGCAACAAAATCGGCCCTTGCCCAAACCATGCAAACAGCACATTTATAAGGAGATAAAACCATCGCTTGTTGGTTATCCGCCTTGCTATACTAAAGCTGGCAAGGGGCCTCGCATTCGTCTCCGAAAGCCGGATTCCCATCCACCTCCCGGAACCCCACAGAAAATCCTGTCAAGCCCCCCAAAATTGCAAATCGCTCATTTCAAAGCAAATAAAGCCGCGAAAAAGTGCCGATAAGTTTCCTTCACTTCGCTACACTTAAATCAGGTGAGCGAAAAACAGGGAAACCTGCTCCCATCCAGCCATCACCTCGGCATCTAACCCCTTTGGAATCAATATTTTTAGGGCTAACTCCCCTGTTTTGAATATTTTGCCTTGTTGAAATCACGCAATCGCAACAAAACAAGGCATTTATCCGGAAACATAGGGGGGAGGGGGTGACGGCCCCGGGACCGTTTCCGCGATCCTCGGGGCCATGTCCAGACTTCTGCAGACGGCCCGTAAGCCGAATTCTGTTTTAGACGATCATTCCTCTAGGCGACGCATTACTGCGCCGCTCCAGCAACCTACCCGCAGGTTCCGGCTCCCGGCAAAACCGGGTCTCTCCGCCTTGGCGCACCGGGCCGATACGCACATCCGCCGTCTGGAGAGTGACGACGAAGTCCCTGCCTATTTGGTCTTGCTCCGTGTGGGGTTTACCATGCCGCGTCTGTTACCAGACGCGCGGTGCGCTCTTACCGCACCTTTTCACCCTTACCCCCGCTTGCGCGAAGGCGGTATGTTTTCTGTTGCACTGGCCGTCCGAATGGCTTGAACCATCCGTCCCGGACGTTATCCGGCACACTGCCCTGCGGAGTTCGGACTTTCCTCCCCCGCTCTTGCGAGCGGCAGCGATCGTCCGGCCGCCTGCAGTCTCCAGTTTAGCAAGTCCGCAGCAGGAGCGAGTCAGCAAGTGAGCCAGGAGCACCGTTCGTCACAACAGGATTGACAGCCTGCGAGTGGGCTGACTATCGTCTTCCCTAAATCATTTAGGGAAGTAAATGGATGCGAGATGAGAGCACCGACTCCGGAGCGTTGCTGCAGGGCACGCTGGAGATGCTGATTCTGAAGGCATTGATGCGCGGCCCGCAGCATGGTTACGCAGTGGCCGAGTGGATTCATCAAACCTCGCAGCAACTGCTGCGCGTGGAAGAAGGCGCTCTGTATCCGGCGCTGCATCGGCTGGAGCTACGCGGCCTCCTGAAGGCCGAATGGGGAGCGTCCGAGAACAACCGTCGCGCCAAGTTCTACCAGTTGACGGCTGAGGGGAAGAAGCGGCTGAGCACCGAGACGCAGCGTTGGGCGCGCCTTTCTGCCGCCGTAGCGTTTGTGATGCAGGCTTCGTAGGAGAGCGCCGATGTCTTCAGGAATGCATGAGCTGATTGGGCGGCTGCGCTCGCTGGTTCAACGGCGGCGCCGGGATCGTGAGATGGCCGAGGAGCTGGAGTTTCACCAGGAGATGCTGCGCTCCAGGTATCTGCGCGAAGGCATGTCGGCGGACGCTGCGAAGACAGCCGCAAAGAAGCGCTTCGGCGACCAGCGCCGCTGGCACGAGCGTCTGCGCGAAGTGTGGCAGTTCCGCTGGCTCGAAGATTTGACGCGCGACGCCAGATTCTCCGCGCGCCTGCTGATGCGCTCGCCTGGCTTTACGACGATCGCCTTGCTGACGCTCGCTCTCGGCGTGGGCGCGACCACCGCGGTCTTCTCCCTGATCAACGGATTGCTGTTGCGTCCGTTGCCTGTCCCGGACGCGCAGCAGATGACCGTGCTGCACATCGACGAAGGTGGCCCACAGGCCAACTACTCCTTCTGCACTCCGTTCTTCCGTGCGCTCGAGAACAGGCACGATGCATTTGCGAATGTCTTTGCCTTCAACAACGACGTCCTGCAGGTGCGCGGAAAGGTTGGCAACGAGAACATTCCCGGCGTGCTGGTGAGCGGACAGTACTTTACCGCGATGCAGGTGGCTCCGCTGCTGGGTCGCTATCTGACGCCCGAAGACGACAAGGTGGGCGGAAGCCCGGAAGGGCTTGCCGTGGTCATCAGTGAACCGTTCTGGAAGCGATGGTTCAACGGCGAGCCTGATGTCGTCGGACGCAAGCTGGTCATTGCGAATACGCCCTTCACGGTCGTCGGCGTGATGCCGAAGCGTTTTACAGGTGCAGATCCGACGACCCAGCCGGAGATCTACGCTCCGCTATCGTCCGATCCCATCCTCGATGCGCCACGAGACCACATCCATGCAGGCATGCATGCGTGGTGGCTGACAGTGATGGCGCGGCTCGCGCCGGGCATGACGTTGCAGCAGGCGAATGCGCAGCTGCAGGCCATATCAGAGCCGATCCTGCATGCGGCGAGCGACGCCGCGAGCTACATCAAAGACGAAGAAGGCCGCTTCCGCTTCGGTGCAGAACCGGGTTCGAATGGCTTTGCGTATGTACGTTTTCTGTTCCGCAAGCCGCTGGTGACGATGTTTGCGATGTGCGGCGGCATTTTGCTGCTGGCGTGCCTCAACCTCACGAGTCTATTGATGGCACGCGGCGCAGCGCGTGAGCGCGAGCTGGCAACACGTCTCGCGCTGGGTGCAACACGCCGCAGGCTGGTGCGACAGCTTCTCATGGAGAGCCTTTTGCTGGCACTGGCAGGAACGACATTCGGACTGCTAGCCGCTCCGATGGTAAGCCATGCACTGGCGGCGATGCTGCTGGGTGGACGCCGCCCAGGTGAAAGCGTTGCACTGGATACATCACTCGATATGCGTGTCTTCCTTTTCTCTGCGCTGATTGCTGTAACCGCTTCGGTGTTGATTGGCCTCGTGCCTGCACTGCGCGCAACAGGCAGCGAACTCAACGAGCAGATCAAAGAAGGCCAGCACACCAGCCGCGCGCCTGAGCGCAGAAAGCTGTTGCCGCGTGCGCTGATGACGGCACAGGTGGCGCTCGCGCTGGTGCTGGTAGCAGGCGCCGGTCTGCTGGCAACAAGTCTGGCGCGGCTCTATCGCTCCGGTTTGGGCTTCGATCCACGCGGCGTAGTGAACATTGCTTTCAGCATGGACAAACAACAGCTTGAAGGAGACGAGCTGATCCAGCTCTACCGCCAGATCGGCGATAGCTTACGAACGCAGCCTGGCGTGAAGGACGTGAGCTTCGAGTCTCAGGTACCGCTCTCCCACAGGGGATGGAATGGAAGTTACTCCAGCCCGGCAGGCGGAGAGCACCTGATCTGGCTGAATAGTGTTGCACCGGAGTACTTCAGGACCATGCGTATTCCGCTGTTCAAAGGCCGTGACTTTACATGGAACGATACGAAGGCCAGTGGGCTGAAGATCATCCTTAATGAGTCGGCCGCGAAGCAATTCTTCCCCAACGGAGAAGCCCTCGGACGCCAGATCGTGAGCGTGCGCCAGAAGACTTCGTTCGAAGTCGTTGCGATCGTCGGCGATGCGAAGTACAAAGACGTGCGCTCGCCTGCACCAGCGGCTGCATATGTGCCCATCCAGCAGGACCAGCAGCCAAAGCTCTCGCTGAATGCCGTGTTGCGTGTAGACGGGCCGTGGGGTCCGCTGGTTGCGGCATCGCGTTCGCTGGCATCGCGGCTGGCTCCCTCGATTCCGGCGCCCGTGGTGTATCCGATAGACGAACTGATCAACAACTCGCTGGGCACGGAGAGAATGATGGCAGTGCTGGGCATCTTCTTCGCCGCGTGCGCGCTGCTGGTGACGGCGATCGGGCTCTACGGAACGCTGGCCTATGCGACTTCGCGAAGGACAGCGGAGATCGGCATTCGCATGGCGCTGGGAGCGCAGCGCTCGCGTGTGATGACGATGGTCTTTCGCGAGAACGCGGTCGTTGCGTCAATAGGTTGCATAACCGGGCTAGCTGCAGCCGTCATGCTGTCGAAGCTGCTCGCAAGCTTCCTGTACGAGACAACGCCGCGCGATCCGCTGGTCTTCGGTGGATCGATCATGCTGCTCGCGGCGATTGCATGCGCGGCCTCGTTTCTGCCTGCCCTGCGTGCGTCGCGTATCGAGCCGATCGCAGCGATCCGGTACGAGTAGTAGAGATCATTTGCCTGCGCTCTCCTTCAAAAAGCGCACGATGTCGACACGCTCCTGCGGCTTGGCAACGTGGAAGTCCATGTCGACGCCGGGCACGAACTCATCCGGTCCGGCTAACCAGTGCTCCAACGTTTTGTCGTCCCAGGTGATGCGTGCCTGACGCAACGCCGCCGAATAGCCGAAGTTCGGCACCGAGCCCGATGCGCGACCGTAGACTCCACGCAGGTGTGGGCCTTCGCGGTTCTCGTCGAGCGAGTGGCATCCGGTACAACGCTTCTCAAAGGCCAGCTTGCCGCGAACAGCATCGGCTGCCATCAGGGGTTGTCCGGCTGTCGAGATATCCGGGGACGCAGTGGAGCCACGTGCCCAGCTGGCGATGGCGTCGATCTCCGGCGCGGTCACCGTGCTGCTCCAGTGAATGAAACGGTACTGCGGGAGAGGCATCTTATGTAATTTTGTCTCGCTGAGGATTTTTGCTTTGAGCTCCTCCTGCTTGTCGGCAGAGTAGCTGTCCCACTGTGAGAGGTTCATCGCCTTGCGCCCTTCGACGATGTCGCGCTCGACCAGCCAGGAGACGGGCGCTATCCGCGCATAGAGCGGAGGCCGGGGCTGCATGGAGTGGCAGTCGGCGCACTTCGTCTCCAGTGTCGTGCGCACCGCAGCAGGGACGTCGGCGTGCTGCAGAATCGTCCCTTGTTGCCGCGGCGCAGCGAGGCCCGCATCGCCGAACGGATGCGCGTGCGCCAGCAGCACAGATGTAGCCAAAGCAACAAGGCAGCCGGCGATGATCTTGTGCGTACGGTTCATGCCTTTTCAGCCAGCGAAGAGTCGACGATAGCGAGATGGCTGTGCCGTGCGATGTAGTTGATCTTCGTGACGCCAAGCACGCTTTGCAGCTTGCCCGCTGGAACAACCATCGGGCCCGCGCTCGCAGCGGTTCCCGGTGCGGGCTGCGGAAAGGCCGTCGAAGTCGCCGTGTGGAAAGCAACATTGCCTTCCACCTTCTGCACGATCTGGTGAATGTGTCCGTTCAGCACGGTGACCGAGCCGAAACGCTTGAGGTAGCTGAGCGCTTCCGCTCCATCCTCCGTTCCCCAGCCCCACTTCGGGTAGACCATCCAGAGCGGGATGTGCGCGAAGAGGACGATAGGCGTCGAAGGCGTGAGTTGCGCAAGGTCGTTCTTGAGCCATGCCAGCTGGTCTGGCCCGAGCTTACCCATAGCATCGATCTGCTGCACGTTATTCAGCCCGATGAAGTGGACGCCCTTGTGGTCGAAGCTGTACCAGCCGTTGCCGACGGCGCCCTTGCCGAAGCGCTGACGATACTGCACGCCATCGTCGATGGCGGTGTCGTGCTCGCCGGGCACGTAGAGCGTTTCGCCGGCGCGCGCCGTCTTGATGATCTGCTGCGCGGTGTCGAACTCGGCGGCCTTCGACGACTGTGTGATGTCGCCGGTGTGCAGCAGCAGGTCTGGTGTTGTGGGCAGGTGGTTAATCTTGTCGATGGCCTGCTTCAGCGTTCCGGTTACGTCCTGATTGGCTGCTTTGTTGAAACCGATGTGGCTGTCGCTGATCTGGACGAAGCTGAACGAGGCGGCCGGTGCAGCCTTGCCTGCGCCAGTCGTTGCGGCAAACAGCTTCGACGTGGGCACGCCACCGACGACGCTCCACAGCAGGCCGGTTCCGGCCCAGGCCATGCAGCTGAGGAAGTTGCGGCGGTCGATTCCATCGCCTGCGTCAGCAGCTGCAGGTTGTGCGGCCGGCTCAGGCTCCTGGGAGACGTGCGCGAACCCGGCGTTTTCCATATGCTTCATGTGTGTGTATCCTCCGCCGATGTAAACCGCCGTCGGAGAAATTTATTCCAGCCACAGCGGAATAAATCGTTGCTCCGTCAGTTTTCGTATGCAGCGAGGCTGAGCAAACCCGAATGACCCTACTGCCCTGGAAGCGCGCAGAACGCCAACCAGAGGCCAGTCCTTCAACCTTTGAGGATCTGGCGCTGCCGCTGCTGCCTGCGCTCTATAACGTGGCAGGCTGGCTCACACGCAACAGCGGCGATGCGGAGGACCTGGTGCAGGAGGCGGTGCTGAAGGCGTTGAAAGGGTTCGCAGGCTTTGAGCAGGGAACGAACTTCAAGGCCTGGATCTTCCGCATCCTGCGCAATACGTACCTGACTTCGCGCAGCGGGTTGGCCGCGCGGCGCACAGTCGCACTCGAGGACGAACTGGACGAACGCGGCGAGGTGCTTTATCTGGAGGGAGCCATCGATCGGCAGACGCCGGAGCTGAATCTGCTTCGCCTCGCCGATCAGGAGGCCGTGATGCAGGCGATGGAGAAGCTTCCGCCTCCGCTGCTGGAGGTGGTTCTGCTGTGTGATGTGGAGGAGATGAAGTACAAGGAGATTGCCTCTGTGCTGGAGGTGCCGATCGGCACTGTCATGTCGCGCATCGCCCGCGCACGAGCGCAGCTTCGCCGGTCGCTTGAAGAGGGCCAACGTCAGTCGAAAGGACGAAACGCATGAACGGGCATCTTTCAGCCGTAACCCTGAACGCTCTGATTGATGGCCAGCTTGCGGCCGAGGAGTTGCGCGTCGCCAAGGAGCACCTGGATCGTTGCCCGTCGTGCACATCGGATGCGCTGGAGTATGCGCTGCTGAAAAATACCGTCGCCCGCAATGGACAGCGGCATACGATGCCTGCCGGTTTTGAGGCGAAG
Source organism: Edaphobacter flagellatus (assembly GCF_025264665.1). NCBI lineage: Bacteria > Pseudomonadati > Acidobacteriota > Terriglobia > Terriglobales > Acidobacteriaceae > Edaphobacter > Edaphobacter flagellatus. The sequence continues at coordinate 2,575,449 of NZ_CP073697.1, forward strand.
ATCAGGTCACAGATTTCCGCGCACCAGGCCGCAGCAGCTTCAAGCGATAAGAGCGCCGGTCCGCGAACCGGCACGCAGCGAAACATGGCGCTAGCGGGATGGGCTGCAGCCGCAGCGTTATTGCTGTCCGTAGGGGGAGCCGTTGTGGTCGAGCAGCGAGCGCGCCTCGCGGATGCTACGGCCATGCAGACCGCGTCGCTGGCTGCTGAGGTTGTCGACCAACATGTAGCGACGCTGGCCAACAGCCAGCCGCAGGTCGTCTCGTCAGACCGCCACACCGTGAAGCCGTGGTTCCAGGGCAAGATTCCCTTCAGCTTCAACCTGCCGGAACCGCTGCCGCAGGATACGAAGCTGGACGGAGCCAACCTGGCGTATCTTTACGGCCATCCGGCAGCACAACTGCTGTACAGCATCGGCAGGCATCGCGTCTCCGTATTTCTAACGGAGCGCACGAACAGTACGCAGACGATGAAGACGCAGGAGCGTGCGGGCTATCACCTGGTCTCGTTCAGCACTGCCGATCTGGATGCCGTTGCCATCAGCGACGTCGATCCAGCAAGGCTGGCTGAGTTAGTGCGCTCGATCGAACAAGCGCAAAATGGGAGCCACTGATTCGTGGCTCCCATTCGTATGTTTAGGGCTTGGTCTTGAGGAAGGCGATCAGATCGCTGATGTCCTTGTCGGTCAGATCTGGATGCGGAGGCATCGGCGGCTTGGCATCGGGGATGCCTTCCTTCGCGACGGTGCGGACACGCTTCTCGCCGACGCGATCGACGACGCCGATCAGCGATGGGAAGACGGGCGGCATGCCGGCGCGTGTGGGTTGGTGGCAGACCGAGCAGTTGGCTGCGTAGACGGCCTTGCCGTGCACAGCGTCGCCCTTTGCGGGAGCCTCAGCAGCGGGTGCGGCACCAGCGGCCTGCGGTGCTGCAGGCTTAGCTATGCCGGCGACCTCGACATTCTTGCTGCCGGGCTTGGTCGCTGTTGCCGGAGCCAGAGGCGCAGCGGCGATCGCGGTCTTTGCCGTGTCCGTCGTGGCTGCAGGAGTCGTCGCTGGGGCGGAGACAGCCGGTGCGCTCGATGTGGATGTGGAGGATGAGCCGAGCCATGCGCCGAGGAAGTCGCGCGAGAAGCCGGTGCTCTCCTCAACAGCCGCAATCGGAACTACATGAGCGCCGGAAGGAACATCGGACGAAGCTGCGTTCTGGCTCAGCTGCAGCGCACGAATGTAAGCCGCGATGGCCCAGCGGTCTTCGGGACGGATCTGTGCAGCATAGTCAGGCATTGCGCCGTAGCCATTGGTGATAACGGAGAAGAAGTGCCCCAGCGGCGCCTGGCGCAGCCGATACGAGTGGAAGCTGGTCGCCGGATAATACCCGCGCTCGACCACCATGCCCTTGCCGTTACCCACGCGCGAATGGCACGGTGTGCAGTAGATGTTGTAGCGCTCCTGTCCGCGTTCGAGCACATCGAGCGTCACCTTGAAGGGCATACCGTCGCCCTCGGCTCCATTCACCAGGCCGGTGGTGAAGTAGCTGGCCGTCTCAGCCTGCGAGCGCGCCACCGTATTCACAACCTGCGGACGCACAGAGCGGCCATCGGCGTAGAAACTGGTTCCGCGCTGCGGAAAGAACTTTGGCTGGTCGTGCATGTCCTGGCGGCAGCCGGTGACGGCGGCGGAGAGAAGCAGCGCTCCAGCGAGCGATACGGCTTTACCGAGGGGGAGGCGAAGACTCCGTGACATAGTTTCCAGTTTCCAGTAGGTGGAGATATCGGGAGAGGATAAACTGCGCTTGCTTCCTCAGGAAAAGGCTACACAGGCGCGATAGGGTTTTGCAACCGCGCCTGTGCGATATCGAAACCAGTTCCATAACGTACGGATCATGCTGCGGATGCATCTCCAGTTCGCAGCTGACGGGGCAGAGCGAAGCCGACGGCGATCATCCAGATGAATCCCGGAAAGCGGGTCAGCGGGATTAGAGGAACAAATTTGAGGTTGAGCATCGAAAACCAGCTCAGCTCGCCGATGACGGCAACGGCAAGTCCCATGACGACAAGCCAACGCGGCAGCAGGCGATAAAAGCCCGCCGTAACCGAGACGCCTGCCGCGAGGATGCCGAAGCAGACCGAGTAGCCCGGGCCGCCGAGGCCGAACGAGACGCGGTAGAGCGCCTGCACCAGCGACGGACTGTGCCAGACGTCGGCATAGGTCATTGCCCACAAAAAGCATGCGGTTCCCATGACGTTGGCGGCAGTCAGGAAACCTCCGAAGAGGGCAATGCTGGTACCCGCGGCGCGGACGCGCAGAAAGTTCAACTGACTGACGACCGATGCAGTGAAAAGTCCAAGCGGGATCGCTGAGCCGAACTGCAGAAAGGCGCAGAGCAGAACGGCCGGATAGCGTTTGGAGAAGAAGTCGACCATCTGGTCGACGGTTGCGGCCGGGCCTGGGAAGTAGGGCATGCCACCGAAGGCCGTAACGGGAAAGAGCGAGGCCAGAAAGAGGCCAACGAAGACGAGCGCGACGAAGCCGATGTGCGGCCCGCGGAAGCGCTGGATGGGAAGCGAAGCGTTATGGGTATTCATGGAGTCTCTCCTGGACGACATGTCGTTAATCATTAACGACAGTAATTATTAATTTTGTCAATGATTAGATTTATGAAAGAATGCCCGCATGGCACGATTTGCTCCTCCTCCATCGCTTGCAGCCGGTTTTCTGATCGCCCAGGTGGGTGGGTATGCCGCCTCGCAGTTTGCCGAGGCGTTGAAACCGCACGGCTTCGCGCCGCATGATGCGGGCATCCTGCGGCTGATCGGCAATGAGCCGGCTATCTCGCAGCAGGAGATCGCAAAGCGGCTGCGAATGCATGCCAGCCGTCTGGTAGGCCTGATCGACGATCTCGAGGAGCGCGGCATGATCGAGCGCCGCCCGTCGGAGAAGGATCGCAGGCTCTATGCGCTGCACCTGACCGGCAAAGGCGAGCAGGCGCTAACGATTGTTTCGAAGGTAGGTCGCGAGCATTCGCAAAAATTGCTGGCGGTCTTGAGCGAAGAAGAGCGCGTCAACCTGAGTGGACTGCTGACGCGTGTGGCAGAAAGCCACGGCCTGGTCTCGGGTGTGCATCCGGGATACAGCAAGTTGGGCGGGAAAGACACATGAGCAGGCTGCGCACAAGTTCCGTTGCCGGGGTACTCGCCGCGCTGATTTTGGTTGCGCAGGGCGCTACACCGGAGCGCGTAGCAGGCCGCTATGTGCTTGAAGGCGAACACGAGGTTGGGTCAGAGCTCGTACTGCAGCGTGGCGGGCAGTTTGCATACATGCTGTCGTACGGCGCGGCTGACTACACAGCGCGAGGCAAGTGGCACGTTGCTGGCGAGACTGTCGTGCTCGATACGCGCCCGCCCACGGAGCCGCCATTCAAGCTGGTACGCAGCCTGCCGCTGCACACGCCTGACATTCGTGTGTGGGTGACGACGAAGAAGGGTACTCCCGTGCCGCGTCTTGAGGTGGTGCTGACGACCGAGAAGGGCGACGCAAGCGCGACAACAGACCGCGACGGCATGGCGATCTTTCCAGCGGCCAGTGCGGCGAAGTCGGTAATCATTCGCATGCCGGTCTACAACAAGGATTCCGGTGCGATCGCATTGAAAGAGTTGGACACGGATATCACCTTCGTCATGAATCCGGAGGCGATTGCAACCGTGCCATTTCATGGCGAGATGCTGAAGATCGAAGGCGATACGCTGGAGATGCTGTACTGGGACAAGACAAAACCCATGGTCTATCGCAGGCAGAAGTAGATGATCTCTTCATGCCGAATTAAGCCCCAGTGGCTAGCATCCGCTTCATGCGTTGGAAAGTTCATGCCGCCCTGTTGGTGTCATTGTTTGCCGTCTGTCTGTGCGGCTATGCGCAGGCAGGGTTTTCGGTGCGCGGCTCTGTGGTCGATCCGACAGGCAGCGGTATCTCGGGTGTGACGGTGCAGGCGAAGACCGACGCAGGGTCTGTCCTGGATCAGGCGAAGACGGACAACAAGGGTGAGTTTTTCTTTCGCAGTCTTCCTGGCGGTGATCTGTCGCTGGCGATTCCGGCATATGCGGGTTTTGCTGCAAAGACGACTGTGCTGCATCTGACCGGCAACGTCGCATCCCTTCGAGTGGCGTTGGCCCTGGAGGCTGTGCAGCAGGAGATGACGGTCGGAGCCGAGCAGGCGCTTTCGACCGATGCCTCAGAAAACCGCGACACCATAGCGACGACGGGCGACCAGTTGCGCAAATTGCCGGTCTTCGATCAGGACTATATCGCTGCGCTGACTCCGTTTCTCGATGCGTCGTCGGGGTCGTCGGGCGGTGCGACGATCATCGTCGATGGTGTCGAGATGAAGAGCGCAGGCGTCTCCGCCTCAGCGATACAGGAGGTGCGGGTCAACAACGATCCCTACTCATCGGAGTTTAATCGTCCCGGTCGCGGCCGCATCGAGATCATCACCAAGCCCGGCTCACCGCATTTTCACGGCGAGGCGAACTTTATCGTGCGCGATTCGACATTCAACGCGAAGAACTACTTTGCATTGGTGCGGCCGCCGGAGAGCCGTCGCATTTACGAGGGCCACCTAAGCGGGCCGGTCGGCAATGGCGGACACACAAGCTTTATCGGCTCAGCAACGTATCGCGAACAGAACACGGCTGCGGTGGTCAACGCGGTTGGGCCGAACGGGCCAATCATTCAGAACGTGCTGACGCCGAATCGCAACTCGCAGTACTCGATACGGGTGACGCATGACTTCTCTGACAGGCACCGGCTTTCGGTGGGCTATACCTTTGAGGGCAGCAGCAGCACGAACGCGGGCGTGGGCGGCATCACGCTGGCGGAGGCAGGCTACAATCTCAACTCACGTGAGGATGACCTGATCTTCAATGACAGGTTGATTCTGTCACCCAACCTGATCAATCAATTGCAGGTTGTCTTCGAAAAAGACGAGGATGTAACGAAGAGTGTTACAAATGCGCAGGCGATCCAGGTAAGCGGCTCATTCATCGGTGGCGGAGCGCAGGCCGACGTCGCCAAAACGGAGAACACCATCCATGTTAATGAGGTGATCACATGGAGCCATGGCCGGCATTACATTCGCGCCGGGGTGCAACTGCCGCAGTTCAGCCGTCGCGCCGTGGACGACCACACCAATCGGCTTGGTACCTATAAGTTCGCGTCGCTGGCTAATTATGCATCGCAGACTCCATACGTCTATACGGCGCAGCAGGGTGTGGGGCGTGGGCTTTACTGGATCAACGAGTTCGGCTCGTTCTTTCAGGACCAGATCAAACTGAATCGCCGCACGCAGCTGACCGTGGGTCTGCGCTACGACTGGCAGACATTTATCGGCGACAACAATAATTTGGCCCCGCGCGTTTCGCTGGCGTACTCACCGGGCAAAGGAAACACGATCCTCCGCGTGGGCAGCGGTGTCTTTTACGACCGTACGGGCGGCGACTTTCCGGCGACGGTGAAGCTTCATGATGGTGTGGTGTTGCACTCGGTGCAGGTGCAGAATCCGAAGTTTCCTGTGACCGGCATCGATCCCGGTACGCTGCCGACGAACCTCGTGCGCTTCGATTCGCACGTGCGAGCGCCGTATGCGTACCAGTACAGCGCAGGTGTGGAGCAGCGTATTCATAAATCGGTGACGCTGACAGCGGCGTATCGCGGACAGGTGCAGGCGAAGAGCTTCCGCTCGCGCGATGCGAATGCGCCGATGCTTCCTCCAGACCCGAGCCTGACGGCGGACTATCCGCGTCCCGATCTGCGCTACGGGCAGATACAGCAGATCGAGTCGAGCGGACGCACGCTGCTGAATGCGCTTGATCTCTCCTTCCGTGGGCAGGCAGGGCGGTGGTTCTCCGGCCAGGCGCAGTACACGCTGGCGAGGTTCGAGGGCAACACCGGTGGCATCAACACCTTCCCGCAGGACCAGTACCACCCAAACGCCGAATGGGGACGCTCCAACCAGGACCAGAGGCAGCGCTTCAACCTGATGGGTAACATCAACCCTGACCACTGGTTGTCGCTGGGCGTGAACGCGACGCTGTATGCCGGCGCTCCCTATACAGAAACGACGGGCAACGACTACTACCACACCGGCCTGGGCAATGCGCGGCCGACAGGTGTCGGGCGTAACACGCTTCAGGGAGGAGGCGTGGCCTCGCTGGATCTGCTCTACGGGCACGACTTCGCCATCGGCAAGACGAAGGGCGACGATGCGAGGGTAATCTCGGCGAATGTCTCGGCCTTCAATGTGTTGAATCGCACCAACTACACCAGCTACATCGGCACGCTCAGCTCCAGCCGCTTCGGCCGGCCGACGGCAGCGCTGGCCGGACGACAGCTGCAGTTCTCCGTGGGATACCGCTTTTAGCGACAGATACTGTTATTCCCGCTTACGTCTGGACAGGGAACGTTCGTCACTTCGCCAGCGTAGTTTCTTCTACGGCGGGGTAGACTGGATGTTCCCGGTACGACGCTATGGAATTTAAGGAAGCGGTAAGGATTGCCCTGCAGTCGTTGTGGGCCAACAAGCTGCGATCGATCCTGACGCTGCTGGGCGTAGTGATCGGCGTGGCCTCGGTGATTGCTGTGGTGACGCTGGTCAACGGCGCGAACGTCTACGTGGCCAGCAAGGTAAACAGCTACGGCGCCGACGTCTTCACCATCAGCAAGCAGCCGCAGATCATTACCAACTACACGGACTACGTTCGCTACCAGAAGCGCAAGAACCTGCTGATGGACGATTATCGTTACATTGCCGAGAACTGCAAACACTGTTCGCAGATCGGAGCGCAACAGACCAACCTGGGCAAGATCGTCTTCGGCACGCAGTCATCGACCGACACCGTGATTCGTGGCCAGACCTATGCGATGCCCGAGATGCAGAACATCAACATCGTGCAGGGTCGAGGATTCACTCCCACCGATGAAGATCACGCCTCGCATGTGGCGCTCATCGGGGCCGATATTCAGGAGAACCTGATGAAGGGCGACGATCCGATCGGCAAGGAGATTCGCGTCGACGGCGTGCCCTACACAGTGATCGGCCTGGGCGAGAAGCAGGGCAAGACGCTCGGCCAGAGCCAGGACAACTGGGTCGCCGTTCCGCTAACCGCGTTTCAGAAGACCTACGGCACGGCGAAGACTGTCACCATCTACGCCAAGGCAGGCACGGGCGAGCAGCAGCTGGAGACGGCAACCGACGAGGCGCGTGTGCTGATGCGCTCCTTCCGCCACGATGCTCCGGGAACCCCAGACAGTTTCACGCTCGAGACAAGCGATACCTTTGTCGGTCTGTGGAAGAGCATCAGCTCAGGTTTCGAGGCCGTGGCCGTCGCGATTGCCGGAATCTCGTTGGTGGTCGGCGGTATCGTGATTATGAACATCATGCTGGTGTCGGTAACCGAGCGCACGCGCGAGATCGGCGTAAGAAAAGCGCTGGGCGCCAAGCGCGGCGACATCCTGTTGCAGTTCCTCATCGAGTCGGCGACGATGGCGTTGGCCGGCGGTGCCATCGGCGTGGTCGGCGGCATGGGCGTGGCGCAGGTGGTCACCGTGCTGCTCGGCTTCCCTTCGTCGGTTGCGCTGTGGAGCATCTTTGCCGGGCTGGTTGTCGCAGCTGGCGTTGGTATCTTCTTTGGCGTCTATCCGGCGCGTAAAGCTGCAGACCTCGACCCGATTGTTGCGCTGCGGTCGGAGATATAAGGAGCAGGCGATGAAGATTGGCGACCAGAAAGAAGCAGTAAAGATGGCGTTCGATCAGCTGCGCGCCAACAAGATGCGCTCCGGTCTGACGATTCTTGGCATTGTCATCGGCGTGGTGACCGTGATCGCAATCTCGTCGGTCATCAATGGGCTGAACTCGAACGTCTCGGCCTGGGTGGAGACGATGGGGACCAATGTGCTTTGGGTCTTCCGCTTTCCCGTGATCGGCGTACGGCCGACGACAGAGATGCTGACGCGCAAGCAGCTCACGCGCGACGACGCGGATGCCATTGCACAGCTTCCGCACGTCGCCGCGGTCTCGCCCGGCCTGCAATACACGAATCATCAGTTCGGCCAGGGTTCCGTTACCGCGAAGTACGGCCAGCACAAGTCGGAGAATGTCTCGCTCGAGGGCGATACACCTTCAGTGACGCAGGTGTATGACTTCGACATCGCCGCAGGACGGTACTTCACCGAACAGGATGAGGAACGCGCCGCTGATGTGACCGTGTTGGGCCACGATACCGCCGAGGATTTGTTCGGCGCCGCGGAGAATCCCATCGGCAAGGAAGTCCAGATCGAGGGCAGAACCTTCACCGTGGTCGGCACGCTCGAAAAGCGCAAGGCTCCGTTCGGCGGCGGCAAAAATCCCGACGATAACTTTGCGTATTTCCCGGTTTCAACCTTCCATAAGCTGCACCCTGAGGTGCTGGACTATTGGATCAGCGTGAAGTTCGACGACCAGAAGAACAAGCAGCTGGTGACCGACGAGATTCAGGAGCTGCTGCGCCGCCGCCGCAAAGTCCGCAACGAAGCCGAAGACAACTTTGCCATCTTCGGGTCAGACTCGTTGACGCGCCTGTGGACGCAGATCACCGGCTCGCTGTTCCTGCTGATGTTCGGCCTCTCTGCTGTGGGCCTGATGGTTGGTGGCGTAGGCGTAATGAACATCATGCTGGTCAGCGTCACCGAGCGAACGCGCGAGATCGGCGTGCGCAAAGCCATCGGCGCGACGAAGAGGATCATCCTCACGCAGTTCACGCTCGAGGCCGTAACACTCTGCGCGCTGGGAGGCCTCATCGGCATCCTCGTCGGCAGCGGACTGGCCTTCGGGCTGAAGTACATCCTCTCGTCGTCCGTTTCGGTGTTCTGGGTGATTGCGGCGTTCCTCTGCTCGTGCGCCATCGGCCTGGTCTTCGGCATCTATCCGGCATGGAAGGCTGCCAATCTGAATCCTATCGACGCACTCCGGTACGAGTAGCTACTCGGTCCGCAGAGCCTTTGCGGGATCGGTGGAAGCCGCCTTCCGCGCAGGAATCATGCCCGCCAGCGATGTGGCCACGATCAGCGTCGTGATCGCCAGAAGCAGTACGCTCAGATCGATGCCCGACGCTTCATAAAGCTGCGCCTTGATATAGCGCACGCAGAGAAACGCGATGGGAACGCCGATGGCGAGGCCCAACACGGTCTGCGTCATGGCGCCGCGCATCACCATGGCGACGACACTTCCGCGCTCTGCGCCCAGCGCCATGCGGATGCCGATCTCGCTGGTCCGCCGCGCCACGCTGTACGCAGTCACACCGTAGAGTCCCACGGTGGCCAGCAGCAGCGCCAGCATGCCGAAGAGCATCGTCAGCCGCGCCAGCAGACGGTCATTGTTGAACTGGGCGGCGATCTGCTCGTCAAAGGTATCGAATCGCACGATGGTCAGGTTCGGATTGATGGAGGCCAGTGTGCGCTGCGTAAGGGCAGCCATGTTGCTGATGGGACGGTCGGTCTGGATGACGATCGCGCCGGGGTAGAGCGACTGGTCCTGCTCGATGGGCTCCTTGGCAGCGCTGGGTGGCCGCTGTACCGGAGCAATAAAGTACATGCGGTGATCCTTCCACTGCACGGCCTGGTACGGTGTGTCTTCCACCACGCCGACGATCTCGTAATCGCCCGCACTCTCCACATCGCCACCAAAGTGCCGTCCGATAGGATTTTCATTCGCGTTGAACATCTTCCTCACAAAGGCCTGGTTGACGACCGCGACCGTCGGTGAGGACGGAGTATCGTTTCGGTTGATGCTGCGTCCCATCACGACGCGCGTCCCCACGGAGTCGAAATACTCCGGGCTGACACGCACAATGGATGCATCGGACTGGAGAGAAGGCTTGCCCTGCAACTGAACGCCGGTGCCCCAGTTGTCGTCCTCCATCGGGGTGTAGCTGCTGATGCCGACATTCACGACACCGGGCAAAGCATGGAAGCGTTCCACCAGTGTCTGCTGGAATGCTTCCATCTGTGTGACGGAATAACCTGCCGCCTGCGGGTTGATATGGACGATGTAGCGGTTTCGTGAGTCGAGCTTCAGGTCCGTGTGTTCCAGCCTGCGCAGACTCTGCGAGAACAACCCTGCGCCAACCAGCAGCACCAGCGATAGCGCAGCCTGCAGGACGACCAGTCCGCGCTGCAGCAACGTAGCTCCCGAAGTGGTCGTGCGCGAGCCCGAGCGCAACGCATCGGCAGGCTCGGCCTGCGAGGCGATCCACGCTGGAGCGACACCGAAGAGCACGCCCGTCACCACCGACAGCAGGAAGGCAAAGCCCAGCACAGGAAGCGATGGGTTGGCATCGATCGGCACAGCCGTCGAATCCGGGAAGGCCAGCGCCAGCAGCATATGCGTTCCGGCATAGGCCACGGCCAGTCCGGCAATGCCGCTCAAGATGGCCAGTACGATACTTTCCGTCAGCAGCTGGCGCGCGACCCGCGTGCGGGATGCACCCAGTGCGGTACGCACGGACATCTCCACTTTGCGCGCCATGCCGCGCGCCAGCAGCAGGTTGGCAATGTTGGCGCAGGCAATCAGCAGGACGATGCCCGAGATCATCATCAGCATCTTCAGGTTCGAAGCGTACTGCTCCTGCATATGCTGGATGCCGCTACCGCCGGGCGTAAGCACAGTGTGGACCTTCGCGAGCCGATCTTTATCTTTGCTGTAGGCACGTGTGTCTGCGACGTACTGCCTGAGCAGCGCATTGATCTTGTCGTTAAGCGGGCCCATCTGCACGCCTGGCTTAATGCGCCCGACGATATAGAGCCAGCGCGAGCCGGGGTTATGAACGTAAGGCACACTCGCGAGCACAGGCATCCCCTCGATGGGGAAATAAAAGTCCGGCGGTGTGGTCATCAGGCGGTCGCCGTAGAAGCCCTTCGGCGCGATACCCGCAATGGTCACGGCCTTGGTATTCACCCAGAAGGTGCTGCCGACAATGGAAGGGTCGCCTGCGTAATCATGCTGCCAGGTCTGGTAGCTCATCACGGCAACTACAGGTGCGCCTGCTGCATCATCCGAATTGGTAATCAGCCGTCCGGAATATGGTTTGAGGCCGAAGGTGTCGAAGTAGTTGCCGGAGACAAACTCGCCCATGACCGAGCGGGCCAACTCCTGTGCGCGATCCCGCCGCACCGTGACAGGACGGTACCCAAATCCCGCCTGCATCGCGGCCAACTCCTCGAACTCCGGCACATTTTTTTTGATCTGCTCGTAAGTATTGGTGTCAAAGAGCGCGAAATCGTCGTCACGGGGAGTGCCGCTACCGACGCAGCAGTCATTGTTGTCGCCGATATGAACGAGCGTCGCCGGATCGACCACCGGCAGGTTTCTCAGCAGCACGGCATTCACCAGCGTGAAAATGGCGGCGTTCGCACCGATACCCAGAGCCAGCGTCAGTATCGCAGTCGCAGTAAAGCCGGGGGTCTTCCGCAGCTGGCGAAGCGCAAAACGTACATCCTGCATCAGTGTGCTGAACATGGGGTCGTCTCCTGGGTCGTCGATCGGGCAGACTTTGCCGTGCAGGAGAAATAGCACGTTACAGACCAAAAATAGAGCCAGCCAACTCGCACTTTTTCTGCAACTTGACTGGATAAGGGAGGATGCCGGGTGTCCATTTGCGCGCGTCGATGTCCGGAAGGGGACACCGCTGCCTGTGGTCACAAGAATAACCAGGACCCTGCTCCACATCGTCGCAATGTCGCCCCGAGCCGGTATCCTTTAAGAGAATGCTTGCGATCTGGATCGAGTGTGCAACCGCGCTGGTGACCGTGGCGGGGATCGTCTACATGGCGCTCGCGCTATGGGGTGCGCGCGACTTCGACCGCACCGTCCGCCGCCGCCCGCTCGGCCTGACATTTGCTCCTCCGGTGTCGATCCTCAAGCCCATCAAGGGCATAGACCAGCGCATGTACGCCGGATTCGTCAGCCACTGCCGTCAGCAATACGCAGGCGAGTACGAGATCCTTTTCGGCGTCTCCAGCATGGACGACCCCGCCGTGCCTGAAATCCGCCGCCTGATGGCTGAGTTTCCCGCCAGCGCCATCCGCCTGGTCGAGTGCCCCCAGCGCCTCGGCACCAGCGGGAAAGTCAGCAACCTTATCCAGATGCTTGGCGAGGCGCGTCACGAGCACGTCATCATCAACGACAGCGACATCCTGGTCTCCCCAAACTATCTCTCGCGCGTGATGCAGTGCTTCACCGCTCCCGGCACTGCAAAGAACAATGCACCCGTCGGCATGGTTACGGCTCCCTATATCGGACACACGGCCGAGCGCGCCGGGTTGTGGTCGCGGCTCGAAGCGCTCGGCATCTCGACGGAGTTTTTCCCCGGCGTCCTGACGGCGCGCAGGCTCGAGGGCGGCATCCGCTTCGGCCTCGGCTCGACGCTCGCCATGACCCGCACCGCGCTCGCCGCAGCTGGTGGCCTCGAGCCGCTGGTCGAGTGCCTCGCCGACGACTACGAGATGGGCGCGCGCATCGCCGCCGCAGGCTATCGCGTCGAGCTTTGCGACGAGGTCGTCGAAACCTCGGTGCCTGCCTACAGCTTTCGCGGTTTTGCTGAGCACCAGCTCCGCTGGTCGAGGTCCACACGCGACTCGCGCAAGATGGGCTACGTCGGCCTGGGCGTGACCTATTGCGTCCCGTGGGCGATGCTCGCGGTCATCGCCAGCGGCTTCGAGCTGTGGAGCTTTACGTTGCTCACCCTCGCAGTGCTGGCCCGTGTCTCAGTGGCGCTGGCCGTTGGCGTCGGCATCCTGCGCGACGGACAGGTGTTGCGCGATCTGTGGCTGTTGCCGCTGCGCGACCTCTTCGGTCTCGGCTTCTGGGCCTGGAGCTTCGCCGACGACACCATCGTCTGGCGCGGCGAGCGCTTTCATCTCCGTAACGGAAGGCTCGTACGTGGCTAACTCTAGGAAGGGGGCATGGTTCCCGTAACGACGCAGATACGCGTCATGCAGCCGGTATCCGGCCGCCACTCATCAAAAACTGAGTCCTTGTTTTGCCGCAAAACGTCAAAATCCTCAGTTCAAACAAGATCGGAACCTGTACACACTTTGGCGAACTATCTGATAACTGGCGGCGCAGGCTTTATCGGCTCGCATCTTGCCCATGCTCTGGTCGAGCGTGGCGACAGCGTCCGCGTGCTCGACAACTTCGAGACCGGCCTCGAGAAGAACCTCGCTCCCATCCGCGACCGGATCGACCTGCGGCGCGCGGATCTTATCGACGCTGCTGCCGTGCTCAGCGCCTGCGAGGGCATGGACTATGTGCTGCATCAGGGTGCGCTGCCCAGCGTGCCGCGCAGCGTCAAGCAGCCGCGTCCCAGTCACGAAACGAACATCGACGGCACGTTCAATGTGCTCGAAGGAGCGCGTCAGGCGGGCGTGAAGCGCGTCGTCTACGCTGCGTCGTCGTCGGCCTATGGCAATCAGCCCGGCTTCCCGCGTGTGGAGACGATGGCCCCGCAGCCGCTCTCGCCCTACGCCGTACAAAAGCTGACCGGCGAGCTCTACATGCAGGCCTACTGGCGCGTCTACGGGCTGGAGACGGTCTGCCTGCGCTACTTCAACATCTTCGGCGCCCGGCAGGTGCCCGACTCCCCCTATTCCGGCGTCATGGCGCGCTTTATCCTGATGATGATGCGGGGCGAACGTCCCACCATCTTCGGCGATGGGGAGCAGGGCCGCGACTTCACCCACATTGAAAATGTGGTCAGTGCCAACCTGCTTGCCGTGCATGCCACCGCAACTTTGGCGGCAGGTCGCGTGTTTAATATCGCATGCGGCCAGCGGCATACCCTCAACGAAACCTTCGGGTTGTTAGCAACCTTACTCGGTTTCGAGCATCCACCTATATATGGCCCTGAGCGGGAGGGGGATGTGCGTGATTCGCTTGCGGATATCTCTGCTGCTTCGCAGGCATTGGGTTACGTGCCGCAGGTAGGGTTTGAAGAAGGTTTGCGCCGTACGGTTCGATGGTACCGCGACGAATTTGCTGGACAGAAAGAAGAGTAGATCAAAGTGACGCCAACAAATTTTGCACGAACTCCCCAGTTTGCATCCGGTATCGAAGGGCTCGAGGGCTGGCTTGAAGCTGTAGATCGCAGAACGACTCAGATCGGCATCATCGGCCTTGGGTACGTGGGACTGCCGCTGACACTTCTCTTCAGCGAAGAAAAATTCCGCGTCACCGGCTTCGACATCGATCTCACCAAGGTAGAGAGCCTGAACGACGGGCGCTCCTACATCCATCGCATCGAGCGTGACCACATCCGCGCCGCACAACGCTCCGGTTTCCGCGCCACGTCGAACTTCGCCGAGATCGCTGCCATGGACGCCATCCTCATCTGCGTCCCGACCCCGCTCAACGAAGACCATACGCCCGACATGAGCTATGTCACCTCGACCATCGAGGCCATTGCTCCGCATCTGCGTCCCGGTCAGCTCGTCGTGCTTGAGAGCACCACCTACCCCGGCACCACCGAAGAGATCATCGTCGAGGCCATCAACCGGCATGGCAAGCGTCAGGGCGTCAAAGTTCTCGTCAACAATCCGATGCCCGTAGGTGTCGAAGGCGAAGCCAATGAGATTCCCGACGCGCTGAACGGCGTCATGGTCGCCTTCTCGCCCGAGCGCGAAGATCCCGGCAACATGATCACCCCGCGCCGCGAGATTCCGAAGGTCATCGGCGGCGTCGACGCGCGCGCTACAACGGCAGCCGCCGCACTCTACGGCAGCATCTTCACCAGAACGGTCAGGGTCTCCACGCCTGCTGCCGCCGAGATGACCAAGCTGCTCGAAAACATCTACCGCTCGGTCAACATCGCACTCGTCAACGAGATGAAGCAGCTGTGCCTGAAGATGGGCATCGATATCTGGGAGGTCATCGAGGCGGCCAGCACCAAGCCCTTCGGCTTCCAGGCCTTCTACCCCGGCCCCGGCGTCGGCGGACACTGTATTCCGGTCGATCCCTTCTACCTCAACTGGAAGGCCAGGCAGTTCGGTTTCCAGGCCAGGTTCATCGAGCTGGCTGGCGAGATCAACGAAGCCATGCCCGGCTACGTCGTGCAGACGACATCGCGTGCTCTCGCGCGCAAGGGCAAGACACTCCGCGGAGCCAAAGTGCTTGTACTCGGCCTCGCCTACAAGCGCGACGTCGACGACCTGCGCGAATCACCCGCGCTTCAAATCATCGAGTTGCTGCGTCACGAAGGAGCCGAGGTCGCCTACAACGATCCCTTCTTCGAAACCGTAGGCCACGGACGCCATTACCACCTCGATCTGCACTCCACGCCGCTCGACCGCGTCGGCGAATTCGACTGCGTCATCGTCCACACCGACCACTCGCTCTATGACTTCGCCGAAATCGTCGAACAGGCTAAGCTCGTCATCGACACCCGCAACGCAACCGGAGCCATCGAGTCCTCCAAGATCGTCCGCTGCTAGCTCACCTGATGTTTTGAACAAGAAGGCACAGCTTCGGCTGTGCCTTCTTACTGCACAATCAGTGTCAGATTCACCGTACGAGTCAGACCGGCACTCGTCGCAGTCACCGTCATGTTATAGGTCCCTGCCGGAGTCACAACTCCTCCTCCGCCCGATCCCGGCCCGGTGCGCGAGGGAATCAGCCTCCCCGCCCCGCATCCATTCGCCGCCAGCACAGCGCACAACGCAAGCACCGACACGATCCTCCTGCGCCGCATGGCAAACACGCCGGCCGGAAGCAGTAAGACAGCCCACCCCATCTCCCCGCTTCTGCGAACCGCAGCGTTCGTCGTCCCTGTCAGCACGGTCACCGCCACGGTCGTCGCATTGCCGTCAATCGCCATCGTCGCGGGTGTAATCCTGCAGCTCGCGTTCTGGGGTGCGCCACTGCACGTCAACGCAGCACTCTGCCCCGCAACCGCAGCCCCTGAAGTAAACAGCAGCGGAAACACCGCATTCTGCCCGCTCGCGATCGTCGCGGTCGTCGATCCATTCCCCTCCAGCCGAAAGTCCACACCGGGCCCGGCAAGCGAAAGCGTATGCGGAGAATTCGGCGCATTCGACGCTACTGTCAGCGCGCCGTTACGTGTTCCCGACACGCCTGGAGCAAATGCAATCTGCAACGAGCACGCTGCGCCCGCTGCCACCGTGCTTCCGCACGTATTCGATCCCGGCACCACAACGAAGTCGCCACTGATCGCCAGCGTCGACAAAGCCAGCGGCACGCCGCCGTTGTTCGTCAGCGTCACCGCCTGCGGGGCCGAGCTCAACCCCACGCCTGTCGCCGGAAACGTCAGCCCAAACAACGGCGACAGCGAAACCCCCGCCGGAGCCACACCCGTACCTGCGAGCGCCACCGTCTGTGTGCGGTACTGATCGCTCACCGTCAGCACGCCGCTCGCCAGCCCCAGCGACTTCGGCTGAAAGACCACCATCACCGCACACGTAGAGTGAGCCGCCAGCGAGTTGCCGCACGCATTCGTCGCTGCAAAGTCGCCCGTCGTCTGCGCGGCAATCAGCGTCAGCGCCACATCGCCGGTATTCGTCAGCGTCACCTGCTGCACCGCGCTCGTCGTGCCCAGGGCCTGCGCTGCAAACGTCAACGACATCGGCGCAAGCGCATCCGTGGCAGGCAGCACCGCACCGCCGCTCAGCGTTGCCGTCAGCGGACCGCCGTTGCCCGCAATGCTGAACGTCCCCGTTCGCGCACCCGAGGTCTTCGGCGTAAACGCAATTGCCACGGTGCAGCCCGCGCTTGCTCCCAGTGTCGAGCTGCACGTATTCGCTGTAATCGCAAAATCACCCGTTACCGAGGCCGCTCCCAACGCGATGGTCGAGCCGCCCGTGTTTGACACGGTGATATTCTCCGCCGCGCTCGTCGCGTTGACCGCCGTCTGCGGAAAGCTCAGTGCCACCGGAGTCAGCACCACCGCGCCCGCCGTTGTCGCCGTGCCGCTCAGCGCAACCGTCCCCTGGCCTCCCGCAACATTCGCATACACCGTCATCGTCGAGGACCGCGCTCCCGCCGCCGCGGGAACAAACATCACGCTGATGCTGCAGCTTTGCCCCGCCGCGATACTCGCGCCTACACAGGTATCCGTCTCGGTAAACTCCGCCTGCGGCCCGAGCGGCAGCTGTGTTGCCGAGATCGCAATCTGGCTCACTCGCAACGAAGCCAGACCCGTATTCGTCACCGCTACGATTTGCGCCGCGCTCTGCGTCGCCACCGCCTGGCTGAAAAAACTTAGCGCAGTCGGCGAAATCGTCATCAGAGGCTGCGCCGCGCTCGATGCCGTCAGCAGCGGAATCTGCCACACGCCACGTCCATACGTTCCTACACGCAACTCGCCCGCGCGCCCATCGCCGGTCGGCATCGCAGCGGCCGCAATCAGCGTGGTAGCAGGAGCATTCGGCAGGCCCGTCCCCAACACGCTCCAGCAGTTCGTCGTCTCACAGCTTGTAATCTGCGTTGTTGCATATACGCCTCCATCCGTCGCCACATACACCGTGTTGGCATCGTTTGGGTCAACCGCAACAGCATTCGCTGGCACATTCTGCAGATTGCGTGTCACATCGCTCCAGCTCGCGCCTGCATTCGTCGACCGATATACATGCGCACTGTTGAAGCCTCGGATCGTCGCATACACCGTGCGTCCCGTCGCGTCGTGCGGATCGACGAAGATCGACGAGACGTCATACCCATAGGGATTGAACGCAGGCGTCACTCCCGGCGTCGTCACTGGCGAGCTCGTCACATCGCTCCACGTACTGTTTCCTGTTGTTGTACCCGCGGCCTGGGTTACGAAGAGATGGCCGCCCGCGCTCGCCCCGCCCGTCAACGTTCCGGCAAGCCCTGCGTAGATCACCTGCGACCCCGCATTCTGCGCGCTCGTCGCACCCGAAGCAGCTCCACCAGCGGCGACAGACCGCACCACACCATTCGCCGCCGTACATGCCGAAGACTGCGGACCGCTCAACATGCTGCTGATCGCATTCGCCGTCGACCACTGTGTCCCATCGTTTCCCGGGCCGCGCCATACGCGGCACGTGCCGACGATGGCATTTGAAGTCAGAACAGGGTCCAGCAGCCACGGCGTCTGAATCAGCGTCAGGTCGCGTGACACCTGCGCCGGCCCAATCGTCGGCGTACCCGCAAAGTCTGCCGCCGTACACGAGCCTCCGTTCGCGCACCGGCGAAGACTTACACCTGCCGCCGTTGTCACATACCAGAGCGCAGGATTCGCCGGATCAATAGCAACATTGCCGCCCTCGCCCGTTGCAAGCTGCGTCCATACCGTCGAACCGTCTGTCGCTGCACTCGTCGTTCCCGCCGTACCGTTCGCACCCATGCCTGCAAGCAACGTTGCTGCATCCGTCGGATGATGCGCCAGGCTCTGCACCTGTGCCAGCGAGCCAAGCGCAGCGTTCAGATTGTCGAAGTGTGTCGCATCATCCGCCGAACACGGCGTCGCCTGCTGATTCACGCCATCGGTCGAGCGCCAGATCCCGCCATCGTTGCCGATCAGCAATGTCGGTTGCCCCGCCGTAGCGATCGCCGCAATCGCATGTTGGGCAGGTGCCACCCGCGCTGGAGCGACGCACCCATTCAACGCATTCGTCGCGTTGCGCATCGTCGAGCATCCCGCCGTCAGACTGCAGCGGTACAGATCCACCGTACCCGCATAAATCAGTGTGTCGGCCCCCGCAGCCGCTGCGGCCAGCGAAAGGTTGTAGTCTCCCTGCGCAATCGCCGTGCTCCCGCCGCCAACTTCAAGCGAGCTGCCACCCAGCCTCTGAGCGAAGGCCACATTCGCTGCGCACACACTCCCCGTCGCGCTGCATGCATCGCGCCACAGGCCCTGATCGCGATTGTTGATGTCTACCGTCAGTGCGTACGTATCACCGCTCATCGGCTCAACTGCCAGCGCACCACGAAAGATCGGGCAGCCGGTCGATCCTTGCAGGTCGGTATTCGCAGGACACGCCGCTGTCGTCAATCCTGCTCCCGGCTGCTGCGCCAGACGTGTCCACGTCACGCCATCGGCAGACTCGTAATACCCATGAAAACGTATCGCCGCATAAAACCGTTGTCGCACCGGGTTCCACACCACCGCCGTCGCCGCATTGCCTCCGTGGTTCCCGCCATTCAGCAACGGACGCTGCACATACTGGCCCGCATCCATCACCGTGCTCATCCGCCACGTCACGCCATAATCGGTCGAGTAGTACAGGCCCATCACACTGTTCGTTGGATCGGCTGCGCCCGTCAGCACGCCCAGCGCCGACTGCGACACGGCCGCAACGACCGTTCCTGGCGTCGCTGTGCTCCACGACAGCCCGGCAAACGCCAGCCCGGCAAAGCTGTGTGTGCCGTTCGCGCCATCCTGCGAGCTGCGCGTTAGTGTCCACGTCAGCCCAGCGTCGGCCGAGCGCAGCAACCCCTCGCCGGAGTACGAATCCGTCGCATCGTTCGGATCGCCCGTTCCCGCCAGCACAATATTGTTCTGCGCCGACAGCGCGCCAATCGACAGTGAAGGGACCGCCGCACTGCGCGCATTCGCGCTAAACACCGGAAGTGTATCTGTCAGAGGAACAAATGCGACCGACCCAGCCGCCGCGCGCGCGTTCGTCGACTTCCACACGCCGCCGCCTGTCGTTCCCACATAAACCGTATTGCCCGTCGCATCGACAGGATCGACGGCAATCGCCGTCACGCGCCCCGTCACCTTGCCGTAGGATGCAGTCGCAACCTGCGCCGGACCCAGCGGCTGCCACGCCGCATTCAATCCCGTCTGCTGCGCCGTCATCGCCTGCGGAAGAAGCAGCATCGCCGCCGTCACAAGACGTATATGCACCGCGACGAGTTGCCGAAAGAAACGATGGCCCATAAGGCGTGCTTGCTGCTCTACGCAGACACCTGCTCTTGATGCTCATCGGTCACACTGCCTCAAGTCAATGACGCATCCGTGCGAAGTATGCATCCAGTATCGGAAAAGGATAAGAACGCTCTAATTTTTCTTACGCCGCGCGTCCCGCAGCAGCACCCGAAGCCCACGCCCACTGAAAGTTATACCCACCCAGCCAGCCCGTCACATCCACCACCTCGCCGATGAAGTACAGCCCCGGCACTTTCCTGCTCTCCATCGTTGCTGCATGCAGCTCATCGGTGCTCACGCCACCGGCCGTCACCTCAGCCTTCGCATAGCCCTCCGTCCCTACGGGCACCACGCGCCACGTATGCAACCCACGCTCGAACTCCTCCAGCGCAGCATTCGTCCAGCCCTTCGGAGGCATTGCCGCAACCCATCGCTCCGCCAGCCGCCCTGGCAGCACCGCACGCAACGCCGCCACAGCTGCACCCGCATCGCGCCGTGCGTTCTTCTCCAGCAGCGGACGCACCACACCCACGCGATCGGGAGTCATATCCAGCTCGATCGCTGTCCCCGGCATCCAGTACGACGAGGCCTGCAGTATCGCCGGACCGCTCAGCCCGCGATGCGTCACCAGCATCTTCTCCCGGAACCGCACCGCGCGCTTCGCCCCCGTCGCCCTCGTCGCGCCAGCCGTCACTTCCGCCGCCGCCACAACCTCCGTCGAGACACCCGACAGATCGCACCACCGCACCCGATCGTCTTCGCTCAGGACCAAGGGCACCAGCGCCGGCCTGCAAGCCACAACCCGCAATCCGAACTGCTCCGCCAGCCGATAGCCGAAGTCCGTCGCGCCCATCTTCGGGATCGAAAGGCCACCCGTGGCCACCACAACCGAAGCCGCGGCAAAACCTCCCGCACTCGTCTCCACCACGAACCGAGCCGCGCCGCGACTCTGCGTCTTCACGCTCTCAATTACCGCGCGCGTCACAATCCGCACCCCAGCCGCCGCGCACTCGCTCTCCAGCATCTTCACGATGTCCTGCGCCGAGCGATCGCAGAACAGCTGCCCCAGCGTCTTCTCGTGGTACGGAATCACGTGCTTCTCCACCAGGGCAATGATCTCTGCCGGAGCGAACCCCGCCAGCGCCGACTTCGCAAAATGCGGGTTCGACGACAGAAAATTCTCCGCCCGCGCATTCATATTCGTGAAGTTACACCGCCCGCCACCCGAAATCAGGATCTTCTTCCCAATCCGCTCCGCATGGTCCAGCACCACCACGCGGCGGCCCCGGCGGCCGGCTTCAATCGCGCACATCAGCCCGGCAGCGCCTGCTCCCAGCACAACCACATCCAACGTCTGCACGCACACTCCCTGCCGCAATCCTATCAATCTGCTGCAACTTCCGCGCCATTGTTGCCAAATCGGCACTCGCCTTAAATCGTGTGATAGCACGCGGCGCGGCCTCTATACGAGGGCTGCGTCTGCCAGGAGATGGTCTCTTGCTGAATAAAAACTTCCGGCTCGCTTCGGTCCTGTCGATCGCTGGCGCTGCCCTTGCGGTTCTCTCTGTCACGGGATGCAGCATGCAGTCCAGCGCACCGGCATCCTCCGTTGCCGGCTCCAACTTCAGCGGACAGATCATGGGAGGCGGCCAGCCCATCGCCAACGCCAACCTCCAGCTCTACGCCCCGTCCACCAACGGATACGGCGCAGCCTCCGCCCCGCTCTTCACCCGCGGCGTCACCTCCGACGCCAACGGACGCTTCAACTTCACCGGCGCCTACACCTGCCCGTCGCCCTCCACCCCCGTCTACCTCACCATTACCGGAGGCAACCCCGGCCTGCCCGCAGGAACCAACAACACCGCGCTTGCGCTGATGGGTCTGCTCGGCTACTGCGGCGATCTCACGCCCTCCAGCTTCTTTGTGATTAACGAGGTCACCACCGTCGCCGCTGTCTGGGCTCTCTCGCCCTTCATGCTCGACTACGCCCACATCGGCACCAGCTCAACCAACGTGCAGGGACTCAGCAACGCCTTCGCCACCGCGCAGCTTCTCGTTGATATCCGCACCGGCCGCGCACCTGGCTCCGCTCCCTCCATCGCACTCGTACCCACGGCCGAGATCAACACCCTCGGAGCCATCCTCGCCTCCTGCGTCAACTCCAACGGCAGCACCTCCCCCTCCGCCGGTTGCGGACGCCTCTTTACCGCCGCCACCCCCTTCGGCGGCCACACGCCCACCGACACCATCGCCGCTGCGCTCGCCATCGCGCGCAACCCCGGCAATAATGTCAACGCACTCTTCAACCGCGCCTCTACCATTGGCAGCTTCACCCCGCTGCTGGCCTACGCTCCCCCCGACTGGACCATCTCCCTCGACTTCGTCGCCCCCGACTTCCAGCAGCCCTACGATCTCGCCATCGACTCCCAGGGCAACGCCTGGGTACTCGCACAGGGCACGACCTCACCCGGCTCGTCGAATATCAGCGTCCTCTCCAGCACCTCCGGCGTCATCGGCTCCTATCCGCAAAACGGAGCCGCCTACGGCCACATGGCCATCGACCCCTACGACGGCCCCTGGCTCACCAACAATGCCTACAACTCCGTCGCCCGCCTCGGCAGCTCCGGCGGAGTCGCCTCCGGCAACTACAACAGCGGCGGCATCGTCGGTCCTGGTCCCATCGCCTTCGACGGATACGGCAACGTCTGGGTCGGCAACAACAATGCCACCGTCACCAAGCTCAACGCCAGCGGCTCGTCTGGCATCAACTTCCCCACCAACGGTGCCTCTGCCGCCGTCGATATCGCCCTCGATCCCTTCGGTGCCATCTGGATGACCGACAGCGGAGCCGATCAGGTTGAAGTGCTCTCCAACAACGGAGCCGCCGGCACCGGCTCGCCCTACTCCGGCGCCGGGTTGAGCGGCCCCTTCGGCATCGCCGTCGATTCCTCCGGCGGAGCCTGGGTCGCCAACAACACCGCTAACAGTCTGAGCCACCTCACCGGATCGGGCACTGCCGTCGCCGGCAGCCCCTACTCCGGCGCAGGCCTCAGCAGTCCCGTCGATCTTCAGGTCGATGGACTCGGCAACGTCTGGGTCGTCAACACCGGCAACAGCTCCGTCTCAGAGTTCCTCAATACCGGCATCGCCCAGTCCGGCGGAGCAGGCTACGGCAGCTCCATGCTCTACAACCCCTTCCGCGCCGCGATCGACAAATCCGGCAACGTCTGGGTCGCCAACCTCGGAACTACCACGGCAGGAACGGGCATGATCACCGAGATCGTCGGAGCCGCAGCCCCGGTCGTCACCCCGGCCTCGGTCGCCATCCGCAACAACGCACTCAACCAGCGCCCCTGAAAATTACAACCCATCAAAGAGAAAAGGCGCTCCTCGTTGGAGCGCCTTTTCTCTCACAACGCTCCCGGTAACCCTCACTGCGTCATAACCTTGTCAAGCCCAAAAACCCCACAACTCACACATTCCAAAGCAGATCCCGATTGCCGATTGACCCCATCCAATTTGCTAAACTTTAAACATAGCTGAAAAAAGACCAGCCTCCGGCCCAAATTCGGAGGCTAATTCTTTTTGCATCAATACTTTGCCGTCAAACCCCGCGTTTTTTCAGGACTTAGCTTAGGGACCGTGCCCCTAAGATTCATGTTCTGAATACTTTGCGCAAAAACGATGGGGGTGGGGGTAGGGACTATGCGACGATGAAGAGATGTCACGAGAGCGAAAAGAGCGACAGCCGCAAACCGTCGCAGGACAGTCCCACGGCCCCGCCGTCTCCATCACCCGCCGCGCCGCCGAAAGGCTCCGTGCCGGTCACCTCTGGGTCTATCGCTCCGACGCCGAAACCCTCATCCCCCGCGAGGGAGAGGATGCCATCGCGCCCGGCGTGCTCGTCACCGTCGTCGACAGCCGTGGCATCCCGCTTGGCTCCGGCCTCTACAGTTCGGCCTCGCAGATCGCCGTCCGCATGGTCAGCACGCAGCCCGCGCTCAGCCGCGAGACATATCTCGTCGACGTCGCCGAGCGCTTGAACGCTGCCCTCGACCTCCGCGAGGCGTTGGCCCCATCCAGCCAGCAAAACGACTCCGCAAGGCTCGTCTTCGCCGAAGCCGATGCACTGCCCGGCATCGTTGCCGACCGCTACAACGACCTCATCATCCTGCAGCTTCTCGCGCAAGGCACCGCGCAGCCCGACCTCCGCGCAACCTTCACGCAGGTCGTTCGAGAACGCTTCGGCTCCAGCGTCCATACCATCGTCGAGCGGCCCGACCCGCGCATCCGCGAGCTTGAAGAGCTGGAATCTCCTTCATCCGAGCCGCTGTATCAACAAAGCCCCGAAGCGAAGCTCGCCACTATCTTCACCATCAACAATCTCCGCTTTCACTACGACGCCAGCGCAGGACAGAAAACCGGAGCCTTCCTCGATCAACGCCTCAACTACGCTGCCGCGGCAGCGCACGCGCACGGCGTTGCACTCGACATCTGCACCTATCAAGGCGGCTTCGCGCTGCACCTGGCACAAAACTGCGATCGAGTCACTGGAGTCGATGTCAGCCGCGCCGCACTCGAAGTGGCCGACCGCAATCTGGAACTCAACGCTCCTAAACTGCGCGCCGAAGTCGACTGGATCGAGGCCGACGCCTTCGAGCTGCTGCGCGAATACGACGCAACCAGCCAGCGCTTCGATACGATCGTGCTCGACCCTCCCGCCTTCGCTAAATCGAAACGCGCCGTTGAAGGCGCGCTGCGCGGCTATAAGGAGATGAACCTGCGCGCTCTGCGCATGCTTCGCGCTGGAGGAAAGCTCATTACCTGCTCCTGCTCGCACCACGTCGCACGCGAAGAGTTCGTCGCTGCCACCGCCGCAGCCGCAGCCGACGCAGGACGCCGCGTGCAGGTGCTCGAAACCCGCGCTGCCGCACCCGATCATCCCGAGATCCTGACGCTCCCCGAGACTGCTTACCTAAAGTGCCTGATCTGTCGCGTGGCGTAAACCGATCTAAAAACCCGAAAGTTAAAAAGAAAAGGGCCTCGCAAGCGAGGCCCTTCAGTATTTCCATCACACAGCTAGAAGACGAACGCGCCCTGGAAGGTGATCTGCCGAGGCGTAGCCACTTCGTACCCGCCAAAGGTTCCAATCTGGCTGGTGAAGCGACTGCCGGTGCCTGTGATACTTCCAGTGGGGTTGACGAACTGTGCGTGGTTGAACAGGTTGGAGACCTGGGTGATGAAGTTGAACTTCACGCGCTCGGTGATCGGAGTGCTCTTGATGATCGAGACGTGCGTCTGATATAGATTTTGACCTGTCAGGCTGTTCGGCAGTGCATTGCCGAAGGTTCCCTGCTGTGGAACAGCGAAAGCACATGGGTTGAACCATAGCCCGATTGTGTGAGGCGTTTGCCCGGGAGGAGGTGTGCAGGAGGGGTTATTAGCAACGGGGCCAGGGGCGAAGGGATCACCTACCCGATCCGGCAATCCTGTCGTGGTGTTGGTGTGTGAGGGGTCGGAGCCCGTGAACGATGGCGAAAACCAGGTGCCCGACGCCAGGTAGGTGATTACGTTGGTCGACCAGCCGCCCGCGACACGGTCCGTTATTCCTCCGGCTCCGTTCAGATACCGTTTGCCATGGCCGAATGGAAGCGAATAGGACAGTGTGCTCGAGCTGTAGTGCCGACGTGTCAGGCCATCGTTCGCATAACGGGCCAGCAGGTTGTATGGGTTCTCCGTGTTCAGGAAGTTTGCCTGGCTGCTCGACAAGGAATAGTTGGCGGTGAAGGTAAACGAGCCGACACGGCGGCGCACGTCGAACTGCAGGCCGTTATAGTTCGCGCTGCCATTGTAGCGGACCATCGTTGCCGATACGAATTGAGGATAAGGATTGCGCGCTGCCGTCCAAGCCGTTGTGCTGGGCGTGGGCTTATTGATGTTGACTGAATAGTTCAGGCCCGTGCTCCTGGAGCCGACATACGAGACCCGGAAACCGATATTGTGCATCTCTATCTCGTAGGTCGCACTGAATTGATGGATATGGCCATGATTGGTCTGGAGCGGGTAGCCCAGGATGCTCTGACTGGGAGCCGACGTCGTACCGTTGACTGGGTAAGGGTTCGGGAAGGAAAATGCGCTTCCAGTTGAGTTGTTGATGTAGGTCTCGCTGATCGAGAACGGCCCGGTCGATCCCAGCTGCGGATTGATCGGGAGGAAGTTGTTGAATGTATTGGAAGCGCCCAGACGCGAGATATAGAGGCCATAGCCTCCACGCAGGACGGAATGGCTCGTTATTTGATAGGCCGCACCAATACGAGGAGCGACGTTGGTTTTGTCAACCAGAGCCCGCACACTGCCGGACTGAACCGTGATCGTCTTGGGATAGAACGGGCTTACCTTCGCAATTCCACCTGGATCGACAATGACGTTTCCTGTTGTTGGGTCGAAGTTATACATCAGGTGATCGCTTGCGGTTGGCGTGCCGTAGATATCCCAACGCAGTCCGTAGTCAATGTTCAGCTTGGGCGAGATCTTGAACGAGTCCTGCGCGAACAGGCCGTATTCGTTCAGAGTCAGTGTGCGGCCGCTGAGCGGATTCGTGCGCTGGCTTTGCTGAGGAAGACCAAGCAGAAAATCAGCATAGGTCGAATCAGGAGTACCTTGCGCACCTGGTTTCGTGACGGAGCCATTAAAGCTAAACGCTCCGTAGTCATTGACGAAGCCGTAGTAATTGCTGAAGTGGACTGCCGAGCCGCCAAACTTCAGCACATGGCGTCCCTTTTGCCAGGTGAGCGTGTCTGCGAACGTCGTAATGTGGTTGTCCGCTTTGACGCCTCCGGCAACGTTCGTCAAAGCGGTGAAACCTGAACCGCCAAAGGAGATGCTGGGGAATCCCTGTCCCTTGCTGTTGCTAGGATTCGATCCCTGCAGTCCGGTGGTGGCCAGCACCTGCGCGCCATCTGGAGGTGTTTGCCCGGCGTTGGTCTGGCCATCCACCATGTAGTCCGTGGAATAGCCGAAGCGGAACTCATTGACCATCTGAGACGTGAACAGGTGCGTATCGCCCGCGGCCCACTGCTGGTGACGACGGTTGCGGGTCCACACCAGGATAGGAAGACCGTTGTTCAGCACGTAAGGCGTCTGACGCATCAGCCAGCGGACGAAGAAGGAGTTGTTCTTGGTCAACTGATGGTCGATGCGGGCCATCGGCCAGTCGCCGCGGTATAGGTCGGTGTTGAAGGGGAACTGAAAGGCGTAATTGTTTGCCTGACTTGTTGCCGGACCGTTATTCGGGGCTGGAATGTAGTTGTCCTGAAAGGCCTTGGCCACCGGACTGATGCGTGAGGCCGGGATGGTGTTATTGGGGAACTGCTGACCGGTCTGTGGGTCGATGATAGGTGTTGAGAAGACCCCGGAGCGCATCGCCATCGTGGGAACGTTTGCCAGCGACTGGTAGCCCAGCGGAATCTTCTGTGCGAACCACTGGCCGTAGAAGAAGGTGCGGTCGCGCCAGATGTAGCCTCCGCCCTCAAGATTCCATTCGTGCTGTAGGTAAGGGCTTTTGACGGTGGTGAAGTAGCCGCGCGCGTTGAAGACCGAGTCGTAGATGCGATAGCTGGCGCTGCCGTGGAACTTGTTGGTGCCGCGCTTAGTGACCAGGTTGATCTGCACGGGAACGGCGCTCTCTGCCGGAGCGTTGAAGAGCGAGGCTGAGACCTGCTCGAAGAAGTTTGCGTTGTTGCTCTGGTTACCCTGCAGGTCGTTGGCGATGCCGTCGAAGGTCTGCGACTGTTGCTGCTGTGATTGGCCGTTCGCAATGGGAGAGCCTGTGCCGCCCTGCACGCCGGCGAGCGTCGTCAGCATGCCATAGATCGCAGGGTAGATCATGACCTGCGGCGATTCGTCGTGCTGCTTCATCGTGAACAGCCCGCTGAGTGTCGGCGATTCAGTTGAGATGACGGCAGCGCCCGCCGAGACGGTGACCTCGTCCGTCGTTGCGCCGAGTGCCAGCGATGGATTCACGCGGCGCACCTGGCCGCTGTCAAGGATGATGTTCTGCGCCACAAACTGCTTGAAGCCCTGTGCGCTGCAACGAAGCTCGTAGGTACCGGGCTTCAGTTCGCTGAGTTCGAAGTCGCCGTTGTCGTTCGAGGTGGCCTCGCGGACCTTCTGGCCGGTCAGGGGCTCGTAGAGCTCGACCTTTGCCTTGGACACGACGCTGCCGGTTGCGTCCATCACCGTGCCGCGCAAGGTAGCGTTTACAGCCTGGGATCTTCCTGGAAGTGTGGATGCAAAGAAAAGGAGAGCTACGAGCAGGAATCGAAACACAAACCTGCTGCCTGAGGACTGGGAGACGTGGCAAAAACGGGGAGCGTTGAGACAGGACATAGCGTGACCTCTCAAAAGGGAAAGCTTTTCTGACGTGTGGAGAGAGTATTGATTACGTTTTGGATGTTAATCAACTATTTTTTGTAATTTTTTTTATCTTTATTAAAGATTTGTGCTCGCCCAGGCACTTAAACGCTTCAAAAAGGTGGTCAAACCCAGGTTGTTTTTGAGGGGCAGGACGCAAAGATCTCAAAGAAAAGGCGTTGGTGGTCAAATGCGAAAATTCTTTCAACATGTTGCAGATCAGTAAATTAGCTGATTTTTTATCGTGACTTTAGGGTGGGCTCCGGTACGATTTCGGCATGTTCCCATACAACTTTGGTGGTACGCGGTTGATGTGCTTGGCCTTTGCCCTTCTAGGGATCGGTCTTCTTCCGAGCGCGGCACAGACTCCAACCCACGTCGTGATCTCGCAGGTTTACGGCGGTGGCGGCAACTCAGGCGCAACCTATAAGAACGACTTCATCGAGTTGTTCAACCCGACGACGACTCCCCAGACGCTGAACGGCTACAGCGTGCAATATGCCAGTTCCACCGGCAGCACCTATTCGGTGACGGCGCTTCCGGCGTCGGTCACGCTCCAGCCTGGGCAATACTTTCTGATTCAGGAGTCGGCCGGTTCTGCTGGCACGACGAACCTGCCCACGCCTGACGTGACTGGCACACTCAACCTGAGCGCGACGGCGGGCAAGGTCGCGCTGGTCAGTTCGACCAACGCGCTGACCGGTTCTGCAGGATGCCCGACTGCCGCGAACGGTGTGGTCGACTATCTCGGCTTTGGTGGCGCAAGCGGCCCGAGCTGCTACTTCGGCACGCCGGGGCCTCTGTTGTCGAACACAACGGCAGCGGTTCGTACGAATGCGTGTGTCGATAACCAGAACAACGGGACGGATTTTTCCGCTGCAGCTCCTGTACCGCACAATACGGCCTCGATGCTGGCGCCGTGCAATCCGATCGGCTCTGGTCCGATCAAGGCTGCCGGACTGGCGACGCCTTCGACGGTGAACCAGGGCAGTCCAACGCTCCTGACGGTCACGGTGACTCCGGGAACGAATCCTGCGAGCACGGGCATTGTGGTGAAGGCCGATCTGAGCGCCATCGGCGGCTCCTCGACGCAGCCTCTGGTCGATGACGGTACCAATGGCGATGTGACAGCGGGCGATAATATCTACTCCTATTCGGCGACGCCGACGGTGACGGGAACCTTCTCGCTGCCGATCACAGCGACGGACTCCGAGCTGCGCACAGCATCGACGAGCATCGCGCTCACGGTTGTAACACCGCCGCAGACGGTTTCGATCCAGCAGATCCAGTCGGCGAAGCCTTCACCCTATGCCGGGCAATCGGTGACAACCAGCGGCATCGTGGTCGGTGTGAAGTCGAACGGCTTCTATATCGAGGCGAAGGACGCGAGTACGACGGCGTCGACGCCGCAGGGCATCTTGATCTATACGGGATCGACGGCGAAGCCCTCCTATATCGCCATCGGCAATGAGGTGCAGGTCTCGGGTAAGGTGTCGACGTATCCGACGACTTCGCTGACTCCCGGAACGGAGATCGATGGACCGCAGACCTTTGCTCTGCTCTCGAATGGCAATGCGCTTCCTCCTGCGGTGACAATTACGCAGGCGATGGATTCGCCCTCGGGCGGCATCTATCAGTTCGCGAAGTTCGAAGGCATGCGCGTCGCGATTGATTCGCTGACGACGACCAGCGGAACAGATGCTTCGCTCACCGAATCGACCGAGACGAACATCTCGAACGGGCGCTTCTACGGCGTAGTGACGGGCGTTCCTCGTCCCTTCCGCGAGCCTGGCGTCGCCATCACGGACACGGCCTACGGCCCGCTGCCCGCCGGCGTTCCCATCTGGGACTCGAACCCCGAGCTGCTTTATATCGATTCGAAGACCTTCGGTGGATCTGCGATCAACCTGACGAGCAATACTCAGCTAACGGGACTGTCGGGCGTCATGGACTTCTCCTTCGGTTATCCGGAGATCATCCTCGATGCGACGAACCATCCGACAATCACCGGCGGTATGGCACCGGCACCGATCCCGGTTCAGGCTGGCAACGAGTTCACCGTTGCCAGCTTTAACATGGAGCGCTTCTACAACGACGTCTCCGACCAGGACAATCCGGGAAGCTCGGCTGTTGTGGTGACGACCGAGGCTTATCAGCGCAGGCTGAACAAGGCGTCGCTTGCTATCCGTAACATCCTCAACACGCCGGACGTGATCGGCATGCAGGAAATTGAAAACCTGGCGGTGCTGACCGATCTTGCCAACAAGATCAGTACAGATGCCGTTGCAGCGGGCCAGACTGATCCGCATTATGTTCCATACCTTTTCCTCGGCAACGACATCAGTGCCATCAACACCGGCGCCTTGGTGAAATCGACGCGCGTGAGCACGGTCCGGGCAGAGCAGTTTGGCTTGACAACGACGTTCACCAACTCGACCGGCAGCCAGGCAATCCTCAACGACCGCACACCACTGGTACTGCACCTCGGTGTGAAACGTGGAGGCACGGCACCTGATTATCCGATCACGGTGATCGATGTGCATCAGCGCTCGCTGATCAACGTCGATGATCCGACTTCTACCGGCGCAACGGTTCGCCTGAAGCGCGAGGCGCAGGCCGAGTATCTGGCCAAGCTGATTCAGGGTTATCAGGCGGCGGGCGAACACGTGATCACTGTCGGCGACTACAACGGCTTCGAGTTCTCCGACGGCTTCGTCGATGTGCTTGGTGTCACCAAGGGCAATCCGGTTCCGGCATCGCAGGTGGTGACGCCTCCGGTGGCTGGGCTGGCGAATCCCGCTCTGGTTGATCTAGTCACGCTGCTTCCGGCAGATCAGCGTCAGAGCTACGTGGAGACCGGCAGCGCGCAGGTGCTTGACCACGTTGTGGTCACCAGCGATCTGGTGCCGAGCAACACACGGCTTGTCTATGCGCACATCGATGCGGACTTTCCACTGGTGAACCTGAACGATGCTTCGCTTCCGTCGCGCATCAGCGACCACGATCCGGCGGTGGCCTACTTCACGGTTCCTCCGGTGGCAGGCACAGTACAACTGGCAACGTCGGCCGTGTTGAGCAAGATTGACGGCGGATATCAGGCGACGGTGACGGTGAAGAACACAGGCACCGGCACAGCACAATCGGTCTCGTTGACGACAGCAACGCTGGGTTCGGCAACTGCTTCTCCGCTGCCTGTTGCGTTGGGAGATGTGCAGCCCGGGGCTTCAACGACCGTGACCGTCCTTTTCCCCGCATCGGCCGGCAACTCTGGCGCAGCCGCAGTTGAGAAGCTCGGGGGAACCTATGCAGGCGGCACCTTCAGCGGCACCTTCCGCGTAGTTCTGCCCTAACGAAACAAAGAAATTTATTAGAGAAAAGGAAGAAACTCATGATGAAGAAAACGGCCCTTTCGATTTGGATGTTTGTTGTGGCGGCGTTCCTGTTCGTGCCGCTGGCCTCGGCAGATACGATCAACCTGACCCTGAGCAACCCGGTGCAGAGCGGGGTGGCTGGCAGCACGCTGACGTTCGATGCGACGGCGGTTGCAATCAGCGACAAGCTGGGTGCTGTGTATCTGAACGGCGATAACGTGAATCACCTGGATGTTCCGCTGACGCTCGACGACACGGACTTCCTGATCAACTTCCCGCTGTCGATGTCAGGCGGCGACAGCTTTACGGGATCGCTTTTCACCGTGACGCTGCCGACGGTAATCGCTCCCGGTGTTTATACGGGAACGTTCTCGATCCTGGGCGGACTCGACCCTTCGTCCTTCGACACGCTGGCGACAGTGAACTTCACAATCAACGCGACGAGCCCTGTCCCGGAGCCGGGAACCTACGTACTGCTCGGTACAGGTCTTGCGGCATTGGTGCTGGTCGGTTTCTCGCGGCGGCAGCAGGCCGCGTTCGGCAATGCAGCGTAGTCGGTATTCATGCAGCAAAAAGAGCGGAGGCCGAAGCCTCCGCTCTTTTTGCAATGCATCATATTAGCCGCGATACTGTGCGTCGGTGACATGCTCCATCCAGTCAACGACCTTGCCTTCGAGCGCTTCCTGTACGGCAATGTGCGTCATGGCAGTGGTTGGCGATGCTCCGTGCCAGTGTTTTTCGCCGGGCGAGAACCAGACGACGTCGCCAGGCCGGATCTCTTCGACGTGTCCTCCCCATCGCTGCACACGGCCTGCGCCGGAGAGAACGATGAGCGTCTGGCCAAGCGGATGCGTGTGCCATGCTGTGCGTGCGCCAGGTTCGAAGGTAACGCTGGCTCCCTGAGCGCGTGCAGGATCAGAGGTCTGAAAAAGTGGATCGATGCGCACTGTTCCCGTGAACCAGTCCGCTGGCCCTTTGGCTGAAGCCTGCGAGCCATTGCGTTTGATCTCCATGAAGAGTCCTCTCCTTAATTCCTGGTTTCCTGTTTTTTGAGATGCGAATTTCTGCGGGGTGCGAGGGATTGCTGCTTCAAAGGGTGGAAATAATCTCAGCCATCCGTCCCGCAACCGCAGGCCAGGTATAGCGGTTGAGCACGGTTTCGCGCGCGTTACGGCCCATCGTTGCGAGGCGGTCGGGCTGAGAGAGCAGCATGGTGATTTTTTCGGCGAGATCTTCGATGGAGTCTTTGGCAACCAGTTCGCCGTTGACGCCGGGAGTAACAAATTCCTTGAGCGCCCAGTCGTTGGTGAGGACGCAGGGAAGTTGATAGAGCATGGCTTCGAGCGGGGCGATGCCGAAGGGCTCGTAGAGGGACGGCAGCGTAAAAATACTGGCGGAGCGGAAGAGTTGTTCGAGCTTCTGCTTCTGTGTGGGATCGGATTTGGAGAGATGTCCGTGCAGCGTCGCGCCCGCTGGTAGATTGTCGACGTGTGTGGGGCCTGCGATATGCAGCTCCGCTGCGGGAATCTGTTCGCGGACGATGCGGAAGGCTTCAAGAAGCTGCTGGCCGCCTTTGCGGAGAAACTCGGTGCCGATAAAAAGAATACGCGGTGCCGTGTAGGTCTTCGCGGGGTCGGGTGCGGGTGGGTCGTCGAGATTGATGCCACCACCGACATTGAAGACACGATTCTCAGGTACGCCATAGGCATGGATGAAAGATTGCCGCAGGTACTCGCTGAAGGTGAAGACGGCAGTCATGGAGCGCGCCGCTTCGTGCTCGTACTCGAGGGCTTGCTCGATGCGCATATTCGAAACGCCGTCGATGCCGAAGCCGCTCGAGATCATCTCGGCCAGGTTGCCATCGTGATAGGAGATGCATTTGTGTGTAGGAAAGGCCTTCGGCAGCGAGAACATGTGGCCGATCTGCATCAGCACGGGACTCTCGACGGGAATTCTGGCCGCAGCTTCGGTAAGAGCTCGACGATAGGATGGATCGAAGTAAAAGTGCTTCCGCCAGACACTGCGATTTGTGTTGAAGTTTTTGGCCAGGGTTGCGTAGTGGCTCAACTTCGGCAGGTGGATGCCGACAGCTGCGTGGAGCAGCTCAGCCTTGGCCATCGCCTTCAGTAGATGGACCGAGGAGCCGGACCATGTTCGAGGAGAGTATGGGTCAGAGCCGATCGAGCCGCCGACGAAGACAGTGACCTCGCGCATGGGTCTCAGGCTAGCACAGCGCAATTGAATCTTCACGACATGCGGAGGCTGCTATTCTGCCTCCGCATGTCGTGTTTTTAGCGATGCGGTTCCCGTGCAGGAGGAGCCGAGCGTTCGGGAGCCGCGTGTGGTTGTGCATGCCCGATAACTTCGGGCTGCTGCGCAGGACCGGCGGGGCGTCCGTTGCGAATGTTCTCAACCTGATGCGGGCCGAGAGGACGTCCGGGGTCGTTGCGCTCGATGGCCTGCCGCTGCTGCTCAAAGTTGGGTTGTGGAGCCGGTGGCTCGCTGCGGTTTACAAGTGGGCGTGCCTGTTCCGCAGGCCGCTGTTGCGGGGCAGGACGTTGGGCAGCTACTGGAGCGGGTGCAGGACGTTGCTGTTCGGGACGTTGCTGTTGTTGTGCGGGATGAGGAATCTCGCGTGCCGGTTGCTGCTGCACTTCTGGACGAGGCTGCTGCACCTCAGGTGTCTGCGTGCGGTTCTCAACCTGCTGTCGTGCCTGCTGCGGGACCTGCGCGGTTGGCCGTGCAGGCTCGTGCTGTTGCTGCGGCGTTAGCGGATGCACCGGGACGGGCGTTGCGTGCGCTCCCGGCACGGCCTGCGCTAATCCGCTGCGCGTCTGCAACATGGGCCTCTGCACGTTGACTGGTACAGCGCGTGCGGGAGCCGGCGCCATGATAGCTTTGGCAGGCGTGACCATCGGATGCTGGATGATCTGTGCCTGCGCAAGCTGACGCTGGTCGACACGAACGGCGGATTGCGCAACAGGGCGTCCTGCGGCGAAGGCGTGTTGCGGAACGGCCGTGGTCGCCACGTTGCGGTTCACGTAAGTGATGTTGTTGATTGTGGTCTTGTTGACGTAGATGTTTGTCGTCTTATTGATATAGACGTTGCGCACCTCGGTGACATTGCGGTTGTAGATATTGGTGACATTGACCCGGTTTACGTAGGCCGTGCTGGCGTGATACCAGGGGATGTAGGGTTCACGTGGGCCGAGCGGGAACCATGCAGCGATGCCTCCGCCTCCACCGATGTTGACGCTGATTGAAAAGCCCGATCCACCGACGAACGCAACAAGCGCAGGCGAGTAGACGGGGCGCACGATGGGTGGTCCGGGAATCCAGCCCCAGCGTCCGTTGAAGACGGCCCAGCGGCCATAGTGGAAGGGAGCGAAGCCCCAGGGCTCGGACTCAACCCATGTCCATCCCCAGGGAGCGATCCACGCCCAGTGGCCGTAGTGATACGG
This sequence comes from Edaphobacter flagellatus, assembly GCF_025264665.1. NCBI lineage: Bacteria > Pseudomonadati > Acidobacteriota > Terriglobia > Terriglobales > Acidobacteriaceae > Edaphobacter > Edaphobacter flagellatus. The sequence continues at coordinate 2,610,619 of NZ_CP073697.1, forward strand.
AGTCCAACCGGCAACGACACCGCGCGGATACCAGACAGCTCCATATTCGGGTTCGGGAGCCCACTCGCCATATTGGTTGAGGTCGCTGTAGCCGATCATGTCGGGGTTGACGTACTGCTGTTGCGCAGATCGGGCGGCCTGCTCAATCTGGTCGCGCTGACGGTCGAAGCTGTCGAAGTCATCCGGCGGATAGAGCTGGACCGGTTGCGCGTAGATCGGGTTCGATCCCGTAAGCTTCAGCGCCTGTCCGCTGGAGACGTACTCGGAGAGGCTTGGACCGGTGACCTCGACCTGGCCGGAGTTGACGGTGACGAGCGTGGTATCGTCCTGCGGGTAGCTGTCGATGCGGATGTCGCCGGGTTGGGTCACGGTGATCGTGCCGTTCGGGGTGTCGATCTCAACACCGCCGCCAGAGGGTAGGCTCCACGAGCGGACGTGGATGCTGCCCTGAGCGAGGCCAAGCTGGGCAAACTGATCGGTGAGCGAGGTCAGAGTGAGGTCGGCGCCATCGGCCATGCGAACCGCGAGTCCGGCGCTCTGCAGCTCGGCGCGGCTGGTGTTATCGACGTAGATGCGGTCGCCGTTGGTGAGCGGATAGTTGGCCTCGGCCTGGCTGAAGTCGGACACGCCCGCAGGCTCAAGCGAAACGTTGCCTGCGAGATAGCTAAGACGCGCGACGCGCTCCGGCGGATCGCCTTCCTCCTGCGCGTGAGCGGCGGTGGCGACGAAAAGCGCAAGGGTTGCGAGGGTCAGCGTGCGGACGAAAGTTCTGCATAGGAAGCTTGGGGAAGTCGTTGCTTGGTGGGTGCTCATACGTTCCTTTGTGAGTAGTTCCATAAACGCCTGAGTTTGCTAACCCGAGATTCTACGGGATGGCATCGCGAAAGGCGCGTTTACTTTTATGTCGTTCTCTGAAGAAGAAATTTATTGCCGACCAGGCAACCCGAAAGGGTATCCGTCGGTAGCTGGTATGACGAAAAAGTGGTCTGTGCGATCTAATGAAATGAGGGCATTCAGTGCGTCATGGAGGGTTTTTGATGAGGGGATGGGCTGGGATCTGCTTTGTGCTGACTTTGGCCAGCGGTGTTGCCGGTGCACAGACGAAGCAGGACTGGGTGATCGGTCCATGGATGCGGGCCTCGGACGCGCCGGTAATCACTCCGCGAAAGGAGTCGGTGTTCAACGATCCGGTCAACGGAATGCCTGTCCACTGGGAGGCACTGCATACGTTCAACCCTGCGGCCGTCGTGCGCGACGGCAAGGTGCACGTGCTCTACCGCGCCGAAGATGACTCCGGCGAGATGCAGATCGGCATGCACGTCTCGCGGCTGGGCTTGGCCGTCAGCGAGGACGGCGTCCATTTCGAGCGCCGCGCCACGCCGGTCTTTTATCCCGCGAACGATGCACAGGCTGACCGCGAGCAGCCGGGTGGAGTCGAAGACCCCCGCATCGTCGAAGGTGAGGACGGCATCTACGTGATGACCTACACGCAGTGGTCACGCAAGCGGAACGCCTACACCGTTGGCATTGCAAGATCAAGAGACCTCATCCACTGGACTAAATACGGTCCGGCGTTCGCAGGCGTGAAGGATGGCAAGTACGATTCGCTGCTCTATAAGTCTGCAGGGATTGTGACCCGCCACGTAGGCGAGCGGCTGGTCGCAGCAAAGATTAACGGCAGCTACTGGATGTACTGGGGCGAGATCAAAGTCGGGCTTGCGACGTCAAAGGACCTGGTCCACTGGACTCCAGTGGAAGATGAGAGCGGCAAGCCGGTTGTCCTGCTGGAGGCACGACCGGGCCTGCCGGATAGCGGCTTTCCCGAGACTGGGCCGCCTCCTGTCCTGACGGAACACGGCATTGTGATGCTGTATAACGCGAAGAACGCAACCGACGAGACACGCGATAAATCGCTGGCCGCTGGTGCGTACAGTGTGGAGGAGGCAGTGTTCAGCACGGCCGATCCTACGAAGTTGCTGGGACGCACTGAGCAGCCGGTCTTCAAGCCCGAGCGCCCCTTCGAGCAAAGTGGCCAGTACGCAGCGGGCACAACCTTCGCCGAAGGACTGGTGCGCTTCAAGGGCAAATGGTGGCTTTACTACGGCTGTGCGGATTCGTTTGTAGGCGCAGCTGCGACGAGCCATTGAAAAGACTTCACTCTCTGCGTGGATAATGGTTTGCATGCAGACACGACGCAGATTTCTGATGAATGGCGCGGCTTCGCTGATAGCGCTTGATGGCTGGAGAAACTCCTCCCTGCTGGCTGAAGGTAAAGGCGATGTGCTGTCGCCGTGGAAGCCGGGGATGTTGGACATCCATCACATTTCGACCGGACGTGGAAACTCAGCGTTGATGGTGATGCCGGACGGCACGACCATGCTGATCGACGCAGGCGCGTTGAACAGAAATACGCCGTATGTGATCGATCCGAAACCGGATGGCTCACGGCGTCCGGGCGAGTGGATCGGCCGTTACATCCAGCGACAGTTGAAAGCGGCGGGACTCAATGGCGTGGATGCGTTTATGAACACGCATCTGCATGACGATCATTTGGGAGAACTGACGCCAGAGTGCCCCGACGCTCCGGGTGGCGGCTACAAGCTGACGGGAATCACCGATGTGGCGGCACTGGTGCCTATACGCCGGTTTGTCGATCGTGGCTGGCCGGACTACAACTATCCCGCTCCTGTTGATGCTCCGTTTGTGAAGAACTACCGCGCATTTCTTGCTGCGCAGGTAAAGGCAGGTCGCACGGTAGAGCGATTCAAGCCGGGATCGAATACGCAGTTCGGACTGATGCAACGTGCCGGAAGTTACAAGAACTTCGAGATACGCAATCTGATTGCGAACGGCGAAATATGGACGGGAGAAGGCTCGTCGACGAAGAAGCTGTTTCCTGACGTTGCTGGAATGAAGGCTGCAGACCTGCCCTCGGAGAACTGCTGCTCCTGCGCGATCCGGGTGCGTTACGGCAAATTCGCCTACTACACCGGTGGCGACCTGCCTTCAGGTACGAACTACGGCAGTGATCCGTGGCGTGATGTGGAGACGCCAACAGCACAAATGTGCGGACCGGTAAGTGTGGCGGTGATGAACCATCATGGCTACTTCGATGCGGACGGCCCGGGCTATCTGCGCACGCTGCGGCCGAGAGCCCTGGTGATCATGGCGTGGGATTCCGCGCATCCAACGGTGAATACGCTGGCCGGTGTCTATAGCAAGTCGATTTATCCCGGCGAGCGCGATGTGTTCGCAACGGCTCTGAAGCCGGAGCTGAAGATTACGAACAAACGTACAGCGGATTTCAAAAGCTCAAACGGTCATGTAGTGGTGCGTGTCGAAGAAGGCGGCGAGCGCTTCAGAATCGCCGTAGTGAGCAATGCCGACGAGTCCAACCGCGTGATGAGCAGCTTTGGGCCATATGTGAGTATGGGTTGAATTCGTAAGTGCCAGCGGTTGCAACTGGACTATATACTTGTCTGACCAATCGCAGGTGTCTCCGATTCAGGCGCTGGCGTTTCAGAAAGTTTTCAGGCAAAGGGGCTGACGATACCGGGAATGTCGAAGACTCCAGCGATTCTGCTGTCGGCAGCAAGCCTTCTCTGTGCCACGATCGTCTCGCTTGGCGTTCATGCGAAGCCGGTCTCGGCCCATATGCAGGAGCCTAACCTGCAACGCGATACGCAAGCCCCGTCGACCAACCGTTCGCATGTCTTTCTTGGTCTGGGCCGCGAGCCGGACGCGGCGGCGGCCAAACGCGGCGGCCCTCTGTACAAGCAGAACTGCTCGGCCTGCCATGGTGAAAGTGCACGCGGCGGAATAGGTCCAAATCTGGTGCGCTCGGTGTTGGTGCTGCACGACGATTCAGACGAAGAGATCAGCCGCGTTATTGAAAAAGGGCGAGCGGGAACCAGCATGCCACCCTTCCCCAGTCTGTCGGCGACAGATCGCCGCGACATTGCCGAGTATCTGCATTGGGAGATCGAGCAGGCGGCGAACCGCGGCCTCTATAAAAATGCCGATACGATGTCGAGCGGCGATGCGGAGAAGGGCAAGTCGTTCTTCGCGGCCAACTGCGCGAACTGCCATTCGACGACGGGCGACCTCGCACACATTGCGACAAAGTATCCGCAGCCCGCGGCGATGCTGGCGCGCATCGCATGGCCCACAAGCCGCATGGCTCCTCGTCAGGCGACGGTAACGACGCCCGATGGCCAAAAATTAACAGGAACGCTCGCGCACTACGACGACTTTGAGACGACGCTGAAGGCAGGCGACGGTAAAACAACCACCTGGGCGACCGATACCGTCAATGTGGATATCTCCGACAAGCTTGCCGGTCATCGCGCTCTCCTGCCGAAGTATTCCGACGACGATCTGCACAACCTTACCCGTTATCTGCTGACACTGAAATGAAGCTGACTCGACTTCGATCGCTTGCACTTGCCGCCCTGCTCTCGGCCCCAGCACTGGCCGTGCAGAGTCTGGCCGCGCAGACCTTAGACCCGAAGACGCTGACACTCTTTCATCAGCCTGCCGATGTGTGGCCGACGTATCACGGCGATTATTCGGGCCGTCGGTTCAGCGAGATCACGCAGATCAACCAGAAGAACATCGCGCAGTTGAAGACGAAGTGGAAATACAAGATCACCGGTATCCCTCCGCTGCGTGGTTCGGGCCCGCTGGTCATCAAATCGACGCCACTGATGGTGGATGGCGTGCTTTACTTCACGATTCCCGATCACGTCTTCGCCGTCGACGCGCGCACTGGCAAGGAGAAGTGGCGGTTCGATTTTGAGGATCACGGTGGACACGTGCTGGGTCAGCGCGGCGTAGGCATGTACGGCAAGTGGATCTACTTCCTTACGCCCGACGGCTGGTTCATCTCGCTCGACTCAGCAACCGGCAAGGAGCGCTGGCGCAAGAAGGTCGCCGACGAGAAGTTGCAGTACTTCACGACGATGGCCGCGGTGATTGTGAAGAACCACGTCATTATCGGCATCGGCGGCGATGCGATGGACGTGCGCGGCTATCTCGAATCGCGCGACCCCGAGACGGGCGAGCTGCAGTGGCAGTGGTGGGCGGAGCCGCTGAAGATGGGCGATCCCGGTTCGGAGACCTGGCCGAATCAGGCGGCAATGGATCATGGCGGCGGTATGACATGGTTGCCTGGCACATATGATCCTGAGCTGAATTTAATCTACTGGGGCACCGGTAACACGAATCCGGTCTTCGCCGGACAGGGACGCAAGGGCGCGAATCTTTATACCGACTCGATCGTTGCGTTGAACCCCGACACCGGCAAGCTGGCATGGTACTTCCAGGCTTCGCCACACGACACGCACGACTGGGACAATGTCGAGACGCCCGTGCTCTTTGACATGGAGATCGACGGCAAGCCGCGCAAACTCCTTGCTCAAGCCGCGCGTTGCGGATACTTTTTCGTGCTCGACCGCACCAATGGCAAGTACCTGGTCTCGAAGCCGTTTACGAAGACAGCCAACTGGGCGAAGGGTATCGACGAGCGTGGCCAGCCGATTCCGGATCCCGGCAAAGAACCTCACGTAGACGGCTCGATGGTAGACATCGCAACAGGAGGCGCGACGAACTGGCCTCCGCCAAGCTACAGTCCGCAGACACAACTTTTCTACGTGAATGCAAGCGAAGGCTACAGCGTTGCGTATCTCTACGACACCTCGTCCGATCCGCAGGGGTACGGCGGAGGCAGCTCCGGCTGGTTCGATCCTGCGTCGTCGTTGATTGCGCTCGATGTGAAGACCGGCGACGTAAAGTGGAAGCATACGGCGAAGGGTCTCGGCGGGGAAGGCGGTATGTCGGGCGGCATTCTGACAACGGGTGGCGGTCTGCTGTTTACCGGCGACTCGCGACGTCTGGCTGCCTTCGATTCCGCGAATGGAAAGATTCTCTGGTCAGAGAAGCTGGACTCCAGCATGAGCAATGGGCCTTCAACCTGGGTGCTCGACGGCAAACAAAATGTAATCGTTGGTGCGGGCGATACGTTGTACGCGCTGACATTGGATGGAAAATAAAGGGAGCACGACGACGATGCGGAGAGTGATGCTGTTGTGCGGTGGTCTGGCTGTAGCCGCTGCGGCTGCGTGGATAGGTGAGAGTGTCTCTTCGCCGCGCGCCGAGGTTCACGCGGCGCAGGCTGCGCCTGCTGCAACGCCGGAGATGTTGGCAAAGATTGCCGAGGGTAGTTCGCAGTTTCAGCAGAAGTGTTCTTTCTGCCACGGACGCGATGCCGGCGGCGGCGAAACCGGCCCGGACCTTACACGATCGAAGCTCGTACTTGAAGATGTGAATGGCAACAAGATCGGTGAGGTCGTGCGAACAGGCCGTGCGGGCAAGATGCCTCCATTCGATCTTTCCAGCGCAGAGATGGACGCCATTGCGGCCTTCATTCACGCGCAGCAGGCCAAGGCGAAGGCCGAGGGCGGACGCCGTGGCGTCAACGTCGAAGATCTGCAAACGGGCAATGTAGCTGAAGGCAAGGCGTACTTCGAAGGCGCAGGCACCTGCGCGAAGTGCCACTCGGCCACCGGTGATCTCGCGCACATTGCGACGAAGTACCAGGGCCTGCAGCTTGAGCAGCACATGCTCTATCCGCGCGATGCGAAGAGCAAGGCGACGGTAACGCTGCCCTCAGGCCAGGTGGTTAGTGGAACCGTCCAGTTGCATGACGAGTTCTTTCTCGGCATTGTGTTGGCCGACGGGACCTATCGTTCGTGGCCGGTGGACAAGATCAAGTACACCATCGACGCTCCGCACGAGGCACACGCCAAGCTGTTTCCTCATTACACCGATGCGGACATCCACAACCTGATGGCATACCTGCAGACGCTGCGCTAACGAGCGAGAGAGAACACATGATGAACACATGGAAGAGCAAAGTTTGTGTTTGGACGCTGGCATTCGGCTCTGCTTCGGCTGCTGTTGCACAGTTACCGGACCAGGCAACGCTGCTGCATCCCGGTGCTGACAGCTGGCCGACCTATCACGGTGACTACACCGGCCAACGGCACAGCAAGTTGACGCAGATCACGCCGAAGAATGTCGGCTCGCTGACGCTCGCATGGGCGTTTCAGACTCGCTCGCAAATGGAACTGAAGTCCTCGCCGTTGCTCGTCGACGGTATCCTTTATTTCTCTGTGCCCGATAGTGTCTTTGCTGTCGATGCGCGCTCGGGCCATCTGGTTTGGCACTACACGTATCCGCCGAACAAGGGATCGCACATCGGGCAGCGTGGTGTGGCGGCGTACAAAGGATCGATCTACTTCCTCTCGCCCGATTGCCATCTGGTCGCGCTCGATGCCAAGACCGGCAAGGAGCGCTGGCGCGTCGAGATCGGCGATGTGGCGAAGGGATACTGGACATCGATGGCTCCGCTCGTCGTCGGCAATCATGTGATGGTTGGCGTTTCGGGCGACTTCGACAATCTGCGCGGCTACATGAAGTCCTTCGATGCCGAGACAGGCAAGGAGCAGTGGACTTGGTATTCGACTCCCGCCGACCGCACCGGCGGCATGACGTGGATGACCGGGACCTATGATCCCGACCTGAACCTTGTCTACTGGGGTACTGGCAACCCGACGCCTGTGCTGACCGCCGTAACGCGCCCCGGCGATGGGGCAAACACATGTAGCATCGTCGCGCTGAACCCAGACACGGGCCAGCTTGCGTGGTCGTTCTCCGTCTCGCCGCACGACACACACGATTGGGATGCCACCGAGGTTCCGGTACTGATCGACGGGCCGTTCCAGGGACAGCAAAAAAAGATGCTGATCCAGGCCTCGCGCAACGGCTATTTCGTCGTGCTTGATCGCACGAACGGCAAGTCGCTGCTGACAACTCCCTATAGTCCGGTGAACTGGTCGCTCGGTCTCGACAAGGATGGCCGGCCGATTCCGAATCCCGCGAAAGATCCTGCTCCCGACGGACGTCTCATTGCGCCTGACGAGGGCGGAGCCACCAACTTCCGCTCGCCCAGCTTCGACCCCAAGACCGGCTTGCTCATCGTTCCCGCGCGCGAGGCGTACAGCATCTACTTTTCGAAGCCCGCCGATGGCACCTACGGCTGGTCCGGAGCCGACTATGGCGTGTGGGAGAAAGGCGTCCTCAAGGCGATCGACTATCGCACTGGCAAGATTCGTTGGGAGCATGAGACAGGCGTCAGCACGACCTCTGGTATTTTGACGACCGACTCGGGCATCACTTTTACCGGCGATTTTCACGACAACGCGTTGGCTCTGAACACTGCCGACGGCAAGACGCTGTGGCATGCCAACACCGGCGCGATGATCTCAACCTCGCCGACAACCTACGAGCTCGACGGCAGACAGTATGTACTGACCGGCAGTGGTGGGGTGCTCTTCGCCTGGACGCTGCCCGAAGGTACGAAGTAGCACCCCGAAATTGAAGTATCGAAGTTCACTTTTCCGGCCGATCGAGGAAGTCCTCGGCGGCAGTAATGGTGAAGTTTCCTTTGCAGGCAAGTACTACATGGCCGCAGCCAGGAATGATTGCCAGCTCTCCTTTGGGCAATAGCTGGAATAGCTCTACGATCTTCGTGATCTGGTTGTATGGGTCGTGATCGCCTGCGACGATCAGGGTTGGAGCCTGGATCGACTGAATCTGCGCATCGGTCACGTAAACGGGGCCCGACTCCATAGTGTTCACACGATCGACGAACTCCAGCCATCGCTCTGGCTGAGGCATCAGCTTCTTCCGGGCAGAGACAAAATCAGGTGAATCCCTTTCCACGTCGGAGGCCTTGGCATCTTTGAACTCCTTCTGCGCGCCGGGAGTCCAATCGGCAAACTTTCGAGGCCCACCGATGGCCACCAGTCGCCGTATCAGCTCCGGATGCCCACTGGCGAGCTCGTAGGATGTTACGGCGCCATCGCTGAATCCCAGCACATCTACCTTGCCATTTGTCTCATGGCGGATAACAGCGAAGGCATCCCTGGCAAGCAGCGCGTAGGAGAAGGGTTCTGCTCCTATCTCCGATCGGCCATGACCGCGCGTAGCGATCGCAATCACGCGACGATGCTTGCTCAATTCGCCGATCAGCTCATTGAACTCTTCGATGTATCCATACAATCCGCCATGCAGCAGCACGAGCGGAGTTCCACCGTTCCCATAAGTCTCGTAGTAGATATTGACGTCATCCGCGTGCAGATAATGTCCTGCTGCCGGATTCGCTCCATACGGAACCGCGCCTGCCTTGGTTTGTGCGTGCGCACAGCACGAGATCACGGCGGCAATAATCGCTGTGCACATGCTTATTTTTACGTTTCGATATTGGCTCACAAACTTCCTCCTCGGACGGCCATCGTCCAATGAAATCTCAACGTTCGGGAAGGTCGAGTCAGCTTCGCAAGAAGGAGCCTTCGTCGCTAAGGGCGCTGACCGTGATTGGTGGGCTTGATGGGAGTTGCGACGGGAGTTGCTGCGCCAACCAGCTCCGTGACGGAATTGTAGGTGAAGTTCGAGACCCACACATTGCCGGAGGGGTCAATGGCGATGCCGCGCGGGCCGCTGATACCGACGTTGACTCCCTGTGCCGTATAGCTGTCGGTTCCCAAGCCGATGGAGGGCGAGAGCGCTGTGCCGTCCGAGGCGAACTCCGAGATGGAGTTGCCATCGCGATTGACGACCCAGACGCGATTGGCCCCATCGATGGCGATGCCTGCCGGCCCTTTGAGCCCACCGCCGGTGTAGCCGGATGCAGGCGAAAGCAACGAGCCGTTGGGATCGGCTTTGCCGAGCGTGCTGTTGCGGGCAGAGGCGAACCAGACGTTGTCGGAAGAATCGATAGCGACGGGAGTGAGGTCGTTTCCGCTGGCAGCCGTGAGTGACTGCGTGAATTTCGCGGGTGCCGAAGAGGGCGTCAGATGGTACAGCGAGCCGCCATGGCCCAGCGTCCATGCCGAACCATTCGATGCGATGGCAATGCCGGAAGTATAGGCGTCCGTAGCGAAGCTGGAGGTCTGGGAGCCCGAGGAGCTAAAGACGTTGGTGTGGTCCGTGCCGGAGACCCACAGATTGCCTGCCGTGTCGAAGGCCGGGAAGAAGCACGTCGCCGCGCAGGCAAAAGCCGTGGAGCTAAGAGGCGTGCCGTTGTTGTCATAGCGCGAGACGGTCGCCGCATTCGGAATGAAGTTGACGACCCAGGGATCGTCCTGGGAATCGATGGCGACGGCGAAGGGCTGTTTGATACCGCCACCGTTCCATGCATAGACGACGTTGCCAAGCGGGTCGAACTTGGTGATATTGTCCGAAGCATAGCCAGGGACCCAGAGATTGCCTTGCGAGTCTACGGCCGGGAAGTAAGGTCCGGGCATGTTGTCGGAGAAGAAGGTGATCGACAGCGTCCAGTCGTTGGGTGCTGCACTGAGCGTCGGTTGATACGGCGAGGTCGCCGAAGCAAGCGTAAAGAGCGCCGGCACGTTGAGCGCGGGGTTATGCGCCATGTTCAGCACGGCCTGCGCCGTGTTGGACGGAGCCGGAACCGAGGTGGAGGGCCGTGTGTTCGAGAAGAGACTGACGCAGGCCGCATTGCTGCCGGTGGAGTTGACGCAGGGCACGAGAAGGTTGGCGATGGCGTTGATCTTGGCCTGCGGGATAAATCCGTTGCCGGAGTCGTTATTGGCTTTTGCTACGCCGCTTTCGAGATCGACAAGATTGTTATAGGCGGCGAAGGCGTTGGCCAGCCCGCGCTTCGCGTTGGCCGAAGGACCAGAGGCGACATGCGTCGGATCTGACATGAATCCGGCCAGCGCATAGGCTGTGGAGACCGTGGTGACCTCATTAATCGTGAAGGCCGAGATCGCACCGGCAAAGTTCCCCGAAGCCGGGCAGGTGCCGAAGACGGCAAACATGCCGATAACCGGGTTATTGGCTCCGCTGCCGGGGTTTCCATTCGAGGCGTAAACGTAGACCTGGTCTCCGGGCGTGCAGCTGTAAAGTCCGGTGAAGCTAAAGGCCCCGGTGCTGGAGCTGGTGACATAGGCCCCGGTAGCGTCCACGGAGACACCAGAGCCCGCGGGGTTCAGCAGCGAGATACTGCTCCCGCCCCAGGCGGAGGTATTCGCCGCGAAGAGATAGATGTGGGCGCCGACAATATATTGCTTGCCGCCAAGTGATGTTCCGTCCGTGCTTTGAGCGGTGGTAAACAGTGTGCCGACGGTGGTCGTGGAGTTCGAACCGCCAGGAGCCGTGGGTGTGGTGACAGGGGCACTCGCCGCAGGTCGCGTAGGCGGATTGCCGCAGCCGATGAAGGCAACGGCGACCAGTGCAGGCATTAGGGTCCGGCGCAGAAATTGGAAGGAGAGAACCAAGTCAGTCTGTGGCTGATTATCTAAGCCATTGAAAAAAATAGTGTTAATCCGGTCGATCTTTTGGTCGGGGCTTCTGGCCGGCAGCTGGGCCGGTATCGATCCGGTCGATCAGGGTTCGATTCGTGAATAGGATAGCCCGGATCGAACTCGGGTGTAATTGACCATTCGTGTTACACAGTTAACCGGATAGTAATATGAGTGTATCAGTATAAGATTATTTGCAACTTTTATATAACATTACGCGTCTTATGACTGTAGCCAAAATTGGTAAAGGCTGGCCAACTATCTGAATTCAATGATCTACAAGACTTGCACTCGCCGTGGTGCGGAATGATGTCGTGGCGGGAGACGAACCCTGTCTCCCGCTTTTGGCACATGAGCTAATAATCGCGAGCTTCAAGCGGTGGTTCTGGATTTTCAAGAGGAATAGGATTCTGGAGATGGCGGGTCTCCAAATTAGAGGTTTTGGGGGAATTGCATGGCAATTAAGTGGGAAAAGTTGACGGTGAAATCGCAGGAGGCCATTCAGGGCGCGGCATCGATGGCTGCGGAGAACGGCAATCCTGAGGTACAGCCGCTGCACCTGATGGCGGCATTGCTGGAGGACAAAGAGGGCGTAGTGATTCCGGTACTCGACAAGATCGGTGTGCCGGTGCAGCAGCTTTTGAGCAATATGAATGCGGCTATCGCGAAGCTGCCGAAGGTGCAGGGCGGCGCGCAGCCGGGGCTGTCGCAAACGACACAGAAGATCCTTGAGCAGGCGTTCAAAGAGGCCGATAACTTCAAGGACGAGTATGTCTCGACCGAGCATCTGCTGCTCGCATTGGCGAAGCAGAAGGGCGATGCCGTGTCGGCGGCGCTGAGTTCGTTCGGCGCAACATATGACGCAATCCTGAAGGCTCTGGCCGAGGTGCGCGGATCGCAGCGCGTGACGGACCAGAATCCTGAGGGCAAGTTCCAGGCACTGGAAAAGTATGCGAAGGATCTGACGGAGCTTGCGCGCAAGGGCAAGCTCGACCCGGTGATCGGGCGCGATGAGGAGATTCGCCGCGTCATTCAGGTGCTCTCGCGCCGGACGAAAAACAATCCCGTGCTGATCGGCGAGCCGGGTGTTGGTAAGACAGCGATCGTCGAAGGATTGGCACGCAGAATCGTGCAAGGCGATGTCCCGGAGATTCTGAAAAACAAGCGAGTCGTGGCGCTGGATCTGGCTGCCATGGTGGCCGGTGCAAAATTTCGTGGCGAGTTCGAGGAGCGTCTGAAGGCTCTCCTGAAGGACATCGAGGCCTCAAACGGCGAGATTATATTGTTCATCGATGAGCTACATACGCTTGTCGGTGCCGGTGCAGCCGATGGCGCGATGGATGCCAGCAACATGCTGAAGCCCGCGCTGGCTCGCGGTGAGTTGCGCGCGATTGGCGCGACGACACTGAACGAGTATCGCAAGTACATCGAGAAAGATGCTGCACTGGAGCGACGTTTCCAGATCGTCTTCGTCGGCGAGCCGAACGTGGAGGATACGGTTGCGATTCTGCGTGGCCTGAAGGAGAAGTACGAGGCGCATCACAAGGTGCGCATCAAGGATTCGGCGATTGTGGCGGCGGCGACGTTGTCGCATCGCTACATCTCCGACCGCTTCCTGCCGGACAAGGCGATTGATCTTGTCGATGAGGCGGCTTCCGCGCTGGCGATTCAGATCGGCTCGGTGCCGGTGGAGATCGACGACCTGGAGCGTCGCGCGACGTCGCTTGAGATTGAGAAGGCTGCGCTGAGCCGCGAGAAGGACGCGAACTCGCAGGAGCGGCTGGAGGAAGTGGAGAAGGAGCTGGCTGAGATTAAGGAGCAGGCGTCGGCCTTGCGTGCTCGCTGGCAGAAGGAGCGCGGTGCGATTGGCCGCATTGCTGAGCTCAAGGAAGAGCTTGAGGGGCTGCGTTTCCAGATGCAGGAGGAGACGCGCAAGGGGAACCTGCAGCGCGCCGCCGAGCTGCAGTACGGCGAGATTCCGAAGAAGGAAGCCGAGCTGAAGGAGCTGACCGCTCTGCAGGAAGAGGCTGTTGCTGAGGACAAGGCCGATGCGAAGAAAGGCGTCTCCAAGAAGCCTTCGCGCATGTTGAAGGAGGAGGTCGACGAGGAGGATGTCGCGGCGATCGTCTCCAAGTGGACCGGTATTCCCGTGTCGAAGATGCTCGAAGGCGAGACAGAAAAGCTGGTGCAGATGGAGGACCGTCTGCGTGATCGTGTGATCGGCCAGGACCTCGCGTTGCAAGTGGTGGCGAATGCGATTCGTCGTTCGCGCGCTGGCTTGAGCGATCCGAAGCGGCCGATTGGCTCGTTCATCTTCCTCGGCCCGACGGGCGTGGGTAAGACCGAGACAGCTCGCGCCCTTGCTGAGTTCCTGTTCGATGACGAGCATGCGATGGTGCGCATCGACATGAGCGAGTACATGGAGAAGCACGCGGTCTCGCGATTGATCGGCGCGCCTCCAGGATATGTGGGCTACGACGAAGGCGGTCAGCTGACGGAAGCTGTTCGTCGCCGTCCGTACTCGGTAATCCTGTTTGATGAGATCGAGAAGGCGCATCCGGATGTCTTCAACCTGCTGCTGCAGGTGCTGGACGATGGTCGCCTGACCGATTCGAAGGGACGCACGGTGGACTTCAAGAACACGGTGCTCATCATGACGTCGAACACCGGGGCCGACAAGCTGACGACAGCGTGGGCACAGGGTGAGGAGGGATTCGAAGAGGCGAAGGAGCGCGTGATCGATGCTCTCAAGCAGACGTTCCGTCCTGAGTTCCTGAATCGCGTTGACGATATCGTCGTCTTCCATCCGCTGGACGACAAGGAGCTGACGCACATCGTCGACCTGCGGCTGAAGGACCTGGAGAAGCTGCTGGCGGATCGCAGGATCACGCTGGAGCTGACCGAAGCGGCGAGGAAGGCGATCTTCAAGGCGGGCTACGACCGTGCTTACGGCGCGCGTCCGCTGAAGAGAGCGATCCAACGCCTGGTGCAGGACAAGCTGGCGATCAAGATCCTCGATGGCAGCGTGCTGCACGGCGACCACGTTGTGGTTGACGCTGCGAAGGACGGCAGCCTGACGTTCAAGGTGGCCAATCGTACGGAAGCACCTGCGGCTGTGTAAGCACGCCGATTGCAAAGAAGCAAAGCCGGATGTCTCGAAAGGGACTCCGGCTTTGTTCGTGTCCTCCAAGAGCGTTTCATCCATTGTTTGTCCATCACGATAACGCAGAGACGATATGCTCGACGTATGCCTTCTCTGAGCAGTCCGGCAAAGCCTAACAATCAGAGTTCACGGTCAGGATGGACCCTGAGGATCACCGAGCTGGATTCCTTGCGCGGTGTGGCTGCGCTGACGGTCGTTTTCTATCACGGTCGATGCGCTTTCAACCCCCATGAGCCTGCCTGGTACCTGCGCCCCTTCTTTGCAGGGCATGAAGCAGTCATTCTTTTCTTCGTGCTGAGCGGCTATGTGCTTTCGCTCCCTGCATGGACGCAGCGTACCTCAGCGTATCCCGAGTATCTTATCCGCCGGTTCTCACGAATCTATCTGCCGTATCTGGCGGCAGCAGCGCTCTCCGCGCTTGGTTGCTGGGTCTTTCTGGGCTCCAGGCTGCCGTTGACTCCCTGGTTCTATAAAACGTGGCAGACGCCTTTCAGTACGCATCTGGTCATCCAGCAGATATTGATGTCGACGGAGCCAGTGTGGAATACGGCCTTCTGGTCGCTCCGGTATGAGATGGAGATGTCGATTGTCTTTCCGTTTCTCTGCTGGCTGATTTCGAGGACAGGCCGTCATTCCGGTGTGCTGCTGACGTGTCTGCTCATCGGGATTGCAGGCTTCACCAATAAAGGAAACCTGTCCGGCAACTCGGTGGCATTAGGTTTCTACTACGCGATATTTTTCGTTGCTGGTGCGGCGTTGGCTCGTGAACGCGGAGCATTGGAGAACCTGTTGAACCGTCTCCCGGGCTGGGCGCTGTGGTGTGCTCTATGGCTTTCCCTTGCTGTGTATTGGGAGGCAGCTGCAGTTCCGCGCCTGTCGCAGCGTGAGATCGACCTGTCGATCATGCTGGGGGCTTGCGGCCTGATCCAGCTTGTCCAGCAGCCGCGTCTGCGGCTTGGCTTGCGTGCGGCGCCTGCCGAATATCTGGGCAAGATCTCCTACAGCCTCTACCTGGTTCATGGAACGGTGTTGTTTACTGAGCTCAATCTACTCTATGGCCGAGTACCTTTGCCTGTGCTCATCCTGATCTATATCGGAAGCGCATTGGTTGTCGCCGACCTGTTCCATCGTCTGGTAGAAGATCCGTCTCTGCACCTTGGCAAGCGAATCGCACGTCTGATGCAGAAGAAAAAAGCAGCCTGATCATCGGGCTAAAAAGAAGGAACTTCAGCAGACTCTCGATACGGAGGGTCTTTTGAGGTTCTATGCCCGTCCATGTCTTCAGAGAGATATAAAGAAAGGCTTGTTACGATGAATCTGCGACATGGGTGTCCCTGTCGACCGGGAGGCCATTCGTTCTGGATTTGATGGATAACAAGCCGATGCGGACCGCAGTGATTATTGGAGCCGGTCCTGCAGGCCTGACTGCAGCGTTGGAGTTGCTGCGCAGGACCGATATCCGGCCGATTGTGTTGGAAGCCAGCAACGAGATCGGCGGCATCTCGCGCACGATCCGCTACAAAGGCTACCGCATGGATATCGGCGGACACCGCTTCTTCTCCAAGAGCGACCGTGTGATGCAGTGGTGGATCGACCTGATGCCTCCTGAGACTGCAGAAGATGCAGTCATCAGCTATCAGGGCAAGCAGCGCGTCGTCGAAGTCCCCATCGATCAGCCGGAGCACCCACCGCTACGCGGTATGGGACCGCTGACGCATGATGAGGCTCAGGCGGGTGAAGAAGCATCTCCTGGCCGCACGGAGACTGTGGTGACGCATGAGCCCGTGAACCCCGATCTCGTTATGCTGATCCGGCCACGCAAGAGCCGCATTTACTACCTGCGTAAATTCTTCGACTATCCCATTACGCTGACGGGCACAACGCTGGGTAATCTCGGCGCGGTGCGTACGGCGAAGGTAGGCGTCAGCTATCTGCTATCGCAGGTCAGAAAGATCACGCCGGAGAAGAGCCTCGAAGACTTCCTGATCAATCGCTTCGGCCGTCAGCTTTATCTGACGTTCTTCAAGAGCTACACGGAGAAGGTGTGGGGTACGCCATGTGACAAGATCTCGGCGGAATGGGGAGCGCAACGCATCAAGGGCCTGAGCCTGACGACGGCGGTAAAGCACTTCATAAAAAAAACATTTGCCGGCGGCAACAAAGGCGATATCGCGCAAAAGGGCACGGACACAAGCCTGATCGAACGGTTCATGTATCCGAAGTTCGGCCCTGGTCAGCTGTGGGAGCATGTGGCCGATCAGGTGATTGCTAAAGGCGGCGAGATCCACATGAGCTGGAAGGTGGATAAGCTGCATTGTGAGGGCAATAGCGTCGTCTCGATTGAAGCGGTGAATGATACGGGCGAGCGCAGAACGTTTGCGGGTGACTATTTCTTTTCGACGATGCCGATGCGCGATCTCGTGCGTGCGATGGACGCTCCCACACCTGCGAATGTGCGTGAGGTGAGTGAGGGGCTGGAGTATCGCGACTTTATCACGGTCGGTCTGCTGGTCGATAGGCTCAAGGTGCAGGAGCCGGATGGCGACTTGTTGAAAGACACGTGGATTTATGTCCAGGAGCCGGACGTGCTCCTGGGGCGGTTACAAATCTTCAACAACTGGAGCCCGTATCTTGTCGCCGATCCTTCGAAGGTATGGATCGGGCTGGAGTATTTCTGCTACGAGACGGACGACCTATGGAAGATGCCGGACGACGATCTAAAGAAGTTCGCCATTGCTGAGGTGGCAAAGATCGGCATCGTGAATGCTGGCGACGTCAGCGATGCGCACGTGGTTCGTGTGCCGAAGACATACCCGGCATACTTCGGCACGTATTCGCGGTTCGATGAGCTCCGCGCTTTCACCGATAGCTTCCAGAACCTGTTTCTCATTGGCCGCAACGGCATGCACAAGTACAACAACCAGGACCATAGTATGCTGACGGCGATGAGCGTTGTCGATGGTCTGGCTACAGGCAAGGTAGACAAGGCCGCGCTGTGGGAGATCAACACCGAGCAGGAGTATCACGAGGAGAAGAAGTCGTGAGCGACGGACGAGAAGAACGCGAAGAACAGGAGCAGCGCCGTCGGTGGCATGAGAAGGACGACCGGAGCGATGAAGTCGATCGTCCGTACCGGGAGCGCGAGTGGGAGCGGCGGGACTACGAGCCTTCGTAGAACCTCAGGCTGCGATCGTCCCCTGGTGGAAAAGCATCTGCCATTGATTGCCGCGCAGCACCCAGATGCTGGAGTGGTGCGAGGTCGAGTTATCCGTGGTGATGTGATAGGTGGCCAGGGCAGCCGTATCGCCGAGCACGGTGACGTAGAAGTGGCTCATCGTGGCGGCACGCGGAGAACTGTCGATCAAGGCCTGCTGCAACTGATTGACATTGAAGATGCGTCCCGTCGTACAGAACTCCTTGAACTCCGGCGCGAGTAGATTCGACAAGTCGTTGCGGTTCGTCTCGCGATCCGGGTGCAGCAGACGTTCTTCAAGAGAATGGAGATGCTCTTGTAGTTGAGCCTTAGTCATCGTGTCCTGTTTGACGCAGACACAGGGTAGTTTAGTTTCAAGAAAACGAAAAGGCGGCTGTCTCTTCCGGGAGATAGCCGTCTTTTCCTTTCAGCGAGTTACAGCAAGCTAGAAGGTGAACTTTCCAGCCAATTGGAAGATGCGTGGGTCGGCGGCGCCAGTGGCGTTACCGAACGAACTGCTGTTCAGCGCGGTGCTGAACGCATTGAGGTTGGGATGGTTCAGGACATTGAATGCTTCCATGCGAAGCTGGAAGTTAAGCCGCTCATGCACCGGGAAGATGCGGCTTACCGACATATCGACGTTATAGTAGTTCGGTTGACGGAAAGCGTTACGCGAGAGATTGCCATACGTTCCGGTAGCGTTCTGACTGAACGCTGCCTTGTTGAGATAGCCGAGGTTGGCTTTCTGCTGAATCTTGTTTCCGGTATAAACAACTGCTCCCGAAACCAGATTCGGCCGGTCGAGCCCAATGCCGGTGCGCGAGTTGTCAGTGCCCGAGGTGACATTGAGCACTGCACCCGAGAGGATACGGATCAGAGGAGCGACTTGCCAGTTGTTGACCAGCGCTCCCTTCCAGCCCTGCATCGAATGGAAGTGGCTGGAGGCGACCACCGAGGTGTTGAAGATGTGACGCACGTCGAAGCCGCAGGGGCCGCGATCGAGCCGTGGGTTCAGGGTGTGCTCGAAGGCGGGTCCGGCAATATCGCCCGGGTTATCGGCGACGGCCATGCACTTCGACCAGGTGTAGTTGGCCAGGAAGCTGAAGTTGTTGCTCATACGGTGCTGGATGGCGGTGAGCAGACCGTGATAGCTGGTAGTTCCGCCGTCAGTGATCAGCGTCATGGTTGGGCTGTAACCCTGTCCTTGAGTGCTGTTGGTCAGTGTTAGAGGCGTACGAGCATTGGGATTGCTGGTGGAAGAGCAGGGATCGCCAACCTTTGCTGGATAGAGGGCATTAGGATTCGACGCGGTTGGAACGACGATTTGCGGCATTCCCTGACATGAACCCGGCCCACTCCAATTGCCAGGAATGTAGATAGCGGCATTGACGCCATTGCCAAGCCACTGATGCGCCTGCTGGTTGCCGAGGTAGTTGATGGAGAACATCCAGCCGCGGCCAAGGTCCTGCTGCACGCTGGCGTTCCACTGGTAGATGACCGGTGTCTTCATCTTTTTCTGCAGCAACACCCACAGTGTATTGGTGGGGAATGTGGAGCTGGCGTTAGGTGGGAAGACTCCGGGGAATGGATCGCCGCCGGGATAGCCGCGCCACGGCTCGTCGAACGGGGTCTGGCCCGTGAGATCGATCTCGTTGACGAATGGCGGATTGGATGCGACGCGCTGCGAGGTATAGAGCGATGGCGTGTCATACATCAGAGCTCCTCCGGCGCGGAAGACCGTTTTGCCATTTCCGAACGGATCAAGCGTCATCGCCACACGAGGCGAAACGTTCGCCCACTGGTTGCTGGTGAATGACTTGGGAACACCGGAGTCGCCGTAATAGAACGCGCCAGCTGGAGCGTTGGGGAATCGCGTGGAGTGTTGATTGGCGTTGAATGCAGCCTGATTGAAGGTAGCGCCGCGTCCAAATTTATCGACCTGGTAAAGATTGGGTTCCCAACGAACTCCGTAGTTGACAGTAAGGTTTGGCATCATATGCCAGGTGTCCTGTGCATACATGCCGAAAACATTCTGACGGTACGTGGTGTCTTGTGTACGGCTCTGGCTGAAGGCGAAAGATGTTCCGTAAGTGGTCATCTGCCCGGCAAGGAAGTCAGCCAGGACCTCACCAGAAGCCGCACCGCCGAAGGAGTAGCTGCCATTGAAGAGATAGCCTGTACGTGTATTGTCGCCCGTGCGAATAAACTCGCCGCCGATTGCGATCTGGTGTTTGCCGATTAGCCAGTCGATGTCGTCGGCGAAATGCTCCGTGTTGACATTGAAATAGCCAGGCGCGCAGGTTCCGCAGCCTGTGTTGAATCCACCATTCATCTGAATGCGCAGATCGATTGGCGTATAGAGGAAGATCTTAATGCCAAGTGTGTTGGCATTAATGCCGCCTGCCGTCGGTCCGCGGTTATTGCGGCGGCGGGAGTAGGTTCCGTGGAAAGTATTAACCATGCGTGGGTTGATGATGAAGGTATCGCCCAGTGTGAAACTCTGCACGCGCTCATTGTTGCCGGCTGTAGTGGTTAGCAGAATATTGGTGGGCGAATAGTAGTTTGGCGCATAGTAGTTGGTCAGGTAGTAGCGACCAAACATGTTGTGCCGCTGGCTCCAGGTATAGTCGACACGGCCGATGTACTGGTCTTCGGTGTTGTTGCCGGGCAGTGCGATGTTGACCCGGCCATTGGCGTCCGCCTGCGAAAGAGGAAGCATTTTGATGAGGTTCTGTGCTGCCGGGCTGAACTCTGAGACGGGAATTTTGCGGCTAGGTGTAGCGACACCGGTGATGGGATCCTTGAAGGCTGCCGTGGATTGCGCACAAGGTACGCCACTGGAGCTTGAGGGCATCTGGCTGAAGTCGCCTTGCAGCATCGCCGCAGTGGGGACGCAGTAACCAGTGGAGCTGGAGGTCTTGTGCTCTCGTGTTCCCTGATAGCCGCCGAAAAAGAACAGCTTGTCGGTAATGATCTTTCCACCGAGCGTTCCGCCGAACTGGTTGCGTTTGACGGTGTCCTTCGAAGTGGAGAAGAAGTTGGTTGCGTTGATGATGTTGTTACGCAGGAAGTCGAAGACTGTGCCGTGCCACTGATTCGTGCCGGTGTTGGTGACGACGTTGACCAGCGCGCCAGGATGGACGCCGCTGCGGGCGGGCAGTGAGTTCGATTCGACGGAAAACTCACGCAGTGCGTCCGGGAAGGGATAGGGCAGGTTTACGTTGGTGAAGTTGTCTGTGTGGTAGCCGCCGTCGAGCACGTAGTTGTTGTAGTTACCCTGGCTACCGGCGACAGCGATGACGACAGAGCTGGCATAGTTCTTCGAACCGACCATATCGCCTGAGGGAGCCGTAACCGCTCCGCCGGAGACAAGCACAAGCTGTGTGGCCTGGCGTCCGTTGAGGGGCATCTCGGTGATGCGTTTGGAATCGATGACCTGCTTGAAGGTGCTGGTCTCGGTCTCAAGCGCGACGCCCGAGGCCTGGACTTCAACATGCTCGCTGGCGCTGCCGACCTTCAGGTGCGGGTCGATGGAGATGTTGTTACCGACCTCAAGGACACCGGTCTGCGTAAACGACTGAAAGCCCGATGCAGTGACCGAGAGCGAATAGGGGCCGACGGGGAAGTTCGGTACTGCGTAGACGCCCTGTCCGTCGCTGGTCGTGGTGCGGGCTGTGCCGGTGGCTGTCTGGGTCAGTGTTACCGTCGCGTTGGCCACGGCTGCGCCAGTGGAGTCGGTGACGGTTCCCTGGATGCTGGCGGTGCCTGCGGCCTGCGCCAGGAGGCGGCCTGTGGTTGATGTCAGAAGTAACAATAAGAGCGGGAGGAAAAGCTTATTGGACTGTCCAATTACTCTCTTTGAAAACATGGGTCTGGCCTCAGAAGTAAGTTGCTGGTTGGTTGTTCTGCACGATAGATTGCATGAAAAACCGACTCTTTAGCTGCGTCTGGACTATAGGGAGATGATTGCAGCGCTGTCAACGAAAATGCGCTCTGAATAGATATGAAAAAGATACAGATTCATCTGATAGGTCAGACCAATAAACAACAAATCTTGGAAGCCAAACGAAGGCAATATGGAAAACAGACTTCCTCAACGTTAGCTAGGAATTGTTACCTGATGGCCAGAACGACACGCGGAATGCCTTGCAGATCATCGAGGAAGCAAACGTTTTTCCACGGCGAAAGCAGGATGGTGAGTGCGTCGCGCTGGCCGTGGCCGATCTCCATCGCGAGCAGGCCGCCGGATTTGAGAGCGGCGTGAGCCTGCGGGATCAGGCGGCGGTAGATATCCAGGCCGTCTGGACCGGCGAAGAGCGCCTGGGTGGGTTCGTGTTCGCGTACCTGAGGATGGAGCTGCGGGGCGTCGAAGCTGGGGACGTAAGGCGGATTGCTGACGATGGCGTCGAGGTGTCCGTAAGTTGGCTCCGAGGAGAGGGCGTTGAGCAGATCGGAGAGGACGAAGCGGATGCGTGCGTCGAGGCCGTGCGTTCGTGTATTGCTGCGAGCGACGTCGAGCGCGGCTGGTGAGAGATCGACGGCGGTGATGTTCGCCTGCGGCAGGTGGACGGCGAGCGCGATGGCGATGGCTCCGGAACCGGTGCCGACATCGACTATATGGGTTGGTCGATCGTGCGGCAGGCGTTCGAGCACTGTCTCGATGAGGTGTTCGGTTTCAGGGCGCGGGATGAGGACAGCGGGCGTGACGGTGAATGTGAGGCCGAAGAACTCCTGCGTGCCAGTGATGTATTGGATGGGTTCGTGGCGCAGGCGACGTGTGATGGCGGTTTCGTAGGCGGAGACTTGTTCGGCGGCAAGTTCGCGTGCGGGATCGGCGATGAGGGCTGCTTTCGAGATGTTTGCGACGTGCAGCAGGAGTAGCTCAGCGTCGCGTCGCGCAGTGTCGCTGAGGTGAGGATCTGCGGCAAGTCGCTGCGCCGCGGATTGGATGGCTTCTGCAACCGTCATGTCTGTTTCCGCGATTATTGACGGATCATGATCTGGTTGCCGTCGGGATCAGAGACGGTCAGTGTGTCGTTGGACTTGAGCGCCTTCATCTCGTGTTTATGAAGGATGCGCGCGGATTTGCTGAGGCTGGAGGTTCGCAGGATGAAGCGAGCCTTGGCTCCGAGCGATGCTGCGGTCGTGATCTCGACTTCCTGACCGGAGTTGCCGGGCATGTGGAGGAACATTGGGTCGCCGGCGATGGATTTGAAGGAGAGCTGGTTGAGGTAGAAGTCGCGCGCGGTGTCGGGATCGCGCATGGCGAGGGCAACCGAGAAGATGGTGTCGCCGACACGATCTTCTGCAACGTGTTTGCCCTGATCGTTGGAGTGCAGCGAGCCAGGCTGATACTGCGTGTACTCGATATTCTGCGCCGCCCCGTTGGCGTCGATGGGACCGGCGAGAGTGAAGAGCAGGTTGCCGGCTCCGGCCTTGCGAACGCTGGTGGGCGTGAGGCCGTGCGCGACGTAATCGTCGTGGATGGCTTCGAGGTCGATACCTTCGAAGCAGACGTGGAGGAAACCGACGGAAGCCTGCTTCGGATTATCGGGGTTGGACGGATAGAGCTCGAGGAACTGGTGGTCGTTGATCTTGATGAAGCTCTCGTTGACCTTGCCATCTTTGCCGGTGAGCGAGAAGGCTTCTTCGAAGCCGAGCTTGTTGTAGAACTCGCGCGCGGCGTCGAGGGAGCGGACGCGAATGGCGATGTGCGCGATGCCGGCGAGCGGAGGTGTCTGCTGCTGGGCGCGGGAGAAGGAGGCAGTAAGG
This sequence comes from Edaphobacter flagellatus, assembly GCF_025264665.1. Classification (NCBI taxonomy): domain Bacteria; kingdom Pseudomonadati; phylum Acidobacteriota; class Terriglobia; order Terriglobales; family Acidobacteriaceae; genus Edaphobacter; species Edaphobacter flagellatus. The sequence continues at coordinate 2,634,134 of NZ_CP073697.1, forward strand.
ATGAGGATTGCCAGGGCGAGAATGCGACGCATCGAGAGTCCTTGAGGGAGTTGTCTTAGAGATTCTCGCAGATGATGCTGTGTGACGCCTGGCTGCCTTGCCCCTCCCCCCCCTATGGATTTGTCTAAAATATTGACAATAAATGGCTTAGGCTAGTGCTTGCCGCGTAAAATACTGATTCTAGATGGTTTACCATGCAAAATATTGGAAATAAAAGAGATCCATCCGGACTGCATCCTGAGATTCCGTCCGGTATCTTTATTCTTTTTCTTTGTGCTGTTTTAATTTTAGCGGGTGGAGGGAAACTTATCGGCAACTTTGTCCTGTTCCCTATGTGGTTTGGAATGTGTTGTTTGTGTTGATTTTTGGGTTTGTGGGGGCTTGACAGGGTTTTCGCTGCAGTGGGCGTGGGTCGTTACTAATCGGGCGGCGGTAAGTGCATGAGCGATTTTCGCTCGTTGATACCAACTCACCTGCTGCTGACGGCGAGTGGATGCACTCCTGCGAAAGGCTGGAACAGTTTGTGTCCCGATATCAGAACGGCTGCAGGAGGTCAGGTCGCGAGACATATAGCATTTGCACTGGACAGGTTTCTGCACTTCGCTCCGGACGAGCCTAAACCCCTACCCTATGAGGGGATTGTTTCCGATGACCCGTCAGATGCGCTACGGCAGGAGCACCAAGTCGGTCGCATCTTCAGCATCTTTGAGCAGCGTCTTGCGTGGCGTTCCTATTTGAGCGCGCATGGTCAGCCCACGCGCTAGATCGGTGACCTGGATCGCGCGCGCAGCTACGGGAAAGTCAGATGGGATCTCTCCCGCGCTGATCGCATCGCGAAAACGGCGCTCGAGCAGCGCCGCCCCGCCCGTAGCTGCGCTTTGCAAGAAACGTTGAACCTCAGCATCGTTCACAAGCGGCGCGACGCAAATCAGAAGGCAGCCGCGGGCGGACCCTTTCTCGGTCGCACTCTCGACGTTGTACCTGAGGAAGCTCGCGATTGAGTCGCGAAGCGTCTGTGGCGAGAGGAGTGCCTTCGCGGCGAGTGCGCCCTTCCTTTCTGCGTACGCCCTGAGGACGCGCAAGAAGATCGCGCGTTTGTCCCCAAAGACGGCATACAGGCTGGGCCGTCCCACGCCCATCCCGGCGACGAGATCGTCAATGGTCACTCCGTCATAGCCCTTCGACCAGAAGACCTGGGTCGCCTTTTCGATCGCCGCCGTCTCGTCGAAGCTGCGCGGCCGTCCTCGCGGCCTTGCGACATTTTCAACCATTTAGTTCAAAACTCCTTGACACGTCTCTCTCACCAATATACAACCAAATAGTTCGTTAATCGCAAATTGGGTTTGGCCTCGCTCTTCCGAGCCTACTGCCCATTGCCGAGGTGGTTTCCGCGTAGGAACGTGCGCTCGACTGCTCGACTTCCGCAAGGAACCAACTACCTAAGAAGGAGAAGAACATGATCGAAAGTGTCTTGATCACCGGCGCAAATGCCGGTCTTGGGAAAGAGACTGCCCGACAGTTCGCATGGAAACAAGAGACAAAAAGGGTAATCCTGTTTTGCAGAAATCGAGCGAGGGCAGCGGCAGCAATGAAAGAGCTTGAGGAGAACACGGGGAAACGGATCTTTGAAATCGTTATCGGGGATGTCACGGATGCAGATTCCGTAAGAAGAGCGGTGGAAGACCTCAGGGAACCGGTTGATGCGGTCGTCTTGAATGCAGGTGGAGTGATCGGGAAAACTGCTGCGAACTCTACGCCTTCCGGGATGAATCAATTAGCTGCTACGAACATTCTAGGCAATGTGGTCCTAGTGGATGAATTGATCAAACGGGACAAGTTGAGGAAGGCGATTCTAGCGGTCAGTGCCGAAGCTGTTCCGGGCGTAAAGATGCTCGGAGTAAAACGAGTCTCAATGAGCACTTCGTCTGTCGATGAGTTCGCTGCTGTCCTTGATGGATCATATTTTGGGAAGACATTCGTGGCACTGAATGCATACTCCTATGTCAAGTACGTAGAGACCATGTGGGCCTTGTCCATGGCAAGAAGGTATCCCAGGCTCAAAGTTGTTGTTGTGAGCCCAGGAAATACAAAAGGAACTCGGGCGGCAGACAGTCTTCCACTTCCAATGCGGTTCATGTTGAACTACGTGATGATACCTATCGTCTTTCGCTTGATGGGCGAAATGGTGCATACGCTGGATGTGGGTGCAAAACGCTTCGTAGATGCCATCTCGGAGGACCGCTACAAGAGCGGCGTCTTCTATGCCAGCAAAGAGGGTAAGCTGTCGGGGGAAATGGTGGACCAGAGCACCTTCTTTACTGATTTGAAAAACACTTCCTTTCAAGACAACGCCAACGAAGCAATTCACCGCTTCATACGCTAGGCGCACCAAACGACTGTCTCACAGGGCAGTTCTTCGCCTCGGCTCAAGGGAAGTTCTCAGGCCTATCGAAGTGCAGCACCACCCACAACTCCACGACCGCCGCGCCAGCCTAGGAAGCCGGCTGGCAGGTGACCTTCGCCATTCACGTTGCCCCCTAGGTAATGAGAAACGCCTTCGGCAGAGCGGTTGCCGCTACCGCGGCGGCTATTTCGAGGACAAAAGAGACCCAAGGCTGAAGCCTTGGGCTACCTAGATGCGGTTCGCGCTTTCACGCGCATGTTTCCACATCTGGCGATGAAGCCCTATGTGGGGCACCCGCCTTAGTGTAAGTTCCCCTTTAACTGCCGACAAGCCGACTTATGAGGACTAATGAGCGCTATCTTTGCAGACCGAGTCTGACGAGTTGAGCCTCAGTCACAAAATAGGCGTTGAACAAAATGCTAAAAGGCACTTGGAGCGACTTGAACTGTGCCGCTTCTTTCTCGAAATCCGTTTCTTTGACCAGCGCCTCGAAGGCCTTCGCCACTTCTGAGCAAGACCTTGCTTTGTAGTCTGGCCATGCTTCGTTTGCGCCTCGCTCTCCCGAGTTGGCTTCGAGCCAGAAAGGCTCATAGAGCGAACCGTCGGAAAGAAGAAACCAAAACTGCCCGCCTAAGCACGCATATCCCAGGTCTGGGGCCTTCTGAAGCGCTGCCGGAAATGCATTCAAATCCCAAGCGTACTCACCTTGCCTAACAATTGCGCCATGAGAAAGGGTCTGTGGCAGGGCTTCAGACAATGCGTCGCTCTTTTGGTCGGACATGAAGAAATTGTACGGTGCGAGCCTACTACGACGGCTAGGAGGCCGTCCGTATGGCGAAAAGCGCGAAGAGACCTAAGAGCGTTCTCAAACTTCCTGACCTCGATTATTCCAAGTCAGCAGTCCTCAACAGCCTTCCGTCCTTGAACTCGCGACGGTCGTACGAGCACGCCATCCGCGACTTCATCGAGTGGTATTGCTCCGAGCCACGGCTCGCGTTCAACAAAACCGTTGTCACCCGCTATCGTATCGCTTTGGAGCAACGTAGCTACGCGCCCTCAACGATAAACCTCAGACTCGCAGCAGTTCGCAGGCTTGCATACGAGGCTTCGGATTGTGGACTGCTCAGCCCCGACCTCGCCGCTGGGATTCGTCGGGTCAAAGGAGCGAAGCGATTAGGAGTTCGTGTTGGGAATTGGCTAACCGCCGAACAGGGCAAGAAGCTCCTCGATGTTAATTCTGGCAAACAACTTAGAGACCTGCGCAATCATGCCGTCATAGCGATGCTCCTCGGCTGTGGTTTACGCCGAGCGGAGCTTGTGACCGTCAAGATAGAGGACTTCGAGCTTCGAGAAGAGCACTGGGTGCTTGCAGACCTCATCGGGAAAGGCCGGCACATGCGGACGATCCCTGTGCCTAGGTGGGTGAAGGCGGCGGTCGACGCATGGATAGACGCCGCGCAGCTCAGAAGCGGTAATCTCTTCCGCGCCATCGGTAAGACCGGAAAGGTTCAAGGTCGTGGGTTCACTGCGAAGGTGATTTGGTCTATTGTTCGCGAAACGGCCCGAGACTGCGGCATCGGTATGATTGCCCCGCACGATCTCCGGCGCACTTGTGCTCGACTCTGCCACCAAGCTGGAGGGGAGCTGGAGCAGATCCAGTTTCTCCTAGGCCATGTGTCAGTCCAAACTACCGAACGCTATCTTGGGTGCAAGCAGCGGCTCCAGAACGCCGTAAATGATCAGATCGGCCTAGAACCCGAATATTCCTAAAGAGCATCACCCTGCTGTAGCTCAACAGGACGTTCCTCAGGAAAAGCGCCGTATTCGGGGTAGTGTCGCTCCAACGGAAAATCAATGTCGCGTTGATACTTTGTTCTGAGTTCTCGGTCAGCAACCAGCTTCTCCATCAGACTTCTAATTCGGGAGTAATGTATCGTCTTGCCCGGCGGAAAAATAACCACGCCGCATTCGCTCTTCTTTTCGTTCCAGAAGAATAGCCGCTGGGCACTTTTCGTTCGATCCGAAGTCCAGACCAAATGCCAGTATGTAAAGTTCCAGCGTTCGCCATTCTTGCCTTGCCTAGGCTTCTCCTCATTCCATCGGGCGATCATGTCAGCATGTTCTCACGGCATGATCAAACCTGTCCGAATGTGCGGTATCTAGGGCAGCCGGATTAGTCCCCATAAACGCCCTTATCGCCTCTGGCCATGTATATACGAAGGCTTTCTATGAAGTGCGTTTCAGGGGTGGGTAAAAGTCTGCGCTTGACATATTCCTAAATAAGAATATATTCGGATGCATGACACGAAGGGCTAATCCGTCGGACATCTTCGGAGCGATTGCCGAACCGCGGCGTCGCGAGGTGATTGCTGTGTTGTCGGACGGGCAGGAGTATGCCGTCAACGAGATCGTCGTTCGCATGCAGATTCCTCAGCCTGCGGTTTCGAAGCATCTGGGGGCGCTGCGCAAGGCAGGCGCGGTGACGGTGATCAAGCGGGGACAGCATCGTATGTACCGGTTGAACGCCGAGGGTCTGAAGCCGGTGTACGAGTGGGTGAAGGACTTTGAGCGTTACTGGACGCACCAGGTCAGCCAGATTAAGCAGCATGCCGAACGCAAGGCGTTGGAGCGCATGATCCGCATGGACGATGGCGGCGGTAACAAAAAGCAGGGCGATAAGAAAAAGTAAGCGAGAGCAAACGAGGAGGAGTAATGGCAGCCAATGTGATGGAAGGTGTCGTGCAAGCCTTCGAGATTATCAAGGAAGAGGAGATCGCTGCGCCGATCGAGATTGTGTTCGAAACGATTCTCGAACAGATGGGGCCGTTGAACTCGACGCCGGAGAAGCCGATGCCGATGGTGTTGGAAGCGTGGCCCGGCGGGCGGTGGTATCGCGATCTGGGCAACAATACGGGCCACTTCTGGGGCACGGTGCAGGCGATCAAGTCGCCGTCGCTGATCGAGATTTCGGGGCCGCTGTTTATGTCGAACCCCGCGGCGAACAATCTGCAATATCGCCTGACGGAAGAGAACGGCGTGACGCGCATGCGTTTTGTGCATCGCTCGATGGGATGGATCGGGGAGTATGAGCGCAATGTCGATACAGGCTGGTCGCACTTTATCGAGCGCATTCGTGCGGCGGCTGTGGCACGGGCGAGGAAATAGCCATGTGCCCCTTCTGCGTGGCGAGCGCGATGTGGGTTGCGGCGGGTGCTGTCTCGACGGGCGGTATCTCGGCACTCGCCGTCACGAAGATCTGGAACAGGAAGGCGCGGGAGCGCAAAGAGGGAGGAAAGCATGACGAGCAATGAGCAGATCGCAGCGATGAAGAAGCCTCCGGTGGTTTCGGCGGAGGCGTGGCAGAAGGCGTGGCAGGAGATGCTGGTGAAAGAGAAGGCGCACATGCGTGCCCACGATGCGCTGGCGGCGGAGCGGCGCAGGATGCCGTGGCTCGCGGTGGAGAAAGAGTATGTGTTCGAGGGGCCGCAGGGAAAGGTTTCGCTGCTCGATCTGTTTGAGGGCCGCAGGCAGCTGGTGCTGTATCGCGCTTTCTACGACTCGAATGTGTATGGCTGGCCGGATCATGCGTGTGTCGGCTGCTCGCTGGGGGCGGACCAGGTTTCGCATCTTTCGCATCTGCATGCACGGGACACGTCGCTGGCGTATGCTTCGCGCGGATCGCAGGAGAATATCGCTCGTCTGAAGGAACGCATGGGGTGGCAGAAGATTCCCTGGTACACGATTACGGATGACTTCGATAAGGACTTCGGCGTCGACCTGTGGCATGGGCACAATGTCTTCTTCCGCGATGAGAAGGACAGAATCTTCCGCACGTACTTCATCAACAACCGTGGCGATGAGGCGATGGGAACGGTGTGGAACTATCTGGATGTGACTCCGCTGGGACGTCAGGAGGACTGGGAGGATTCGCCGGAGGGCTATCCGAAGACGGAGCGCTACAAGTGGTGGCGTTGGCACGATGTCTACGGCAACGAGGATGCTAAGTGGAACAAGGTGGTCGCCGATGCGATGGTGACGCTGAAGCTTTAGCCTCGCTGTGAGCTGTCTTTAATCGAGTATGCCCCGCATCCGAGTTTTGCGATGCGGGGCATATTGATTGTTGCAGAACGTACGTACGAGGAAGGCTACTTCGTCAGCTTGAGGAGGACGGCGCCGTGCTTGGGGATGGTGAAGACGTCGGTGTCCTTGATGAAGCCGAGGTCTTTGTTGGCCCACACGTCGTGAGCATGCGCGCCTTTGGGAAAGCCGACGTCCTTGAGGTGGAGTGTCATGCCGCGCATGGTGTTGCGGTCGACGGAGACGTTGAAGAACGCGAGCGCGACGGAGCCGTCGGCAAGCGGACGTGACCAGATTTCGATCTGGTTGCCGGCATAGACGCGGTCGCCCTGTTTGCCGAGCTTGTCCTGATCGATGGCGATGACGTCGCGGTTGGTGAGGATAGAGCGCACGTCGTCGCTCATCTGGGTGAGGTTATTGCCGGCGATCAGCGGAGCGGCGAGGATGGCCCACATGGTCATGTGCGTAATGTTTTCGTCGTGCGTCAGCTTGCCGTTGCCGACTTCGAGCATGTCGGGGTCGTTCCAGTGGCCGGGGCCTGCATACTGTGCGAGACCGGCCTGCGCGAGCGCGATGATCATCATGCGGTCGTAGCTCTCGTGGATGTCGCCGGTGGTGCGCCAGAGATTGCCGCCAACCTGCGGAGCCCACTGCCATGACTCGTCGGTGCCGTACTGGCAGAGGCTGTAGACCATGGGCCGACCGGTCTTGAGGATGGCCTGGTGCATTTTTTCGTACGCCTCGCGTGCCATTTTGGCCTGTGCAGCGGGATCGTTGGGGTGCTCCTGCCGCATGTTGTTGCCGAAGCTGCAGAGATCGTATTTCAGGTAGTCGATGCCCCAGTCGGCGTAGGTTTTTGCGTCCTGGTCCTCGTGGCCGTAGGAGCCTTCGTATTTCGCGCAGGTGAGCGGGCCGGGCGAGGAGTAGATGCCGATCTTGAGGCCCTTGGAGTGGACATAGTCGGCGAGGGCCTTCATGTCGGGAAACTTCTCGTTGGTGGTGATGTTGCCGTTGGCGTCGCGCTTGCCTTCCCAGGTGTCGTCGATGTTGACGTAGACATAGCCGGCGTCGCGCATGCCGCTGGAGACGATGAGGTCTGCCGCTTTGCGAATGTCGGCGTCGGTGACCTTGCCCGCGAACCAGTTCCAGCTGTTCCATCCCATGGGAGGCGTAGCGGCCAGTTGCTCTACCCCTGCGCGCGAGTGCGCCCCTGGTTGCTGTGCGGCGAGTGGAAGCGAGGCGAAGAGAAGGCTGGCAGTAAGGGCAAGATACCGGCGCATAGTAGCGGTGAACCTCTATGGAGTTTTATGGAACGAATCCATGAGACGTGCTGTGCGGCGGCTTGTCAATGCAGACGGCATGAGACGATGTCGGTATGGGCGGAGCGTATCCGGTACGTGCGTTGCTGGAAGGTGGGGCGCTGGGCTTTGCGATTGCACTGGCGGTCGCGCTGATGGTTGCGGGGACACTGATCCGCCGAGAGAGCCGGAGACGGTTTCTGCTGTGGTGCGCAGGAATTTACATCACGGGCTGGATGCTGTTTGTTCTCTACAACACGGTTTTACTGACGCGCTATTTTCTGAAGGTGATGCATTAGTCTGCGTGCACGCTTTGAGGCGAGAGCGCACGCAGCATCAGGCCGTCTGGGGGTTGCCGGGCGGCATCTGCCGGGGCTTGCCGGTCTTCATACGGAGGAAGGGCTTCTCGTAGAAGCGGTAGGAGAGGTCGGCCAGGAGAATGGCGACGGTGAGGAAGATTGCCATCCGCACGATCTTGGATTCGAAGGGCAGATGATGCTCACAGAAGTCGAGCAGGCAGGGATGCCACATGTAGAGTCCAAAGGCCAGCTTTCTTCCGCCTGAGGCGATGACTCCGGAGCTGAGGACGCGCGCGACGAGGGTGACGGGGTGCATGGCCGCCGTGATAAAGGCGGCGCAGGTGAGCCCGACGAGCTGGTATCCGGCAAGCGAACCGAGAGGCGAGGTGAAGTCCAGCCCGCGCCACATCCAGATGCCGCAGAGGATGGAGAGCGGCACGAACGCCTTGAGAAGAAACGGGCTGAGCCAGGTGCGATCGCTGCGCTCCAGTGCAAGCAGGCCGCCGAGGCACATACAGGCGGAGACGGCGGGCAGCGAGCGGATGAGCAGGTCCGTAGGAAGACCTAGAACGACCATCAGAACGCGCGAGAGGATGGAGCCAGCGATGCCGGCACAGCAGAGCATACGCATCTGCCGGATGGTCTTGCATCTCCACAACAGCAGAGGCCAGAGCAGATAGAACTGGTCCTGCACGGCGATGGTCCACAGGTGATACATCTCCAGCTTGCTTCCGGTTTGTTCCGCCGCCTGCAGGAAGATGTTCTGCGAGAACAGGGCGTAGGCCCAGAGGTTTCGCGGAGGCGTCCCGGTGACGGCAAAGGTGATGACGAAAGCCACCAGCAGATAGCCGAAGTAGAGCGGGAAGATGCGCAGGACACGCCGCAGCATGAACGTCCGGTAGCGGTTTTCGGTATCCCGCAGGTCGTTGATGACGGTGGTGAGCAGCGCGCCGGAGAGCACGAAAAAGAGAGGCGGTCCCAGTCCGTTACCTCGCTGTACCCCAATGAGATGGAGAAAGAACGAGTTTTGCGAGCCGCTGGTGATGTGATGCAGAATCACAAGGCCAACAGCGAGTAGGCGGACACCGTCAAGAGCAGGCAGATGATTGGGTCGGGCACGCTGCGGTGCCAATAAGCTCGGCATTTCGATCCAAGGCAGAAACAAGAGGCTGATTAGGCCTCGAAAAGTTTCCCGTTCGTGCTGGGGGGAGGTTCGACCTCCATTATCTCGTTAAGAAAGAGTTAAGTTTAGTACCACTAAAGTGGCAGAGACGGTTGCTATGGCTTTAAAGTTGCGTGCGCCTGGGTGTGCTAAAGACAAAACCGGGCGCCGAGGCCCGGTTTTGTCTCTGGAATACGAAGGCAAAAGAGATCAGGCGGCGGTTTCGGCCTTCATCTTTTCGGCGATATCGGCTGCGATCAGCGCGTCGACGGTGGGCTGCAGCATGCCTTCCATCACCATAGCTAACTGATGGTTTGTGAGGCCGATGCGGTGATCGGTCAGGCGGTTCTGGGGGAAGTTGTAGGTGCGGATCTTTTCGCTGCGGTCGCCGGAGCCGACCTGCGACTTGCGCTGTGCGGCCTGGGCGGCGTGCTGCTTTTCCATCTCGACTTCGTAGAGGCGGGCGCGGAGGACGCGCATGGCCTTTTCGCGGTTCTTGATCTGCGACTTCTCGTCCTGGCAGCTGACGACGGTGTTGGTCGGGATGTGGGTGATGCGCACGGCGGAGTAGGTGGTGTTGACGGACTGTCCGCCGGGGCCGGAGGAGCAGAAGGTGTCGATGCGCAGGTCCTTTTGCTCGACCTTGACGTCGACTTCCTCGGCTTCAGGAAGGACGGCGACGGTGATGGCGGAGGTGTGGACGCGGCCCTGGGTTTCGGTGGCGGGGACGCGCTGCACGCGGTGCACGCCGGACTCGTACTTCATCTGGGAGTAGACTTTGTCGCCTTCGAAGATGGCGGTGACTTCCTTCAGTCCGCCGACGTCAGAGGGCGATTCCGAGAGGACTTCGACCTTCCAGCGGTGCTGCTCGGCGAAGCGGACGTACATGCGGAAGACCTCGGCAGCGAAGAGCGAGGCTTCGTCGCCACCGGTGCCGGCGCGGACTTCGATGACGATGTTCTTGTCGTCGTTGGGGTCCTTGGGCAGAAGCATGATCTTGAGCTGCTCTTCGATCTCGGCCTGGCGGGGTTCGAGGGCGAGGAGCTCTTCTTCGGCCATGGCTTTGATGTCGGCGTCCTGCTCGTTGAGCATGGCTTTGGCGTCGGCGACGCCCTGCTTCACCTGGCGGTACTCGCGGAACTTTTCGACGATGGGCTCCAGGTCGCGATGGGCCTTGGCGGTGGCGGAGAACTTTTTCTGGTCGGAGACGAGCGCGGGGTCGGCAAGCTGCTGGCCGAGCTCTTCATAGCGCGCTTCCATCTGGTCTAAACGGTCGAACATGGGGGAACTCCTGAGGCTGCTGAGAGCTTGAAGATAAAGGGGATCGAGGTGCGGGGGTTGGCGTAGCTTCGGCGTCCCCAACGAGCGTGCTCGCTGGGGTGGAGCTAGGCGAAGTCGTGGCGGGAGGCCACGCCGGGAAGGCTCACCGGGATTTCAGCTGCGAATCGCATCTCTTTATAGATGTTACTCCGGTTGGGGTGGATGCGGGAGGGGGATTTGTGCTCGTGGTTCTTGCCGGAGAACAATAAAACGCCCGCTCCACGAGAGTTGCTCGCGGGCGGGCGCATGGACGGATCGGGATGATCGGGCCTAAGACCTTAGGCCATCAGTCGCCGGCGGACGGCGCCAGCAGCTCCGAGCAGCCCGGTACCGATCAGCAGCAGGGTGCCGGGTTCGGGGGTTGGGGCTGCCGAGGTCATGTTGACGGCGAGTTCTCCGCGGCCGAGGATGCTATCGGGTGAGTAGACGTAGAAGCCGAACTTGTCACCGGCAAGCAGGTTGAGGGTCTTTGTCCCGGAGGTGTCGAGCTGTCCCTGGATATCGGAGTTCGTGCTCAGCTGGGTGTAGACGCCGTTGAGGACGTAGCCTGCGGGGTCCCATTCGGAGCCGCAGCAGTCATAGGTGGTGTACGCCCAGTTGAAGGTGACGGACTCGGCAGCAGAAGCCGTTGTGGTGTAGGTGGTGTAGTTGGTCGGAGCACCGTTGTCGGCGCCGTAGAGCTGGAATGTTGGCGCGGAGCCGACGATATAGCCGTCACCTCCATTGCTGTTCGCCAGCGAGTAGGTGTCGGCGTGCGCAAGTGCTGAGAGGCCAAGACTTAGAGCTCCGGCGAGGCACAGTCGGGGAATCATTCGCAAATTCATGAAAGCTCTCCTGATGTTTTTATGAGGGCCCAGGGGATGCGGGATACAGATCATGGAATCTGCATTTAAGGGGCCACGGGAGAAGCTTGTAAGCGATTGATAGATGGAGGGCAATAAAAGGCGGAATGCAGTTTCTTGCACTCCGCCTGGGTACTGCAGGTTCTATGTCTACGCTTGTGCGGGAGGAAGCCAGGCACTCGGTGTCGAGTGGGAGATGGCGATTTCTTCTTCGTTCATTTCGGGTGTGATCTCGCCGAAGAGTGGCGTTGAGAGATAGCGTTCGCCGGTGTCGGGCAGCATGGCGAGGATGGAGGAGCCTTTGGGGGCTTTTTCGGCGATGCGCATGGCTCCGGCGAAGGTGGCGCCCGAAGTGATGCCGACGAAGATGCCTTCTTTGCGCGCGAGCGTGCGGCTCCACTTCATGGCTTCGGCGTTTTCGATCGTCAGTACCTGGTCGATCTTGTTGGCGGTGACGCCGTCTTCGGCCAGCTTGGCGATGAAATCGGGGCTCCAGCCCTGCTGCGGATGCGGCTTCCAGGAGAGATGACTGCCTGACGGATCGCCGTCGGGGTTGCGCGGCTGCGGAACGCCGCTTGAGACCATGGGCGCGTCGGCCGGCTCGCAGACGACGATCTTTGTGTCGGGGCTTTCTTTAGCGAGCACGCGGGCGACGCCCTTCAGCGTGCCTCCGGTGCCGAAGCCGGTGACCCAGTAGTCGAGCCGCTGGCCCTTGAAGTCTTCGAGGATCTCGACGGCGGTGGTTTTGGAGTGGAAGTCGGCGTTGGCCTCGTTGGTGAACTGACGTGTCAGGAACCAGCCGTGTTTTTCTGCGAGCTCGGCGGCTTTGGCGGCCATGCCGATGCCGCGGCTTGCGGCGGGAGTAAGGATCACTTTGGCGCCGAGGAAGCGCATCAGTTTTCTGCGCTCGACGGAGAAAGTCTCGGCCATGCAGAGGACGAGCGGATAGCCCTTCTGTGCGCAGACCATGGCGAGGCCGATGCCGGTGTTGCCGCTGGTGGCTTCGACGACGGTCTGGCCGGGCTTCAGCTTGCCGGTGCGTTCCGCGTCTTCGATGACGCCGAGCGCGAGGCGGTCTTTGACGGAGCCGAGCGGATTGAAGGCTTCAACCTTTACGTAGAGATTGACGCCCTCGGGCGCGAGGTGGTTGATGCGAACGACGGGCGTGTGGCCTACCGTTTCGAGAATGCTTGAATAGAGATGTCCCACGCAAAGCTCCTTTATTGGAGAGATTGGCTCGCGGCCCACGAGTGCCTGATTGCAGATTCTAGATTGTACGCGCGCTTTCCTGCATCCTATTGTGGCGCACATCTTCGGCTGCCGATGAAGCGGAGATGAATTTGCGAGAGGCTAAGGGATGGCACTCTTTCGAGAACTCGCGGAACTGGCGGAGCGGCTGGCGAGTGAGCCGGGCAAGCTGAAGAAGCGTGCCGCGATTGCAGAGGCGATACGCCGTGTCCATGAAGCTGCGCCAGAGGACGCCGGTCTGTTTGCGTTGTATCTTGCGGGCACACCGTTTGCTGAGGCCGATCCGCGCAAGCTGAATGCCGGCGGCGCTTTGCTGACGAAGGCGCTGCTTGCGGTCAGTGGAGCGGCGCAGGTCGATCTGACGGCCGCGTATAGAAAGCATGGCGATCTTGGTGCGGCGGCCTTCGATCTGCTGTCGCAGTCGCACGCACATGCAGCGCGTCGGTTTGAACCTGCGTTGATGCTTGCCGATATTGCCGATGCGTTTGCGGCGATGGCTTCGGCAAAGACGACTGCGGTTCGCGCGGCGCTGGTGGAGGGGTTGCTGGAGCGTGCGTCTCCGCTGGATGCGAAGTATCTGCTGAAGCTGATGGCCGGCGACATGCGCATCGGCGTGAAGCAGAGCCTGGTGGAGGAGGCGATTGCCGAGGCTGCGCATGCGCCTGTTGCTGACGTTCGCCATGCGGTCATGCTGGAGGCCGATCTTGCCGCGGCTACGGCGCGTGCCTTTGCCGGTACGCTGCAGGAGGCGCGCATGCGGCTGTTCCATCCGCTGGGCTTTATGCTCGCTTCGCCGGTGGATTCGCCGGAGGATGCAGTGAACCGGTTCTCAGAGAGCAAGGGAGAAAGTCAGCAGCCTGGTGAGTCGGCAGCGATTGCTGCTTTCCTAGAAGACAAGTATGACGGCATGCGCGCGCAGGTGCATTGCGGCGATCCTGCACAGCCGGGGCGTGTGGCGATCTATTCGCGCAACCGCGAGGATGTAACGGAGAGCTATCCCGATCTGGAAGAGGCTTTCGCGCGTGTACAGGAGACGTCGGCAGGTCCGTTGATCTTCGATGGCGAGATTCTTGGCTGGGACCTGAAGGAGAGCCGTGCGTTGCCGTTTGCTGTGCTTGGCCAGCGCATTGGACGCAAGCGTGTCTCGAATGCATGGCGCGAACAGGTGCCGGTCATCTTTATGGCGTTCGATCTGATGTACGCGGATGGCGAGCTTCTGCTGGGTATGCCACTGCGCGAGCGGCGCAATCGTCTTGAGGCTGTCGTCGAGCGATTGGTCGAGGTGGTGCGTTCGCCACTTGCAGTTGACGAACGCAAGAAGCTGCCGCAGGGCCTGATGTTTGCCGAACCGGATGGTGAGGCGGTGGAGCGGCTGCGGCTTTCGCCGTCGCGCCTGGTGGAAAGCGCTGAGGATATCGATCGAGCGTATGCGGAGGCACGTGCACGTGCCAATGAAGGCGTGATGCTGAAGGCGGCGGGGTCGTTCTATCAGCCGGGGCGTCGTGGGCTGGCGTGGCTGAAGCTGAAGCGCGAGCTGGCAACGCTGGATGTGGTCGTCACGGGTGCGGAGTTTGGTCATGGCAAGCGCGCAGGTATCCTGAGCGATTACACGTTTGCTGTGCGCGGTGCGGATGGCGAGTTGCTGAATGTAGGCAAGGCTTACTCCGGGCTGACGGATGCGGAGATTGCTGAGCTGAGCGGGTGGATGATGGAGCATACGCTGGAAGATCACGGCCACTTCCGTACCGTTGAGCCGCTGATGGTGCTTGAGGTGGCGTTCAACAACATCATGCGCAGCGACCGTCATGCAAGCGGCTTCGCGCTGCGCTTTCCGCGCATCGTGCGCATCCGCCATGACAAGCCGCTAAGCGAGATCGATACAGTCGAGCGGGTTGAAGAGGTGTATCAGTCGCAGGTCGATAAACCTGTGGATTCGAAAGAGGAATAGCCTGACACCATCGTGAATGGAATATGCTTCAGATTGTTCTTTCGTGCGCAAAGGAGGCCCTATGACTCGTCGTTGTGCCGTTCTTGTTCTGCTGCTATCGCTCAGTCTGTCGACAGCTCTCATGGCGCAATCTGCTCCCTCGACCGACGCTGCGATTCGCGCTTCGTTCGCTAAGCAGGCTGCCGACTGGAATCGCGGCGATCTCGATACGTTCGCCACGGCCTACAAGAACTCGCCCGATATTCTGTTCATCGGATCGAAGGTCAGCCGCGGCTATGCGCAGATGCTCGAACGCTATCGCACGGTGTATTCCTCGCGAGAGAAGATGGGCATATTAACCTTCAGCGATATCGAAGTGCAGCCTCTCGATGCTCACTTTGCCACAGCGACGGGAAGGTTTCATCTTGAGCGAACTGCAGACGGCGGCGGCAATGCAGACGGCTCGTACATGCTGGTTTTTGAGAGGACGCCGCAGGGCTGGAAGATCGTGCGCGATGTTACGATTCCGGCACCTAAACCATAGGCACGTCTTTTACAGCTTCTTCACCATAGGGCATCCGCCATATTGAAACGAATATGCAGAGGGAGCATCTTACTAGCATGGAATATAGGCAGCTTGGACGATCAGGACTGAAGGTGCCGGAGCTTTGCTTCGGTGCAGGTACGTTTGGTGGAAACAACGAGTTCTTCAAGGCGTGGGCGGAGACAACGCAGGCCGAAGCCGACCGCATCGTCGGCATCTGTATGGATGCGGGGCTGAACTTCTTCGATACGGCCGATGTCTACTCCAACGGAGCGAGCGAAGAGGTGCTGGGTAAAGCGCTCAAGGCATACAAGCGCGAGGATGTGCTGATCTCGACGAAGACGACGTTTCGCTTCGGCGAGGGCGCGAACAATGTTGGTTCCAGTCGCTATCACATCCTCAAGCAGGTTGAGGGCAGCCTGAAGAGGCTGGGCACGGACCACATCGACGTGTACCACATGCATGCCTTCGATGCGACGACTCCGGTGGAGGAGACGCTGAACACACTCGACAAGCTGGTGCGCGAAGGCAAGGTGCTCTACATTGCCTGCTCGAATTTTTCGGGCTGGCACCTGATGAAGTCGCTCTCGGTCAGCGAGCGTTATGGATGGGCACGTTATGTTGGCCACCAGGTCTACTACTCGCTCATCGGCCGCGATTATGAGTGGGAGCTGATGCCCCTCGCGCTCGATCAGGGTGTGGGTGCGCTGGTGTGGTCGCCGCTCGGCTGGGGACGTTTGACCGGAAAGATTCGTCGAGGCCAACCGTTGCCGAAGGACAGCCGCCTGCAGACGAAGGTTGTGTTGGACAACGGCCCGCGCCCTGACGATGAGTATGTCTACAGGGTCGTCGATGTGCTGGACGAGGTGGCGAAGGAGACCGGCAAGACAATTCCGCAGATCGCGCTGAACTGGCTGCTGCAGCGTCCCACGGTTTCTACGCTGGTCATCGGCGCGCGCAATGAAGAGCAGCTGAAGGCGAACCTCGGCGCCGTCGGCTGGAAGTTGTCGGCTGAGCATATAGCGAAGCTCGATGCGGTAAGCGCGCTTCCGCGGGCGTATCCCTACTGGCACCAGGTGCAGTTCACGGAGAGGAATCCGCTTCCGGTGTAAATGCATTCAGAGATGCTGCAAATCGCGGAGCGATGGATCGATCGCTCCGCGATTTGTTTTTAGCGAAAGCCGATTTAATGGCTTCTTTATAACTTCCTGACGGATTCTTTTCGCTCGGCACGCCTAAGATGTAGCTGCATCTGCGCATAGCCCTGACGTTACGCGCAATGATCGCCAGGAAGCGAGAAGAAGATCATGAAATATCACGAGAAGCTATCCATGCGGGGCTCCTCCCCATGGAAATTTGT
Source organism: Edaphobacter flagellatus (assembly GCF_025264665.1). Taxonomy (NCBI): domain Bacteria; kingdom Pseudomonadati; phylum Acidobacteriota; class Terriglobia; order Terriglobales; family Acidobacteriaceae; genus Edaphobacter; species Edaphobacter flagellatus. Next base: position 2,650,615 of record NZ_CP073697.1, read on the forward strand.
CGTTCTTGCCGTTGTGCTCTTTTCGACGGCTTTGTGGGGGCAGACCTCGGATTCGGCGGCACCGTCAAATATCGACGAGATTCGTGCTGCGCAGGATAAGAAGATCGAGGCACTTCAGCAGCAGCTGGAGATGATTCAACAACAGATCGTAGAACTGAAACAATCGAATGCGGCGCTGAAGAATGCGACGGGAGTCTCGTCGTCGGCCTCGCATGCGGAGGCGTCGCTGCAGCCATCTCATGCCGCCGATGCAGTCAAGGCGCCAGCTTCACTGCCGCCGGCACAGACAGAACAGGTGGCATCAGCGAGTACGGATCCAAAGGACCCGCATTCCGAGCCATTTTCGTTTGCAGACTTTACCTGGCTGAACGGCAACGCGCGCACCAAAGACACGCCATACGCTACGAAGTTCTTTACGCCGGAGATTCGTTCCGATGTGAACTACACGTACGACTTCAATCATCCACAGGACAACACCATCGGCGGATCGAGCGAGATCTTTCGTGCGAACGAATTTCAGCTGACGCAGTTCGGCGTTGGTGGAGACTTCCACTACGACAACGTGCGTGCGCGCCTGATGACCCAGTTCGGCATGTACTCGCAGACGACGCCGCGCAACGATGCCAGCACGGCGCGTGGCCAGTGGAACCTTGCCGATGCGTATCGCTATGTGTCGGAGGCTTACGGCGGGTACCACTTCAACGTGCAGCATGGCATCAATGTCGATGCCGGCATCTTCATGTCATACGTGGGTCTGTTCTCGTACTACCAGTTCGATAACTGGGCCTATCAGCCGTCGTATGTCTCGTCGAACACGCCGTGGTTCTTCAACGGACTGCGCGTACAGTGGTTCCCGACAGCGAAGCTGAAGATCGAGCCATGGGTCACCAACGGTTGGCAGTCGTATGGCCGGTTCAATAAACGGCCCGGTATCGGCGGACAGATTCTCTATCGTCCCAACGGCAAGTGGTCGATCCTGGGCAACCAGTATGCGGTGGGACGCGACACGCTGGGCGTAACGGGCCGCACGCGCTTTCACTCGGACGACAGTGTTGAGTACAAGTACTATGATCGTCCTCTAAGCACCGTCAGCAAGGCGGCGATGACGCTGACGGGAGATATCGGCTGCGAGAGCGGCGGCGGAGTAAGCTGCTTCGGCAACGGCAAGAACGGCCCGAAGCAGAGCTTCCTCGGCTTCATGGTCTATAACCGTGTCTGGTTCGACCGCGACCGTTATGCCGTTACGGTGGGCGGAGGACGCATCAACAATCCGGGCCGCTACCTTGTGCTGCTGCCGCCCATCAATGGAGCGACGGCTGCCTCGGGTACGCCGTACTTCACGCAGAACCCGGGCGACCCGTTCAAGGCATGGGACATGTCAGTGACGGGAGATTGGATGCCGAGCCAGTACATCACCTACAGGATGGAATACAACCATCGCGCCGCGAATGTTCCTTACTTCAGCGGAGCTGGAGGAGTAACCCCTCCTGGGGGAAATACCGGAGCGCCGGGTTCGCTTGTCCCGGGCTGGACTCCCGATCTTCGCAACAGCGAAAATCGTGTGACCGCAGCTATCCTTGTGAAGTTCTAACCTCGATACCCTGTTGTTCCGGTGCGCGCGTCCTCAGGGGCGCGCGCACTGTTGTATAAGGATGCAATGGATTATCGTCGCTTCATTCATCTGTATCGCGGAGCGCGCCTGCTTGCACTCTGCCTGCTTGTTTCTCTTGCTATGCGTGCGCATGCACAACGGGCGGCGCACACGTTTGCGGTTGCGAATGGACAGTTCACGCTCGACGGCAAGCCCTTCCGCGTGATCTCGGGCGAAATGCACTATCAGCGCATTCCGCGCGCTTACTGGCGCGATCGGTTTCGCATGGCGAAGGCGATGGGGCTGAATGCGGTGACGACGTATGTCTTCTGGAACGTACACGAGCCGCAGCCGGGTGTCTACGACTTCAGCGGTAATAACGATGTTGCAGAGTTTATCCGCGAAGCTCAGCAGGAGGGGCTCTACGTGATTCTGCGCCCTGGCCCTTATGTCTGTGCCGAGTGGGAGTGGGGCGGCTATCCGGCGTGGCTGTTGAAGGATCGCGGCATTGTTGTGCGCACGACCGATACGAAATTCATGCAGCCTGCTGCACGCTGGATCAAGCGGCTCGGCCAGGAGCTGGCTCCGCTGCAGATCGGCAACGGCGGCCCGATCATTCTGACGCAGGTTGAGAACGAGTACGGCTCCTTCGGCAAGGATCACGAGTACATGCAGCAGATTCACAAGCTGCTGGTGGATGCGGGCTTTACCAAGTCGCAGCTCTACACGGCTGACGGCCCGGAGCAGGTTCCGGATGGCTCGCTGCCCGATCTACCGGTCGGCATCAACTTTGGCGCGGGCAAGCCGGGTGATGCGGAAGCAGCATTCGCCACACTCAAGAAGCTGCGTCCCAATGGCCCTTTCTTCAACAGTGAGTATTGGGCCGGCTGGTTCGATCACTGGGGAGCGAAGCATGCGCATACGAACACTGACGCGCAGGTTGCGAACCTGCAGTGGATGCTGGAGCAGGGCTACTCGGTCAGCATCTATATGTTTCATGGCGGCACGAGCTTCGGCTGGATGAACGGCGCGAACTCCAACGGTAAGAACTACGAACCGGATGTGACGAGCTACGACTATGACTCGGCGCTGGATGAGAGCGGTCGGCCCACGCCGAAGTACTTTGCCATGCGCGATGCGATTGCGAAGGTCACCGGCGTGACGCCGCCTGCTGTGACTGAAGTGGCGTCTGCCATCAGCGTGCCGGCTTTCCCTCTCGCAGAGACGGCATCGCTGTGGGATAACCTGCCGCTCGCCATCAGCTCGGAGCAGGTGCAGAGCATGGAAGATATTGGCCAGGCTTACGGCTGGATTCTTTATCGCACACATCTGAAGGCTGATGCAGCGGGCGAGCTTGTGCTCGATCAACTGCACAGTTATGCGCAGGTGTATGTGAACAAGAAGCTGGCTGGCACGATCGATCGCCGGTTGAATCAGAATAGCCTCAAGCTCGAAGCGAAGGCAGGCGCGCAGCTCGACATTCTGGTTGAGAATACGGGCCGTGTGAACTTCGGCAAGACTATTGGTGGCGAGCGCGCAGGCATCACCAAGCAGGCCACGCTCAACGGCGCGCCGTTGCTTGGCTGGGAGATTTATCCGCTGACGATGGCGCACGTCGACAAGCTGCGCTTTGCGAAGAAGGCGTGCGAAGGGCCCTGCTTTTATCGTGGAGGCTTCGATGTTGCTGCGACTGCCGACACTTTCCTTGATACGGGTGCCTTCAATAAAGGTCAGCTATGGCTCAACGGCCGTGCGCTTGGACGCATCTGGAACGTTGGGCCGCAGCGTACGCTCTATACGCCGGGGCCGTTCCTGAACAAAGGACATAACGAGACGGTGGTCTTCGACGCGCAGGGCAAGATGGGTGGCACGCTGCGTGGCCTCGATAAGCCGGTTCTCGATGCACCGGTGAAGTAATACGAATGCAAAAGAGGGAGCGGCTTAGCCGGTCCCTCTTTTTGTTGACCTGAATTTAGTGGCCTGCAGATGGGCTGGCGTTCTTCGGTGGCTTCGGAATGAAGAACAACAGCGGAAGCATGCACGCGCAGAAGATGCACATGTATTGGATGATGTCGAGATAGGCCAGCATCCCGGCCTGGCGATGCATCTGGTTGTAGATCCACGCCTGTGCAGTGTGCGCCGCGTCGCCCAGCATCGGGTTGCCGCCGCCGTGTCCGCCGAAGGCTTCCTTGAGCTGCTTCACCTGATTCACAAAGGCAGGATTGCCCGGTGTGAGGTTACGGATCATGTTGGTCTCATGCGCAGCCGTTCGTCGCGTCAGCATCGTGGCGACAAACGCTGTGCCGCACGATCCGCCGATGTTGCGTGCGAGGTTCGTCAGGCCGGAGACGTCGTTGCTCTCCGACTGCTTCACGCCGATGTACGCGATCATGTTGATCGGAATGAAGAGGAAGGCCAGTCCCGAGGCCTGGAAGATGCGCAGGAAGACCAGGCGTCCGTAGCTGATCTGCAGGTCCATCGTGCTCATCAGCAACAACGCCAGCGTCAGCATGGTGAAGCCGTAACCCATCAGCTTGCGCGGATCGACCTTGCTCGAAAGGAAGCCGACGACCGGCATCATCGCCATCATCATCAGTCCGGCAGGGGAGAGCACCATACCCGCGAGCTGGGCGGTGTAACCCAGCAATGTCTGTACAAACTGCGGGATCAGCACCGTCGTGCCATAGAGCGAGAAGCCGAGCACGAACATCAGGATGAAGCCAATGGCGAAGTTGCGCCGTTTGAACAACGTGAGATTCACGATCGGACGATGCCCGACACGAAGCTGCCGCAGCTCCCACCAGATCATGATGACGAACGCGATGATCATGGCAAAGAAGAAGAACGTGATCAGCGGAGAGGAGAACCAGTCGTCCTCCTGGCCCTTGTCGAGGATGAACTCGAGCGAGCCGAAGGTGAGACCCAGCAGACCGAAGCCGAGAAAGTCGAGCTTGATGCCGCCCTTCTGCGATTCCTTCACCTGATCGGCGACCCACGGTGGATCTTCGACGATGCGCGATGTCAGAAAGAGTGACAGGAGGCAGATCGGCACGTTCAGGAAGAAGATCCAGCGCCAGTCGTAGTTGTCGGTGATCCATCCGCCCAGCGTGGGACCGATCGCGGGAGCGACGACGACGGCGAGTCCATACATCGCAAAGGCCTGTCCGCGTTTTTCCGGCGGGAAGGTGTCGGCAAGGATCGCCTGTTCTGACGGAGCGAGTCCGCCTCCGCCGATGCCCTGCAGGATGCGGAAGAAGACCAGCAGCGGAAGCGACGGAGCGAGTCCGCACAGCGCCGAGCTGATGCCGAACAGCAGGACGCAGATCATGTAGAACTTCTTGCGTCCGATAAATGTCGTCATGTACGCGCCGGCCGGAAGGATCACGGCGTTGGCGACGAGGTATGCGGTCAGGACCCAGGTGGCTTCGTCCTGGCTTGCGCCGAGTCCACCAGCGATGTGCGGCAGAGCCACATTGGCGATCGACGAATCGAGCACCTCCATGAAGGTCGCAAGCGTGACGGTCATTGCGACGATCCACGGATTGATCTTCGGCTTCCACGCAACGTGATGCGTGGCCGTTTCCTGTTTCGGTTCCGGCAGGTCTGTTCCGGGGAGATCTAAAGTTGTCGTCGCCATGAGAAAGGAAGTTTGACTAGAAGTTTCGATTCGCTGGAAATTTCACCGGATTCAATTTCTTCCGGAGTTTCTTCGCGTGATGCACTTAAAAAGGTGCAGGCCGCACATAGATTTACAACATGTACGGCCTGAGGGTTCGGTCGAAGAGCGCATTAATTTAATGCGAGTAGTTCTGTGCGTAGATATCGCGCGGAAGTCCCTGATTGCGTGCCTGCTGTTTGAAGGCTTCGGCCTGCTCACGCGTCATCGGTCCGCCAACTGTAACCAAATAGGGAGCGTGTCCGGTCGGCGAAAAGACTTCTGCGTTCAGCGACGGATGTTGCTTTGCAAGGGTCTCTGCTTTGTGCTGTGCCTGATCTTCATGGTTATAAGTGAAGGCCACAACGCGCCACTGCGTCTTTCCGCCTGCTGCCTGATTGTTGACTGCTGCAGCAATGGGTGAAGCAGGAACTGCCGCTACGCGATTGTTGGCAGAGGTTTTTGCTGAAAGCGGCTTGGTTGCGGAAGGCTTGGTCGCTGCTGGCGCAGTTGCAGTTGCATCGGGTGTGCTCGATGTGGCTGCCGGTTTTATCGCCGGAGTGTTCGTGCTGGTGCCCGGCTCGCTGCGCACCATGCGCCAGCCGATCAGAAGGGCCAGCAGGACCAGCGCAGCGATACCGGCGACGATCATGCGGTTCCGTTTCTGGTCGGCTTCGTCGACTGACTTTACGATACGGTGCCGCACATCGGGTGTTTGTGTGATCGCGGGCTTCTCTGCAGGCAGACTCTCGGCAACTGCTTTGGGTGATGTCGCTGTTGCCGGAGCAGGTGCTGTGGCAGGCGGCTTCGCAACGGGAGTTGAAGAACCTGGTACAGCGGTCTGCTTCTCGAAAAGGTTCTCCTGCACGGCTGTTGATGCCGGAGCGTTCGCCTCCGTGGATGCGACAGGCTCAGCCTTGGCTGCAGGCTCGACCGGCCTTACCGGAGTTTGAGGAGCCGCGGATGGTTTGGCTGGTTGCGCTACAGCTTCCGCCACCTGTATGGGAGAGACTGGCCCGAGTGCGGCGGTCATCTCCGTCAGTCCCCAGCGGCCACTTAATCCGTTGCGAATGATGCCGTCGAATGGGCTGGGCAGCAGTGTTGCAGAGCCTTGCAGGCTGGTGCGTCCGGTAAGAGCCTGCAGCAGAACGACGGAGACGGCATGCACGTCTGCGGCTTTTTGCTCTGCGATGTTCGGGCCGATGCCGTCGGGATCGTCGACAGCGAGCTTCACGCAGTCGCTGCGCAGTTTTACGGTCTCGCCGGCAGCCAGAATATTTGCGGGCTCAACCTGGCCATGCACAAATCCGCGCTCATGCAGGGCCTTCAGCGCAGAGAGCAGGCTGGCTGCAAGTTGCTTGGCTTCGTCTGTGGTGAGCGTGCGGTTCTCCAGCAGCTCAGCCAGTGAAATTTCGGTCGGTTCCATCACGGCGTAGACCAGCGGTGTACCGTCGAGCACGGTCTCGCCGAACTTGCGCATCGTGATCAGGTTTTCCTGCTTGATCTCCGAGATGGTCCGCCAGCGATCGAGAATCTCCGATTCATCGAAGTGGGCCTCGATGACGCGGACAAGCGAGGCGGTTCCTGTTCCATTTGTTGTGACAAAGAAGGCGCTCCGGCCCTCAGGGCGCAGCAGCTTCTTCAGTGGATACACCTCGGCGATCGTTCTTCCTTCGTAATCGCTCCACAGCTTCATAACACACACCAATCCTTGGGAATGGAATCAAGGGAGAATGCCCCAAAGGGCAAGCCGAGCAAAAAGGCGCTAAACGTCGCGGGCCGTACACGCGCGCAAGCGCTATGCAATGCTGCCATTATCGTTCATTGGATGCAGGTTTCTCAACGCGCGGCCACGGCGGGCGGTTCCAGAATTGGTTCGTCTCGTGCGGCCGTGCTAGACTTCGGTCTTCGCCGCAGCTTTCTGTTGCGGTACCGCCTTCACAGGCCAATCTAAAAAGCAAAGGTCCCCGATGCACCCGGATCTGGAAAAGATGATTGTGCTGCAGAGCCTCGATATTGAGGCGCGGCGGCTGAACGATGAGATCGCCGAGCTTCCCAGGCGCGTGCAGAAGCTGGCTGCTGAAGGTGAGGCTGCGAAAAAGCATCTGGCTGCCATTGTCGAAGGCATGGCGAAGGAAGACGCGCTGCGCCGCCGTCAGGAACTGGACATCAAGGACCATCAACAGAAGGCTGCTCGGCTGCAGAAGCAGATGGACGTGGTCACCACGACGGCACAGGCTGCGGCACTTGAGCACGAAATCGCTTTTGCGCAGAACGAGGTCAGTCGGCTTGAGGACGAAGAACTGGCCAGCATGGAGCGCACCGAGACGCTGGAGCTGGAAAAGGCTTCGGCTGAAGAGACCGTCGCGAACCTGACGCGCAGGCACGGCGAGGAGAGCGCGAAGACGGCTGAGGCGCTGGAACGCGATCGTGCGTTGCTGGCCGAGGTGGAGGCGAAGCGCGCGGATTTGCGTCCGCAGATTGGTGAGAATTCGCTTTCGATGTACGACCGCATTGCGAAGAGCCGCGGAACGGCGCTGTCGGAAGGTGTCGACCAGAAGTGCTCGGCTTGCCAGATGCTGGTTCGTCCGCAGCGTTGGAACGATCTGCGCGATCGCTCGAACGATGAGCTGATGCTGACCTGCGAGACCTGCGGGCGCATTCTTTATTGGGACCCCGCACGCGATGCTCCGCAGAAGAAGCCAGCGGAGCGTCAGGAGAGTATTGCGGCCTCCATCGTGCGAGCTTCGCTATGAAACGAATTGCCATCGATATGGACGAGGTGATGGCAGATGCTCTTGGGGAGCATCTGCTGCGTTATAACCGCGATCATGAAGATCAGCTGACGTTGGCCGACCTGCAGGGCAAGAAGCTTTGGGAGGTGGTTTCGGCCGACCGTCATGAGACGCTGTATGGCTATCTGCAGTCGGAGGATTTTTTTGAGAACCTGGCGGTGATGCCGGAGTCGCAACGTGTGATCAAGCGGCTGCAGCAGAACTACGAGGTTTTTATCGCCACGGCAGCGATGGAGGTTCCGGCTTCGTTTGCGCAGAAGTTTCGGTGGCTGGCGAAGTACTTCCCTACGATCTCGCCGGCGAATATTGTGTATTGCGGCGATAAGAGCATCCTGAACGCCGATTTTCTGATCGACGACAATCCGCGTCAGCTGCGCCGCTTTAAGGGCGAAGGCATCCTGTTTACTTCGCCGCATAACATTGACGTAAAGGGGTACAGGCGCGTGAACGACTGGCTGGATGTGGAGAAGCTCTTCCTGGGGTGACCCCCCTCCTATACGACTTTGTAAAGCCCTTGTTTTGTTTGGCTTGTGCGATTTGCACAGGGCAAAATATTCAAAACAGAAGAGTTGAGCCTAAAAATATTGATTTATAACGAGTTAGCCCCGGTCCTTTTGGACCGGGGCTTTTTTGTTTGCTGATTTAAGTTTAGCGAAGTGAAGGAAACTCATCGGCAGATTTTTGTGTGTTTATTTGCTTTGGAATGAGGGAGTTGTGATTTTGGGGGGCTTGACAGGCGTTTTCGCTCCAGTTGGCAGGGCGTTGCGCGCTTCGGGCTTCCCTCCGATATATCTCCTATATCTCCCAACGAGCTCGTCGGGGCCGAGCCTTTGATAGAGCGGTGGCCGCTTCGCGGCGGCTGGATTCTGACACTCATTCGACTGCGCTCAAGGCAGGCTCAAAAAAGCTGTGCTCTTCCGAAGTGCGGTTCGGGGTTTTGCCGTAAATGAACTCTCATGGAAGAAGCTGCACGTAAGCATTCGGCGTGAGAAGGGCGTTTATGAGGACTTATCAAATTGCTATGAGTGAGGTAGAAAGGAACAGTGCTACATCTACTCATATTCGCGACAGGCTTGTTCCTATCTCCTACGCACAACGCATGTAGGGGTGGGGTCACAACTGCGCATTTTCCGCAACTTGGCATCGTCTACGGTCAGATTGATGACGAATCCGGAGCGCCGATTCCAAGAGCTGATGTCGTGTTGAAGGCCTCCTCAGGCAAACGGCAATATAAAGTCGCCGACGAAAACGGATGCTATATGTTCACCGCAGAAGCCGGCGACTATACAGTCCTTGCTCGATATCCGGCCTTCCGAATCGCTTCGGCTAGCTTGCACATCGAACCCGAACAGGCCCAAGTCAAGGACATACGTTTAGATGTAGCCAGTTGCACAAATTGCGTGGAGGTTCAGGGAGCGGCAACGTTCGCCGCATGCATACGGGACGCCGGAGGCTACGTAGCTTCCTCGACTGTCACGCTGACACCACGAAACAAACCGCAGAACAGCACGCCGATCACAGTACACCTCGATGAATGGGGTTGTGGACGCCTACAGCCCCCAGAGGGCGTTTACCAACTGGATGTCGTGACGCCCGGCTTCCTTTCGTTGCGGAAAGTACTCTACCTAAAATCTGGCCCGGAATCGCCTAGGGAGACTCTGATCATCCGGCCACTGAAGCATTAGATCGCACCCATCTGCTCAAATCCCTATATGTCGGCTTGTCGGCAGTAGCGAACAACCAGGTGCGGCCGGTGGTTCTGCGAGCTTCTTCTCTTTTCCTGGGTTCTGTCTTTGTTTAGGGGCAACTGTTTGCCGGTTCGAGATTAACTTCGCAATTTATTGAAAATCTGGTCGAGGTACGGAGTGCGCTCATGAAGCTCTCGGTTTTTTGTGGGGTGAGTGTGGATGGGTTTCTTGCTCGTCCGGACGGTGCGCTGGATTTTCTGGAGGCGGGTGGGCAGGAGCCGCACGGTTTTGAGGAGTTCTTTGCAAGTGTGGATGTGGTGGTGCTTGGGCGGAAGACGTATGAGATCGTCCAGGGATTCGGCAAGTGGTTTTATGGCAGCAAGCAGGTTGTTGTTTTGAGCAGCAGCGGGCCGCTGGATTTCTCTGTCGCCAAGGATGGGGTTATTGAGCAGATGGCGGGGGAGCCGGCGGAGATTGCGGCGCGGCTCAGGGCGCGCGGCTTCAAGCATGCGTATATCGATGGCGGCATCACGATTCAGCGATTTCTGGCCGCGGGGTTGATCGACCGGTTGGTGATTACGCGTGTGCCGGTTTTGATTGGAGCGGGGATTCCGCTGTTTGGTGCGGTGCCTCGCGATATTCCTCTTCGCCATGTGGAGACGCGGAGCTATGAGGGTGGCCTGGTGCAGAGTGAATATGAGATAGATGCTGCGGGGTCTGCGAAGGATTGAGAACGATTCCACGTGGATTGCGGTGACCCCCAGGTCTGGAGTCGAGACCTGGGGTTGAGTCGGCAGTTGCGGCGCTGCGAACGAATGCGGGGGTTCTTCGCTTCGCTCGGAATGACCCTTCGTATATTCATCCACCCTTAGTTCGTGATGGGTTCGACGGTGGCCTGGATTTCGGTGCGGCGCGTGGTGCCGGCGGTGTCAAGCGAGCCGATGGTAAGGGGTTTGCCAGGGGTGAGAGTGGAAATGCCCTCGTAGACGGCCTGGCGGAGGACGGGGTCTTGTGCAGTAGCTGAGGCTTCGACGACGCTGGATTGTTCGACCTTGGCTCTGAGACGGATGTTATTCGGCGATGCGTCATCGAGAGTGGCGTCGAAGCTCATGCCTACGTCGATGTACGCGACTTGCGATTGCGGATTGGTGGAATTTTTGAGATCAATCCCGGTGACGACAGGTACCTTGTTGCCCTGCTTAAGGGTGGTTCGCTGGCCGGGGAAGAGGACCATGCTGTAGTGCTGGTCGCCGATGCGTTTGGTTCCGTCGAAGTCGATGAGGGTGTAGGTGAGGCGATAGGTCTGGTGGCGGCGGTCGAGATCGTTGAGGATTTTTTCGACCTTCTCTATCTGGTCGGCTGTGGTGTCGATGACGATGGCACTTTGAGAGGGAACCAGGGTGATTTTGGCGCGCGGATCGAGAATGTTGCGCAATGCGGTGAGGACTTCATTCTGGTCGGCCTGGGAGCTGCTCTTGAGAAAGAAGGTGCGCAGGATGGTGGGGCCGCTGGGGAGCTGCGATTTGCAGGGCGCTGATTGAGGGGCGAGCCTGGGGGGCTCGGTAGGTGCCTGGGCTGCGGCGGTGAGTGGGAGAGCCGAGGTGAGCGCGAAGGCGATGGCGAGTCTGCTCGAGTGCGAGGTGCGTGGGAATGTCATTCACTTTCTCCAATGGTTGGGGGTGGCGGGGGCGGGGCAAAGAATGCGGTGAAATCGGCGGCTTCCTGCTGCTCGCGGGCGGCTTTGCGCTCGGCGGTAATCTCGACGAGGTCGTTCGGATTGCCGTGGCGGGCGAAGCGGATCAGGAGCTTTTCCTGCTCGGTGAGCGGGAGAGGGGGCGCGGGGTGGCTGATGAGAGCGGTGGCTTCAGGCTGCGAGTCTGCGATGCGATTTGTCTGCGTGAGACGCGGTGGTGGTGCTGTGTGCGGTTGCAGCATAGGCGTGTGGGTGGTGATGGTTGCTGCTGCGATGCGGGGTTGCGATGTGTCGTTCGTAAGCGGGGTTGGAGGCGCTTGCACCGTGGGTGTTGTTGTGGGTTGGTGGCGGCGAGTCGCAATGATGGGGATCACGAGGGCGAGGGCGACGGCGCAGGTGAGCGGTATCCAGCGCCAGCGAGGTGTGGCTGAGCTGGCAGTGTGAAATGCGGGGGTTCTTCTTCGCCCAGCGAACCAGTTCGCCGGGGACGCGGTTCCTCGGCGAGCGTCCGACTCGCTCGGAACGACGCCTTCGGTTGCAGCATCGAGAGTGTTGAGGATGCGCCGCTCCAGGCCGTAGGGAGGCGCGGCCTGGGTGAGGGCGTGGAGGACACGGTCGATCGTGTGATCTGGATTGCGATCCTGAGTCATCGGTAGCCTGCTTTCTCGAGTCGGGCGCGCAGGCGGGTGCGTGCGCGGAAGAGGAGTCCGCGGACAGCGGCTGGGGAACGGCCGGTGATGGCGGCGATCTCTGCTGTGTCGAGCTCGTCGATGGAGGAGAGGAGGAGGGTCTGGCGTTCGAGTTTTGGGAGGCGTTCGATCTCGTCGAGTGCGGCGAGCATGTGGCGGCGCTCGTCGAGGGAGCGGTCGGCGGGAAGACCGGGGGCGATGAGGGAGTCGATGAATACGGAGTCGGTGGGGCGTGACTTGCGGCGGCGCAGGCGGTCGAGGGCGAGATTCCAGGTGATGCGGACGAGCCAGACGCGGGTGTCGCGGATGGCGGGCAGAGCGGAGGGGCGCTGGAGGACGCGGAGGAAGGTGTCCTGGACGACGTCTTCGGCTTCGGCGGGGGAGCGGAGGAGGGAGTGGGCGACGCGGAAGAGGAGGGCAGAGTGGGTCTCGACGAGAGCGGTGAGGTCAGCTTCCGACTCGGCGCTCTTGATGGACGACAGCAATGCCAGGCTTTCCTCGAACGATGCCATAGAGAGTGTTCTACAGCACAGACGCGTGGGGTCGCGTTGCGTTCGGAGATTTTGTGATTTGGGGTAGATGGTTGCTGGCTCTGTGGTTGTCTGGGGGGAATAGGGGCTCGACTGCGTCGCTTGGAGTGCTGTGCTCGGCATGACAGTTTGGCTGCCAAAGTTGTTCGTCGATCGCAACGGCGGTAGTCTTGCGGCATGCGACCCCTTCGGTATTCCATCAACATCACGTTGGATGGGTGCTGTGATCATCGAGCCATCGTTCCGGACGAAGAACTGCATCGTCATGCGGGCGAAAATTTGAAGCAGGCGGATGCTCTTCTTTTTGGCCGGGTGACTTACGAGATGATGGAGGCGGCGTGGCGGCAGCCGGCGCCGGCGGGAGCGAGGCCTGAATGGATGGAGCCCTTTGCCCGGACGATCGATGCGGCGAAGAAGTATGTTGTGTCGAGCACGCTGGACCGGGTCGATTGGAACGCGGAGCTGGTGCGCGGTGACCTGGAGAAGGCTGTTCTGCAACTGAAGCGGGAGCCGGGCAAAGGACTGTTTGTGGGAGGCGTGAAGCTTGCGCAGGCGTTGGCGGAGCTGGGATTGATCGACGAGTACGAGTTCATGGTGCAGCCCAGGCTGGCGGGACATGGGCCGACGTTGTTCGCAGGGCTATCGAAGCCTGTTCCTTTGAGGCTCGTGAGCCGGAAGGAGTTCGGCTCGGGCGCAGTGGCGATGCGGTATGAGCCGATACGATAGCGATGAGCTTGTTCGTTGCGTCGAATGCATCCGCCAGGTTGTCTCTGCGGGGCTAGTTGGGTCTCGCGGCTCCAGGATTCGATGCAGGAGCAGCTGTGCGGACTTTTACAGACATGGTATGTCTGGGGACGCCGTTGACGCTCGGTGAAGCCTTCAGGAAGGTTCCGGCCTGAGTATCGTGCTTCAGGTAGAAGTCGAGGAAGGCCTGCGTGTATTGCATGACCCAGGAGAAGGCGACTACGCCGTCGGCATAGTCGTAGTCTGCGACCTGCAGGTTGGTGAGTTCCTTCTCCCAAAGCTCTTCGTTGCGATAGGCGTTGGAGTAGAACTCGGGATGGAAGAGGCCCAGCATGTGCACGGTGATCAGGTCGCCGTGAAGCCACTGATTGAGAACGTTTGGCCCTTCGGCGTGAAAGCGGCTGTTGAGCTTGTCCTGATCTTCGAGGGATTGATCGCCTTCCTCGAAGTAGATCAGGGGAATTGTCATCTGGTCCGGGTGGACGGTTCCGGAGGCTTGAACCAGGCCGGGGAAATAGCGCTCGCTGCCGTCGAGTGAGACGAGTGCCTTGATGCGCGGATCGCGGGAAGCGGCGAAGAGATTGGCGAGTCCTCCCCAGCTGAAGCCTATGGCGGCTACCTTCGTCCTATCGGTGTCCGGAAGCGTGGCTGCGTAGTTGATCAGGAAGATGATGTCTTTAGCCTGAGCATCGACGCCTTGAAGATCGTGAGTGGATTCACGTGAGTTCGCTCCCATGGCCGGACTTGAGATCACAACATAACCGTGGCTTGCGAGGTATTCGCACAGGTCGGCATTCTGCCATGTCCCAGAGCTGAAGCTAGGAGAGTAGATGACGACGGGAAAGTGGCCATCTTCAAAATGCGCGTCACGGACGGCTGACATGACTTGTCCTGAGGCCTTTTGAAACCATTCCTGCAGGCGTTCCGTGTCTTTTGTTCGTGTGGGTTTGCCGAAGGTGGTTTCGGTTTCGATCATTGCGAGATAGTCCCGCATGGTCATCGTGGGTTGATCGCTTTTCTGCGCGGGATACCAGATAACCGTCTGCACAGGGCGAGGGTGTTCTGCCTGAGCTTGATCTGTGCCGAAGTTGCGTGTGCGGTCGTACTGCTCGACGAGCTTCACGCCGACGGCGTGTGGGCCGGGCTTTACCTGGAACTTTACAGCGGCGTAGTTTTGGGCGAGAACGGGTGAGATCGCTCCCAGAAGAATGCAATAAAGAGCTGCCAGGCGGCATAACGGCATGAGGTGCCTCATGTTTGGAATTACAGTCTTTGTACCTTTACGTCGTAGGGGAAGCATCCGTTCCATTCGCCGGATCCCCATGGCGGTGCGGGCGAAATGCGGGGGTTCCTCGCTTGGCTCGGAATGACACCTTCAAAACGCAGACAACCTGCAACTGACAACTAATCCACGGTGGCGATCATGGCTGCGAGCAGCGCGGTGCGTGGAGCGAGGTGCTGGATTTCGATGTGCTCGTGGGCGGCGTGGGCTCCGGTGCCTACGGCTCCCATGCCGTCGAGGGTGGGGATGCCGAGGGCGGCGGTGAAGTTGCCGTCGGAACCTCCGCCGGTTCCGGCCTCTTCGAGGGGGAAGCCGAGCTCGGCGGCTAGTTTTTTGGCCTGCTTGAAGAGGGCGACGGTGCCGGGCTTGCGCTCCATGGGCGGGCGGTTGATGCCTCCGGTGACGGTGAGCTTGCAGGCTTTGTCGAAGGGCTTGAGGGACGAGAAGAAGCGGTCGACTTTTTGTGCGTCGGAGGCGCGAGCGATACGGACGTCGATTTCGACGTAGGCTTCGGCGGCGATGACGTTGGAGCGGGTGCCTCCGGCGATGACGCCGGGGTTGACGGTGAGTCCGCGGCGGAGGTCGGTGAAGGCGGCGATCTTTTCGATCTGGCGGGCGAGCTCGAGGACGGCGGAGTGGCCGCGCTGGAAATCGACGCCGGAGTGTGCGCCGATGCCGGTGACGTGGACGCGATAGTTGCCGATGCCTTTGCGCGAGGTCTTGAGGGCGGCGGTTTTGCTATCGAGAATTTGGGCGGGTTCGAGGACGAAGACGGCGGAGGATTCGCGCGCGAGTTTTTCGGTGATGGGACGCGAGATGGGCGAGCCGACCTCTTCTTCGGAGTTGATGAGCAGGGTGACGGGGCGGCGGAGGAGGGAGAGTTTCTGGAGGACGGAGATGGCGGTGAGGGCCATGACGACTCCGGCCTTCATGTCGAGTGTGCCGGGGCCGTAGATTTTGCCGGCGTCTTCGCGCCAGGGCATGGAGCGGAGGGTGCCGTGGGGCCAGACGGTGTCAAGGTGCGAGAGCAGAAGGATGGGTTTCTGTCTGGATCGCTGCGGGCCGAAGCGGAGTTCGTAGACGTCGCCGAAGGGAGCGTCTGTGGTGGCATGGGCAGAATGCGGGGGTTCCTCGGCTTTGCTGCGCTTCGCTCGGAATGACACTTCTTCGTTGCCTTTTTGGCTCGCTCGGAATGACACTCTCCCTTTCTGCCGGTGGCGTTTGACGCGGGCTCCGAGGGCTTCGGCCCAGGTTGCGGTGAGCTGTTGGGCGGCGTTGACGGCGGCGGGGTCTTCGCTGGGGCTTTCGACGAGGACGAGCTCGCGGAGGTGTTCGAGGAGCCAGGGGGTTTCCTGCTGGGTACGGGCGAGGAGTTGGGCGAAGTCCATGCTAAGTCTCACTAGATGCCTGATTTGTCGTGGTTTACAGGACGAATGAAAGACGAAAGTGTGTCTAAATTGCAACACAAAAAAGAGTTGACCCGTCTGTAACCTAGTAGCTGGAATTTTAGAGCAGTTCCGCTATGGTGTTGTGAGCTTTTGGAGTTGCTTTGACGGAGACCCTTGGTTCGGAGAGTTTAGCTTCGTGAGATCGCAGGTGCACCTGGAATGCACAATCCGGTCGGCGATTGAGTTCAGTGGAGTAGGGCTGCACTCGGGGGCTCCGGTGTCGATGCGGTTGGTTCCGGCTCCGGCTGGTTCGGGCATCGTCTTTCGCAGGACCGATCTGGACAACTTCGAGATTACGGCGACGGGGCGGAACGTGGCGAAGGTGAGTTACGCGACGAGCCTGATGCGCGGGTCGGTGCTGATCTCGACGACGGAGCATCTGTTGAGCGCGCTGATTGGCTATGGGGTCGATAACGTCATCGTCGAAATCAACAACCTTGAAGTGCCAATTCTGGATGGCAGTGCGCTGCCGTATATTCGCGCGTTTGAAGAAACAGGGCTGAAGCAGCAGCGGCGTCGGCGTGAGTACATGCGCATCCTCAAAGATGTTGAGGTGCGCGACGGTGCGAAGTTTATCGGCGTGTATCCGGGCAAGGGCTACCAGATCGACTACATGATTGATTTTCCGGAGCCGATTGGCGTGGAGGGATTTCGCGGCGACCTGGCGACGGGCGATTATGCGCGGCTGATTGCTCCGGCGCGTACGTTTGGGTTTAAGGAAGACGAGGCGATGTTGCGGAACATGGGATTGATCCGCGGCGTTTCGGACGACAGCGCAATTATTCTTTCGCGCAAGGGCGTGGAGAATGGTCCGCTGCGCTTTGACGATGAATTTGTGCGGCACAAGGTGCTGGACCTGATCGGCGATCTTGCCCTGGCGGGACGCAGGATCGAAGGCCGCGTGGTGGCGGAGCGCGCGGGACATGCGATGCATACGGCCCTGGTGCAGCGATTGCTGAAGGATCGCAGCGCGTGGGAGCTGGCGCATGTGCATGATGAAGTGCATGAGCCGGAGACGGCGCGGGCTTCGGTGAGTATGCAGCCCGTTACGGTTTAGGGTTTCCTGAGACATTCTGCGAAGCGCACATCCGGCAAATGAAGGTGCCAGATATGGGGCACCTGATCCTGATGATGCTGTGGCTGGGATGAGAAATGCGGGGGTTGCTTTCACCCCAACGAGCAAGCTCGCTGGGGACCCCGGTCCTCGGCTCCGCTCGGAATGACACCTTCTTTGGTTGCGTACGGGCTCCGGTGCGCATTGGTTTTCTTTATGCTCATCTGAT
Source organism: Edaphobacter flagellatus (assembly GCF_025264665.1). Classification (NCBI taxonomy): domain Bacteria; kingdom Pseudomonadati; phylum Acidobacteriota; class Terriglobia; order Terriglobales; family Acidobacteriaceae; genus Edaphobacter; species Edaphobacter flagellatus. The sequence goes on from NZ_CP073697.1 coordinate 2,668,013, forward strand.
GACGGGTTTGTTTAAGGAGAAGGCGGCGATTGCGCTGGGGTCGAATCTTGCTTCGCCGTATGGCGATCGCGAGGCGAATCTGCGCGAAGCGGTGCGGCGGCTGGGTGCGCTGGGTAAGGTGACGGCGGTCTCGCGCTTTTACGATACGGAGCCGGTGGGATATGTGGAACAGCCGCGGTTTCTGAATGGCGCGGTGGTGCTGGAGACGTCGCTGTCTGCAGAAGACCTGCTGCAAGGCATGATGGAGATCGAGCGGGCGATGGGCCGCGAGCGTGTGATTGCGAAGGGACCGCGGGTGGTCGATCTCGACCTGCTGCTGTATGGCAGCAAGGTGGCAAGCACGGCGGAGCTCACGCTGCCGCATCCGGAGATGCATCAGCGGCGGTTCGTACTGGAGCCGCTGAGTGAGATCGCGGGCGAGTGGGTGCATCCGGTACTGGGGGAGACGGTGCGGGAGCTGCTGGACCAGAGTTAGAAGCTCCCCTGCGTCATTCGTCGGAGTTGCTACAGATCCTGACGCGAGGTGACGAAGGCGCCGATAGATAGCAGGATCAATGCGGCGGTAAAGAAGCCGAAGATGGGTGTGAGGGCGTAGGCGGGTCCCCAGAGCATAGTGTGGGTGTCAAGGTATCGGGGGAGGAGGCCACTCATGAAGTCGGCGACGTGGAGATGGTACGGGCGGAGGCGAGGATAACGCGCTCCCGCGAGGTAGAAGATGTAGGTGATGTAGGCGACCGCGAGCGAGACGTACTCGCTGGTGAAGATGATGGAGGCGAGGAACGAGATCGCAAAGGTGAAGATTCCGCCGACCGCCCAGAGCGGGACAAAGCGCAACCCGTAGGCGAGAGGAAGTTGCTGGTGGACGAGGTGCGATGCGGCGGTGATGACGAAGGGCGGAATCAACGATAGAACGAGGATCTGCAGAAGGCCGAGGGTGGCGCGTGAGACGACCAGGCTGGTGCGGCTGACGGGTAGTGCGAGGGTGAAGCCGAGGGTGTTCTGCTTGCGATCGCGCTGAAGTCCGCCGAGGCCGAGGAGGAGGCAGCTTAGCTGTAAGATTCCGCGTGTAGCTCCGCCGAAGACGGTCCAGTGGATATATTGGGTATAGTTCTGGACGCGTGGCGTGCTGTGGACGACTCCTGGATAGAGATAGCTTTCGAGAAGCGTGTAGACGAGACACATGACAGCGATCAGTGAAGCGCTGAGAAGGAATCGTACTCGGCTTTCACGCCACGCTTTGTACCAGAGCATCGTCATCTCCTAAAAATCTCGCAGCTGTATGCGCCGCGAGGCGAATACAACGAAGGTAAAGCTGAAGAGCACCATGACGAAGAGCGAGAACCATGGCATGGGGCCTGTGAGCAGGTGCTGGGACTCGTTGAAGAAGGGCATGTCTTCTCCGTTGATGATGTCGAAGATATCAAGCATGCGGAAGCGGGAGAGCCAGGGCAGTTGCAAAAGCACGCCGTAGAGCATGAGCGAGGGGACGGCGAGAAGCACCGAGGTGTACTCCCCTTCGAGGTGATGTGCGAGGAGGAAGGTGAAGCCGTAGAAGAGAGCTCCTGCGGCAGCCCACAGGGTGGCGAAGCCGAGCGTTTGTGCGACGGGATACACCTGGCCAATGTAGTGGGAGGCTAGCGGTAGAACGGCGATGGGGACGGCAGCGATGGCGATGACTCCGAAGTAGCCGATGAGTGCTCGGGTGAAGACGATATTCCTTCGGCTGACGGGAAGGGCAAGAGTGAAGCCCGCAGTGCCGTGCGCGCGCTCCTGAAGCAGGCCGCCGCTGCCGAGGATGATGGAGAGGATAAGGAAGAGATCGCGACCGATGCTGTTGTAGACGGCTTTCCAGATGTAGGCGACGTAGGTTATCGGAGCGTCGGCGTGGTCACGCATCGTCTGCTGATTGATGACGATGAAAGCGCAGACGATGGCCATTGCCGCCATGCCGGCGAGGATGACGGTTCTCATCTCGCGCCAGGATTTATACCAGAGCATCTTCATGCTCCCGGTGCAGTTGCTGGTCCTGGCGGTTTCTGTCCTGAACGGTCTCGAGGAAGATCTCGCGCAGGTTGATGGGCGAGATATCGACGGCGACGGCACCGCGCTCGCGGCCGAGCTGTGCGATGGCGTCGGCGTTGCTGCTGGCGAGGATGGTGATCTGGCGGCCATCCTGACGCATTTTTTCGACACCGAGAAGCGGCTCGAGCGTTGGCGCGGTGGTGGAGAAGCCCAGGGAGATGCGGCGGTAGTTCTCGCGTATCTGTTCGAGCGACATGTCGAGGACGGTGACGCCGCGGTCGATCATGAGGATGTCGTCGGCGATGCGTTCGACCTCGGAGAGCTGATGCGATGAGAAGAAGACGGTCGTGCCGTTGGCGGGCGCGCTGACCAATGTTTGAAGAAGCTCTTCGATGGAGACGGGGTCGAGACCTTCGGTGGGTTCATCGAGGATCAGCAGGCTGGGGCGTCGCGAGAGGGCGAGCAGTAGCGCCAGCTTGGTACGCATGCCCTTGGAGAGGGCTTTAACTTTACGGTCTGAGGGCAGGCGATATTCTGCGAGCAATTTCTTTTCAATGGCGGGTTGCCAGTCTGTGTAGAAGGAGCGCGTAAACCGGATCAGTTGTGCCACGGTCATGTAGCCGTAGAGTCCTTTGTCTTCGCCGACGTATGCAATTTTTCGGCGTATCTCGATGCTCTCGCGAGGATCGCTGATGCGATGACCGAGAACAGTGCCGCTGCCCGAGGTGGGTGCGACCATGCCGAGGAGCATCTTGATGGTTGAGCTTTTGCCTGCGCCGTTGCGACCGAGGAAACCGGTGATGCGCTCGGAGCGCACACTGCAGTTCAAGCAGTTGACGGCGCGGAACGAGCCGTAGTCTTTTGTGAGATTCGATGCCTGAATGACTCTCTCTGGAATCATGAGTTCCTCGCTGTTGCTGCGATGTGGATGAGCTGGTTCTCAAAGAGCCGGCGGATTTCGTCTGGAGAGAAGCCGTCTTCGTGCAGGTCATCGACTACGCCGCGCACCTTCGCCTGTGCCTTGAGGAGTTTGCCGGTGCGTGATCTGGCATTGCGAGGTGTAGAGATATATGCGCCAGAGCCGTGACGAAGCTCGAGGAGGCCTTCGTGCTGCAGCTCCATGTAAGCCCTGGCGACGGTGTTGTGGCTCACAATGAGTTGCTCGGCCAGCGTGCGAATGCCGGGCATGAGGTCACCATCCTGCAGGACACCGGTTTCTACGGCGTGGCGTACCTGTTCCATGAGCTGGAGATAGAGGGGGTGACCGGAAGCTGGATTCAGGCGAAAAATCATAACCACAACTGTACCGCTGTATAGGTACAGCATGTCAATATATTTCTTTGAAATTTGTTTGTCTGCGATGTCGTTTGGGTTGGGCGATGGCTGCTGGTGATCGCGGTACCGGGGGTCTATGCTATTGAGTTCAGGGTGTTGCCAGAGAAGAGGAGCAGTATGCGACGTCGGTTGGCGGTAGTTTGTTGTTGTGCTGTCTGGGTAGGTGCGGTGTTGCAGCTTGCGGTGGCGCAGCAGCCGGCGATGCTATGTCACAGCGAGGAGATGACGGGGATTGTGACGTCGGCTGAGACGCTGCCGCCTCCTGTGAAGATGACGGGGATCGGCAATAGCTCGATGGCGATTACGGTGGCCAACGATGAGGCGCGGATGTGGTTTACGCAGGGGCTGAATCTGCTACACGACTTCTGGGACTATGAGGCGGCGCGTGCCTTTGAGCAGGCGGTACGCGTGGATCCGCAGTGTGCGATGTGCTACTGGGGGTTGTATCAGGCGGCGAGTTTTCACAGGAGCGGCGTGAAGTGGGGAGACGATGCTCTGGCTCGCGCAGTGGAGCTGGCGAAAGACAAGAAGCGTGCGACGCATGCAGAGCAGCTCTACATCAAGGCTGCCGAACAGAGTCATAAGGAGCAGGCGGAGCGGTCGAAGCATGGGCCGAATACGGGCGGCAGCACAGGGTCGAAGCCAGCAGCGTACAAGGAATCGAAGGAGACGAAGACGCTGCGCAAGCTGGTGAAGATGCTGCCGGAGGATGTGCAGGCTCGGGTTTATCTGGCTGAGTCGATGATGAACGGCTTCGACGCGAAGGGTATGCCGAAGCAGGGAACGGCGGAGGGGCAGCAGATTCTGGTGGAGATTTTGAAGGAGCATCCGGATGACACGGCGGCGAATCATTACTGGATTCATGCGGTGGAGCCCGGGAATCGTCCTGAGCTGGCGCTGGAGAGCGCGAGGAAGCTGGGGGCGTTGACGCCGGCTTCGGGACATATGGTGCATATGCCGGGGCACATCTTTTATCGCACGGGAGATTATGAGGCGGCGCGCGCGTCGTTTGAGAACTCGATGCGTGTGGATGAGGCGTACATGCAGGCGCAGAAGGTGACGGTGGCCAACGACTGGAACTACGTGCACAACCTGATGTACCTGGTTGCGAATTTGATGGAAGCGGGCAGAGTGGTGGAGGCAATCGAGATTTCGGCGAAGCTGACGCATGCGCGGGGTGAGGCGGGTGGGACGTTGTATCGGCAGACTCCTCGTGATGGGTTGACGCGGCTGAATGTGCAGCTGCCGGTGTTTCTGCGTGCGGGTGCGTGGGGATCGGCTACGGAGGCGTTGGAGAAGAGCGCTCCTGATCCGGAGCTGAAGAATCTTACCGGTCTGCGGAAGGTGATGCTGGATTACACGCAAGGCATGGCAGCTCTGGAGCGCGGCGATGCGAAGTTGGCTCGGCGCAGTGCAGATGCGTTGGCGGAGTATGTGAAGACGAAGCCGGAAGAGGACAAGGATTCGATGCCAGGGATGGCGGCAATGTCGATGGCGAAGGATGCGATGGCCAAGCCGCTGCACAGCTTTCTGGATGTGGCTTCGCTGGAGCTGACGGCGAGTGTGTTGCTGGCGGAGGGCCGCGGCGTGGAGTCGGATGCGATGTTTACGAAGGCTGCGGATGCGGAGCGGGAGCTGGGATATCGCGAGCCGCCGATGTATATCCGGCCGGTGGGTGAGTCGCGCGGCGATGCGCTGCTGCGGGCGAAGCGCTATGACGAGGCGAAGGCCGCGTACGAGGCGGCGCTGAAGGAGCGGCCGAACTCAGGCTATCCACTGTTTGGGATTGCACAAGCGGATGTGGGGGCGAAGCGGACGCGCGAGGCGACGGAGGATTATGCGCGATTGCTGAAGGCGTGGTCGAAGGCGGATGCCGACCTGCCGCAGGTGCAGGTGGCGCGAGCCTGGATTGAGGGTCAGGCGGTAAGTGGGCAGTAAGCGAGCCGTTAAAAATGATCTATGGAAGCGAATCGAGGAATTGGTTCGTCTCGCTTAGGACCTGGGTTCCGTTGGAGATGAAGATGTAATGGTTGGCGTTTGCGATACGAACGACATGCGCGGTTGGCTGTCCCTTCTCGAACGCATCGATTTGGCGTGCTTGATTTGCGTCTGCCGCCGCTGCTGCCGCGATGTTTTGTGGTGTGTCGCGACGGAAGTTCACACCTTTGTTCTGCGGATAACCGATGATCGCGAGAATGGGCAGCTGAATGGGCGCCGTGAAATGCTCAAAGTTTTTGGAGACTGCACTACCCGCGTCAGGTGCTGCGTTGAGAGCGCCCAAACTGCCGTCAGGATTTTCGAGGAAGCTCTCATGAAGTTCTGCTTCGGGGGGAACTCCGCCAATCGCAGTCGTCATCCTCTTCTTCATGGCAGCGAAGCTGGCTTTATCTGCCGGATCGGGCGGACCATACGCTGGCCGCAACGGATTTTCGGCGGAGTTCAATTTGCGGTTTAGATTGTCTTCGAATTGTGGGAGCGCAGCTTTGACCTGACGCATCTGTGCTGGATCATCGGGCTTTTTCGCAAGGTCATCGATCTTCTTCTGGAGATCTTTGAGACTGGCTTTGTAGTCGCCAGCCGCGTCATAGAAGGCGTAGGCATAGGCGGCATCAAGATAGACGAGCGCGGAGACACGTTCAGGGAAACGGGTTCCGATGGAACTGAGTTCTTCACCTGCGATAGAGTGGCCGATCAGTACAGGTCGCTCGATATGCAGTTGAGTCATTACTGCGAGGATGTCATCGCCAAGTCTTTCCGGAGAGTAGCCGCTGCCGGTATGAGTGGATTTGCCGAAGCCGCGCCGCGTGATGGCGTAGACATGATATTTGCTGGTGAAGATTGGGGCGAAGTCATCCCAGATGTGGGCTGTGTTTCCGAGCCCGGCGAGGAAGATGAGGGGGCGGCCGGTGCCACCCCAGTCCAGCACTTCGAGGTTGATGTCCCGGTCGACGGAGATTGTCTTGCTGTGATGCGGAGACAGGTCGTGCCAGGCAGGCGTGGATGGAGTTTGGGATGATCCCACTTGACTGATGAGGAGAAGGGAGAAAAGTAGAGTGACGGGGGCTTTGAGAAGGATCACGGAAAGAGTCCAATTCTGGTGGTTTGGGAAGACTATGGCGAGCGCGTGGCGCGGGTCAACCAAAGGGTGGAGATGAAATTGGATCGGATAGGTCATGACTTGGGGCGGGGGTCAGCCCTAGATTGGTTTACAAGATATCTCATACAACCTCCAGGAGGCGCTTTGGCGCCTCTCTTTTTTTGCCCGGTGCAGGAGTGCGATAGCGGTGCTTTAACGCTGACGCAACTTTGATGTAGGATGCTAGCGCTCTATGACAAAGAGAATTTTGAGGGCTGTACTGTTCTGCGCGAGTGCGTGTGTGATGGCGAAGGCACAGGATGTTGCCATGAATCCTTATATGCAGCTGATGGAGAAGGCGTGGGCCCATGCGAAGGCGCATGGGGCGGGACAGCCGGTGCTGTCTCCGGTGGATGCGACGGTGCTTAGCGGCGAGGTTCCTGTGAAGGAGCTGCAGGCGAAAGGCTTCAAGATCGTGCCGTGGACGACGAACGATCCGGAGAAGATGCGTGCGCAGATTCGTATGGGTGTGGATGGGTTGATCTCGGATCGCCCTGATCTGTTGCAGCAGGTGTTGAAGGAAGAGTTGGCTTCCGCAAAGACGGATGCCGAGCGCGCGCGACTGAAGCGGTTCGATGTGACAGCCCATCGCGGCGGGCGTGGGTTGCGTCCGGAGAATACGCTGCCTTCGTTTGAGAGCGGGCTGGACCAGCTTTCGACGACGCTGGAGACGGATACGGGTGTGACCACGGATGGTGTGTCGCTGATATGGCACGATCAGTTTCTGAACCCGGAAAGCTGCCGGCGCGCAGACGGGCAATCGTACACGATGGAGAATCGCGTCTTTTCGAAGGACATCTCGAGCACGGAGGCGCAGAAGACGTTTATCTGCGACAAGCTGCACTTTGGACCGGAGCAAAAGAACGATCTGGCTCTGTCACCGGTGGCAGTAGCGTTTGCGAAGAAGGAAGGGCTGATCAGTCCGTATGTGCCGACGTATGTCGCGCAGCTGTTCCGGTTCGTGAATTTTTATGTAGAGTACTACCGCACGGGTGCAGGAAAGAACACGCCGCATGCAAGGGAGCGGGCGGAGAATGCAGCGCGGGCGCGCTTCAATATCGAGACGAAGCTGATGCCTGAAGGCATGCAGACGGATGAGGAGCATCGCAATCACACGGTGGGGCCACAGGCCTTCGTCGATGCATTGTGCGGTGCGATTGTGAAGAACGGTATGGAATCACGAGCCGAGGTGCAGAGCTTTGATTTCAGGACGTTGGTTCTGGTGGAGGAGCAGTATCCGAAGATTCCGACGTACTACCTGACGGGTCCGGCAAAGATGCTTTCGGGCCCCATGGTGCCAGAGGCTTTGCGGGCAACAGTGGGTAAGTAAAGTCCTTGGAATGGGTTGGATGTAACAAGCAGATCACCGCTGCAATGGTATTGATTCGTCTCAACAAAGACCGCAATAAAAACACGTCGGAAATTTTGACGAGGTGCACCTGTGAAATCTTCTATTCATCGTTTTGTCATAGTGCATACACAAATCGGCAATAGCGTAGCGGATATGCGTAAAACTTTTCTAGTTTTGATGGCACTCGTGTGTCTGATGTTCTTGCCAGGCCAGGCGATCGCACAGTATGAGAACGGCAGCATTGTGGGTACGGTGCACGATTCTTCGGGTGCTGTGATGCCATCGGCAACCGTAACGGTTACAAATACCGCTACCGGTGTGGTGAGCACGCGTCAGACGAATGATAGCGGCGACTATGAAGTTCCCGGCTTGCGCGTGGGGCAGTACAACATCGAAGTGACGAAGACGGGTTTTGCCCCGGCGCGTGCGAAGGACATTACAGTGTCGGTCGGTGCGCGCCAGAGAATTGACCTGACGCTGCAGGTGGGTGAGACGAGCGAGACGGTCGAGGTTTCCGGTGTTGCTCTGCAGGTGGAAACGGATTCGAGCCAGCGCAGCCAGGTCGTGACGCAGTATCAGTCGGCGGCGCTGCCTCTGGTGAGCCGTAATTATTCGGACCTGCTAGGGCTGGTGACGGGTGTACGTCAGGCGCCAACGGCAGCGACGACAAGTTCGATCTCGAGCCTAGTGCGCGCGGGTGCGTACAACGTGAACGGCCAGCGCAGCATGTTCAACAACTTTCTGCTGGACGGCATGGACAACAATGCCTATGGCGAGTCGAACCAGGGATTCGATAACCAGATCATTGCGATTCCTCCGGATTCGGTGGCACAGTTCAGCGTGGTGACGAACAACCAGAGCGCGGAGTTCGGGCGCTCGTCGGGTGCGACGATCAATACGGCGTCGGCTGGCGGAACGAACAAGTTTCACGGAACGGCGTATGAGTTTATTCGCAACACGTCGCTGAATGCGGCGGGGTACTTCAAGCCGAATGTTGTCAGCAACACGGGCTCAGTCGTTCCCTTCAAGAAGCCGACGTTCAACCGCAACCAGTTCGGCGTGAACCTTGGCGGACCGATTGTGCATGACAAGCTGTTCTTCTTCCTGGACTATGAGGGATTCCGGCAGGTATTGAAGCCGCTGAGCGTGCTGACGCTGCCGACGCAGAACCAGTTGAACGGCATTCTGGTGTCTGCGGTAAGAAATCCGTTGACCGGTCAGGTTTATCCTGCGGGAACTGCGATTCCGGCGAATGCGATCAATCCGCTGTCGGCGCAGATTATCTCGTACTTCAAGAAGATTCCCGGGCTGCCGGTGAGCGGGCTGCCCTCAACGGGACTGGCGACGAACGATTACGCGGTGCAGGCTCCGTTTACGGATAACTCGGATAAGGGCGATCTGCGTTTCGACTATCAGCAGAATGCCTCGAGCTCATGGTTTCTGCGCATCAGCGACCGCAAGGAGAATGCGGTCAACAACCCGACGATCCCGTTGCCGCTGGACGGCCAGACAAACGGAACGATCCGCGTGTTGAATCAGCAGATCGCGCTGGGCTATACGCATCTGATCGGCGGCAACAAAATCATCGATGCGCGTCTTGGTCTGTCGCGCACGAAGGCGGGAAAGTATACGCTTTCGATCGGCAATAATGCCTTCACGATTCCGAACCTGCCGAACAATCCAGTAGTTGCAGGCGGACTGCCTTCGATCGGCATTAACGGCTTTACGGGATTTGGCCGTCAGAGCACGAATCCGCAGTGGCAGAATCCCGCCTTGCTTGATCCGAAGGTGAACTTCACGTGGATCAAGGGCAATCATTCGCTGAAGTTTGGCTATGAATATGAGCACATATGGATGGCGGTGAACGATAACAATCCGCTCTATGGCTCATTTACGTACAACGGCGGGTACAGTGTTTGCCCCAGTGCGACGGTCAACGGTACCAAGGTGCCTACGCTTGCCAATTGCCCGAACATTACGGCGGTCACGGATAACTATATGGCCGACTTTCTGTTCGGCACGACGAACGCCTACTCGCTGGCGAACTATTTTGTAGCCCACCTGCGGCAGACGATGGACAACGCGTATGCACAGGATGACTGGAAGGTGACGCCGAAGCTGACGCTGAACCTGGGCTTGCGCTGGGAGTACGGCTCGCCTTACACGGAGCAGAACAACTACATCTCGAACTTCGATCCGGTCTCGCAGACCGTGTTGACGCTGTCTCCTGGTGCGGTGGCCGGCAATGGCATTACGCCGTACAAGGCCAGTGGGGTTTACGGCAGTACGCTGGTCAATCCTGACCTGAACGACTGGGGCCCGCGCGTCGGCTTTGCGTATGCGGCGACGCCGAAGACCTCGATTCGCGGCGGGTTCGGCATGAGTTACGTGCACTATACTCGCGCCGGGTCGGGCAACATTCTGGCGATCAACGCCCCGCAGGCGCAGTTTGCCAGCGTGGTGCAGATTACGCCGAATACGACGAATCACTGCAACCCGGTGCCGGCGCAGATTATTCCTGTCGGTTCGACTACGCCAAGCTGCTACGTGACTGCCGACCAGGGATATCCGAGCGGCCTGGTGACGGCGTTCAATCCGGCGACTGACAACATTACGTATGTGCCGAAGAACAAGCGCGACAGCTATGTGGAGAGCTACTTCGTCAGTATCCAGCAGGAGATCGCGAAGAACACGCTGCTCGACATTGCGTATGTCGGCAATCACGGACTGAAGCTGGAGGGTTTTCTTAACGCAAACCAGCTGAACCCGTCGGTCATCACGAATGGTAAATTTACTCGCCCGTATGCGAACTGGCCGAGCGACATCACGGCTGCGATCAATGCATTCTATTCGCACTACGATGCGCTGCAGGTGCGGTATGAGCAGCGCATGGTGGCGGGTCTGACGCTGTTGAATTCATTCACATGGTCGCATTCGCTGGACAATGCCAGCGCTTCGCTGGAAGGCAATACGCCTTCTCCGCAGGATGCCAATAACATTGCTGCTGATTATGCTCAGTCGGATTACAACCTGCCGATCGCGAATATCACGAGCCTTGTTTATGAGCTGCCCTTCGGTCGCGGAAGGAAGTTCATGAACACCTCGAACTTCCTCGTCGATGGTGTGCTGGGCGGATGGCAGGTGAGCGCGATCAATACGATGCAGGCGGGTACGCCGTTCAACCTGACGTATTCGCCGAACGCAGCGACGGCAGTCTCGCCGCAGATCAGTGCGACGTATCGCGGAGCGAACGAGTATAGGCCGAACGTTGTCTTCGGGCAGAAGGTAACGCAAGGGCGGTCGGTCAAGGCACCGAACACGGGATACATTCAGTATGTAAACCTGGCGGCTTTTACGCTTCCGGCGACGACGAATGCGTCGGGTGCGTTGTTGAGCCCCTTTGGCAATGCAACGCGTAATCCCGGACGCACGCCTGCTTTCTACCAGACAGACTTTGCGGCGAACAAGAAGTTCAACACGCCGCTGGAGAGTCTGAAGGTGGAGTTCCGTACGGAGCTGTACAACATCTTCAACCACACGAATCTGTACCTGCCTTCGAGCGGATTGGGCGGCACGCTGGGTGGTTCGCCGACAAGCGGTGGTGTGATTTCGAGCACCTTCCAGCCGCGCGTTGTGCAGTTCGGTTTGAAGGTGATGTTCTAAAACGGACGAAAGCATACAGGTGCCTGCCATCGAATGGGTGGCAGGCATCGTCTTTTTGGCTGAGCCTCTACAATTTAAAGAATGGCTTTGACGTTTGAGATCAGTAAGGTCGCCGAAGGTGGCGGACGCAGGGGCGTGCTTATGCTGCCGCATGGCGAGGTGCAGACGCCGGTGTTTATGCCTGTCGGTACGGCGGCGAGTGTGAAGACGGTGGAGCAGGGCGTGCTGGAGCAGATCGGTCCACCGAAGCCGGACGGTACGGCGCGTGGTGCGGAGATTATTCTGGCGAATACGTATCACCTGTATCTGCGGCCCGGGCATGAGCGGATTGCGCGGCTGGGCGGTGTGCACAAATTTATGAGCTGGGAGCGGCCGATGCTGACGGACTCGGGCGGCTTCCAGGTTTTTAGCTTGTCGAGTTTGCGTAAGGTGACTCCGGATGGTGTGGAGTTTCGTTCGCATCTGGATGGCTCGAAGCACTTCTTTTCGCCGGAACACTCGATGGATGTGCAGATTGCTCTGGGCGCGGATATTGCGATGGTCTTCGACGAGTGTGTGGAGACGCCGGCGAGCTGGGAGAGAACGAAGGAGTCGATGGGCCTGACGCATGCGTGGGCCGGGCGCTCGAAGGATCATTTCGAAGCAAACAAGCATCGCGTGCCGTGGCATGAGGAGCTGGGCGGCGCAACGCAGAACCTGTTCGGCATTGTGCAGGGCGGCATGTATGTGGACCTGCGTAAGGAGTCGGCGGAGCGGCTGGTGGAAATGGAGTTTCCCGGCTACGCGATTGGCGGTCTTGCTGTGGGCGAGCCGCGTGAGGTGACGCGCGAGATGATTGCACGCACGTTGGAGTGGCTGCCGAAGGACAAGCCGCGTTACGTGATGGGCGTCGGCTATCCGGACGAGATTGAGGAGTACGCGAAGATGGGCGTCGATATGATGGACTGCGTGCTACCGACGCGCGCGGGGCGTCATGGGCTGCTGTTTACGCGTAAGGAAGATGGCAGTGTCGAGCGCATGAACATCAAGCGCAAAGAGTATGCGGAGGATCAGGGGCCGATCGATGCAACGTGCGGCTGCATGGTGTGTGCTCGCTATACGCGTGCGTATCTGCGGCATCTGTTTGTAGCGGGTGAGCCGTTGGGCCTGACGTTGAACTCCATTCATAATCTGCATTTTTATCTGGCTACGATGGATCGGGTGCGGGCGGAGCTGGCCGGGTAAATCTTTGCATGGACTCACAGGCGCAGATGAGATAGTGGTTGGCATGAATCGTCGGGAGCTTTTGCGTGGTTCGGCTGCTTTGGTGAGTGGAGGCTATCTGTCTCCAGCGTTTGGACTAGGGGGGATGCAGAATGCAGGTGAGTTGGCGGGACCGCCGAAGTATCTGCTGAGCTCGACCTTTACGCAGGAGTTATTGCGCGCGAAGCTGGTTCCGTTGGGGCAGTGGCATCCGTATCCGCGTGCGACGGAACGCGATGCGTGGATGCAAGTGCCGGAGGATGTGCGCACTGCGATCACGAAGCGCGCTGAGGCTGTGCGCGGTCAGGATTGGCCATCGCTGCTGGCGACGACGGCGCTCGATTTCAAGCGCAACGGGAATCGCTCGCGGTATGAGGGACAGCAGTTCGGGCGGCGGCGCAGGCTGATCGATCTGGTTCTGGGCGAGTGTGTGGCCGGCGATGGTCGCTATCTGGATGACATTACGAACGGCATCTGGCTGATATGCGAAGAGACGTTCTGGGGCGCGCCTGCGCATCTTTCCGCACAGAAGGCACGTGTGGGACTGCCGGATGCAGCCGAGCCAATTGTCGATCTGTTTGCGGCGGAGACGGCATCGACGATGGCATGGGTTGACTATCTGGTGGGTGAGAAGCTGAACAGCGTCTCGCCGCTGATCGGTCCGCGTATCCGCCTGGAGGCGAAGCGGCGTGTGTTGGATCCGTGTCTTGCTCGCGACGATTTCTGGTGGATGGGTTTGACGGCGAAGCGCGGGCATCTGAACAACTGGAATCCGTGGATCAACTCGAACTGGCTGATGACGAACATGCTGCTAGAGCAGGATGCGGAGCGTCGTCTGCAGGCGCTGGTGAAGAGCTGCCGCAGCCTCGATGAGTTTTTGAGCGACTATTCGCCCGATGGTGGATGTGAAGAAGGACCGGTGTATTGGCAGCGCTCACCGGGATCATACTTCGATTGTTGCCGGACGCTGGCTTCAGCGGTGAACGGCACGGCCGATGTAATGACGCATCCGTTTGTACAGCGCATGGGGCAGTTCATCGCGGATGTGCATATCGCAGGCAATGCTTATGTGAACTATGGCGACGCGCACATGGAAGATGCTCCATCGCCGGAGCTGGTGTATCGCTATGGGCTTGCGGCGAAGCTACCGCTACTAAAGCAGTTCGGCGCGTTTTACTCGGGCAAAAACGGTCTGGGAGCGGCGGGGGAAGCGGCGAAGCTGGAGCGCGCGGTGGGTGCAAGCCTGCCGAGTCTTGCGCGGTCACTGCCGGATATTTTGTGCGCGAAAGAGATTCGTGTCTCTCCGAAGGCTGACGCGCTAGGACGCGATGCATGGTATCCGGCACTGCACCTGATGACTGCCCGTGCGAAGGCAGGCACGACGGACGGCTTTTATCTTGCGGTACAGGCAGCGAGCAATGGGCGCAGCCACGGACACAATGACTCGGGGAGCTTCATCGTCTTCCACGATGGCGAGCCGGTGCTGATTGATCCCGGCGTCGAGGCGTACACGGCGAAGACCTTCAGCGCACAGCGTTACAACATCTGGACGATGCAGTCGGCGTTTCACAATCTGCCGACGATCAACGGTGTGATGCAGCATGAGGGCAACGCCTATCAGGCGAGCGAGGTGAAGTATGCGAGCGACGATGCGCATGCTTCGATTGCGATGAATCTAGCTACTGCGTATCCGGCAGAGGCCGGGGCGAAGCGGTGGATGCGCGAAGTTGTGCTCGACCGCAGGACCGGCGTCGTGCAGGTGGAGGAAGACTTCATTCTGGCCAAGGCTGCTCCGGTTGCGTTGTCATTTATGACGCCGCGCACGCCTTCGGATGTGCATGGAGCCGTTATCTTTCACTCGGCTAAGTCAGGTGTGAAGGACGTTGCGTTGAAGTACGATGCCGCAGTTTTTCGTTCGAGTGTGGATACGATCGAGCTTGAAGACGAAGGCATGCGGCGTTCGTGGGGGCCTGCGCTTTATCGCGTGCAACTTCACACGGTGAGCGATGTCGGCGGCGGACGGTGGAGGTTCGAGATTGCATGATGCGCGCTGGCCGATTCAATGGAAAAGCCTGCGGATGGTCGCAGGCTTTTCTGTTTGCGAAGGAGAGTTGTGTGGCTTATGGGAAGACGCCAGCGGCTTTGAAGAACTGATAATCCTCCCACTGGCTGGCGTTCTTCAGCATGGTCTCGATCTGCTCGGGTGTGTCGTGCGGAGCGAAGGATTTTTCCGAATCGGCAATGGCGTAGGCCGTAGCCGCTGTGGTGGCGGCTCCCTGGTTGAGGTCGGCCTGCACGACGGAATCGAAGGAGTCCGATGCCTTGTGATGGAGCTTGAAGTACTTATCGGTTTCGTTCCACAGGACGAGCGTGGGTACGCCGAGAAGATCGAAGGAGATATGGTCGGTCTGGAAGAGGAATTCGACCGAAGGCGTAGTGTCGTTGGAGCCGAGGCCCGCGAGCAGCGGTTCGACGTTGGCGAGCGCCTGCTTCTCGTCGTCGCGGCCCATCACGTACCAGCCTTTGGCCGGCTGTGCGCCGGTGTCGGAGATGAGTACGCAGTCGATGGAGGGAAGCTCGGCGCGATGGGCGCGTACATAGGCAGTGGAGCCGAGGATGCCCTGCTCTTCTCCGCCGAAGAGGATGAAGCGCATTGTGCGGCGCGGTGGGCGTCCACTGGCCTTGACGGCACGCGCCACTTCAATGACGGTGGAGGCGCCGGTGCCGTTGTCCTGCGCACCGGTGGCCGGGTGCCAGGAATCGAGATGGCCAGCGACGATGACGACTTCGTTGGGAAGCTCGCGGCCGGGGATCTCAGCGATGACGTTGTTGACTTCGACATCTTTGCGGATGCGGTTCTTAAAGGAGAACTCGACCGTGACAGGACCGTGCTCGAGCATGCGCCGGATGAGGGCTACGTCTTCAAGGCCAACCTGTGCGACGGGGAAGTGCGAAAGGCTGCCGTCGAAGGTGAGCGCGGTCGCGCTCTCGATCCCATTGGCTCCCCCGTATAGCAGCAGCGCCTTTACCGAGAGCTTGTTGAGCTGGTCGAGTGCCTTAAGAATCTCGCTGAACTTCGGGTTCGCACCGAGGGACTTGCGATCGGCGAGGATGATGTTGTCGCCGAGCTTGTCCTTTTGCGCCTCGACGCCTTCCGGAGTGAGGTGTTCGAGATAGACGACGTTGCCCTTCACACCGGAAGCGGGCGTGGAGGGGCTCCAGCCGAGAGAATAGATGTGCAGCGTCTGTTCACGCGGTGCGATGATGTGCCCGGAGGCGGGGCCATCCGGCTCCCATGTGGCCGGGATCTTCCAGCCTTCGGTGTGAACGTTGGCGAGGCCGAGCGCTTTGAACTTATCCTGCGCCCATGAGACAGCGTGGACGTAGTTGGCGGAGCCGGTCAGTCGCGGGCCGATCTCGTCGGCGAGCTGGCGGTCGTATTCGTAGGCCTGTCCGTTGACGATGACGTCACCCACGATGTGAGTGACGGTGGCGCGAGTCTCCGGCGAGACGGGCATCTGGGCCGATGCCAGCGAGGATGTAACGATCGCAAAAAGTGCAGCCGTGAATAAACGCATGGCCGAACAGTATCACAGAGGAAGTTGCCCATTAGAAGGAGTTGCAATGAACAACTTCATCCTCGAATCAGGGCAGCTTCAACTCCTCGGGGTCGCGGCCCAGGGTGAGGCAGAGGGCTTCGACGACGAGGTTGTGGTCCTGCCTCTGCGGCAGGCCGGAGACGGTGAGAGCGCCGACGACTCCCGTGCCGATGACGTGCAGCGGGAAGCTGCCGCCGTGCGTGGCGTAGTCGGCGTCGGGCAGGGAGTACTTCTCGTGAAAGGAGATGTTGCTCTTGGCGAGGAAGAGCCCGAGCTGGTAGCTGCTGCGATGGAAGCGAGCGACGACGTTGGCCTTGCGTTCGACCCAGCGCGCGTTGTCAGGCGTGGTCCCGGGCAGCGCCGTGAAGAAGAGCTGCTGGCTGGGCTGGCCGAAGCGGCGTATGTCGATCACGAGCGTGTGGCCGCGCTCGACGGCGAGCTCGCGCACCAGCGTCCCGAGCTTCCAGGCATCGTCGTTGTTGAAGTGGTGTAGGCGAAGCTCGGCCTCCTGGTGGATGACGCGTGCGAGGTCGTCCTGCGGGTGATTCGTCATGCGGTGTTGTCCTCTTCTCCTAAAAAGCCTATACGATGTGACAGGTAGACTTCTCGGCCCCCATCCCTGATTCATAAAATCGTTAGCGACGATTTACGACTGGAGGACTCCCCCTTGGCCATTCGGCGCAATTTCTCACGCACACTGATTCCTGCAAGCTGTGTTCTTGCCATAGCTGCCTGCACTGTATCTTCTGTGGCGCAATCCACCGATCCGCTGCACGCCTGGACGAATGGCGCCGATCCCGCAGCGCTTGAAACCTGGGTGAATGCCCGGCTGGATGCCGCGAAGGCCGACATCGACAAGGTGACTGCCGTGACCGGCGCGCATACCGTGGAGAACACGGTGCGTCCGTATGACGAAGCGCTGAATCAGCTGTCGCTGGCAGGCAACGAAGCCTACATGATGTATTCGGTGGGCGATGCGGCTCCGCTGCGCGACAAGGGGCAGGCGATGGTGGCGAAGGTCTCGTCGGCGACGACAGATCTCAGCCTGAATCAGCAGGTATACAAGGCGCTGGCTGCGGTTTCGCTGACGGGAGCAGACGCAGCGACGAAGCACTACGTCGAGCGCGCTCTGCTTGAGTACCGTCTCGCCGGTGTCGATAAAGACGAGGCCACGCGGAAGAAGCTACGTCAGCTGCAGGACAAGATTACCGATGCGTCGCTGGTCTTCGGACGTAACGTTGCCGATGGCAGGCTCGAGGTTAAGGCGACGAAGGCGGAGCTCGACGGTCTGCCTGAGGACTACATTGCACGGCACAAGCCGAACGCTGATGGCAGCTACACACTTAACACCGATTCTCCGGATTCGACGCCGGTCTTCAACTTTGCCAAGAGCGCCGAGCTGCGCAAGCGCATGTACCTGGCTTACAACGAGCGTGCGTATCCGAAGAACGTTGACGTATTGAAGAGCATTCTGGAGGCGCGGCAGGAGCTGGCAACGACGCTCGGCTATAAGACCTATGCCGATCTGGCGACGGCTGACCAGATGATGGGTTCGGCGACGAGCCTGAAGACGTTTCTGAAGGACGTCGACGATGCTTCGCGCGGAACCGCGCAGAAGGAGTTCGAGCTGCTGAAGGCGTACGCGCAGACACAGCAGCCGGGGCTGACAACAATTCCTGCCTCCGACGCGAACTACTGGGCCGAGCTGTATCGTCGCGCGAAGTACGACTTTGATGCGCAGAGCGCACGACCTTACTTCGCCTATGACGAGGTGCAGGCAGGAATCCTGCAGACGGCGGCGAAGCTCTTCCACGTTGAATTCAGAGCGGTAACCGATGCGAAGACGTGGGACCCTTCCGTCTCGACCTTCGATGTGTTCGATGCGGCAGGCGCAAGCCACGCGAAGCTGGGCCGCATCTACCTCGACATGCATCCACGCGATGGCAAGGACAAGTGGTTCTCCTCCGCGCCGATCGTTCCCGGTATTCGCGGACGCCAGGTTCCCGAAGGCATGTTGATCTGCAACTTTCCCGGCGGCGTGCCGAACGATCCCGGCCTGATGGAGTATTCCGACGTGGTGACCTTCTTCCACGAGTTCGGCCACCTGATGCATCACATCCTCGGCAGCCAGGGCGAGTGGTCGAATGCGGGCGGCTTCAACGTCGAGGGTGATTTTGTGGAGGCTCCGTCGCAGATGCTCGAAGAGATGTTTCGCGACTACGGCATCCTCTCGGCATTTGCGAAGAACTATAAGACCGGCGAGACGATTCCCGTTGCGCTGGTGGAAAAGATGAACGCCGCGGGCGCGTACGGACGCGGACGCTGGGTGCAGGCGCAGCTTCTCTACTCAACCTACTCGCTGCAGGTACACAACCGGCCTCCGGCTGACATCGACTTCTATGCCTTGTGGAAAGACGACTTCGAGCGTTTCACGCCGTATGCGTTTGTCGACGGCAACCGCTTCTATGCGAGCTTTACACACCTGACGGGCTACTCGTCGAACTACTACACCTACATGCTCGACAAGGTGATTGCGGTGGACTTCTTCGCACAGTTCGACAAGGGCAACCTGCTGGGCGGCCCGGCGGCGATGCGTTATCGCAGGACAGTGCTGGAGCCGGGAGCGACCAAGCCAGCAGCCGCGCTGGTGCATGACTTCCTCGGCAGACCGCAGAGTCTTGAGGCGCTGAAGTCCTGGATGAACGAGGAGTTTGCAACGCCGGGCGCGAAGATGGCTGTCGGCAAGTAAACCGCATCCGCTGCCGCTACACTGGAGAGGATGCAGCTTAGAACGGTAAGGGCAACGCAATATGTCACGGCTCTGCGCGAGGGCGGAAGTATGCCCGCTATCGTCGCCGCCGACGATCTCGGCCTGTATGTGCTGAAGTTTCGCGGCGCGGGACAGGGACCACTGGCTCTGGTGGCCGAGCTTGTTGCCGGTGAGATTGGCCGCGAGCTGAGGCTGAATGTGCCGGAGCTGGTCTTTATGGAGGTCGATGCGGCGCTCGGCCGCAACGAACCGGACCAGGAGATTCGCGATCTGCTAAAGGCGAGCGTTGGGTTGAACCTCGCGCTCGACTATCTTCCCGGCTCGACGATGTTTGATCCGGCTGCGGGCGACAAGGCCGACGCGAGGACGGCGTCGATGGCTGTGTGGTTCGATGCCTTTGTGATGAATGTTGATCGCACGCCGCGCAACGCAAATCTGCTGTCGTGGCATCACGAGCTTTACTTCATCGATCACGGCGCTTCAATCTACGTGCATCATGACTGGGAGTCGATGCTGGAGCGCGCGGAGTCGTTGTTCCGTGAGGTGAAGCATCACGTGCTGCTGCCATGGGCCAGCGCGCTCGATGCGGCGGATGAGCAGGCACATACGCTGCTTACAACAGGACGCATCGAGGAGATTCTCGAAGCGGTGCCGGATAAATGGCTGATGCGCGAAGGCGAGGCGGGGCTTTCTGCCGATGAGAAGCGCCGCGTCTATGCAGATTTCTTCGCGCGCCGTCTGAAGGCGTCGGCGAAGTTTGTAGAGGAGGCGAACCGTGCCCGTGCCGAGCTCGTTTGATTACGCCGTGGTGCGCGTCGTACCTCGCGTCGAGCGCGAGGAGTTCATCAACGCGGGCGTGATCGTCTTCTGCCTCGAATACAGGTTCC
Organism: Edaphobacter flagellatus; assembly: GCF_025264665.1. NCBI lineage: Bacteria > Pseudomonadati > Acidobacteriota > Terriglobia > Terriglobales > Acidobacteriaceae > Edaphobacter > Edaphobacter flagellatus. The sequence goes on from NZ_CP073697.1 coordinate 2,688,018, forward strand.
TTGCGGCACGCGTCGTCGTCGACGAGGCGCGGTTGAAGGCGCTCTGGCCGAAGCTCGATGTCGAGCTGGTGCGGCGACATCTCGAGGCGATCCCGAAGGTGGCAGCGGGCGACATCGCCGCAGGGCCGATTGCGAAGCTTTCGCAGCGCGAGCGCTTCCACTGGCTGGTCTCGCCACGCAGCACCATCATTCAGGTCTCGCCCGTGCATACAGGCCTCTGCGAACAGGGTCCGGAGAACATGATCGAGGAGTTGGCGGAGCGGTTTTTGGGCCACGCGCTTGAACGTATGTGAACGGTATCGAAATTTGCAGGAGTGACGATGAATGCTTCCCAAAGCGTGAACTCTCGTAGGAGAAGTTCCCACACTTTTCTAGTCCTGGGTTTCGCTTGTCTTGCGGTTTTCGCGCACGGTCAGATGAAGACCGAAACAGATTGGCCGAATTACGGGAACGACCCCGGAGGCATGCGTCATTCCTCACTCACTCAAATCGGCCGAGAAAATGTGGCGAAGCTCAAAGTTGCCTGGACGTATCACACAGGCGATATCTCCGATGGCCGTGATGGCAGAAAGCGCAGCGGCTTCGAGACCACTCCGATTCTTGTTGATGGCAGACTCTATCTCACCACTCCGTTCAATCGTGTGATTGCTCTTGATCCTTCCACGGGCAAGCAGCTGTGGGCTTACGACCCTAAGATCGACCTGAGCCTTTCTTATGGAGACGGCCTGATCAATCGCGGCGTCGCTACCTGGGTCGATCCGGCGCGGGCAGCTACAAAGTTGTGCAGGCGCCGCATCTTCGAGGCGACGCTCGACGCGCGATTGCTCGCGCTCGATGCTGCGACCGGGCAGCCGTGTCCTGACTTCGGTTCATCGGGTCAGGTGAATCTGCGGGATGTGCCGGGATATGAGCATGCCAACCTCGGTTCTGCTCCGCCAGCGTGGTATCACATGACCTCGCCGCCGGTAACGATGGATGACCTGGTCATTGTTGGATCGTCGATTGACGACAACAACCGCACCGATATGCCTTCCGGCGTCGTTCGTGCGTTTGATGCGCGTACAGGAGCGTTGCGCTGGCGCTGGGATCCGATCCCGCGGAATATAAAGGATTCGACGTCATGGGTGAGCGGAGCCGCGAATGCATGGTCAATTATGGCGGTCGATGTTGCGCGGGACCTCGTGTTCGTACCGACGGGAAGTGCAAGCCCGGACTATTACGGCGGCCTGCGCCCAGGTGACGACAAGTGGGCCAATTCCGTCGTTGCTTTACATGCAAAGACCGGGAAGATGGCATGGGGTTTTCAGCTGGTTCATCACGATCTGTGGGACTATGACACGGCCTCTCCACCGCTGCTGGCAACCGTGCCTCACGAAGGCAAGGACACTCCCGTGGTCATTCAAGGGAACAAGACCGGCTTCCTGTATATGCTCCATCGCGATACAGGCAAGCCTGTATTCCCCGTTGAAGAGCGAGCTGTGCCACAAAGCGATGTGCCGGGCGAGAGCGCCTCGCTGACGCAACCTATCCCTGTAGCTCCTCCGCCACTGGCTCCGCAACACATCTCCGCCGAGGATGCGTGGGGGCCAACGCCGGCAGATCGTGACGCCTGCCGCGCAGCCATCGCCAAGCTTCGCAATGAAGGCATCTTCACGCCCCCCAGTGTGCAGGGCACGCTCGCGATACCGGGAAACCTCGGCGGCATGAACTGGAGCGGATATGCGTATGATCCGCGGCACAATCTGCTGATCGTGAATACGAATAACCTGCTGGCGCGCGTGCGGCTGATTCCGCGTGACAAGATCGACTCGGACAACGAAGACGGGAGCATGGCGTTGCAACGCGGCACACCTTACGCCATGCTGCGGCGCTTTCTGCAATCTCCATCGGATCTGCCGTGCGGAACGCCTCCGTGGGGTATGTTGACGGCGGTTGATATGGCGAAGGGAACGATACGCTGGCAGGTGCCGTTCGGCTCCATGCAGAACTTCGGCGGTCAGCATGGTTCCGTACCGCCGGGGTCGATCAGCCTGGGGGGTCCGATCACGACGGAAAGCGGTCTCATCTTCATTGCAGGCACAACGGATTCGAAGATACGAGCATTCGATGTGGAGAATGGAAAAGAGCTGTGGAGCGCGGAGCTGCCCGCCGCTGGAAACGCGACACCGATGACGTACGAATTCGACGGCAAACAGTATCTGGTGATTGCCGCAGGCGGACATCAAGGCATCCCGGAAGATCCTCTTGGCGATGCACTCGTTGCTTTCGCACTGCCCTAAACTGCAGCGAGCGTCAGGATCTAGACTGATCTTCCTCGATGGCGCGTTGTGCGTAGTCCTTGCGGAAGAAGTCGTTCAGCTCAGAGTAGGGGACGGTGTTGTGGAGTCCTTCGAGCGAGTTGTTGCGGGCGATGAGGCGGGCGGCCTGGATGAAGCCGGTCCATGCGGCGCGGGCGAGCGCAGAGCCTACGCTGGCTCGGCGGACGCCGATGGCAGCGAGTTCGGTGAGCGAGAGGCCGCTGCTCGATCCCACGAGGATGTTCACCGGTTTGGGGTGGACGGCGGCGACAATGGCTTCGACCTCGGCGCGCGAGGAGGCTCCGGGCGCGTAGAGGACGTCGGCTCCGGCTTCGGCGTAGGCGGTGAGGCGGCGGATGGATTCACGCAGCGGGTCGTCACAGTGGACGAGGAAGCATTCGGCGCGTGCGGTGAGCAGGACGCCGGTTCCGGCGAGTGCTTCGCGGGCGGCGCGGATGCGTTCGACGGCGAGTGGAAGCGTGTAGAGCGGTTCGGACGGGTTGCCGGTTGCGTCTTCGATGGAAAGGCCGGCGACGCCGGTGGAGGCGCAGAGGCGGACGTTGGCGGCGACTTCATCGGGCGTGTGTCCGTAGCCGGATTCGAAGTCGGCGTTGATGGGCAGGTCGACGGCGGCGACGATGGAGCGGATGTGCTCGAGCGCTGCGTCGCGCGGGATTGCCCAGTCGGCGTCGGGGAGTCCCTGAGTGAAGGCGAGGCCGGCGCTGGTGGTGGCGAGGGCTTTGAAGCCGAGCGAGCGCAGGTAGCGGGCGGTTCCAGCGTCCCAGGGATTGGGCAGGACAAAGAAGCCGGATTCATGGAGAGTCCGGAAGGCAGCGCGGCGGGCTGAAATGCTCGGGTTGGTGCTCATTTTTGTTATCCCTCTGCGAATCAGAGTCTTGAAGGGGTGGTCGCGGTTCAGATTTGTGTTGGGTGGCCTCCCCCTCCCCCTATCTATGCTTGTAAGGCTTTTATTTTGTTTAATTTGCTCGATTTGCACAGGCCAAAATATTCATTTGATGTGGGTTAGGTGTCAAAATATTGATTTATAAAGAGTTAGCCCCGGTCCTTTTGGACCGGGGCTTTTTGTTTGCTGATTTAAGTGTAGCGAAGTGAGGGAAACTCATCGGCAGATTTTCGTGGGTTTATTTGCTTTGGAATGAGGGAGTTGGGGTTTTAGGGGGCTTGACAGAGTTTTCGCTCCAGTTGGCGGGGGTCGTTTCGCCTTCGGCTTCACTCCGGCCTTCGGCAGAGCGGTGGCCGCTTCGCGGCGGCTGGATGGAGAGGGCCAAGCGTGAAGGCTTGGCGTACCTAGAGGCGGTTCGCGCTGCTGCGCGAAAGGGCTCAACCCCCATGTCGTGATGAAGCTGCGCTATGAGTGGGCAACTGCTTTGGTGGCTGGGAGACGGCATTCGCTTTGGTGCGTCATGGTGGGAGCTTCACCATCCGCACCTGTTTGTGGCGCTATGAATGAGGCACCCAGCGTTTTCGCTTCAGATGACGGAGGGGTGTTTCGCCTGCGGCTTCCCTCTCAGCCTCTCACCCCAACGAGCAAGCTCGTTCGGGGGCCCGAGCCTTCGGCAGAGTGGTGGCCGCTTCGCGGCGGCTGGATGGAGAGGGCCAAGCCTGAAGGCTTGGCGTACCTAGAGGCGGTTCGCGCTGCTGCGCGAATGGCTTATCCACAATGTTGCGATGAAGCTGCTCCATGAGTGGGCAGCTGATTTGGTGGCTGGGAGACGGCATTCGCTTTGGTGCATCATGGTGGGCGCTTCGCCATCCGCACCTGTTTGTGGCGCCATGAGTGGGGCAGCTGCTTGTGGTGGCGAGGAGGTATTTGTGGGATCCCACCTTAGCTCGCTGTGCGAGCGAAGATGGGGCACCCGCTTTGGTGCTTGGGAGAAGGCTCCGCTTGGTGCTCTGCTATAGATGGGCACTCGCCCTGCGCCCTGTTGATGAGCCCTGTTTGGTGGTGGAGGGCGGGTTCTGCTTTGGTGCGTGATGGATGGTCGCTCGTCGTATGCAGCTGTTGGTGCGTGATGGGTGGGCGCTCGCCTTGCGCATTTGTTGGTGCGTGATGGATGGTCGCTCCCGTATGCAGCTGTTGGTGGTGGCGGGGATAGGTTCTGTGAAGCAATGCGGAGAGGTTTTTTGACTTGGCTTGAGGAAGGCTTTGGAGCCTGGAGTTTTCCTGTGGCTGCTGGGCGGATCTGGCGTTATGCCGTTTTGCGTTTGGTGGGGTGGGGTTTTGTTTCGGCGGCGAAGCTGCTGCGGGCTACCTGAGCGAAGGTGGCTACTACGGGGCGGTCTTCTCCTGTGCGGTAGGCGAGCTCGATGTCGCTGGTGACACGGGCTCCGCGCAGGCCGGGGCAGGCGATGTTGGGCAGGGCGAGCTGGCGGGTGCAGGCGGGGCCGACGGAGACGCCTAGTCCTGCGCCGACGAGGCGGAGAATGGTGAGCCACTGCGGGGCTTCCTGCACGACGTTGGGACGGAAGCCGTGGGCCTCGAAGATGGAGAGCGGCTTCTCGTAGGCGCGGCGTCCGGCGGACGGGGTGAAGTAGACGAAGGGTTCGTCGCGCAGGTCGGCGGGAGAGATGGTGGCTTTGCCGGCGAGCCGGTGAGTGGAGGGCAGCACGGCGACGAAGGGCTCCGTGAAGAGCGGTTCGGTGTGGAGGCCTTCGATGGGGCCGCCGTCGCGGAGGAAGCCTGCATCGAGCGCGCCGCGGGTGAGTGCGGCGGCGATGCCTGCGGTGTAGGACTCCGAGAGCAGAAGCTGCACGCGCGGGTAGAGCTGTCGGTAGCGCCCGAGCATGGCGGGCAGCGCGGTGAGCATGCCGGAGCCGATGAAGCCGACGCGGAGGGAGCCTTCATCGCCGCGTCCGATGGAGCGGGCCTCTTCTATGTCTTCGTGGACATTGCGCAGGGTGCGGCGGGCGCGTTCGAGGAAGATTTCTCCGGCGGCGGTGAGGCGGACGGCACGCGAGGTGCGGAGGAAGAGCGGGTAGCCGAGGATCTCTTCGAGCTTGCGGATCTGCTGCGAGAGCGGAGGCTGAGCGAGATGCAGGCGCTGGGCGGCGCGGCCGAAGTGCAGCTCTTCGGCGACGGCGACGAAGTAGCGGAGGTGACGCAGCTCGAGGTCGCGATCCATATACGAAAGATCATAATCGTGACAAACAAGATATTGGACGTATCATTTGTGCGGGCCTAAGGTCAGAGACATACAAAGGAGAAACGACGATGTCCTCGACCTTTGCTCTGGCTGATCTGCCATCCAACGGGAATCCGATGCCTGAACCCACGATCAAACTGCGCTCGTACCGCGGAGGCGATGCGGAGGCGTTTCGCCTGCTGAACGAGGCGTGGATCGAGAAGTACTTCGGCCTGGAAGATGCCGACCGCAAGATACTGAACGACCCGGAAGGTTATGTGCTGGCGAAGGGTGGGCACATCTTCTTCGCGACGGCCGCCGGTGCTCCGATTGGCTGTTGCGGGCTGATGCCGATTGCGCCCGGCGAGTACGAAGTGGTGAAGATGGCGGTGGCGGAGGAGTGGCAGGGCCGCGGTATCGGCAGGCGCGTGCTCGAATACACCGTGGAGCAGGCGCGCGCGCTGGGTGCGAAGCGGCTGTACCTGGAGACGAACAATACGTTGAAGAACGCGGTTCATCTGTACGAGGCGCTGGGTTTCCAGCACCTGCCGCCGAAGCAGTCGCCGTATGTGCGGGCGAATGTGTTTATGGAGATGTGGTTTTAGCTACGACCCCACTCATGCCTAGGACGTGAGTGGGGCACCGGCATTTGTAGCTGGGATGCGCAATGCGGGGGTTCCTCGACTCGCCTGCTGCTCGCTCGGAATGACACTCGTTTGGCTAGCTGTTGGTTTCCTGCGAGCCGGTCTGTGATTCGGTTTCCATGCCGTACAACTCGGCTTCGAAGCGGCGGATGGCATCTTCGGACCAGGCGTGGGTGGACTTGCGCCAAGTGTCGCCCTTCTCTTCCATGAAGTTGGGGAAGTTCATGCGGCAGTAGCCGGCGCGGGTGCCGAAGTCGTAGAGGGCCTGCGGGATGCCGTCGAGGTAGAGCACGGCGCGGAGGCCGTCGCGGGACCACTCGACGGCGGCGATGCGCTCGGGTGTGGGGCGCTTGAGCTCTTCGTCGCTGCGGTTGAGGGCGGAGACGTTGTAGATGAGCATGGCGTCGAGGATGGAGTTCTCGTGCGTGGTGCTGGTGCGGTCACAGGCGTAGAAGTATCCGACGACACCCTCGTCCTCGAAGACGACGGTCCAGGGAGGCGTGGTGGAGTCGGCGGAGAGAAAGGCGGCACCGGGAGTAAACGTGAGCGACTGCATACCCTTCACGATACGATAGAAGCTGGGCGGTGCGGCAGGAGAATGCTGTGCGCCAAGTGATTGGATCGACGAAGGCGGACGCGGATTGAAGTTTCCTGCAATTAAGTTTGGCCTGCCGCAGCGGCTTGCCGCGCTGCTGCTTGTCGTTTTTCTGGGCCAGTGCCTGTGGGTGATCGCGCACCAGGAGCTTTCGACGGAGGACTACCGCTATGCGCGCTGCGGGCGCGAGATGTGGGAGCGTCCTTCGCCGCTGGCGGGGTACTTTACTTCGTGCGGCAATCTGAATGGCGATGGGACGTTTGCCTACCGCGTGGCTGGTTTGCCGCTGACGGCGCAGCGGCTGGTGCTGCTGGGAATCGACAAGCTGCGCAAGCCGGAGAACCGGATGTATACGTCGGGCTCGCTGAACGGGACGACATGGGAGGCAAGGCACGAGATCACGAGCGTGAAGTACCTGATGCATCTTCCGTTTGTGTTCTTTGCGATGTGGCTGGGCGCGGGGCTGTGGTGGGTGTCGCGCAGGCTGTTCGGGAATGAAGGCGGATTTTTTGCGCTGGGGCTTTATTGCTTTTGTCCTGAGGTGGTTCGCTACGCCGTCGTGCCGAACAATGAAGTGCTGGCCATGTGGGGGCTGTATGGCCTGGTGTACACGGCGATTGGCGTGGCGCACGCCATGCAGGGGCCGAGGCGCAAGTGGAGGCCACGCATCCTGCTGCTGACGCTGGCTCTTGGGTTGACGGCGGCGGCGCATCTGCTGGCGGCGATGATCGGTTTTCTCGCCGGGGCGATCTTCATGATGTACCTGGCGGAGCGGCGCAGAAGCTATGTGATGCAGGTGCTGATCTATTCGGCGCTGGGAGCGCTGCTGGTGCTGCTGGCTTCGTATGCGTTCCGGTTACAGGCGTTCAGCTATGTGTTTACGGGGGGCAGTGCGCGATTCTGGTTTTCGCTGGAAGCAGCACGCGGGCTCTTCAGCGATCCGCTGAATGCGTCGATTACGGCGGCGCTGGGGATTGCGGCGGTGCTGTATGTGGTGGCGCGGCGCTGCCGGTACTTCGGCAACACGGCGCCGCTGCTGATGGCGCTGGCGCTGCTGCCGATTGTGACGACGCAGACGGTGACGGCTCCGTGGCTGTGGGCGCTGCCGTTTCTGCTGACGTTTGCGGGAGGCGTGTTTGCGGACGTGCTGGAGTCACGGCACCGCAAGCTGTTTCTCGCACTTGCCGGGCTGATTCTGGTGACGCAGGCGGTGTTGTGCATTGCGGTGCTGCCGGCGATTGCGCATCCACTTTAGTACCTGCCTGCAAAGTAGCTGACTCATTTCATCGGCCTTGCATCATACTGGGAGCCGCACCCGATAGATTGCAGAGTGGCGGATGGGTAGCGCGCCAAGGAAGGTTTGCGAAGCATGTTGAAGCTTTCTCCCCGTACTGCGGGGGCTGTGTGTGTGGTTGCTCTGCTTTTGTCCGTTGGAGGATGCAGGAAGCCGCGTAAGACGACGTCGGCCCCGAACACGACGGACTACTCGGACAACATCAAGCCGCTGGTCGAATCGACGCAGCTCTCGTTTCTGCGCTGGCCGAATATTACGGATTACCAGCCGCTTGTGAAGACGTTCTACGAAGATCGCAACTACGAGATTGCATGGACGCGCGATGGCCGGCCGACGGCAGCAGCCAAGGGGTTTATCGTGGCGTTTGCCGCGGCCGATCTGAAGGGGCTGAATCCGGAGGACTACGATGGCACGCGCTGGATGGCGAGCGTAGCGAGCCTCAACGGGAAACCAAGCGAAGACACGGTTGCGCAGTTCGATGTGGCGATGACGGTGTGCGTGATGCGGTTTATCTCGGACCTGCGCATCGGGCGGGTGAATCCGCAGCACTTTAACTTCGACATCAATGTGGCGCAGAAGAAATACAACCTGGCCGAGTTTGTTTCGGACAATGCGGTGGATGTGACCGATGTGCCGAAGCTGCTCCGGGCGGTTGAGCCGGATTCCGATCTTTATCGCCGTACGGAGCGGGCGCTGGCGCTTTATATCGATCTCGAAAAGAAGCAGCTCGACCAGAATGCCGATCCGTTGCCTGCGGTGGCAAAGACGCTGTCGCCGGGCGATGCGTATACGGCAGCTCCAGAGCTGGCAGAGCGGCTTGCGCTGGAGCATGACCTCGATGCCGATACCGACGATGCGGGCGAGTTGCAGCCGAAGGTCTATACGCAGCGGCTTTCGGACGCGGTGAAGAACTATCAGCAGCGTCATGGCCTGACGGATGACGGCAAGCTGACGCAGCAGACGGTCGATTCACTGAACGTGCCGATGAGCGATCGGGTGCGTCAGCTTGATTACACGCTCGAGCGCTTTCGCTGGTTGCCGGAGCCTTACGTGAATCCACGGCTGATGGTGAACCTGCCGGAGTTTGTGCTGCGCGGCTACACGCCGGAGCATACGCTCGACTTCACGATGCGCGTCGTCGTGGGGCAGGTGATGGGCGAGCATCAGACGCCGGTCTTCGCGCACATGATGAAGTACATCATCTTTCGGCCGTACTGGAACGTGCCGGTGGATATCGCGCGCAAGGAGCTGGTGCCGCATATGACGGTCACCAAAGGGTATCTGGAATCGAAGAACTATGAAGTGGTGAACTCCAAGGGCCAGCTTGTGCCGAACTATACGGTGAAGCAGGTGGAGCAGGGCGGCCTGATGGTGCGCGAGAAGCCGGGGCCGAAGAACTCGCTGGGGCTGGTGAAGTTTATGTTTCCCAACCAGTACGACGTGTACCTGCACTCGACGCCTGCGGTGGGCCTGTTCAGCCGCACGCGCAGGGACTTTTCGCATGGGTGTGTGCGGGTGCAGAAGCCGGAAGAGCTGGCCGCCTGGCTGCTCGACGGGCAGAAGGACAAGGACGGCGAAGACTGGGATATCGACAAGGTGCATGAGGCAATGACGGAGGGCGACGACAATCACCAGGTAAACCTGAAGACGCCGGTGCCGATCGTGATCTTCTACATGACGGCTGAGGTGGAAGAGGATGGAACGGTCCACTTCTTCAACGACATCTATGGCTACGACGCCGCGATGCAGAAGGTGCTGGAGAAAGGGCCGCCGTATCCGGTGAAGCCTGAGCCCGTAGTGCCGAAGACAAAACCCGGCGACACGGCTTAGCCGGCATCAGGCGGAGGGTGTTTTCGAGATAAAATGCTCCCACTATGAAAGCCGATCACTTCGATCCCCGCGTCGACGCCTACATCAATAAGTCCGCTGCTTTCGCACAGCCTATCCTTGAGCATCTGCGCGAGGTGGTGCACAAGGCCCTGCCCGATATTGAAGAAAGTATCAAGTGGTCGATGCCCTTCTTCACCTACAAGGGGCAGATGTTCGGCAATATCGCGGGTTTCAAGCAGCATTGCAGCTTTGGGCTGTTTGGCGGTGCGATGAAGGCATGGTTCAAGGAGCAGGGGATCGACAGCGAAGGCATGGGCTCGCTGGGCAAAATCACCAGCGTCAAGGATCTGCCTGCGAACAAGGTGTTGATCGGCTACTGCAAGCAGGCGGCGAAGTTTATCGACGATGGCACGAAGACGATGACGCGGCCGAAGAAGGCGGCGCGTCCGGCGCCGGAGACTCCGGCTGAACTGGCGGCTGCGCTGAAGAAGAATAAAGCCGCGCAGAAGGTATGGAGTGACTTCAGCCCGAGCTGCCAGCGGGAGTATGTGGACTGGATTACTGAGGCCAAACGCGAGGAGACAAAGCAGAAACGCGTGGCGCAGGCCGTCGAGCAGATTGCCGAGGGCAAGCAGCGGAACTGGAAGTATCAGAATTGCTAGGCTGATTGTTCGTTTTGCATGCCGCGTTCTTCGTGACAAGTGCCGCTGCAGGCAAAAGGCGGGGGTTCCTCGGCTTCGCTCGGAAGGCCACTTTTGTGGCCCTCTCCACTGTTTTATGCGTGAAAGGCTACTTCGTTGCAGGGTATCCGTGCAGCTGTGGGCCGACGGAGTTTGAGAAGACGTAGTTCAGGCGGCGGTCGGCGTCGATGGTCCAGAACATGGCTCCGATCATCTCCGGGTAGCCCTTTGGATTGCGCAGCCGGTACTTCGTTCCCTTTGGCGCTTTGCCGGTGATGATATAGTCCATCGCCTGGTCGACGATGCCGGAGGTGGTGTCGCCGGTGAGGAAGCCTACAGCGACCTGGCTTGCGGGCAACGGCGGGAAGAAATGCTTTGGATCGCCGCCGATGTTGAAGCCGTGCAGCAGCAGCTCGGTCATGGCGGCGTGGTAGTCGACGGTGCCGGGCTGGTAGATCTCGCCGTCGAGACCCTGCAGCGGAGGCGTGTTGTAGTCCTGCACGTCGATGAAGGTGAGGATGTCTTTAATTGCGTAGGTGATCGCGAGGTAGGAGCCGAACTGGCCGCCGTAGCTTGGGTAGCCCGCGGGGATCTGGGTGCCTTCGGGGACGAGCGAGATCATGAACCTGGAACCGAAGTGGTTGTGAAGCTGGCGAAGCGCATCGATGAGATTGACGATCGATGGCGTTGTCGGATGGCGGAAGTCGGTGTCGCCTGAGTCGATGGAGAGTGAGGGGCTCTCGAAGTCGATGTCGATGCCGTCGAAGCCATATTCTTCGACAATCTTTGTTACGGAGTCGACGTAGTTCGGGACGCGCTTGGGATCGGCGAGCGTGAAGTGCTGGCCTCCGCCGCCGAGCGAGATCATGACCTTCTTGCCTTTGCTCTGGAGGAACTTGACGTCGGATTTGAAGGTGGCATCGTCCATGCCGGTGGGCGGATGGAAACGCATGGTGCCCTCGGGGGCGTTCTTGTCGGGGATGGCGAAGGCGACGAGGATGTAGTCCCACTGCGGTGAGACGTCGCGCAGCGAGAAGGTGGAGGAGGCGGCACCGTAGCCGGCCCAGTAGCCGATCAGCTTATGCCCGTTGGGAGTGGCGGTGGGTAGGAAAGGTTCGGCGGTGGGTTGGGCCGGCGCGGGAGGAACGGCTCCGGCGCGGCGCTCGGGGCAAGGCTTAGCCTGTTCGGTGAGCGCCTGCGCGTCGGGGAAGCTGAAGGTGCTGCCGAAGGAGCCGGATGCACCGGCGTACCAGGGCATCAAGGCCACATTCTGCACGTGATATGTCCCGACGGCGAAGGGCTTCGATGCCGGGAAGTTGTTCTTCGGATTGGTGTCGGTGGGTTGTAGCTGGAAGTAGGTGGAGGCGACGCGGTTGCCGCCGCAGCGTCCGCCGTCGCCGGGCTGCATGGCGTCGGGACGCATCCAACTGACGAGGTTGCCGGGCGCGGAGGCGGGATTGAGGTGCTGCTCGTAGAGCTCATGCTGGTAGAGCGGGTCGAAGAGAGGGTCGTTGATGAATTCGGCGAGCTGCTGGGTGAGCGGCTGGACGTCCTTGTCGGCGATGACGGTGGGCGCGTGGCTGAGGTAGCTGGCGAGCACGAAAGAATTGCCTGAAGCGCGGTCGACGCCGTGCGTTCCCCATGAGCAGCAGACCGTCGCATCGCCCATGGCGTAGAAGGCAGTGTTGCGCGTGACGGCGAAGACGAGCGCGCCGTCCTGCTTCGGAAGCTGCTTGAAGATTTCCTTCTGCAGAAATTCAATGTCGACGATGGCCGCGGTCGCGCCTTCGCTCTTCGACGTCAGCACATAGCCGAAGCCCGCAGGCACGGTGACGGTGATGGGCTTGACGGTGGGCTTGCCAAGCAGCGTGTGCCAGTCCTTCGCGTTGGGAAAGGTCGTGCGCAGGAGTGCATCGGCATACTGCGTGGTGCCGGCCGCCTTGAAGTTGAAGCGCGAGAAGATGGGCGAGCGCAGAAGCGCAGGCACATCGGTGGCCGCGTCCAGCGTGTAAGGCTTGCCTGCGATCTTCTTCGTCGCAAACGCGAGCCGAACCGGAACGATCACCGTGGGGATCGACGTTGTGCCTCCCCGGGCCGGGTCGGCACCGGCGAGGGTGTAGGAGTGCGAGCCCGCCTGCTGCGCGAAGGTTGGAGCGGTCTGCGATACCGCGGAGGGAACGGTGGTCAGACCGCATACCAGCAAGGCGAGCATTTTGAGCTTCATAGGTACCATTCTCTTTTCCGGAAAAGTGTGCAGCCAGCATCGTTCAACGCTGTGTTGTCGTGCAAGAGGCAATTGTCTTACAGATGGCACGCCTGCTGACTTGCTCATCAAATGGCGATAGACTGTCATCCGCATGCAAGCATCCAACGGCCTCCAGGCAGAGCAGATAGAGGAGACAGAGCAGTCCGAGCCACAGCAGACGCTCGTGGAACTGGACCCGCCTGCTTTTCGCCGCAAGCTGATGGGCTGGTATCGCGCTCATGCGCGCGAGCTTCCCTGGCGCGGCATCAGCGATCCGTACCGCACGTGGATCTCTGAGGTGATGCTGCAGCAGACACGCGTTGAGGCGGTGATCGACCGCTATAACGAGTTCCTCAAGCGCTTTCCTACGCTGCTGGCGCTGGCGCTGGCTTCGGAAGAAGAGGTGCTGGCCGCGTGGTCGGGGCTGGGCTACTATCGCCGGGCGCGGATGCTGCACAAGGCCGCACAGTTCATTGTGAAGGAGCGCGGCGGGGTGCTGCCGAGCACGTCGAGCGGCCTGAGGACCCTGCCTGGCATCGGCGAATACACGTGCGCTGCGATTGCTTCGATTGCATTTGGTGAGAGTATCGCTGTAGTCGACGGCAACGTGGAGCGCGTGCTGTTGCGCCTGACCGGACGCGAAGACGAAGGTAATGCTGCGACACGAGCCTTTGTGCAGCAGCAGGCCAACGCGTTGGTGCCACAGCGCCGCATGGAGGGCAGCTCCAATGCAGCCGGTGACCACAACCAGGCGATGATGGAGCTGGGCGCGACCATCTGCCTGCCGCGTGCACCCATGTGTTTGAACTGCCCGGTGTACGGCATGTGCAGGACGCGCGGCGAACATGTGACTCCTCCGCGTACAGCACAGCGGAGTCAACCGGCTGCTTATCTGCTGGCGCTGCGGAAGCGCGGCGTCCTTACAGAAGTGCTGCTGGAGCGGCGCGGCGACGACCTGAGCCTGATGGCGGGCATGTATGAGCTGCCTCCGTTGCCGCTGGACGCGGTTGAGGATCGGGAGCCTACACTGCGTCTGCGCCACTCCATCACGAATACGAACTACTATGTGCAGGTCTTCGCGCTGCGTGGCCGCAAGGATACGAAGCTGCGTCGCGCTGTCCCTGCGGCGAAGAGCGATCTGCACTGGGTTCGCACCGGACGCCTCGGTTCGGTTGCGCTGACGGGCCTGGCCCGCAAGATTCTGCAGCGGCTCGACATCATGCAGGTGAAGTTCCCGCAGCTCGAAGAGGCCCACTCGCCGAAGAAGGTATCCCTGCCCATCGATACACAGGCGAATAAACTGAAGTCAGTCTCTCGTACAGGAGCACGCAAGTGAAGCATCTCCGTCTTTCTATTCTTACGTTGTTAGCCTTTTCTGCGATTGCGTCGGCGCAGGTCGTTCCTCCTGCGGTGAAGACGGCGGAAGCCTCGGTCGATCCGGAGAAGATTCGCGCGCACGTCAAATTTCTCGCTGACGATCTGCTGGAGGGCCGCGGCCCGGGCACGCGTGGCGGCGAGCTCGCCGCGCAATACATTGCGACGCAATTTGCACTGTATGGGCTGAAGCCAGCGGGCGACAACGGCACGTATCTGCAGCAGGTGAACTTTGTCGGCACTAAGACGCTGGGGGACAAGACGCACTTTTCGCTGGTGCCCGACAAGCCGAAGGATGGTGGCATGCATATCATGCTGCACAGCTATGACCTGAAGTATGGCGACGATTACACGGTGAACAATCGCAAGCTGACCGAAGTCGCCGATATCCATGCGCCTATTGTTTTTGTGGGATACGGTGTCATTGCGCCGGAGTTTGGCTGGAACGACTATGCGGGCATCGATGTGAAGGGCAAGGTGGTGCTGTGCATCGTCGGCGATCCGCCGTCGGACGATCCGAAGTTCTTCGGCGGCAAGGCGCTGACTTACTACGGACGCTGGACCTACAAGTTTGAAGAGGCTGCGCGGCAGGGAGCCATCGGCGCGCTCATCATCCACCGCACCGATCTCGCCAGCTATGGCTGGGAGGTGGTGAAGAATTCGAACACCAGCGAGAAGACTTACCTGCGCGACAACAAAGACCCGCAGCTGGAGGCGGCAAGCTGGATCACACTGGACACGGCGAAACAGCTTTTCCAGGCGGCGAATATGGATCTCGATGCGGAGATGACGGCTGCGGGGAAGAAGGGCTTCAAGGCAGTACCGCTGCCGGTCTCGCTTGATGCGCATATTGAGGCGAAGGTGCGCAGCTTCCAGTCACCGAATGTTGTGGCGATGTTGCCGGGTGCGAATGTTGCCGCGAAAAAGCCGGATCAGGCGGTGATGTACACCGCGCACTACGATCATCTCGGGATGGTTCCCGGGATGGCCGGTGACAATATCTATAACGGTGCGGCTGACAATGCGACCGGCGTCGGCATGTTGCTGGAGATGGCGCGTGCCTGGTCGACGTTGAAGACATCGCCGCCGCACTCGGTCATCTTCGCTTCGGTCGCGGCGGAGGAGCAGGGGCTGCTGGGCTCGGAGTATCTTGGCCAGCATCCACCGGTACCGCCTGCGCAGATCGCGCTTGACATCAACTACGACATGATTCTGCCTGTCGGCACGCCGCTCGAGACGAGCGTCAACGGAGCGCAGCGCACGACCTTCTACCCGACGGTGCAGGCAACGGCGAAGCGCTTTCATCTCGCCATCGTTCCCGACGCGCATCCTGAGGCCGGCGGCTACTATCGCTCGGATCACTTCTCGCTTTCGCGGGTCGGCATCCCGGCGTTTTCAGTCGAGCAGGGAGAATTGTTTGAAGGCCACGACCGCGCCTGGGGCGAGGCCAAGGGCAAGGACTTCGTCGACCACGACTACCATAACTTCTCTGACAACTATCATGCCGACTGGGACTTCGCTGGCAACGCGGAGCTGGTGCGCTTTGGCATGGAGCTGGGCTGGGAGGCGATCAGCGCGCAAAAGATCATTCAGTGGCTGCCAGGGGATGAGTTCGAGGCAGCACGGAAGGCATCGCAGAAGTAGTTTGATTGTCATTTCTCCGCTACGCGCAGCGCGCTCGGTCGAGATGACAAGATTTGCCGTTGTTGCTGCCTATGCTGGAACTATTTCCATGCTCTGCGCCGCGCGGCTCCGATGGCTCCCAGCACGCCGGTGCCAAGCAGGAGCAAGGAAGCAGGCTCGGGTGTGACTGCAGTCGGATTCAGTTGCGTGAGCGTTGTCTCTCCCAGGCGCAGCCAGTATTGCGAGGTCTGCACGACGGTGAGATCGACGATGCCGGTGCCGAGCGCGGCGATCTGCCCTGCGGTCAGCGAGTAGCTCCACGCTGTCGGTGCGATCAGGTTGTTGTAGCAGGTCGTGAACTCGACGCATTGCGCTACCAGCAGCGAGCCGAGATAGACATTCATTCCCGACGAGCTGGGCG
This sequence comes from Edaphobacter flagellatus, assembly GCF_025264665.1. Classification (NCBI taxonomy): domain Bacteria; kingdom Pseudomonadati; phylum Acidobacteriota; class Terriglobia; order Terriglobales; family Acidobacteriaceae; genus Edaphobacter; species Edaphobacter flagellatus. The sequence goes on from NZ_CP073697.1 coordinate 2,704,164, forward strand.
TCAGCGAGTTGCCGAACGTACCGGAGATCGTGATGCCCGTGTCTCCAGCCAGGATGTCGAAGCTGCCGACGACGGTCGGCGGCTGGTATGGACCGGGATCGGGATAGCGTGCCGTGCCGTTGTATTCCGGCAGGGTGCTGATGGAATCGGCATGCGCAAACGCAGACCCAGCGAGCGCGCAGAGCAGGATAAGCAATCGTGACATGCGACGATGCATGGTCTCTATCTCCTGATTGTGATGACGGGGGCCCGGAAGAACATGCTGCGCACAACAGGCCTGAAGCGGCAGTTGCACGGTGAATCCGGTCAGGCTCTACGGGGGATTCGCTTACTCTTTGTACTCCTCGAAGATGTTTTTTCGGTCAAAACACCATGGGAGCGGAATAATCGCCACTATTAGCGATAAGGTTATCGACGGATTCAGCAATACACCTAGAGGGGTTTCTTCGTCCATCCACCCAGCACGGCGCCCATCAGCACCATGCCCACCAGGCAGTAGCCGGTATTGATGGCAAGGGTCTTAACTCCACGGGCTTCAAAGACATACTCGGTGGCAAAGGTTACAAATACGGTGCAGAACCAGAGGATGATCGCCATCTGAATTCCGCGCGCAGCCGTTACCGGTCCGGTTACCTGGATCAGCCAGGAGAGGAACAGCGCGAGCGCCAGCGTCAACAAAAGAGCGACACCGTAGGCCAGCGCAGGGCTTACCCCGCTCGATTGCAGCTGCTCCATCGTCTTGCCGATGCCTGCCAGCCACGCATCGCGGAACATCGTGAACCACACCGCGCCCAGTCCGAAGTAACAAAGCGTTGCAACGATAATGGCAAGAGGATGAAAGCGCACTTCGTTCATAGGCCGAAGCTCCATGCACGCGACGTTAGTGAATGGAGGAAATTGTAGCGCGAGTGGCGGCCTTCTGTTCACAAGAGAAATAGCGGATCACTACTTGCCGATCGGCACACCGCGCCATGCACTCGCCCACTTCGAGGGCTCCGGCCCGATGACGAACTCCAGCGTCGAGCCTTGCATGATGTCTTCGTAGCGAATCACTGGTTTGTTCAGCGGCTTGCCATTCAGTGTCGCCGACTGTATATAGATATTCGCCTTGCTCGCGTTCTTCGCCTTCACGGTGAAGGTCTTGCCGTTTGCGAGCTTCAGAGAAAACTTCGCAAACATCGGGCTGCCGATCATGTAATCGCCGCTTGCCGGATTCACCGGATAGAAGCCCATTGCCGTGAACAGCAGCCACGACGACATCTGTCCGCAGTCGTCATCGCCGTCAATACCCGAGGGCAGATTGGCATACTCAGCGTTGGCGATCTCGCGCACCTTGGCCTGTGTCTTCCACGGCTGGCCTGCGTAGTCGTACAGATAGCCGTAGTGGTGGCTCGGTTCGTTGGAGTGATTGTTGTGCTTGCCGGCAAAGTGCTCATCGAGCTTCACGTTGTACTTGTCTGCGCCGCCCATCATCTCCAGCAGCGCAGGAATATCGTGCAGGCCGCCCCAGGTGTAGACCCACGCGTCGCCCTCGGTCCATCCCGAGACGGAGCGGTTGCCGGGAGTATCGCGCGTGCCGCCGATCGGAGCCCAGGCACCGTCGGATGTTTTTCCGTTCATCAGCCCCAGCGCCGGGTTGTAGAGATGCTTGTAGTTCAGCGAGCGATGGAGGAAGAACTGGTAATCCTTCTCGCGGCCAAGCGCTTTGGCTACCTGCGCGACGCACCAGTCGTCGTAGCTGTCTTCGATGGTGCGCGAGGAGGCCTCGTCCGTCTTGTCGGTGGGGATGTAGCCAAGCTGCTTGTAGTAGGTCAGGCCGCCGCGCGCCTCGTAGGGCGTGTGCTCTTCGCGGTCGAGCCAGCGGCGTGTCGTGTCGCCGTCCGGTGGCGTCATCGCGTCTTTGTACACCGCATCCCACGCTGTCTTTCTGTCGAAGCCGGTGAATCCCTTCCGGAGGGCCTCGGCCACCAACGAGTCGGCGTGCGTGCCGATCATGATGTTGGTGTATGAAGGATTCGGCCACTTCGGCATCCAGCCGCCTTCCTTGTAGTCCTGCAGCAGCGCGGTGATCATGCCGGGAATGCGCTCGGGCGCGAGCAGCGTCAGCATGCTGTGCTCGGCGCGGAAGGTGTCCCAGATGGAGTATGCCGTGTAGCTCTCGCCCTGATGAATTTTGTCGTCGAAGGCCGAGTAGTAGCGTCCGTATTCGGAGAAGACGCGCGGGTACAGTAGTGCGTGATAGAGCGCGGTGTAGATCGTTTTGCGCTGGTCGTCACTGGCGCCTTCAAGGCTGATGCGGCTCAGCTTGTCGTTCCACGTTGCGCGCAGCTTCTTCTGAACGGCTTCGAAGTCCCACGCTGGAATCTCGCGCTTCAGATTTTCGCGTGCCTGCTCGATCGAGATGAACGATGTTCCTACGCGGACGTCAATGTACGCGCCGTCCTCACTGGGCGGCTGGGCAAACTCAACGTACGCTCCGCGAGCGCCTGTGCCGTCCATGCCGTAGGTGGCGGCGCGTTCCCAGCGCTGGCGAAACTGCACGACGAAGTAGCCTTTGAAGTTCGGCAGTGCGAAGGGTCCGAGGTTGCGGTCGATGCGATCTGGGTTATAGCCGGTGATTTCAAGATGTACGTCGTCGACGTTGGCCGAGCCAGCGATGCCGGGGCGCGAGGCTTCGACGAGAACACGTCCGGCAGCTCCCTGCGGAAAGTGAAAGCGCATATAGGCACAGCGTTCGGTCGCGGTCATCTCGGCGCGCAGACGTGAGCCGTCCTTGGTCGTCATCTGCACGGAGTAGTAGTCCGGCCGTGTCACCTCATCGTCATGCGTGAACTCCATCTGCCGCGCTTCCGGCGTCGTTGCCAGCTCGCCTACCTGCGGCACCAGCGTCACGTAACCATAGTCGCCCATCCAGATGGCTGGCTGATGCGTGCCCATGAAGCCCTGAATGTGTGTGTCCTCGTATTTGTAGCTGACGACGCTCAACCGGTTCTGCCGCGTCTGCGCTGTCCAGTCGGTCATGCCGAAGGGAGGGGTCACAAACGGCATCGTGCCGCCGTAACCGATCGGCCCAGAGCCGGAGCCGATGTACGGGTTTACTTCGGAGACGGCATCGTGCTGCTGCGCGATAGCGGAAGGATCGAATGCTGCAAACGACAGCAGGGTGCCAGCAAACAGGCTCACGGCAAAGGGAATTCTCATCGCAGAAGCAACGATAGCAGGCTGCGATTGACTCAGTAAAAATCCGCGCAGCTCAGGAAGTATCCACACTTGCGGCAGATCAGCTTGCAGCGGCTGTCCTCAAGCCGCGACGAGCAGGTGGGGCAGTAGACCTGGTGATGCTCCGTATTGATCGGGCACTGAGGCTGTGCGTCATCAGGCTGAGACGACATTTCCTGTTGCACAGCGGTCGCATTCATCGAGGACATTTTGTAAGCCTAACCCAGTTTTCGAAATTTTCAACCGCCGGAAGACGACCGGGAGGCATCGAATCATGTACCGTCGAAAGACCGGCCCGAATGCGAACGGCCGAACGAGAACAAAGGAGAGACTTTCATGGATCGCTACGCAAGCGCCGTATGGCACGGCACGCTGAAAGAGGGCAAAGGCAGCATCACCACGCAGAGCACGACGCTCAAGGATACGCAGTACAGCTTCGCGGCCCGCTTTGCCGACGGCGTTGGCACCAATCCTGAAGAGCTGATTGCCGCAGCGCACGCCGGCTGCTACACCATGGCGCTGAGCGCGCAGCTTACCGAAGCAGGCTTCAATCCCGAAACGATTGAGACCAGGGCGACGGTCACGCTCGATCTGCACGGCGCTCCGACGATTACCAAGATTCACCTGGTGAATACCTCGAAGATCCCCGGCATCGATAAGGCAAAGTTCGACGAGCTGGCGCACAAGGCCAAGGAAGGCTGCCCGGTGTCGAAGGTCCTGAAGGCAGCGGAGATTACGCTCGACGCCACGCTGGCGTAAACCGATTTGAAACTAAATCTAACGTAGAAGCCTCGGAGATAACTTCCGAGGCTTTGCGTTTTGCAATCGATGATGGTTAGTGCGAGTGATCGTGATGGCCGTGGCCATGGTGATGATGGTGGCCGTGCGCTCCGACCTCTTCGGGCTCGGGCGGCGAGCTGCAGCCGTGAATCGTCTCGCAGCCCGTGGTCTCAAACTGGATCGTGGTGTGGCTGATGCTGAACCGGGCACGCATGCGGGAATTGATCTGCTCGAGGATCGCCGTGCACTCCGACGCGGGCATCTCGTTCACCGTGACGTGGCTGGCCAGCGCGTGCGACTGTGCGCCGAGGCTCCAGACGTGGAGATCGTGTACATCCAGGACGCCGGTTACGGTCGCAATCTCGGACCGCACGGCCTGCAGCTCGATCCCGCGCGGCGTGCCTTCCAGCAGAATATTCAGCGTCTCGCGGATGATGCTGACCGAGCTCCACAGGATCATCACGGCAATGACGAGTGACAGCACAGGGTCAACCCAGCTCATGTGAGTCAACAGAATCGCCGCGCCGCCTGCGATCACCGCCGCGGTCGAAAGCGTGTCGCCCAGCATATGGAGAAAGACGCTGCGGATATTGACGTCGCCGGAGAAGCGCCACAGCAGCGCTGCAACCGTTCCATTCATCAGCACTCCGGCGGCAGCAACTTCCATCATCAGCCGTGGCTGCACTTCAACCGGTGAGCTGAGACGCTGTACGGCCGTAACGGCGATCCAGACCGAGAGCACGACCAGCGTCGCCGCATTCACGAATGCAGCCAGTACCCCGGCGCGCTGATAGCCGAAGGTCTTCTCGTCGGTAGGGGGCCGCGACTGAAAATAAACGGCGACGTACGAGAGGATGATCGCCAGCAGGTCTGAGAGGTTGTGTCCTGCCTCAGAGATCAGCGCCAGTGAGTGCGCCTTGAGGCCAAACAGGAAGGTTGCCAGTACATACCCGGCGGTAAGCACCATGGAAACCTTCAAAACACGCTGCATACTGCGGTTTGGCCCGGCGACCATGTGCATAGGTTAAGTTTAGTCCGTTCCGTGTCTCCGATTCAATCTGCCTGCTGGATTCTCCACCCTCCAGGGGAGGGTGGAGATCCGATTCTCAAGCGGGATTTGCGGGAGGAGGTGGAGGCGCCACGGGCGATGCGGAGGACGCCCCAGGCAACGAGCTGTACCAGTCGATTCGTCGCGTGAAGTACATCACGGCTGCGACGGCGAGGAAGCTCGCGATGGCTCCTACCAGAAGGGCATTGTCTTCCAATGTGAGCAGCAGATAGATGAGACCGTAAAGCAGAGAGAAGCTGACGAAAGCTCGGGCAGCCTGCAGGCGGCTCGCGAAGATCCAGCCAGCATTCGCCGCAAGTAGCAGTACCGTCGCTCCACCAGCGATTACGTAACCAGGGCCGAAGCCAATCCGCTCGGCAAGTGACAGAAGCAACAGATAGAAGATGATCTGCGCTACGCCGACGAGGAGGTACTGCGCCGGATGAACGCGTTTGCCGGTCGTGACTTCAAAGATGAAGTATGAAAGAAAGACCAGGCCGAGCAGAAGCAGAATGTACTTCAGCGCGCGATTGACGGACTGGTACGGGTCGGCGACTTCCACAAAATTCACGCCGAGTTCTGTCGCATTGAGCCCAGTGATGCTGCCGGATGGACCTTCCGCGCGCACGCCACGACCGATGAAAGGCACGCTCCATGTGGCGGAGAAGCCGTTCTGGTAGATGCTGTGGCTGGTGGGCAGAATGCCGTAGAAACCGGGATTGCGCCAGTCTCCCTGCGCGGTAAGGCGCGTGGTCTTGCCATAGGCGAGCACGGCGATACGCTCGGCGCCAGAGAAGCGTAGTGTCGCCGAGGCATGAAACTTCGCGTTCGGCATAGCAAAGCTACTGGCTTTAGCCCCGAAGACCGTCAGCTTTGTTGCGTGGTCTGGATCGCCGAAGGAAAGATGCTCGGCAATATTGGCCGGCACCAGCGTGCTGGTTGTATCCGCGGCAGTCAGGTTGGCATCAGCCAACGCGCCGCGAGAGTCACTGGCCCCGACGACGATCTCAGCGCGACTCCAGTCAAACGTGGCGCCGGAAGGCGCGGCGGCTGGAACCCCGGTCAGATCGAAGTCGGCATCGAGCTTGAGATCTGCCTGAAAGACAGGAACACGAAAGAGCGAACGATGTCTCTCTTCGGTCACGGTTGTGACGGTCCCCGACGCCTGTGCCGGAAAGACGAGATAAGTACCGTAGTGCTCGGTGTCAGCAGGATTTTGCGGCGGCGTCTGGTAAGGAATGGCAAGCGTGGGTCCAAGAAAAACCTGGTGCCCGCCAACATTTGCACTGATGTCCTTGACCACTTCGTCGGCGCGCTGCGTCCGTTCGCGGACAAGATCGCTCACGAAAAAAGAAGGGATGCACATCAGCAACGCCAGTGTGCACACGATGATGAGTTTGAAGCCCATGGAACGCGAACTCGGACGAAGCGTAGATCCGGGTTGATCGAGCGACAGGTGAATCATTGATGGTCTCCTTGTTGCAAAGCACTTTGTATTGCAAAGTTAAAAGGCAAAAAATATATCAAGCCTCTGACGCGGCCAGCTTGCGTAGCGATGGGCTGGCGCTTTCTGCCAGCTTTGCAGAGTCGCGAATCACCTGCTCAAGTGTGGTGAGGTACTCCAGGTAGCGTTTGCGACCGGAGACACTGATGCGGCAGAGCGTCAATGGCCGGCTGCCTTCGTGGCCCTTGATGATGTCGACCATGCCGTCCTTTTCCAGCACAGTGAGGTGCCTGCTGAGGTTGCCGTCGGTGAGTGAGCAGAGCTGCTTAAGATCGTTGAAGGTAAGGCCGCGCGGACTGGTGATGAGGGATGTAAGAATGCTGAGGCGGGCGCGTTCATGAATGACGCGATCCAGTCCTTCGTAAGCAAAGCGGCCCTCGGTAGCTGCAACCTTAGACTTCATCGGCTGCGCTCCTGTTGCTGTAGAAAAGGATGGCGGCAACCAGCAATTGACCAACTCCGAAGGGAACTCCCATCGCAATCGGCGAGAAGGCGTTTTCCACTCCCACTGCGATGACGGCAAGCCCGGTGAAGAGATACCAGGCTCCGGCGACGAAGATCAGTTTTGGCAAAAAGCGTCCGGAGGCGAAGATTCCTAGCCCGAAGACGATCTGCCACAGCCCCGGAAGCATCCAGGCGCTTTGCGGCACATAGAAGAAGAGGACGAGCGTAAGTAGGCTGCCTGCGCCCAATGCAGGCAGGAACTGCTCAACGGCCATCCGAATCATGTCGTCGGAGAGCGCAGAGTGGATGCGGCGCGAACGCGTGAACATCTGTGTGCCTGTCAGCGCCATAGCGAGAATAGCCGTAGTGATCCACAACTGAAGATATACGGCCAGGTGTGCGGCAGGGTTGGCGATCACGAACCTCTGCGCCAGCGCAGCCAGCATGGCCATTCCACCCGTAGCTGCAAGCGTGGCTGGACCATAGCCGCGAAATTCCGTTGTGGCGGCCACCTGCCTGCGGATTCTGCTGATATCGCCAAGTGCCTGGTTGAGGTCGTTCATCTCACTGAGTTAACTTTACAATGCAAAGTATCGTAGCGACGCTTTGCTGTCAACTGCTCGTTCTTCTTTGTTGGGGGTTCAGCCCTCGCTGCCGTGATAGCGGTCGATGCCCAGCACGGGGCGGGGCAGCTCGGCGGAGAGCCGCAGGCCGCTCCATGTCTCGGCGACGACGATGCTGTTGGCAGGGTTATGCGGTTCGTAGCGCACCTGGATCGGCAGGTCGGTGCGAACGTCGCGGACGAGCTCCGAGAGCGTGGTGACGTCCTGCGCTGCCTCGTAGCTGACACCGGCGATGCGGTAGTTGTAGACGATCACCTGGGGGGTCGCATGGGTTGCTTCGGTGTCGGCGGGGTGGTGAATGTGCCCTTCGGCGGTTTCGGTGATGCTGCCGTCGGTGATGCGTCCGTTGGCGGCAAGCTGCTCGCGGCGCGACCGTTCCATCTCTTCAGCCGTAGGACGCGGCTTGCGTAGCAGGTACCACGCCACGCCTCCGACTGCGGCCACAGTGGCGGCAACGGCAACCGCATTGCGTGGAGAGCGCAAGGACGGCGACAGAATCTCAGACAGGGCGGCGAGCACGGGGAGAGTCCTGAAAACGAGCATAGCCCACCCCGCAGCCGAGCGCGAATGACCGCTTCGGGGGAGGCGGTGCCAGATGAGGTTCCGTCGCGCGCCGGGCGATATACTGAGATGTGCTTAAAGAACGCATTCGTTCGACTTCCCCCGCCCCTTCCTCCAGCCCGAAGCAGTCCGGCAAGCGCCTGTCCGGCGACGTGCTGGCCCATCCGCTCGATCTGGGCGAAGGGCGGCGTATCCGCTCGACGACGGTCGTCTGCGTCCGTCGAGGCGACTCGGTGGTAATGGCAGCCGACGGCCAGGTTTCGCTGGGCAATACGGTGATGAAGCACTCGGCCAAGAAGATACGCCGCCTCTATCAGGACAAGGTGCTGGCCGGGTTCGCCGGTTCGACCGCCGATGCCTTCTCGCTCTTCTCGCGTTTTGAGACCAAGCTGGAGCAGCACGCGGGAAACCTGAGCCGCGCTGCCGTCGAACTGGCTAAGGACTGGCGCACGGACAAGATGCTGCGACAGTTAGAGGCTCTGCTGATTGTCGCCGACGTCAAGCAGACCCTGATGCTATCAGGAACCGGCGACGTCATCGACCCGGACGAAGGCATCTGCGCGATCGGAAGCGGAGGCAGCTTCGCGTTGTCCGCTGGACGCGCTCTGCTGGAAAACACAGACCTCTCCGCCCGCGAGATCGCCGAAAAGTCGATGAAGATTGCAGGCGACATCTGCATCTATACCAATCAGAACTTCACGATTGAAGAGCTGAAGGCGAGCTAACGAACCTTCGCAGCAGACATCGCGTATGATCCTTTGACCACTGCTGTTTTATCGATATGGAGTACCCGCAACATGGCAATTTATCTACCCGGAACCGCAGAAGATCAGGCGCTCGCGCTCGACGAGATGACGCCGCGCGAGATCGTCGCCGAGCTGGACAAGTATGTTGTCGGCCAGCAGGCCGCCAAGCGTGCCGTCGCCATCGCGCTGCGCAATCGCATGCGGCGGCAGAAGCTCGCTCCCGATCTGGCCGAGGAGATCATGCCGAAGAACATCATCATGATCGGTGCGACCGGCGTGGGCAAGACCGAGATCGCGCGACGGCTGGCGAAACTGACCAACTCGCCGTTCCTCAAGGTGGAAGCGTCGAAGTTCACCGAGGTGGGCTATGTTGGCCGCGATGTCGAATCCATCGTGCGTGACCTGGTCGAGATCGCAATCGACATGGTGCGTGAAGAAAAAATGGAAGAGGTTGAGGACAAGGCTGAGCTCGCTGCCGAAGATCGCCTGCTCGACCTGCTGCTGCCGCCTTCGCCAGTGACTCCGCCTGCGGCTACAGCCACGCATGAGCCCGGAACGAACGTCATTCAGCTTCCTGCCGTAACGCCCGAGCACGGTGTCGCCGCTTCGTCGAGCGAAGAAAAGCCCGGCGAGCGCGAGCAGCGCACACGCGAGAAACTTCGCCAGCAGTTCCGGGAGGGCAAGCTGGACGAGCGCGTCGTTGAGCTCGACGTGCGCGATCGCAACATGCCCAGCTTCGAGATCATCACCAACCAGGGCACCGAAGAGATGGACATCAACCTCAAGGACATGATTCCGGGGCTCTTCGGCCAGCGCACCAAGAAGCGCAAGATGAAGGTCGCCGAGGCCTTCGACTATCTCGTGCAGGAAGAAGAGGGACGCCTGATCGACATGGACCAGGTGACACGGCTTGCCGTCGAGCGCGTCGAAGACTCCGGCATGGTCTTTCTCGATGAGATCGACAAGATCGCAGGCCGCGAGGGCGGACACGGCCCCGACGTCTCGCGCGAAGGCGTTCAGCGCGACATCCTGCCCATCGTCGAAGGCACGACAGTGAACACGAAGTACGGCATGGTCTCCACCGATCACATCCTCTTCATCGCGGCGGGCGCCTTCCATGTCTCGAAGCCCAGCGACCTGATCCCCGAATTGCAAGGCCGCTTTCCCATCCGCGTCGAGCTGCAATCGCTCACGGTGGATGATTTCGTCCGCATCCTCACCGAGCCGAAGTCGTCGCTCGTCAAGCAGTCGACAGCGCTGCTCGAAACCGAAGGCCTCAAGCTCGAGTTTACGAAAGAGGCCATTCAGGAGATGGCGTCCTTTGCCTATCGCGTGAACGAGACGACGGAGAACATCGGGGCACGTCGCCTGCACACCATCCTCGAACGCGTGCTCGACGAGATCAGCTTCCAGGCCCCCGACCTGATGAAGGCCTCCCGTCAGGAACCGACCGAAGAGGGAGTCGTCGCACAGATCGCCGCATCGGGAGCCCCGCTTCCCGTCATCGAGCGCGAGACGAACGGCGTAACCGAAAAGGTGATCGTCATCGATCCCGAGTACGTGCGTCAGCAGGTAGCCAGCATCGTGAAGGACCAGGACCTCAGCCGCTACATTCTCTGAACCGTTCCCTTTCCATCAAAAAAGCCCCGGAGTTTCCGGGGCTTTTTCATGCTCGCGATAGGCACATCGAGGCATTTTCGGTCGCTGTATTTCCCGCAGAAATCTTTCAGTGTACCCAACCTTAATCCAAGCTGAATAAGGGTTTACAGGTTTGTCATCAGATTTTCAACTCGGTGCAAGACGTGGCCCCTAACTTCGACAGAAGTCCTCTGCCCCTCCCAGATACGCCAGGGAATTGTGTTAAGACTGCTCTGCTCTTTTTCCGAGATCGACTCCTGACAAATCAACAAAATTCATCGCGGAGTTTTAAGATGCTTCGATCTATTTTGGGTGGGCGTTTTGCGCTTACATGGGTAATTTTTCTTTTCGTGGCCGCGCCTCTGCTGGCGCAGACGGGATCAGTGACGGGCACGGTTGTCGACGTGCAGGGCCGGGCGTTGCAGGGTGCCAAGGTGGTCACTTCGCCGGGTAGCTTCTCTGCGCTGTCGGATGCGCAGGGACAGTTCACGCTAAAGGCACTCAACGCAGGAGACTACATTCTCACGGTGGATTACGTGGGCTTCGCCACATCCACCCAGCATGTGACCGTGGCCGCCGGGCAGCCAGTACGTCTGGACGTCTCCATGAAAGTGGCCGACACCCGTCAGGATGTACAGGTTTATGCAGGACGCGAAGGCGGCGAGGTTGAGGCGATCAACCGCACCTTCAACGCCGACAACATCATTAACGTGCTGCCGGCCGACGTCATCACCAGCCTGCCAAACGCGAATGTTGCCGATGCCATTGGCCGCCTGCCCAGCGTGACGTTGGAGCGCGATGAGGGCGAAGGCAAATACGTACAGGTGCGCGGCACCGAGCCTCGCCTGACCAACACCATGATCGACGGCGTTAACATCGCTTCGGCCGAAACCGTGCGTCAGGTCAAGCTCGACATCATTCCGGCGAATCTCGTCGAGTCGGTGCAGATCAACAAGACCTTGCAGGCAAACATGCCCGGCGACGGCATCGGCGGATCGGTGGACCTGCGCACCAAGAGCGCAGGAGAGAAGCCAACCGTTGCGCTTGAGTCGACAGGCGGCTACACACCCATCATTGGTGGAAGGCCGGTCTACCAGTTCGACGGAACGGTAGGCAGACGCTTTCTCGAAGACAACAAGCTGGGCCTGCTGTTTGGCGGATCGTACGACTGGAACGGACGCGGCATCAACGACGTGGAGCCGGGGCCGTTCTATCTGGGCGGATATGACCAGCGCAACTATCAGTACTATCGTTCACGCACAGGTTTTGCCGGCACAGCGGACTACCGCTTCAGCGATACGTCGAGCATCTACCTGAAGGGCCTCTATTCGCTGTTTCACAACTACGGCAACCGCTGGGACTACAACTTCTCGACTTCATTCGATGCGAACTATCAGCCCGTTGCGGGATCGGGATCGATGAGCTTCGGCGCAGAGATACGCCGTCCTGTGCAGGACATTGGTAGCCTGCAGCTCGGCGGTCATCACCTGATGAAGAACTCGCTGCTGAACTGGGATGTTGAGAGCTCCATCGGCCGTACGCGCGATGAAGGCTACGACGATGCAAGCTTCGTCAACAACAACAACTACTCGTTTGCCGCCGATGTCTCAAACCCGCTGGTGCCGAAACTGAAGGCGCTGAACGGCGCGAACGTCTATGATCCCACGCAGTATTACCTTTCATTGCTGCGGACAAACAACTACTACAACCCTGAGGTCGATCTTGGCTTTGGTGCATCGTTGTCAACGGCCTACACCGTCGGCGGACATGCATCGACCTTCGAATTCGGCGGCCGATTCCGCAATCTGCACAAGTTTGCCAATCAGGACACGCTCTACTTCGTACCCACCGCATCCATCACCAATCCGAACGATCCGTCGCTGCAGATGACGCAGCTATTGAGCAGCTTCTCCGATTCGAACTACTACGGCGGCAGTTACGCCTGGGGTCCTGCAGCCGACTACACAAAAATTAAAGCTGTACCAGCCGTGCCGGTTCCAGCCGACATGCGCAACAAGCACAACACCGATCAGATCGGTCAGAACTTCAACTACATCGAAAAAGTGGGCGCCGGGTATGTGATGAACACGGTTAATCTGGGCCGCTTCAGAATCGTAGCTGGCCTGCGTTTTGAGGCAACAAACAACTCAGACGTCGGGACGGTCACACCCGATGCTCCTCCGGTTGCCCGCAGCGGATCGTATCTTGATGTGCTGCCCAGCGCATCCGTACGCTATGCATTCACGCCATCGAGCGGACTTCGCCTGGTGTACGGGCGCGGCCTGTCTCGCCCGGACTTCGCAGACCTGGTTTCGTTCGCATCGGTTTCACCGGGAGGCGTTCGCACTACCTCCAGCATCGGCAATCCCAACCTGAAGGCAGAGCACGCCGACAACATCGATCTGCTCTACGAACAGAGCCTCAACCCCATCGGCCTGTTGCAGGCAGGTGTGTTCTACAAAAACCTGCAGGACCCGATTCTTCCGCTGAACACGACACTTTCCGATGGCACCATTCAGACACAACCGCAGAACGCGGGCAGTGCCTATGTCTACGGCTTCGAGATCGCCTTCCAGCAGCACTTCACCTACCTGCCCGGGATGCTGAATGGATTAGGTCTCTCCGCCAACTACGGCTACAGCGCCTCGCAGGTGACGTGGCCAAAACAGGTGTGCCTGAGCAGCTGTAACGACCCAGCAAACAGGACGGTTAACATCGACCGCACCGATCATCCCGATCTTCTGCGTCAAGCTCCGCATACATGGAACATCAGTCCCACGTATGACAAGCGGAATCTGTCGATGCGGCTTGGCCTCTCCTACAACGCGGCGAATATCTTCGCCTACAACTACACCGACACAAACGCATCCGGCCCCTTCGACCCCACCGCAGCCACCGGCGGCGGCATCAAGGGACCGAACGGAGATGTTTATCTTTACGGGCACCTGCAGGTCGACCTTCAAGGCACGTATCGCCTGCCGAAGGGATTCACTGCCGTAGGCTATGCCCTGAACCTGAACAACGAGGTCTTCGGCTTCTATCAGGGCAGCACGATCTACCCCATCCAGCGCGAGTTCTACCGTCAGACCTTCGGCGGCGGACTGCGTTGGTCGCCCTCTCACGAGAAGTAAGTCCTTTCCTCGAGGCAGAAAAGAGGCCGCGCATCTCGCGCGGCCTCTTTTTGTTAGCTGGAAAGTGTTTAGCGGGCTGCAGCCGGCTCGGAAATCTCTGCCAGGCGCTTGGCCAGCGTCTTTTCGAGATCCTCAAGGGCCTTCGAGAAGCCCTCGATGCCTTCCTTCAGCTTGTCATGGGCCATGCGGTCGGCGGCATGCATTTTGTCGAAGGTCGCCTTGTCGACGACGATCTTCTCGATGTTCATCGTCTTCGCCTTGGCCGGATCAAGCTTGCGCTCGAGCGTGCCCTGCTCCGCCTCAAGCTCACCCAGCAGCTTCGGAGCGATCGTCAGAAGATCGCTGCCTGCAAGCTCCTTGATCTCGCCCGTGTTGCGGAAGCTCGCGCCCATCACCTGGGTCTTGTAGCCGAAGTGCTTGTAATAGTTGTAAATCGTTGTCACCGAGATGACGCCCGGATCGCCGGCGCCCACATAGTCCTTGCCGGTGTCCTTCTTGTACCAGTCGAGGATGCGTCCGACAAACGGCGAGATCAGCGTAACCTTGGCCTCGGCGCAGGCAATCGCCTGGTGCAGACCGAAGAGCAGCGTCAGGTTGCAGTGAATGCCTTCCTTCTCCAGCTGTTCGGCGGCCTTGATGCCCTCCCACGTGGAGGCGATCTTGATCAGGATGCGCTCGCGCGAGATACCCGCGTTTTCGTATTGCGCGATGATGTCATGCGCGGCTGCGATTGTCTTCTCCGTGTCGTAGGAGAGGCGTGCGTCGACTTCCGTCGAGACGCGGCCCGGAACGATTTCGAGAATCTTCTTGCCAAAGGCAACAGCCAGTGTCTTGAAGGCCTGTGCGGCAACCTCTGCATCGGTTGCACTGGCGCCCGCATCCTTGCGGGCCTGCTGCAGAACGTCGTCCACGATGGACTGATACTCCGGCATTCCGGCGGCGGCCTGGATCAGCGACGGGTTCGTCGTGGAGTCCGTCGGCTTGTACTGCTTGATCGAGTTAATGTCACCGGTGTCGGCGACCACGGTGGTCATGCCACGAAGCTGTTCGAGTATTGTCGCCATAATCTTTGCGCTCCCTTCGCTGCTTGGTTTGATTTTATCAAGGCTGCGAACGTTGCGTTCGATCCCACAACGCCTGCGCGATGAAAAGGTCAACAAAACACAGGGATTACGCACCAACTAGTGTGCATAGCTGACAACACGCGTCAATTTCCAGGTACCGTCCTTCAACTGCCAGATATGCAGGAACTTGGCCTCGCCGACAGGCCATTCCTCCGCTCCAGGATCGAGAAAACGGGTCATGCCAAGCTGCCGCGCAGCCGGAAACTCCTTTTCATGCCCGGGATGATGGAAGCGGTGGGTCCCAAGCTCCATCGCGCCATAGCCTTTGATCGGATAGACCTGCAGCGTGCCCGGCACCAGCTCGCGGATCATCACGTGGCAGGTGTTGTTCTTCACAGAGTCGAGGAAGATCTGCTTGCCCTGCATCAGCCCGGCCTTGTCGTGATAGAACTCCAGGTTGTCGTCGACCATACTGCCCAGCTTCACCAGGTCGCAACGGTTCGCTGCATCGAAGAGCTCGGTATCCAGCCTCTGAAGAGTCTCAAAGAGAGTTGGATCGGCTTGTGCATCCAGTGAGCGTGCTCCGAAGAGCAGCGGCAACGAAAGAACTGCCATCAGCGTGAAGGCGCGCATAAAGCTCCTCATGAAGCAGTGAATGAAGGAGCAATACGCACCCTTACGTGCAACAGTTCCGTCACCTGTCGACTACGGTGACACGAATCCGCGATTGGTCAGCTGCAGCCGTTGCATGTCGAGTCCAGCGTTCGCGGTGCTGGCCCGGGCCTGCGTGGCCAACGTATCGAGCAGCTCAGGACGACGATGCGACACCGCTTCCTCCCGCGTCGCCACCGCCATGCACGTCTGGTACATCACGTCTTCGGCCATAAGCTGTCGCTGTGATGCGTCGGCGATCTCATGGCCGGGCTGTGCGTATATACCCCTCAACTGCTGACGCGCTCCCTGAACCTGCGCGACCGAGGGCAGCGCCGTCTGCCGGTTCGCCGACATCCACATCACCACCATGTACGCGGTCAGCACATCGATCAGGTTGTCGTTCCGCAGTCCATACGGAGCCACCATCTTATGGAACGTCGTCTGAATGTCACCCAGGTACGCGTCCACTTTGCGCGCCGCCGGCTCTCCCTTCGACCGTGCAAGATTGCCGATCACCTCATCGCGCACCTGACGGCTGAGCCCGGGATTCCTCCCCACTGCCCAGGCGGCATCGTCCAGCGACGCGCCTCCCGCGAACTGCGATGCAGTCTGCGGCGAGGACCGCGGCGAAGCGCCCGCACGCCGGCTGGCCTCGTTCTGGCTATCGAAGCTCCGCTGCATGTTGTTGATCATCTGCAGGCCCTGTGAATTATTAAGGTTCATGACGGCCATATTGTCGACGGGCGCAAACTGCGCGTGACAGCTAAGGCTCAGCGCAGCCAGCAGGGCCAGCGCACACAGGTGGGGAGTCAGCGATCTCATCGGCCCTTCATGCCTCCAGTGACGATGTCTCACCGATAGATGTGTCCGATAGCGTCTCGCGATGCTTCACTTGTTTTGAATAAATGAAGAGAGCGCTACTCCGGTTTGAAGGAATTCGAGAGCACACCCAGACCGGTAATCTCCACCTCGACCGTATCGCCCGCTGCCACCGGCCCAACGCCCGCAGGCGTGCCCGTTGGAATCAGGTCGCCGGGCTCGAGCGTGATCGACGCCGAGATGTAGCGCAGCAGAAAATCGAGCGGAAAGATCAGGTCCGCCGTCGAGCCACTCTGCTTCACCTGCCCATTCAGCCGGGTCGTAATGGTGACCCGGTCGCCGTCGAGCGGGTCGATCTCGTCGGACACGATCGGTCCCACTGGGCAGAACGTATCCCACCCCTTGCCACGCGTCCACTGGCCGTCGGATTTTTGAATATCGCGGGCCGTCACATCGTTCACGATGGTATAGCCGCGAACGTAGTCCAGCGGATCTTCGGCAGGACTCAGGTGCGAACATCGCTGGCCGATAACGATTGCCAGCTCGCCTTCATAGTCGACACGCTTCGAGAGCGCGGGCATGGTCACCGTGCCTCCCGGAGCCAGCAGCGACGATGGCGGCTTCAGAAACAGCAGCGGCTCCTTCGGCACCTCGTTGCCCAGCTCGGCAGCGTGTTCTTTATAGTTGCGCCCGATGCAGACGATCTTCGACGGCGTCACCGGAGCCAGCAGCTTCAACGAAGCCAGCGGCGCAGCCGTGAACGGCTCCGCATCCTTCGCCTTCAATGCATCCAGCTGCGCGGCCAGGTCTTCCACCGGCGGCTCCATCGGGGCAACGGCCCACATCGCCCCATCGCGAAGCTCGACCAGGGCATATCGCGCATGTCCTGCAGATGAGAGATAGCGGCAGTACTTCATCGCTGAAAGCTCCTTTACGTTTTGCTTCTGAAGCAGCTTACCGGTTCGGCGCCTGGGCCGTCTCGGTCACCTGCGACGAAGCCGGACTCTCGTTGCCGCTCGCATCCACGGCGCTTACGCGATAGGTATAGCTCGACCCGGCAGTCACATCGGCATCCGTGTAGGCCGGGCCCGTGACGGGCGCAGGATTCAGACGCTCGAAGCCCCCGGCTGCATTGCGGCGATAGATGTTGTAACCGGCAAGGTCCGTCTCCGTCCCCGGCTGCCACGACAGATCGATCGCAGCCTTACCATTGCTTGTGGAGGGCACACTCGCCAGCCCGGTCGGTGCCGCCGGAGCAAACGTATCGGCAAGATTGATCGTGATGGCGGGCGACAGCTCACTGTGCAGCTTGTACATCTTTCCGTCCAGCGTGACCACACGCAGTCGCTGCGCACGATAGATATACTTCACGCCGCGGCGAGCCGAGCGATCCAGCATGCCGCCGGGATCGGCTGCCGCCGGCGCCGTCTTCGGGTCCGCCGTGCGCAGCCTCACCTCGTCCGGCTCATCCTGCGCAAGACTGACCGGAGATTTCTTCTCCTTCGGTTTCTGGGGGGCAGGTGTCTTCTGCGCGGCAGGCTCGGCAAGGCTGCGTTCCAATTCAACAATGACGGGCGCATCCACCTTCTGCCACTGCGCCAGCGCACCATCACGCGTAGCCGTAATCCGCAGCCCGGCAACCGTAGCAGGGGCAGCACCTGAAGGCACGATCACGACCTTCGAAGCATCGGCGCTGCGCCCCTCAGGATTCAGCACGCGAATGCGATAGCCCAGCGGCTGCACCGGGTCCTGCGTCAGCTCCGGAGGCAGCAGATCGGCACCCTCCGAAGGGCCGGACTTCACCGCAACGCGAACCACGGCCTTGCACTCTTTCGTCGAAGGTTTCGCCCCCGGTGTCGACGTTGGAGTCGCCCAAGCCGGATTCACCTCACGGCAGATCTCTGCCGTCATCTGCGCAGGCACCGGCAGGTTGTCGGTCGTGCGTGTGGGCGTCGTCCAGTGCAGCATCACACGGTCACCAACGCGCTCGGCCTTCATGTCCGTCACAACGGCAGGCAGATGCAGCGACGGTGGCCGCGGCGGCCCGGGGCTGGCGCACGAAGCGAGCAGCAACACTGGTGCAGCGATGGCCATCATGGCAGCCGGGCGTGCTCTGCGAATCGGTTGAGGGCTGTGCGGCAAGGGCTGCATCATTCGTCCGTCTTTCAGCCTAGCATCCTGCAGCATGCCGCATCGGGAGTCGATGCGCGATCACGATAGAGTAGAGAAATGCCAGTCGTTCAACTGCGCGATGCAACGCTCGACGATGTTGCCGCGATCGCCGCCATCTATCGGCCTTATGTCCTCACCAGCGCCGCCACCATGGAGCTGGACGCTCCCGACGAAACCGAGATGCGCCGCCGCCTGAGCGACACCCACGCTCGCGGTCTGCCCTTCCTCATCGCCGAGCTCGACGGCCAGGTTGTCGGCTACGGTTACGCGTCGCCCTTTCGCCCGCGCGCAGGCTACCGCTACACCGTCGAGGACTCCATCTATCTGCGCACTGGCTGCGCAGGCCACGGCATCGGACGCCAGCTTCTCACCGCCATCGTCGCCGAGAGTCGCAAGGCTGGCGCCCGGCAGATGGTCGCCGTCATCGGCGGCGACAACCGCGCCTCCGTCGCGATGCACGGCGCGCTGGGCTTCGTCGAAGTAGGCGTGCTGCATGGCGCGGGATGGAAGTTCGACCGCCCGCAGGACATCACCCTCATGCAGCTTGAGCTGTAGGGTACCGTCCGCTTCGTTCCAGAATTTTCATCGCAACGCTTTGCCTTTCAGCGTGTTCTGGAGGACAATGCCTCAGTTGCAGCTTTAGAGGAAAGGACGTGCTCTTATGGTCTTCCCGGTTCTGCTGCTCTGCTTCCTGATCGGATGCGTCGCGGGTCTGCGCTCGATGATGGCCCCGGCCATTGTTTGCGCCGCAGCCTACCTGCGCTGGATTCATCTGGATGGGACGCCGCTCAGCTTCCTGAACACAATGCCCGCGCTCTGCCTCTTTACTCTCTTCGCCATCGGTGAGCTGATCGCCGACAAGCTGCCGAAGACGCCCGCAAGGACCGCGCCCATCGGCCTGATCGCACGTATCGTTACCGGCGGCCTCTCCGGCGCAGCACTGGCCCTGAGCGCCGGTAAGAGCACGCTCGCCGGCATCATGCTGGGTGCCGCAGGCGGCATAGCCGGAGCCTTCGCCGGCTACTACATCCGCCACGGTCTCGTCACGCAGACCAAGCTGCCCGACTTCGTCGTCGCTGTTGTCGAAGATCTGCTGGCCATCTCCGGCGGCCTCTTCCTCGTCTCGCGCATGTAATTCTCGAAATGCAGTATGGAAGCGCGCGACAGCACCGCTTTGCAGAACACGCGTCGCAGCTACAAGCGGACGCGAGGCTCCAGGTAGTTCATTGAGGAGTTCAATCATGCGATACGAGCATCGTGTGTGCAGCGCGCTTCTTGTGACCCTTGTGCTGGGCTGCGCTTGCCCGGCACATTCACAGGCGCCACCGCAAGGACCACAGACACGTCCGTCCCCCGGCAACGGCAATCGGCCCAATCCCGGCAATGGCAACCGTCCCAACCCTGGCAATGGTGGAGGCAATCGCCCCGGTCCCGGAAATCCCGGAGGCCCGTCGATTCAACCTCCAAGGCCACAGCCCCCACGTCCTCAACCGCCACGGCCAAATCCGCCGCGCCCTCAACCACCGCGCCCCAATCCCGGCAATCGGCCACGGCCTCCACAATGGGGGCAGCGTCCACCCGTTCGGCCGCCGTATCACTTCCGTCCCAACGATCGCCTCTGGCTGCAACGGTACTACCATCGCAATCTCGGATACATCAACATAGGCAACAGGCCGCGGTTTGTGATCGGGAGCTTCTTCCCCTGGGCATACGTCCCCTACCTTACGCCGCTACCGGGACCGGTGATGGGATATCTGCCGCCACCGCCTCCGGGATACCAGATGGGATACTTCGATGGCTATGTCGTCGTCTACGATCCGGTCACCTACTTCATCGTCAACGTCATCGACCTGATGTAATCAAGGGACGAAAGAGTCCTCCGGTCCACATCGGAGGACTCTTTTTACCTGCCTACCGCAGCGGCGAAAACGGCAGCGGACGCAACATGATGTTGCTGATGTTCGCAACAATCTGCGAGTCCTTCAGCTCCGGGGGAGAACTCAGCTTCTTCCACTCCGGATCGCTGCCAAACGCGCTCCAGTGCTTCTCGCGCTCGGCCAGGGAATCAAACGAAAGCATGTACGTAATATTCGGCTGGCGCGTCCCGATCACCGATTCGCCGATAAACGCCGGACGCATGCCCAGACGTTGAAACACGCCGATCTCGCCATTGTTGAACATGCCAATCTTCTTCTTACGCGCTGCAATCGACTGCGACTGATACGTCCGCAGCTCGAAGACGCGCGCCGGACGCCCCGCCGCATCTGTCGGAAGCACGGCCTCCGGCATGACCGCCAGGCTGTGCAGCAGGCTGCTCTCCGTCGTCACAAACGGAAGCCCCGGCCCCGCCGCAAGCTGCTGCGACGCCTTCTCATGCGCCTCGTCCTCGCTTAGCTTCGCCAGCGCGTCCTGCATCGCTCCCATCGAGGCGTACTGCACGATCGAAAACAGGCTCGGCCCATCCGGCCCGATCAGGTTCGACAGCGCCGCCACCGGCTTCGCTCCCGCCCGCGTCAGCGCAGGAAAGAGCCCGCTCTCCAGATAATCCGCAACACGCTTCGACTGGTTCTCGTCGCTGTTGTGCAATCGCCAGGTCGTAAGTTCCAGAAAGCTGCGCGGCGACTCCGCCGCACGCGCCTGTGTTGTAAGAAGAGCGGACATGGCGGCTGCACCTGTAATTAGTTGACGACGATCCATCTTGAGACGACCCATGCCATCCACGGTAGCAGACGGGAGTATCAGGCGTGTTCGCTTCGCCCCGCGCCGGTTGCTTCGCCTCCAGCTTCGCCTTACTATCGCCCTAGTGGACTACTCCGACACCAAGCCGAACGCCAAGAAGGTCAACCTCAACGGCCCCACCGCCGAGGCCGAGCGCCTCGTCTCCGCGGGCCGCGTCGACGACGATGCCGCCTTCGAGCTGAAGCTGCGCCCCAGCAAGCTCTCCGAGTTCATCGGCCAGACCAAAGCCAAGGAGCAGCTCGCCATCGCGCTCGAAGCTGCCAAATCGCGCGGCGAAGCCCTCGACCACGTACTCCTCTTCGGCCCTCCCGGTCTCGGCAAAACCACGCTCGCCACCATCATCGCCAACGAGCTCGGCGTCGGCTTCCAGCAGACCTCTGGCCCCGCCCTGCAGATTCAGGGCGACCTCACCGCTATCCTCACCAACATCCGCGACCGGCAGGTGCTCTTCCTCGACGAGATCCACCGTCTGCAGCCTGTCCTCGAAGAGAAGCTCTACACCGCACTCGAGGACTACAAGCTCGACATCATGATCGGCCAGGGGCCCGCCGCACGCACACACGTGATGGACATCAAGCCCTTCACCTTCGTCGCCGCCACCACGCGCCCCGGCCTGCTCTCCTCGCCACTGCGCTCGCGCTTCGGCATCCTGCTGCGGCTTGAGTTCTACAACGACGACGAGCTCCGTTTCGTCGTCGAGCGCTCTGCCGATGTTTTAGGTGTACCCATCGACCGCGACGGAGCCGCCGAGATCGCCATGCGCTCGCGCGGGACGCCTAGAATCGCCAACCGCCTGCTGCGCCGCGTCCGCGACTACGCCCAGGTGCGCGCCTCCGGCAAAATCGACCGCGAGACCGCGCAGAAAGCCCTCGAGCTGCTCGAAGTCGACGCCCACGGCTTCGACGAGCTCGACCGCCGCCTCCTCCGCACCATCATCGAAAAATACGACGGCGGCCCCGTCGGCCTCAACACACTCGCCGCCGCGCTGGCCGAAGAACAGGATGCGCTCGAAGAGGTCTACGAGCCCTTCCTCATCCAGATCGGCTTCCTCGACCGCACCCCACGCGGACGCGTCGCTACCCGCCTCGCCTACGAGCACCTCGGCATCGAAATGCCCCGTAAGCTCAGCCTGTTCTGATCTTAGCCATTCGGTTGATCTGCGGTCGCCCGGCTGCGTGAACACGCATTCACCACTTTTTTCGTACCCTCCGGTTTTTACAGGGAAAAATAAAACCCTGAAAGGCGTATCCTGTCCTGCAAGACGAAAAAGTCGAATAAAAGACGGGACCCGGTCCATGGATTACTCAACGTCTTACATTTTTTTTCTTGTTTCTCTTGGTCTGTTCACGCTGGTTCTCTTCACACTCTCTCTGGTCGACCGCAGTGTGGTGGGAGCGCGATGGCTCGCGGCCTCAACGCTGCTCGACTTCACCAAGACTCTCCTGCAGACCTTCCACAGTGACCTTCCGCGTTTCGTCGCCGTCTGTGTCGCCAACGAGCTCAACGTCTGCGCCTACGTAGCCATGTTTTTCGGACTGCGATGGTTCATCGCGCGCAGGCCCTTCTGTGGATGGTTGTGGCTCTCTCCCGTCTTTCTCACGCTGGCCATCTATCCTGCGCTGTTTCTTCTGCACATACGGCAGTGGTCGTTCTCCGTCATCTCGCTCCCCGTCGTCCTTCTCTGCGCGGCGACGGCGTGGATGCTCGCCCACCAGCAGGACGAGCGCTTCACCATCCCCTCCCGCATCGTCGCAGCCCTGATGACCGTGCAGGTCTTCGCCGTCAGCTTCCGCATGACGCTGTCGATCATGGGCTTTCCAAAAGTTCCCGATTCGCCGTGGTCCGATGATCGCTGGATGTACTCCATGCTGGTCATCATTCTGGTGGGTTACTGCATGCTGATGATGTATGCCGTCTTCACGCTCATCGAGATGCACTCGCGCGTAGCCTACGCCGCAGGCGTCGATTCACTCACCGGCGCGCTCAATCGCCGTGCGCTGATGAAGCATGGGGCCGCCGAGATCGCACGCAGCCGTCAGCTCGGCCATCCTCTGGCCGTCATCTGCATCGACCTCGACAATTTCAAGCAGGTCAACGACACCTACGGGCACGCCGGAGGCGACGTCGCCCTCTGCGCCTTCGTCGATCTTGTTCGCGAGCACCTGCGCAACAGCGATCTCATCGCCCGCACCGGCGGCGAGGAGTTCATCGTCCTGCTGCCCGGCATGGACGCATCCGGCGCCGCGCACGTCGCCGAGCGCCTGCGCCACAACATGGAGCAGATGCGCATCCACTACGACGGCAGAATGATCATGGCCACGGCCAGCGCAGGGGTCACTCTCCTGCAGCACGACGACTCGCTCGCCACCATGCTCAAACGCGCCGACCAGTCCCTCTACCGAGCCAAGGCCGAGGGCCGCAACCGCGTCGTCATGGACGAAGAGATCGTCCTCCACCCCAAGCCCATTCTCGTAGAACGCCCCACCGTGCAACGAAGCGGGAAGACGGCATAGCAACCTATAGCGGTTCGATCATTCGAACCGCAGAAGTCCTATTCCAATATCTTAGAAGTGTCATTCCGAGCGAAGCGCAGCGTAGTCGAGGAACCCCCGCATTTCACACTGCATCCCAGCCACCAAAGCGGGTGTCCCCCATTCATGCCGAATGGTATGAGTGGGATTGCAGGATGTACGTACTCGACGGACCCGCGTTTTGCGGGCACTCCGCTAAAACACGCGAAGCGCACTACGCCAAAGCACGCGCCAGCCGTCCACCCACAGCCTTCAGCTTCGCCTCCGCACCAGCGCGATCCAGCCCAAGCTTCTGCATCGCAATCGCCACCTTCACGCTGCCTGCCTCTTCCAGCAGCTTTGCCGCCGCTGCACGATCCGCGCCCGTCGCCTCTGCGATAATCCGTTGAGCGCGGTCCACCAGCTTGTCATTTGTCGGCTGCACATTCACCATCAGGTTGCCGTACACCGCTCCCGTGCGAATCATCACGCCGGTCGAAAGCATATTCAGCACCAGCTTCGTCGCCGTCCCCGCCTTCAGACGCGTCGAGCCCGTCACCACCTCCGGCCCCGTCACCGGAGCGATCGCGATATCCGCAACCGCCGCCATCTTCGAGCCCGCAACGCATGTCAGCGACACCACCAGCAGGCCCATCTTCTTCGCCTGCTCCATCGCGCCGATCACATACGGCGTGCGCCCGCTCGCCGCAATCCCCACCAGCGTATCGGGAGCGCCGACAGCGCCAAACCCCGCCGCCAGCAGATCCGCCGCGCCCTGTTCCGGCGAATCCTCCGACTTCTCGCTCGACTTGCGCAGCGCCGAATCTCCACCTGCAATCAGCCCCTGCACCAGCGTCGGAGGCACCGAAAACGTCGGCGGACACTCACTCGCATCCAGCACACCCAGCCGCCCGCTCGTGCCCGCGCCAATGTAGAACAGCCGGCCACCCTTCTCAAACCGCGCCGCAATCTCATCGATCGCCCGCGCAATCTCGGGCAGCTGTGTCGCCACAGCCTGCGGCACCGCCTGGTCTTCTTGATTGATCAGCGTAACCATCTCCAATGTGGAGACCTGATCGATATGCGTCGTGCGCGGATTGCGCGATTCCGTCGTCAGCGTGGCAAGGTTCAGATCGTTCATCACTCCACAATCATAGAGCCTTACCGCACCGCGTCTCCCGCCGCCGGCATCGTCGCAGCCGCAGCATCCGGCGGAGGCGGCTGTGTCAGGTCAATATCCGCCGTCCCAATGCGCCCCGAAGCCGTCACCCGCACCACAATCCGCACCCGCACCGCCTTCGGATCATGCGCCAGCCTGTACTGAAAGTCGATCGCGCGCTCCAGCCTGCCCGTCGGCGGAACCTCGCCTGTCGCATTCACGCGAATCGACTTTGCATCGCGCTTCAGCTCCTTGCCCTTCTTATCGAACGTCGACGCCACCAGAATCACATCCGCATGACGCTGCGGTTCCGTGTCCGTCGCATACGTCCAGAACAATCCTTTCGCATCCACATGGATCGTAAACATGTCCGGGTCGCCCGCCGGACGCCGCACCGTAATCGGCACGCCGTCATACACCATCGTGCTTCCCTCCGCCGCCAGCAGGTCCGTCACCAGCCGTTGCGAAGGCTTCTGCGGATCGACACGCCCCGGCCCATATTGCAGGTAGTACCCTTCGCGCGTGGTCACCGTCAGCCCCGGCCTGTCTATCGTCACCTTGATCCGCCGAAACTTCTGCAGGTCGGCCGAAGTATTCGTCGGCCGATAGCTCAACGAATAGAAGCTCGACCCATCGCGAATCGCCGTGCCGATCTGCGCATCCACATCGTTGCGTCCATAGATCGCCCGCCCGCCCGTCGCCGTCGCCAGCTTCGCAAACTGGTAGTTGCCGCCAAACGGATCCGTAAATGCTGCATCCGCGCCATACGCCTGCTGATTCACCTGCAGCCCCGCCGGGTCGATCGTATAGAGAGTGACGCGTGCATCACGCAGCACATTCACGCAGTCCTGCACGGCGTTATTCACGCGCCGCTCCGTATCCACCGGAAAATTCGCCATGTTCAGATTCGGAAAGCCGCGCCCGATCCAGATCATGTTCTTGTGTCCCGGATGCCCGATCACCGCCTGCGCCACGCGCCGCAGCGTAATAAAGGCCAGCGAATACCGCTCCGCCAGCCACGCATACTGATGCGCCTGCCACGGATACGCCACAAAGTGGTGGTCCAGCGCCTTGATCAGCTCATCCTTGTCCTGCGTATAGTCATGCAGCACGGTGAAGTTTTGCAGACTCACTGCAATCAGCATCGTCGGTGTCGTCAGTTTGCCCGGCTGACGCTCAAGAAACTTCTTCAGCGAGTAGCGCGCAAACGCCATGTCTTCAAACCGCGTGTTGAACTCGTCCAGCAGAACAATGTTCACCGGAGCCTGCGGAGCCAGTTGGTCGAGCGCTGCCGTCGAATCGATCGTCACGCTTGGCGGAGCGACATGCGCGCCCGCCGTATCGAAGCTCAGAATCGTCTGCGGCTCGTTCATCTCCGTCACGTGGAAGTCGTCCTTCTTCAGGTCCGTCACCACGTTCCCCTTCGCATCCGTCACCACCATGTCCAGCACCACAAGCCGCGCCGTGCTCCGAATCGTGTACGTACCGTTCGCATCACGAGCAGGCTGGCCGCTGCCCGCCGCAGGAGCCTGCCCCGAAGGCTGCGCCTGCGGGCCCTGTATCGGCTGCGCGGGTTGTGAAGTGGACTGCGGAGCCGATTGCGCAGTCGGCTGCGTCGCATCCGCGGGAGTCTGTTGTGCGTGAACAGCAGTCGCAAAGGCAGCAAGCAAAAACGCAGACAGGCAGGTTCGTTTCATGACACTCCTTGGCTTCCTTCCTAAAACCCGCATACAGCAGTCAAGTTTCGTCTGACGTGAGAATAGCCTGAAACCACGGCACATTGGTTACGGCAGAATCACCACCGGACCCTCCGCGGTCTCGTGCTTCACCGCCTCCAGCGCCGCCCGCGCCTCTTCCAGCCTGAACGTCCGAACCTGCGGCCGTATTCCAATCTCCTGGGCCAGTGCCAGAAAATCCCGCGCATCCTCACGCGTCATATTCGCCACCGACCGTATCTGCCTCTCGCCCCACAGCAGCGAGTCGTAATCGAACCGCGGCATCGCATCCAGGTGAATCGCATTGATCGCCACCACGCCGCCCTTACGCAAACTCGCCAGCGCCGCTACCACGACCGCACCCGATGGCGCAAACGTCACCGCCCGGTCCAGCGCCACCGGAGGCCGATCGCTCTCTCCACCCACCCACGTCGCACCTGCTGCCTCCGCCTGCGCCCGATGCTGCTCCCCGCGCGTCGACACATACACCTCGCATCCCCAGTGCCGCAGCACCTCAATCGCCTGCGAAGCCGAAGCCCCAAACCCGAACAGCCCTACCCGCTCGCCCTTCTGCACCCCCGCCACCCGCAAACTGCGAAAGCCGATAATCCCCGCGCACAGCAAAGGAGCCAGCAGCTTCGGCTCTACCTCCACCGGCAACGGATACGCAAAATCGCTGCGCACCAGTGCATACTCGGCATAGCCTCCATCCACCGTGTAGCCCGTGAACTCCAGCGCATCGCAAAGGTTCTCCTCGCCGCGCCTGCAAAACGGACACGTCCCATCCGTGCTCGCAATCCACGAAACTCCTACCCGGGCACCCAGCGGCAACTCCGCCGTAGCTCCATCCACCACCTCACCCACAATCTGGTGCCCGGGAATCAGAGGATCACGCCGTACCGGCAGATCACGCTCAAAGATATGCAGATCGGTCCGGCAAACTCCACAAGCCAGCACCCGCAGCAACAGATACCCCGGCGCCACCGCAGGCCGAGCCACCTCCTCGACCGCTAACCCACCTCCACGCAAAACTGCAGCCCGCATGGCACCCACCTCCGCCTCGATAGTCTTGATACTAGCCAGTCTTGATACTAGCCAGCAGCCATACTCCCAGCCACCCACTCCTATCCCTCCCAGCGAAGTGACGTACCCCCGCCCCCCGGGCAACCGCCCAGCAAACAAGCGAGCGGGAGACAGAGAGTACCGAGTACCCCGCGCATTGTGCCTCCCCCATCAATAGCGGGTGCCCCACTCCAGCAGGGACCCCTTCTCCTAGCCACGAAAGGGATGCCCATCCCAGCAGAACTCCCCTCCCAGCCCCAAAAGCGGGTTTCATCTTCGCTCGCGCAGCGAGCTAAGGTGGGATCCCACAAAACCTCCCCGCCATCACAAGTAGGTGCCATTCATGGCCCACAACGGGGTGCGGATGGTGAGCCTCGTCCATGGCGCACCAAAAAGTGAATGTCCTCTCCCTGCCACCAAAATGGCCATTCAAGGCGCAGCTTCATCGCGACATGGGAGGGGCCATTCGCGCAACCGCGCGAATCACTTCCAGGCCTTCAACTCAAGGCGTCTTCGCGTTCACTCCACGAACCGCCTCTAGGTACGCCAAGCCTTCAGGCTTGGCCCTCTCCATCCAGCGCCGCGAAGCGGCCACCGCTCTGCCGAAGGCCGGAAGTGAAGCCGAAGGCGCAACGACCCCCCGCCAGCTGGAGCGAAAACTCTGTCAAGCCCCCAAAAACCCCAAATCCCTCATTCCAAAGCAAATAAACCCACAAAAATCTGCCGATTAGTTTCCCTCACTTCGCTACACTTAAATCGGCAAATAAAGAAAAGCCCCAAACAAAATCCGGAGCTAACTCATTCAGAATCAATATTTTTAGGGATAACTCCCCTGGTTGGAATATTTTAGCCTGTGCAAATCGCACAACAAAAACAAAACAAAGACTTTACGAAAAATATAGAGGGGGGCTACACCCCCGCCGCAATCGCTCTCGCGACCTCGGCGTGGATCGCATTCTTCTCCTCCGTTGTCAGCGGAGACTCCGTAATATACGAAGCAATCAGGATCGGTTTTCCGGCTGGCGGATACAGCACGCCGATATCGTTATTCGAACCATGATCGCCCGCGCCTGTCTTGTCGGCCACCTTCCAGGTCGGCGGCAAACCGGCCACAAACTTCGTCTTACCGGTCGTATTCGCCAGCATCCAGTCGGTAAGCTGCTGAAGCGATGCGGGCTTCAGCACATTGCCGAACAGAATGCGCTTCAAATTCCCCACCATCGCATCCGGCGTCGTCGTATCGCGAGGATCGCCTGGCGTTCCTTCGTTCAGCGACGTCTCATTGCGGTCCAGACGCGTCACCTTGTCGCCGATCGACCGCACAAAAGCTGTCACTGCAGGCGGTCCACCAAAGCTCGCCAGCAGCAGGTTGGCCGCCGTATTGTCGCTCTGCGTCAGCATTGCCTTGCACAACTCGGCGACCGTCATGTGGCCTTCGCCCACATGCTTCTCCGTCTCCGGCGAGTAGCTCACCAGATCGGCCTTCGTAAAGCGGATCGCGCGGTCCAGATGCTCCTTGCCGGTATCCACGCGCTTCAGCACGATCGTCGCCGCCAGAAACTTGAACGTGCTGCACATCGCAAACCGCTCGTCTCCGCGATGCGTCATCCGCTCGCCCGAAGGAAACACAATCGAGACGCCAAGCCGGCCCTTGCTTCGTGTCTCCAGCGCAGCCAGCGTAGCCGAAAGGTCGTTGGAGTGAGCAAAAAGCGAGCGCGGATTCGCAACAATAGCGGCGAACGAGGCAAGAGCAGAGCGGCGAGTAAGCATCAACACGGACATAAGTGAGTGCGATTCTACGCAGCCCACGCTGTGGAGATGATGTGGATCGCCGTCCACGCGCGCCACGTACCCGAACCGGCAACGAAGCGCTGCTTCGGCCTGTTCTGCCCGGTTTCGCGAAAAACCTGCGTTTTGACGGTAAAATAGAAGGGTTACGGAAAAACTGAATCAGGGAAGACAGGGCAGATGAGCACAGTAGCGCAGACGGCGTTGGCAGGACAGGTGGAAGCGGCAGCAAAGGCAGCCGGGCTGGTTGTAGTTGGGAGCGAAGAAGGCAAGGACTTCTCCGGCGGCCCAACAGCGCGGTTTACTCTTGGCCTGGCCTTGAACCCCGCCAGGAAGCAGACCCTTGAGCTGAGCGCGGCCTTCGACTTTTCGCAGGGACCGCTCAAGAATGTGGTCGACAGCTACCTTCAGGAGTCCGCTACCCGCCTGAAGAACCCGCGCCCGGATTGTTATCTGACGATGCACGGTCTTCCACTGAGCTTCGGCAAGTTTGAGTGGCCTTTCCACGCCTCCACATCAGGCGCCGATACCTACATCGTCCACGGCGAGGCCCGCCTCGAGGACGGTAATGAGAGTGTGCTGCATGCCAAGGTCTCGGCCTCGATGACGCGTACCTTCGCTGAGGTCGTCGCTGCGCTCGAACAACCCTTCGCCGAGAGCTTTATCTACAACGCGATCCGTAAGACCACCGACCAGGGCCAGATTGAGCTGGTCAAGAGCGGCAACCGCCAGCCCGTCCCGGTGACGACGCGCTACTACAGCTCTAAGCAGAAGCGCTTTATTTTCAACGACACCACGGAGTCGCAGCGCCAGGAGTTCCTCGCAGCCAAGGTCTTCTGGTTGTCTGGCATGCTGGGCGGAGGCGAGCCGGTCTGGCTGGCCGATCCGCGCGATGCCCAGTACCTGAACACGACCGTCGACGATCTGAAGAAGATGGCCGAGGCTGTTGCTGCCGAAGGCGTTATCCGTCTGGCGGCTGACACCGAGTTCGCCACGCCGACCGAGGCCCTGATGGGGCACCGCGACGGTTACCTGGCCGAGATGGAGTCCACGCTGAAGTTCATCAAGCCGAGCTTCAACGAGGATATGCGCGCCGGCCACACAAACATGTAACTCCGCTGCCCGGGGAATATGTAACTATTGACGCTGCAATCTATAGGGCGAAAATCAGGTGCGGGCCAGCCGGTGATTTGTAACCGCTTCGTAAACAAACGAAGCGTAACACCGCAGTTGTAGCGCAAATTCTTTGCAACCCTTCATCAAGTCCGTGTATCTTACATGTCGGCTGATGAAGGCGCACCGCGTCGTGCGCCTTGGGAGTTCGGAACCGAATCGGGACTCCTGCCCATGAGGACAACATGAACTGTAAACGGATTGCAACGTCACTGATCGCAGTGACTCTTATGAGCGGCACCTCGGCTTTTGTGCTCGCCCAAAACACACAGCAGAATGCGACCCAGGCCCAGGACTGGAACACTCCGCCCGCCGGAACCGAGTCGCAGCAGGCCTACCACGACGGCATCGAGGCCGCGAAGCTGGACAAGGCCGCCAAGCGCAAGATCGATGCGAAGTCCTCGCACCTGTACAAGAACCCCCCGGTAAAGGGCCAGCAGAAGGACGCCTACCGCAACAGCTTCGAGAAGGGCTACCAGGCTCAGCTCGACCACGACAAGACTGGCGGCATCTAAATCGCCGTCTGTTGATTAGCTGCTGCAACAACCGGCCGATACTGTTACAAAGGATGTGAGAGAAGGGTCCCCATTGACGGGGCCTTTTTCTTTGCTTTTGAAACGAGAACGGAGCGGTGCAGTATGAGGATCGAGTGGAGCGTGAGGTTCGGCGTGGCGCTGATGATGGCGTCGATGGTGGCGGCAGCACAGGATGTATCTCCTCAGACGCAGCCGGTTCCCGCTCCGGCAGGGCGAACGGCGGAGGCTCCCATTGCCGAACTGGTGCGCCGTGATCCGAACACACTCGCACTGACGTTGCCTGGCGGCCGTTCGCTGGAGCTGGGCGACTTCGAGTTCGAAGGAGCGCCGGTCCCCACCAGCAAGGTGCACCTGAAGCTGCTCTCGCCCGGTGTTTACGAGGTGACGAGTGTGGCGTACACCGTAGGTTACTGGCGCGTCCGCATCCATGATGCGGCCAACTACTACGGGCTGGGCGAGCACTTCAACACGCTGAACCACACGCACACCGTGGTACGGAATGTCTCGACCGACAACAGCCACGCCAAGGGCGGCTCGACGTACAAGCCGATGCCGTTCTTTATGAGCACCACTGGCTACGGGCTGTGGGTGGACACAACAGCGGATGCGACCTTCGACATGAATGCGTCGAGCGAGCAGGAGGTGGTTGTCGATGTGCCTGCGGAAAAACTGCGCGTTGTTCTCTTTGCCGGCCCTGAGTTCCCGAAGATCCTCGATCACTTCACCGCGCTTGCCGGGCGCTCGATGCTGCCGCCTTACTGGGCGTTCGCGCCGTGGATCGGCCGCGACTACCACCAGAACGACGCACAGGTGAAGGAAGACGTGGACAAGGCCCGCGCGCTAGGAATTCCCGCAAGCGTCATCCTGATCGATTCGCCGTGGACAACGGCCTACAACAGTTACAAATTCAACCCGAAGCAGTTTGACGATGCTCCGTCGATGGTGAAATACATCCACGCCAATGGTTACAAATTGGTGCTGTGGCATACATCGTGGATCAACTCGAAGTCGGACCCGCCGCGCGAGAAAGGCTTCGAGAGCAAGATGGCAGAGAAGTCGGAGAACTACGACGAGGCAGCAGGCAACGGCTACTTCGTGAAGAACCTCGACGGCAGCCCCTACGTGGGCCGCTGGTGGAAGGGGCAGGGGTCGCTGATCGACTTCACCAATCCGTCGGCGAAGGCCTGGTGGCAGGGCCAGGTACGGCAGGCGATCCAGGCGGGAGCGGACGGCTTCAAAGACGACGACGCCGAAGGCAATTTTGTGAATGCTCCGGTGAAGTTCGCCGATGGTACCGACCCGCGGCTGATGCGCAATCGCTATGCCGTGCTCTACAACAACGCGATGGAAGAGCTGATGCAGAAGGACCTGAAGGGCAACGGCGTGCTTTTCTGCCGTTCGGTCACGCAGGGAGCCAACGGCATCGGCATGTTGTGGGGAGGCGATAACGAGTCCAGCTTCTCGCCAGAGAATGGCCTGCCGACCGTCGTCATGGCCGGTCTGGGAGCAGGGATGAGCGGCATGCCGCTGTGGACCGCCGATGCAGGTGGCTACCTGAAGACGGCCTCGACGCCCGACCCCGTGCTCTTCCAGCGATGGACGGAGTATGCGGCGTTTTCGCCTGCGATGGAGGTGCTCTCGCAGGCCAACGTTGGGCCGTGGGACTACAAAGAGCAGGCGCTGGCGACGTTCAAAAAGTTTTCGGTGCTGCACATGAGCCTGTTTCCGTATCGTTACGCCGCAGCGCAGGAGGCAGCAAAGACAGGCATGCCGATCATGCGGGCGTTGGCGCTGCTCTATCAGAACGACCAGCAGGCACGCGAGTCGCGAGACGAATACATGTTCGGGCCTGATCTGCTGGTCGCTCCCGTCGTCAGCGAGAACACTCGCCGCACCGTCTACCTGCCCGCGGGTGAGTGGGTGGACTACTGGACCGGCGCCCGTGTTTCTGGTGGCAGAACGATCCTTGTCGACGCCGCTGTCGACCAGATTCCGGTTTATGCGCGTGCAGGCGCGGTGATCCCGAAGATTCCCGAGGACGTAATGACGCTGGTGCCGCAGTCGGAGAGCGGCAACAAGGCCGTGAAAGCGATGGATGACCGCCGCGTCTACGAAGTGATCGATGGAGCCAGCGCGCAGATCACGGACTTCGAGGGAAGAAAGATCGAGCGCGAGGCCTCGTCACTGAAGATTGCAGGCGACGCCGCTGCACATATCATCGTGCGGTTCCGCAATATGCATCCCGCGAGCGCGACGGTGAACGGCACAGCGGCGAAGATATTGACTGGCGCAGACGGACAGCCCTTTGTGGAGTTCGATCACGCGAAGACGAGCATGATCGCGTGGCAGTAGAACGACGTGGTTAGCTTCTTGCGACGAGTACGGTACCGCAGTGCGGGCAGAAACCCGCTCCAGGAGAGACCGCACCGCCGCAGGCCGGGCAAGGAAAATTTGGCTGGACGGTCTGCATATACTGCGGGTTTGTTCCCTGGATGATTTGGCTTGAGATATAAGCAGCCTGCTCGGCGTTGTAAGCGCGCACGCGTCCGGGCATAAAAAATGCTTCGATAAAGCCCAGGATGGCTGGTATACCGGTCCAGCAAAAAAGCAGATAGAGGATACCTAACCCATTGCGGCGCAGATAGAAATGATGGATACCGAAGCTGCCAAGAAACAGGGCAAGCAGCACGCCCACGACTTCGTCGCGGCTGGCCTGCTCGTACTCGGCATAGAACCAGGCGCGCTGATGCGGCGTCATGTTCGCGGTATAAAGCGGATCGGTGAAGGCCATCTTTCGTTTGCTCCGTGCCAGCGACAAAACTTTCTATCAAAGATCCATACGCGGTACCGCCCGAAACGGTTCCCAAATAGCTGAATTTACCGGTAACGATCTGTTAGACCCAGGTCGTCGAATAAAGACGTCATCGGTCGTAATGTTTATTACGTTAATTCTGCGCGTGGCTTCGCTGTTTATTTACAGCCCTGGCAGAAACGGAGTAACGTCGTCGCTACAAATATGGCCACGCAGAGGCAACGCTTCTGCTGTCGCGGCGCCTCTGATGCCATACAGGGAGGTTCTATGCAGGCGATTCATACAGGGCAATGCGGTCTGTGTTCTCACTTTGGTGAGAGCCATCCCCACGAAAAGGCGCTGGTGACGATCATGACCAGCAAGAAGGCAGACGCCGAGATGCTGGACGAGTGCGGCCATCCCAAGTTCGCCATGCTTCACCTTAAAGTGACGCCCATCAGCGGTTGCGACGGGTTCACTCCTGCGGCTCGGGCGTAGATTCAGCGGCGCTTCATTCCCAGCAGGCTGAGGAAGAAGCTGCCGAAGATGGCTTCGACGCCAAGCATGATGCATGTGGCGGAGGGCAATGTAAGGCGCAGCATGCGCTGCGGCGACAGGTCGCCATATCCAGCCAGGTGCCACAGGTGGACTGCGTATCCAAACAGACCTGCTCCGAGAAGGAGCAGGAAACAGCCGAAGACAAGGCCTGTCTCGAGCGTGATGTATTGGAAGATGCGCTCATAGCGCGGCTCTATCGGCAGAAAGCCCTCCTGTGTGCCGAAGACCTTCGCACTGACGGCGAAGACTGAGATATGCGCTCCGATGATGACGAGAAAGAGTGCGTACGTAAGCGTATCGACATCGAAGGTTCTGCCGCCCAGCGTCTGCGGCCCCTGAATCAGCCAGAGCGATAGAACAAGGCCAACGCAGAAGCTGAGGATGCCCGGATACAGGAAGAGCCAGCGCGGGCTATAGAGCAGAAGAAAGCGCAGGTGCCTCCAGCCGTCACGCCACGTACGCAGGTGCGGCGCACGGCTGCGTCCGTCAGGCGAGAGCGTCGTCGGGACTTCGGCGATCTTCAATCCGGCCAGCGACGAACGAACGACCATCTCGCTGGCATACTCCATCCCCGTCGTGTGTAGGTCGAGGCCCAGGATCGCGTCGCGGCGCATGGCCCGTATGCCGCAGTGGAAGTCGCCGACAGGAATGTCGAAGAAAAGCCGGCCGATAAAGCTGAGCACCGGATTGCCGAGATATTTATGCAGCGGAGGCATGGCCCCGGGTTTGATCTCTCCCTTGAAGCGATTGCCCATTACCAAATCATTGCCCTGATCCAGCTTTTCGAGGAAGCGCGGCAAATGTCCGAAGTCATAGCTGGCGTCGGCGTCGGCCATCAGCACATACTTGCCGTGTGCGGCCATAATGCCATGCATCAACGCTGCGCCGTAGCCGCGAATGGGAACGTCGACGACGCGTGCGCCCTCTTCCACGGCGATCTTCTGCGAACCGTCGGTCGAACCGTTATCTGCGATCAATACCTCGCCATCAACGTTGTTATCGCGCAGCGCAGCAACCGCCTGGCGAACGCAGTAGGCCAGCGTCTCAGCCTCGTTCAGGCAGGGCATCAGGATGGTGACAGTAAGTTCGTTCATACGTGGCACTGCAATACGTCAGAAGCGTTGCGAATTGAATGCATGGGGAGTGTATTCATGGCTTGGGTAAGGTCGCCTTTTCCATTGGTACAGCTGCAGGAGCAGGATTCAGCAGGAGAGCATAGAAGTCTGTATCGCCCAGCGAGACCCAACCTGCGGTTGCCGGATCGGTTTCTCTCATCTGAACGGGATCGAAATAGCCGACGAGGATGCGTGCGCCATCTCGCTGCGCCGCTTCAATGGCTTCTTTCATATGAGGAGCAGTCCGCGGTGCATAAAGATGCGGTGTGGGGAAATCGATCTCAGACTGGATGCGGACGCCAGCCAGCCGCGCCCAGTAATGGGTATGGAGGCAGGCGTGAACACCTGCGCAGGCGACGGTATCTCCAGGTCCGACTCCAAGTTGATTGATAGCTCTAGCTGCCTGAAATATCTCCGGGTCATACCAGCTTGCCGGAAGCCCGCTTGAGCTCTCGTCACGACGCAGTTCGGCGACGCGGCGGACAGACTCGCCCAGAGATAGAAAAGCCAGCAGGAGGATCAGGGCAGATGAAACGGAGATAGCCGCTGCTTCGCGGGTCGAACGCAACGACGCAAACAGCGTAAGGAGGATGGCGAGGTATCCGACCGTGACGTAGCGCTCTTCCACATTCACCATGCCGTAGATTGCGAAGATCGCAATGCCGAGCAACAGCGGGATCACCCAGAAGCCATTCCCTGCTAGGCGGCGGCAGAGATCGGGACGCGCACCCAGCAGCAGCAACAGACCGAAGAGCAACCACCCTTCGGGATGATTCAGCAGATAGCGGACGATGAGCACGGCCTCGCGCGCCCAGGTGCGAAGCTGCCCTTTGATGTTCATGTGCGGCTTGATGCTGTCGTTCCAATATGTTGCGTCGAACCAGGCGGGATAGGTGCCGTAGGGAAACTCTTTATAGCTGACGACCAGTGGCGACGTGTAGATGACCTTCTCAGGATGAAGGAGGTGGACGTCGGAGGTGCCGTAGAGCTGCGGTGTGCCGTTCTGCAGGTGCATCTTCTCGGTGCCCGCAACATACCAGGCATAGTTCAGACTGCCGGAGTCACCGAAGTCCAGGCGGTGCTTTTGTTTGGAGAGCGCAGCGATGTAGGGTCCAGCGACAAGAGCGAAACATGTTAACCCAATCGCCGCCTTGATAAAGACACGGCCGAGCGATTGACGCTGCCACAGCCACGAGAAGAGTGCCAGCAATGCGACGGAGATCAATGTAACTGGGAATGCAAAGGACTTGGTGAGGAAGGCCAGTCCGAACGAGGCCCCCATAAGGGCTACATAATGCAGCCTGCCTGTCGCAAGGTTCGTAAGAAGAGCGGCGAATCCAAAGAGCAGCAGCGCCTGCAGCAATGCGTCAGGACGTACCTTACCGATAGAAAGCTCGCGCTGCGAGGCGATCACCAGCAAAGCGAGTCCGAGGTAGCGTAGCGGATAGCGGCCCAGCAGAAAGGGCGAGGACGGAGTATCGCCCGCAAGCGTAGCGCGAGAGTCACGCAGTCGGATGATGGCATCCGTAAACGCGACGACGGCTATCATCTCCAGCAGGAAGATGGCGAAGTTCACCATGTAGTACGCAGGCAGCTCGGTATAACGCGTTGAGTGAAAGAGGCTGTGACCCAGAGCAAGCGCGGCTGGATAGAGCGGATGCCAGTATCCGTTGACGATGCCGGCCCACTGGTGCGAGCGGATCAGGTCGCCGATATCCATATAGGACACCGCGTCGCCATCAATCTGATAAGGGTCAAAGCGTGCGTAGCCGAAGGCGGCCAGGATAACCAGCAAACAATAGACAGGCCATAGCCGACGCAGCCATGCTTCTGCGTGCCAGCGTTGGAGCGAGCAGGTCTCCAGCGGAGTTGGCGTCATCTTCCGGTAAGGTCCTTTTGCCTCCATCATCGCAGATGCGTTTGTACTTGGCGATACATATTGCGGTTCATCAAAAATATGCATCGATCTTGTAAAGATAGGCGACGGTAGGAATGCAACTTGACCTTTCCATGTGCATGCCGCATTGTTGGTTTCGATGCGACTGCATCTGAAGCGATGGACAAGTTGTGCCCTGCTGACGGCAGGGCTATGTGCGCTGAAGAGCGCGGCGACTCCAGGCGTGTCTGCTGTGGCGACCTCACGCATGCGACAGCTTCCCCGTCTGACGGTTTGGGCATGGGAGAGGCGTGAAGACCTGCGCGCCATCGATCCTCGTTCGACAGCCATCGCCTATCTGACAAAAACGGTCGTCCTCGATGCGCATGGCCTTGCTGTGACTCCACGGCATCAGGGCTTATTACTTCCTGCAGCAGAGGAATTGGTGCGGATTCCGGTCGTTCGTATTGAGACGGGTGAAGGAGCGGAGCTGACAGATGCTACCGCCGAATTAGCGGCCGCGGCGATTGTGGAAGCTGTTTCGCAAAGCAGTGCTGCATTGCAGATTGATTTCGATGCGAAAGCCTCCGAGAGAGTGTGGTATCGCAGTGTGCTCGCTCGCGTGCGCTTGAAGCTGCCGGCGAAGATGCCGCTTTCGATGACGGCGCTTGCCTCGTGGTGCAGCTACGACAACGCGTGGCTGCATGATCTGCCGGTGGACGAGGCGGTGCCGATGCTCTTCCGCATGGAGCCGGACCGGCGTCAGTTTGCTCCGAATCAGCTGCGTGACGTCGCAAGAGAGTTTCTTCTTCGCGAGCCGAAGTGTATGGATGCGGTTGGCATCTCGACGCGCGAAGCGTGGCCGCGCGAGCTGGCAAGGCGAAGAGTGTATGTGTTTGCAGACAGAGGCTGGCAGCGTGACGGCCTCGAGGAGACGGTGAGAGAGCTATGGTGAAGGCATTGCGAGCGAAGAGCATAGGGACACTGGCCGGAGCGGCGGCGCTGGCAGCGGCCGTGCCGCTATTAATTGTTGTGGCATGTGGGCCGGACTTTGAGCCGGAGGTCTTCGTCCCACCTGTGCATCCAGAGAGCACAGCGGCATTTGCGTCGGGCAGGCTTGGCGTGCTGCAGCCGGGATACGCTCGCATCGATCAGGTCGTCGCGTACCGCTATCTGATCGGTGGCAAGCTGAGCGATGCAGAGAAAGCAGTTTATGTCGGTCTTCCTGCCGTGAGTTACAACGAACCGACCTGGCAGGCGCGGCACGATGCCGAAGAGGCAGCAAAGCCGATGAATCAGTGGCGCGCCGCACGTGCAGCTGTGTTGAAGGTAGACGTGAAGACAACACCCGAGATTGCGCAGGAGAAGGCGCTCGAAACCCAGCGCAATGGATACGTTCAGACCACCGATTTACTGAACTGTCCCGACGATGCTTTTGTCGCTGCGAAAGCGGCGCTGGCCTCGCGCACGAAACAGTGGGGTGCCGGCAGCGCCGATCTTGCCGACTGGTTGCGTGGGCAGGATGCCGTCTTCTCAAACTGTTCCAAGGCCGGCGAGACGCCTCAGCCTGCACCTGCCAATGCCAGCGCGTTGTTGAAGATGGATCGCGAATACCAGCTTGCCGCCGCGAAGTTTTACGCCGGTGACTATGACGGCGCTATCGCCGCATTCGAAGCCGTGGGTAAAGATACCAACTCGCCGTGGAGCCCATGGGGAGAGTATTTGGCCGCGCGCTCTGAGGTACGCAAGGCGGCGATGGCAAAGCCCCAGGCGGAATGGGGTGAGCAGTCCCAGTTCGATCCGGAGCTGTTACGCAAAGCGCAGGCCCGTCTTGGAAAGGTGGCCGCTAACGGCGATGCGCGCATGAAGCACGCCGCGCAGGCAGAACTTGGATTTATTGAGGTACGGCTCGATCCGGCCAGGCGGCTTGACGATTCGGCCAATGCACTCGCCGGGCCCGCTTCTGACGCCGACTTCGCGCAGCATCTGGGAGACCTGCTCTTTCTAACCGGGCACAACGTTACTGGTGATGCCGATCTGCTGCGTTGGATAGGCCACAGCGGAGCCAAAGTAGATGCAGCCGCAGAGTGGAGATCCAGGCGCACCATGCCGTGGCTGGTTGCGGCGCTGATGGCAGCAAAGACCGGCGATGGAGCGAATGCCGATCTGCTGAATGCCGCGGCGAAGGTCCCGGCGAGTTCTCCATCGTATGTGACAGTGAGCTACGAGCGAGCGCGTCTCATGCTGGCTTCGAACGATCCGGCGAGTGCGCGCAAGCTGACGACGAGCGTGCTGTCCGGGCTTAGCGGCGAAGGCACGGACTCTGCACGCAACGCCCTGCTTGGCCTGCGCATACAGACAGCGACCAGCTATGCGGAATTTCTGGCTGACGCACCGCGCACGACAATCGCTACGGATGGAGGCATGTCGCAGTCTGCCGGGAATGCGCTCTGTGGCAGCACGCAGAAGGCTCCGGGTTGCGTAGAGAAGATTCCCGCGTTGCAGTTCGACTGGGATACGATTGAGGCGTTCAATCGGCAGCTTCCGCTGGCTCGCTGGGTCGAGGCGACGAAGGCGGAGGAGCTTCCTGCGCATCTCCGCGAGGCGATTGCCATGGCTGCGTGGTTGCGCGCGCTGGGCCTCAACGACGAGGCTACCCTGAAAGCAACGGTGTCGATGTTGCCGGAGCCGCTGCAGAAGTCCGTGGGCGACACAGGCTTTCCCACAACGCTGGCGCTGCTGCGTAATCCAGGTGTGCGGCCGTTTCTTGAGCAGGGCGTGCAGCGCTCGGTCAGCTTCCGCACGCTCGATAGCTTCCGCGATAACTGGTGGTGCTCGAAGTGGGGCGACGGACCGACCGAATACAACTCCGCAAGCGATAAACCCAAGGTGATTGCAATGCCGATGAGCTTCCTTCCTGCCACGGAGAAGACGGCTGCGGCCGATGAGACGAAGCGACTGAATGCTCTTCCGTTCGGCGTCGTGTGGGTCGGCCGCCGCGCGATCGATTATGTGAAGGCGCATCCTGACGACAAGGACGCTGCCGAAGCATTGGCGCTTACCGTAAGAGCGACGCGCTACGGATGCTACATCGCGCCCGAAGCTGCCGGAGCGGAGCAAAAGGCAGTGAGCAAAGAGGCCTTCACGATATTGCATAAGCAGTATCCGAAGTCGCCGTGGACCGCGAAGACGCCGTACTTCTACTAGGTTTCTCCTGAGGAGGTTGAGAGCACTCGTGCGACATACGGGTTCGCCGTAAGTGTCGTATGCTGGTGGGCATCGATGAGCCAGCAATCCGCATTGATGCAGCCGAAAGCGCATTATGAAATTCTCGATGGCCTGCGCGGCGTGGCGGCCATGGCCGTTGTCCTCTTCCATATCCTCGAGGCCTTTCATTTCGGCAACGCCTTCACGCATCCGTTCAATCACGGTTATCTCGCTGTCGATTTCTTCTTTCTGCTCTCAGGATTTGTCGTGGCTTATGCCTATGACGATCGCTGGAGCCGCATGACCACATGGGAGTTCTACAAGCGCCGTCTCATCCGCCTGCAGCCCATGGTGGTGATGGGCAACATTATCGGCGCGCTGTTCTTCTACCTGCAGGCAGGACCGTCGTTTCCGCTGATCGCGACGACGCCGGTCTGGAAGCTCGTGGTGGTGATGCTCGTTGGCTGCACCATGATTCCTCTGCTGCCTTCGATGGATATTCGTGGCTGGCAGGAGATGCATCCTCTGGATGGTCCCGCATGGTCGCTCTTCTTTGAGTATGTTGCGAACATCCTGTATGCACTTGGCCTGCGCAAGGTGTCGAACAAAGTGCTGTCGGTGCTTGTCGTGCTATCTGCCGGACTTCTGGTGCATCTGCTGGTACTGGGACCGCGCGGCGATGTGATCGGCGGCTGGACGATCAACGGTGAGCAGCTGCATATCGGTTTTGCGCGTCTCCTGTTTCCGTTTCTGGCTGGCATGCTGCTGATGCGTATGGGCCGACGCATCCATGTGCGTGGAGCTTTTCTGTGGTGCAGTCTGCTTCTGCTTGCGGCCTTCGGCATTCCCAGAATCGGCGGCCATCATCACCTTTGGATGAATGGCATCTACGAGGCTTTTGCCATCATCGTCATCTTCCCTGTCATCGTGGCGATGGGCGCGGGCGGCAACGTGCGTGGCGGCCTGGAGGAAAAGGTCTGCCGGTTTCTGGGTGCTATTTCCTATCCGCTCTACATCACGCATTACGCGCTTATTTATACGTACACCGCGTGGGTCATCGATCGGAAGCCTCCGCTTGCACAGAGTGCGCCGATGGGAGTGCTACTGTTTGTGGTTGCGATCGCGATTGCGTACGCATGTCTGAAGCTGTATGACGAGCCAGTGCGGCGCTGGCTCAGTGCGCGTTACCTGGGCGTGCGCGAGGCAGTTGGATCTTCGAAGGTCTGATGATCGACGGGCTCGCGCTCGTCGAAGACGTAGCAGCCGCCTTGCCACTTGCTTTCCTGCTGCGGCGTCTCTTCGAGGTATTTCAGGATGCCGCCTTTCAGGTGGTAGACCTCGGGGAAGCCTTCCTGCAGCATGAAGGCGGAGGCCTTCTCGCAGCGGATGCCTCCGGTGCAGAACATCGCTACTTTGCGATGCTGGGTGGCGTCGAGATTTTCGCGTACGTAGGCGACGAAGTCGGAGAATTTTTCTAGCGGAGGCGTGATGGCTCCCTCGAACGTGCCTGCTTCGCTTTCGTAGGTGTTGCGGGTGTCGAGGACGAGGACTTCGGGGTCGGCGATGAGGGCGTTCCACTTTTCGGGCTCGACGTATTGACCGGGCTTCGTGGGGTCGATGGCGACGTTGCGGAAGGTAATGATTTCGGCCTTGACCTTGAACTTGAGGCGCTTGAAGGGCGGCTCATCGGAGGCGGAGTATTTGACTTCGGCGAGATCGAGTCCGGTGCGCTCGGCGAGCAGGTGCAGGAAGCGCTGGATGGTTGCGGCGGAGCCAGACATCGTGCCGTTCACGCCTTCGGGGGCGATCAGCGTGGTGCCGAGCAGATCGGTATCGGCAAAGCTGGTACGCAGCTCTTCGCGCAACGCGGATGGATCGGCGAGGCGGACGAAGCGATAGAAGGCTGCGATGGTGTAAGTCACTTCTTCCATGATAAATTGGCCGCTTTGTGGGGGTACCCCTCCCCCCACCTAGGTTCTGTAAGGCGTTTGTTTTGTTTGGATTGTGCGATTTGCACAGGCTAAAATATTCCAAACAGGGGAGTTAGCCCTAAAAATATTGATTCTGAACGAGTTAGCCCCGGACTTTTATCCGGGGCTTTTCTTTATTTGCTGATTTAAGTGTAGCGAATTGAAGGAAACTGATCGGCAGATTTTTAGGGGTTTATTTGCTTTGGAATGAGGGAGTTGCAATTTTTGGGGCTTGACAGGTTTTCGGCTCGGGCTGGTGGAGCGTTGCGCCTTCGGATTTCCTTCAATAGGCGGCAATGCGAGTCCATCTTCGTCCAGTGTGCGGACGAAGGTGGGGCAGGCGCATTTGGGATGTGGATGCGGCTAGTAGGTTTTGATGAAGCTGGCGGGAGTGCCTTCGGCTGGGTTGACGAAGTGGATGTCGTCGGGTGGGCGGCGCGGGGTGTCGATGGCGAGCACGGTGTAGGGTTCTTCGACGAGGCGCGGCATGGCGTGGACGGTGTTCTTTTTGAAGAAGACGAGTTCGCCGGGACCGATGATGCGCGGCTCGGAGTCCTGGATGTGGATTTCGGCGCGGCCGGTGAGGACGTAGAGATACTCGTCGGAGCTGGTGTGGTAGTGCGCGGGCACGGGGCGGTAGACGCGAAAGATGCGGCAGCTGGCGTCGCGCTCGTCGGTGAGGCGGAGGTCGGTGAGCATGGTCTCGGCGGTCTCGGGCAGCGTGCGGGCGAGGGCGGCGATGTCGAAGAAGCGTGTTTCGGTGGGCATATCGGTTGGATGAATCTTAATGGTTCGGGTGGAAGGCTCGCATGATCTTATATCGCAGACGCCTGTGGGGCCGGGACGGTATAGACTGAACTCTCGATAGGTTCGCGGCAATCGCCTGTGGACGGTCGAGACACTGCAGTT
Source organism: Edaphobacter flagellatus (assembly GCF_025264665.1). Lineage (NCBI taxonomy): Bacteria > Pseudomonadati > Acidobacteriota > Terriglobia > Terriglobales > Acidobacteriaceae > Edaphobacter > Edaphobacter flagellatus. The sequence continues at coordinate 2,747,675 of NZ_CP073697.1, forward strand.
CATCCGCGCTTCAGAGCAGAGACAAACTGATCCGCCGTAAACGAAGTACCGGAGGCATGCATGCGTTCTGAAGCGATTTTTCGTGCAAAAGAGACTCTCCCGAACAGCTATCAGCTCTGCCAGACGGCGGCGAAGACGACGCGCCGGATGCATGTCGCCTCGAAAAACCCTCAGGACACGATCAATAGTGCGTTCGAGAAGATCGCTGCCGATGCACCGGTGGCAGCGGTGAAGCCTGCTGTGGTGGCGTAGCCCAAGGGTTTGGATGATCCGGCTTGGTCGGTCATGGATGGGACACGAGTAGGCATTCGGAGGATTTTAATCACCGGTGTGGGACGATATGGGTTTGAGCAAATTCATAAATATTCCCAATGAATAAGGTTCTATGAATCATCCGATGACAATTTGCGCAGAGGACACAGAAATCCTTTCGTGGATCTAGCGTAACGATATGTCCTTTTAGTTCAGAAAGTGGCGTGAGGTGATGAGCTTCTATGAAATTCTCACCTATCGAGCCATAAGCTTTCACGAAATCAAATCCGCATGCCTGACAAGAGAACCCATGAATCTTCTTTGCCTTTTTCGCGAGTGCATTATTTCGTTCAAGGCGCTTGTGGTCTCGAAGAACAATGAGCTGTTCAGTTCCGAGTTCGCTCTCATCTTCTTCCCTCGAAATCGAAGAAGGATGTAAGTCTTGCAGCACAAGGTCTTTGTATAAAGACAGAAACGTTTTCAAATCGCGTCTAAAGACATCATCAGTAGGCAATTCGTTTCGTTCATAGTAGATTGCGCAAATGTTTCCGTGTTCATAGTAGGTCCCCAGACCTGAGCTTTCGCTCGATACCAAATCTAGTTGTCCTTTGATCATCTGACGTGTTTTATCTCCGAGCACTGCTAAAAAGCCTTGCGACCTTGCTCTAAGTGCTTCTTTAGCCTCTGCTCCATATTGTTCTTTTACAGTCGTAACACCCTGATTGAGAGAAAGGTAAACGCCGCTGAAATCCTCTTTGAAGAGAAAGACAATGTAGTAACCATCTTGTGCGCTTGAGGTGACTGTGATGTCGAAAATGGCCAGCCAAGGAACTTTGGTCCAAACACCTCTTCCGGCACTTCCCTCTACTTGATAACGTTCATCTCCCTCGATCAAAGAAGCAACTTCTTCTGGAAAATCGTTACGCAAAAAAATAGCTGCGGGATTCTCTTTGAAGGCTTGCTGTGAGGCTTTGGGGTACTCGTCAAGGATTATTTCGATGGAAGCTTTTATGCTCATTGTTTTCCACTCTGGTGGTCCTACTATTCGAATACATGAGAGCAGAAAAAAGAGAAAGACCGCGAGAAATGTCGCGTTCTTTCTCTTTTGGACCGATACAGCGTTCTTAGACTTCTTTGACTCCGTCGACGAAGGCCTTCAGCTTGCGGCTGCGGCTTGGGTGGCGGAGTTTGCGGAGGGCTTTGGCTTCGATCTGGCGGATGCGCTCGCGGGTGACCTGGAAGGACTGGCCTACCTCTTCGAGCGTGTGTTCGGAGCCGTCTTCGAGGCCGAAGCGCATCTTGATGACGCGCTCTTCGCGCGGCGTCAGGGTGCGGAGGACCTGCGAGGTGTACTCCTTGAGGTTGACGCTGATGACCGCGTCCGACGGCGAGACGGCCATGCGGTCTTCGATGAAGTCGCCTAAGTGCGAGTCTTCCTCTTCTCCGATGGGGGTCTCGAGCGAGATGGGCTCCTGCGCGATCTTGAGGACCTTGCGGACCTTCGCGACGGGGATGTCCATGCGGCGGGCGATCTCTTCGGAAGAGGCTTCGCGGCCAAGCTCCTGCACGAGCTGACGCGAGGTGCGGATGAGCTTGTTGATGGTCTCGATCATGTGCACCGGGATGCGGATGGTGCGTGCCTGGTCGGCGATGGCGCGGGTGATGGCCTGACGGATCCACCACGTCGCGTAGGTCGAGAATTTGTAACCGCGACGGTACTCGAATTTGTCGACCGCCTTCATGAGGCCGATGTTGCCCTCCTGAATGAGGTCGAGGAACTGGAGGCCGCGGTTGGTGTACTTCTTGGCGATGGAGACGACGAGGCGGAGGTTGGCTTCGATGAGCTCGCGCTTGGCCTTCTCGGCGTCCATGTCGCCCTGAATCATCTCGCGCTGCGTGCGCTTGAGCTCGGCGATGGAGATGCCGGCGTCCTTTTCGAGCTGGTCGAGGTCGGCGCGGCAGTTTTTCTGCTGGCGCTTGTACTCCTTGCGAAGCTCTTCGGACTTGGAGGCTTCGTGCTTGGTCTCGAGGGTCTTGATCTGGCGCTCGAGGGTGCGCATGGAGTCGACGGTCTTGTTGACCTTGTCGAGGAGGCGCTTCTTCTCGGCGTTGGTGTACTTGAGCTCGCGGACGATGCGGTTGATGTAGACGTGCTCGCGGCCGATGAGCCAGCGGGTCTTGCGCTGATCGCGGGCCTTGGCCTTGGCATCCTTGCCGTGCGGGGCTTCGAGCTTTTCTTCGAGTGCGGCGATCTTCTTCTGGTGCTTAAGGATGTGGTCGATGCGGCCGACGGTGTGCTTGACGCGGGCCTGCAGGATCTCTTCGGTGAGCTCTTCCTCGTCGAAGGTGACGACTTCCTTGATGTTGCGGACGCCGCGGCGGAGGTCTTCGCCGAGGGCGGTGATCTCGCGAATGACGATGGGCGAGCGCGAGATGGCCTTCATGACGCGGAGCTGGCCGCGCTCGATACGCTTGGCGATTTCGACTTCGCCCTCGCGGGTGAGCAGCGGGACGGTGCCCATCTCGCGGAGGTACATGCGGACGGGATCGTTGGTCTTCTCCAGCTGTCCGGGGGAGAGGTCGAGCTCGACGTCTTCGGACTCTTCGCCCATCTCGGAGTCGTACTTGTCGCCGCGGTCGCGGTCGAACTTGTCGCCTGAGAGGACATCGATGCCCTGAGTGTTGATGGTGGTGAGAAGGTCGTCGAGATCGTCGGGTGAGGTGATGTCGCCGGGCAACAGGTCATTGACCTCGCCGTAGGTGAGATAGCCCTTTTCCTTCCCGGTCTCAATGAGCTTGTCTTCTATGTCGTCTTCGTACTTATCGATTTCTTCAGCCACGAGGGTGCGCGCTCCTGCAAAATTTTTCTTTAAGTGGGATGCCGCTCAGGCGAGGTTTTACGGCCTCGGGGCGCAGTTATCCCTGGGTTGTTTCCGTGGTGTCAGGGAGCAGGTAGCGGTGATGACCGCTTTGGCCAGCCGGATGACCTATCTCATGAGGTCAGGGCATATCGAGGGCACACTTCCCCAGCGAATCACAGGATACCACAATATTTAGACGGGTTCGGTGGAGAAAAGATTCGGCGGCGGGGTGCGGAGGGGCTCGCCTTTGGCTCCGTTCTGGTGGCGGGGGCAGCGGCGGGCGTGGATGTCGGTGCCGTTGGCTCCGTAGTCGTGTCCGCAGTGGGTACAGCGGAGATGGTAGATGGTCTGGCCGGGGAAGGTTTCGGAGGGAAAACCGGTGCGGCGGATGACGGTCTGGCCGTGGGGATTGGTGTATCCGGGGTCGGTGGTTCGGTGGCGCGGCATTGATTTGAATAGTTTACGGTCTTGATGCAGGTCTGCACGTCGGAATAGTGGCGAACAGCCCTCGGCGAGTGTTTTTGGAGTAGCCGCCGAGTTCATAATGAGAATATACCGCGCCCGAGCGATCAAGGAGAGGGAGTATTAGGCAACCCGCATTATTGGAATAATTATCATTATTTTTATTGCGGAATGACTTTTAGTGGTATATCCTCATTTCGATCGAAGGGAGCCCAGCTATGACAACCGAAGGGGTAGTGAAGGCGGAATCGCCTGAAATCACACCGGAAAAGGCCGATAAGGGGGAGCGGGAGCGTTCACGAATTGAGTTCCCCTACTTCAGTCTTGACGAAGCGACCAAGATTGCGAAGGGGGTGTTTGAACTAGGCTCGACTTGCCAGATAGATCAGCTTGCTGGACACCTCAATCAATCCGCTACGGGTGGCGGTTTCCGTGTAAAGCTCATGGCTGCGAGAACCTTTGGGTTAATCACTTACACGCAGGGTTCAGCAAGCCTCACTGATTTAGGTTCGAAGCTTTTTGATCCAGATACCGAGCGTGAAGCAAAGGCCGAAGCGTTCCTAAAGGTGCCTCTCTATAACGCTATCTACGAGCAATACAAGAACAAGATGCTTCCGGGCAATGTGGGCCTTGAAGGAGCAATGGTCAACTTGGGAGTGGCCGCCAAGCAGAAGGATAAGGCACGTCAAGCTTTTCAGCGTTCGGCCAAGGAAGCAGGATTCTTTGCATACGGCACCACTAAACTCGTTTATCCGGTCTTGGGAACGCTGGAACGGGTCGCTAAAGAGAAGGGTGCGGATATTCCTCTCGATACTCCCAAAATACACGACAAGAAGACCTCCAACTCTGGGGGAACGGGAGGTGGTGATCTTCACCCATTCATTCAAGGGTTACTCAAAACATTGCCCGAAGTTGCCACGGAATGGACACAACAGGGGCGTCAACAATGGCTGCAAACAGCAGCAGGAATCTTCAATTTGATTTATCAGGCCAGCGCCGACGACAAGGGAACCATCCAAGTAGCGATTGTCGTCCCCAAGTCTGTGAGCGATTCTGCAAATTAGAGAGCCACCCCATCGCAGATAAGGTGGCTCGAAAGGAGAAAACAACCCAACTATGCCCACCATCAAAGTACGCATAGAGACCCGGCGAGTAATTGTCACTGTTACTAGCAGTGACGGAACCGTTGTGGTCGTCGTTCCCAAACTAGGCTAGTCCATCAGCCTTCTTGAGTCCATAGCCCGTACAGCCATGTTCTCTATTCAACAACCTTCATCTCGCCCAACGCTGCTTAGCGGCTCGTTGGGCGATTGCCTTGCGTTCAGCACGGGACAGCTTGAGCGGTCTAGCTTTTATGCAAGCGACTATAGTTTCAATGCGTTGTAGTTCTTGCAGTGCTGGCACAGATGCCCCACCGTGCCGAACTTTCTCTCATTAAGTGGTATATCCCGTCCGGGAGCGCACTTCGTATTGTTGTGATAAACCCTATCTCTAAGCGGTTTCTTAGCCTGATTTATTGAATAGAATGCGGGAGTTAACGGCATCGGTCAGTTCTCCAATGCGAAAGATGATACGCTCGCTATCTTGGGTTGGTCAGCGTATTTATTGCCTCTACGGTCTTAGATATGCTCGGCGTGGGAGCGGAACCACGCGGCTAACTCCTCCTCGGAGAGGGTGCCTTCGGCAAGGTGCAGGAAGGTGAAATATTTTTCTTCGGGAGCAGAAACGATGGCAATGCCGTTCTTTCGAAGAAAGGTTTCTGCGACAACCAAGGCAGTGCGTTTGTTGCCATCAATAAACGGGTGATTGCGAGCGATGCCATAGGCGTAGGACGCGGCGAGACGAGCGAGATCGCAATCTGGCTGGTAGGCAAAGACATTACGCGACTTGCAGAGGGCAGATTCGAGCAGACCCTCATCGCGGACGCCAATAGAGCCGCCGTGCTCGGTGAGTTGTTCGCTGTGAATTCCCAGGACTGAAGCCTTGGAAATCCATCGAGGTTCCGTCATCCGTTATTTCGCCAACTTGCGCAGGACATCCCGGTTCTCGCGCATCACGTTGCGGGCTATCTCCATCGTCTCTGCGAAATCTTCGTCATAGGGAGTCAGTTCGACACCGTTAGGCGTCTCGACGATGAAGACATGGTCGCCACGCTCGACGTGGAGCCTGGCCATGACCTCTTTAGGGAGAATGATCCCGGAGGAGTTTCCGATTGCCATGATCTTCGTTGTGGTCGCCATAATCCTCCTTGTTATAACGAAAATTATAACAGGCCCTCATCTGCGGCAGGCTGGGTTGTTGGCTTTCTCAAGGGTGAAGAAGGTGATGGTGGCGGGGGCCAGGGTGGTGTCGCCGGCTGGGGTGGGGGTTCCGGTTAAGGTGGGAAGGTTGCCTTTGGGGTCGAGGGCGAGGGTGACTCCGTTGAGGGCGACCTGGGTACTGGTGAGGTTGTCGGAGGAGAGGGTATAGCGCTCGGAGGCCTGTGGGAGGGTGATGTTGTGGGAGGCGTTGCGGTTGGCGTTGATGGCCAGCAGGGCGACTCCGCCGGAGTTTCGCGGGCTTCGGGTTGGATTGCGGAGGCAGTGGGCGTAAAGGTAGACGCCGGGAGCAGCCTGGCTTCCTTCTGCCGTAGGTGTGGCGTCGAGGACGGTGGTTCCCATGAAGCGGCGCCAGAGCAGGGCAGCCCAGTAGTTGGGCCGTGGGGTGAGGGTGTCTTCGTCGATGAGGGCGTAGTCGCTTGCGGCGAGGGTGTTGTGGATGACGGCCTGGACGTTGTGGCGGGCGAGGATGCCGAGCTGGTTGAGGTAGCGGAAGGTGTCGATGAAGGTCGCGGCCCAGGGGTCGCCTCCGCAGGCGGCTTCGCCGGTTTCGGTGAGCCAGAGGGGTTTGCCGGGGAGGTACTGGTCGCGGAGTCTGGCGTAGAACTCTTCGTCGCGGACGGTGCGGGAGAGCCAGTCGTCGGTGAGCGCGGTGTCGACGGTGTCTTTGGAGCGCTGGCCGGGACGCTGGCAGCGCTGAGAGACGCCTCCGTAGAAGTGGTAGGAGAAGGCGCTGAGTCCTTCGATGCCCGCGGCGTCGAGCATGTCAGTGGTTTTGAGCAGGGTGAGGCCGATGGGCGGCGTTGCGGAGAAGCCAAGCTCGCCGACGGAGCCGGGGCCGAGGATGGTCATCCTGGGTGCGGCCCTGGAGATATAGGCGTGGAAGGCTTTGTAGTCGCGTCCGTAGGACTGGGCGTCGTAGCCTTTGGGGACGCCGCCGATGGAGGCGAAGGTGGGTTCGTTGAACATTTCGGCCGCGGCGATGTTGCCGCCGCTGGCGCGGGTGAAGTCGAGTAGTTTCTTTGCTTCGGTGGGTGTCCAGACGCCGTTGGTGTCGCGGACGCCCTGGCTGACGGCGAAGGAGGTGACGAGGCTGCCGTCGACTGATTTGGTGAAGTCGAGGACGCCCTTCCACTGCTTGCGGGTGAGGATGCTGCCGAATCCGGTGGGCGGTTTCTCCGGCGCGGGTGTCGCGGCGTCGTGGAAGTAGGTGGAGTTGGCCCAGGTTCCGCTGACGCGGACGTAGGCGGGGCCGAGGGCAGAGGCTAGTTTACGGAGCTTTGCGTTGTAGAGGTCGATGGGCTGGCGGTAGCGATAGAGGGAGGGGTCCATGCCGGCGGGCACGGAGAGCCTCGAGCTGTCGTCGGTCTGGGGTTTGCCCTGTTGTTTGTAGGGAGCCCAGAAGCGTCCGCCGGTGATCTCGACCATCTCGATGTTGTAGCCCTGGAAGCGTGGGTCGATGGTGGCGATGCGTGGGAGGCTTGAGGGATTGATCGCGGTGGCCTGAGCCAGAAGAGCGGCGGGTGCGGTGAGGACGGTTGCGAACGCAACTAGAGCGGGAGCGATTCTATGCACAGAAGACCTTCCCGGAGAGAAGATTTCAATGCAAGAAGGTATATGGTGCGTTTACCGGGGTGTCAATGCGCGTGGCATTTGTGGCTCCACGGACGAAATGCGGGGGTTCCTTTCACCCCAACGAGCAAGCTCGCTGGGGACCCCGCTCCTCGGCTGCGTGCTTCGCACTCCGCTCGGAATGACACTTTGCTTACCAATGTCGAGGTGTTCTAGACGCTCTCTTCGGGTGGATTGAGGTCGGTGGCGGGTGCGCGGCGCAGGTGGCGCAATAGAGCGGCGGGACGCAGGGAATGGGGGTAGTGCGTCAGGCTTTTGAGGAAGGCAGGGAAGTTGTCCTCGGAGAGCTTGAGCGAGGTGGGAAGGACGTACATGTTCATGATGATCTCGGAGATGAGCAGCGAGGCAGCGGCCCATTCCAGTCCGAGATACTTTGCCGTGATGTAGGTGATGATGACGGTCACGCTGGTTCCGAAGAGATACCACGAGGCCAGCGTCTGGTGGCGGTTGACGGCGGTCAGCAGCGTCGAGCTGGTGGACCAGAGTGCATTGGCGATGACGACGAGCAGCAGGATGGCCAGTAGTCCGCGGCTGGGAGGAACGTGGCCGCGGGTCCAGTGGGTGAGGAACCAGGGGCCGAATGTGAGCATGGCCAGCACCATGGAGACGGCGATGATGAGCGCCATCTGGCAGGACCTGCGGTGAAGCGTTCGGATGAGGCCGATATTGTTCGCTCCGAAGGCGATGGAAAGCTCGGGCCAGAAGGTGTTGTTGACCATCTGAAAGACCTGCAGCGCGACGCGCGAGACGGTGCGGGCGGTTCCAAAGATGACGACGGCGGTGGGTCCGAGTGCGTAGCCGACGGCGAGAATCGTTCCCTGCAGATTGAGGGCGTTGCCCAGCGGGAAGGCCATGAAGGCGATGGCGGGGCCGACGAGGCGGCGAATTTCGGAGAGGCGGGCATGGGTCCAGCCGAAACGGATCCAGGGGATCTCGCGGCGGACCATGATGCAGAGAACGAAGGTGAAGAAGCCGTTGGCGAGCGCGTAGGAGAGTGCTGCGGCGCGGGCGCCTCCGCCGAGGCAGACGACGACGAACATGACGGCGAAGGCGGTGAGCGAAAAGGCGCTCTTGAGCAGCGATCCATAGGAATAACGGCCTACGCAGCGATAGGAGGCCTGAAGAAGGGTTTCCAGCTGACTGAGCAGGACGGAGCAGCCGAGGTAAAAGATGATCCACTTGGCGTCGACGGGGCCGATGGCGTGGAGCTTGAGCCAGCTGGCCGCGGGAAAGAAATAGAGGACGATGGCGAGGAGCAGAATGCAGGTGGCACAGATGAAGGTGATAAGCCACCAGCAGCTCTGAAAGACACGCAGCGCGCCTTCGCGATCTCCACGCGCCGCCATCATCGTCATTTCGTTGCCGGCTACGTTGCCGAAGCCGGTGCTGCTGACGTTGAGGTAGTTGGGGACGGCGCTGACGATCATCCATTCGCCGTAAAGCGCAACGTTCCAGAAGTGAAGGAAGATGGGGACCTGGACAAGCTGGACAATGGTCGTGCCCAGACGCGAGATCCAGTTGGTGATGAAGCCGATCGCGAGCCGTCGTTTTGTCGAGGAATCTACGGTCATCGTGGTTCAGAGAGAATCAGCGCAATTCTATTGGCGAGCGAGACGCGCAACAGAAGAGCGTATTGCAATGTAAAGAGCGATAGGAAGAAGTTTTGGTTACACCAACGTTCGGGGAGATTGGCTGTGTGGGTTTGGACCCACGCCGTTATTGTAGCAATGCCGGTGAAAGCGTTCTGCTAAGTGTTGATGAACGTAGGGATCGCGGTGGATTGATCAATGTTCGCGGAGCTTGCGGTTGAGCTGGATGAGTTCGTGGGTGAGGCGGGTGACCATTTCGCTGTCGCCGCGACGCTCGGCTTCGGCGATCTGTGAGCGCAGCTCGCGCTGCCGGCGCTGCATGGCGCGGTGCTCGAGGGTGTGGAGGGCGTCTTCGACCTGTTCGGCGAGCGATGCGGTGTTGGGTGCATCGGGGTCGTGGGAGTGTTCGAGTGCGCGGGCGAGGAGAACACGGGTTGCGTGGTCGGGCGCGGCGTCGAGTGGATTGTCGGGTGCGGGCGCGTTGGCAAGGACTTCGATGACGCCCGCGGAGGGGAGGCCGTCGTAGTACTCCGGGTGCTGGGCGAGGTGGGCGGCGGCGAGCTGGCGTGCTGGGTCATCTTCGCCGTGTACGAGGGCGCGGAGGAGGATGCGTTCGGTCTCGCTGGCGGGGTCGTGCTGGTGGGAGCGGACGCTTTCGCTGCGTTGTGCAGCGGCCTGGCGCAGCTCCTGGCGGAGGATGGCGGAGTCGATGCCTAGCTTTTGTGCGGCGTCGGCGGCGAACTCGTCGCGCTGCAGCGCGCTGGGCATGCGGCGGATGTGCGGGAGGAGGAAGTTCATGGCCTTAACCTTGGCGTCGGCGGTGCGCGCGGGGTGCAGCGTGCGGGCGCGGTCGATGAGGTAGTCGGAGTGACGTTTGGCGGTGCGGAGTGCGGCCATGTAGGCCTCGAGGCCCTGCTCGCGTACAAAGCGGTCGGGATCGAGTCCGCCTTCGAGGGTGACAATTTTTACTTCGAAGCCTTCTTCGGTGAGCAGCGCGATGGATTTTTCGGCAGCGTTGGCTCCGGCGGTGTCGGGGTCGAAGTTGACGACGGCGCGTTTGGTGAAGCGCGAGAGCAGGCGTACCTGGGCTTCGGTGAAGGCTGTACCGGATGTGGCGATGACGTTGTGGATGCCCGCCATGTAGACGCTGATGGCGTCCATCTGGCCTTCGACGAGGAGCGCGAAATCGTGTGCGCGCATGTCGCCCTTGGCCTTGTCGAGATTGAAGAGCACCTGTCCCTTGGTGTAGAGCGCTGTCTCGGGGGAGTTGAGGTACTTGGCGATGTCGCGGCCTTTTTCGTCCTTCGAGTCGAGCGCGCGGGCGGTGAAGGCGATGGTTTTGCCCTGCTCGTTGGCGATGGGGAAGGTGATGCGCTTGCGAAAGCGGGCGTAGAGCGGCTGCGGCGTGCCGTCGGGGGATTCGCGTGAAGAGAAGAGGCCGCTGGCGCGCAGGACGTCTTCAGGGAAGTGTGCCGCGAGGGCGTTGCGCATGTGGTTGTAGTCGTCGGGCGCGTAGCCGATGCGGAACTTCTGGACAGTCTCGGGCGTGATGCCGCGTCCGGTCATGTACTCGCGAGCGCGTGCGGCTTCGGAGGATTTGAGCGCGGCCTCGAAGTACTGCGTCGCGGCTTCGTGGATGTCGATGAGCTGGCGGCGCAGGCCGGCTTCGCGTGCTTCTTCGGGTGAGGTGAATTCGCGCTTGGGCAGCGGGATGCCTGCCTTCTGCGCGACTGCATAGACGGCTTCGCGGAAGCCGAGGTTCTCGAGCTTCTGTATGAAGGTGAAGACGTCGCCTTTTTCGTGGCAGCCGAAGCAGTAGAAGTAGCCGTGCGTGGCGTTGACGGAGAAGGAGCCGGTCTTCTCTTTGTGGAAAGGACAGAGGCCGGTGTAGTTCTGCGCACCGGTTTTGCGCAGCTTGACGTACTCGCCGATGATCTTGACGATGTCGGCCTGCTGCTTGACGAGTTGAGCGAAGTTATCGGCCACGGTGCAGAGTTTGAGTTTAAATGACGGAGCGCGCGATGCAATTCAGGGGTAAAGGGTTGCGGGAGAGTGTGCAACTTAAGTTGCGCCTGGGGCAGGAGATTTTGGCATTCGGGGGAAACTTCAGGGGGTGATTGGGGTCTACCTGTCTGTGGTTTTGTGAGGATTATGAAAATGGCTTCTTTGAAAACAGTCCGGGTTGTGATTCTTGCAGCAGCAGCGGCAGTGGTTGCGGCGGCCCCGATGGCTTCGCATGCATCGGTCAGTATTGCTATCTCGGTGGGTACGCCACCGCCTGCGTTGCCGGTGTATGCGCAGCCCGCGATTCCGGCGCCGGGTTACATCTGGACACCCGGCTATTGGGCGTGGGGTCCTGCGGGTTATTACTGGGTTCCAGGCGTGTGGGTGATGCCGCCTGCGGTGGGCATGCTGTGGACGCCGGGCTACTGGGGCTGGAGCGGCGGTGCGTATCTGTTCCATGCCGGGTACTGGGGTCCGCATATCGGCTTCTACGGCGGCGTGAACTATGGCTTCGGCTACGGTGGCGTTGGGTATGAGGGCGGCTACTGGAATCATGGCGTGTTTGCGTATAACCGCTCGGTGAACAACATCACGAACGTGCACGTCACCAATGTCTACAACAAGACGGTGGTGGTGAACAATGTGAACCGTGTGAGCTACAACGGCGGCAACGGCGGCATCCAGGCGCGTCCTACGGCGTCGGAGCAGGCGGCGTTCAACGAGCATCACTATCAGCCGACGGCGAACCAGATGTCGCATGAGCAGGCGATGCGGAACGATCGCGGCCAGCTTGCCTCGGTCAACCATGGACAGCCGCGGACGATGGCGATGTCGCAGGTGGGGCAGCGTCAGGTGAACCAGCAGCAGCGGATCGCCAATGGCGTTAGCTCGGGTCAGCTGACTCCGCGTGAGACGCAGCATCTGGAGAACCGTGAGGCGAACATCAATCAGCAGGTTCGTCAGGATCGCCAGGCAAACGGGGGACACCTGACACAGCCTGAGCGGCAGCAGGTGAACCGCGAGCAGAATCGCGCCAGCCAGCAGATCCATGAAGACAGGCATAACGGGGCGCGTGGTCCCCGGTAAAAGGTCGTAGAGACAAATACAAAAATACGACAACTCTGGTTAGAGGGAGGCGGTCCGGATTCATGTCCGGATCGCTTTTCTTTTTGTCGCTAGAATGAAGCGGTGAGTCATCCGTTACTGGAGCGCGTGGTTGTGGTGCTGGTGCGTGCGCGCAATTCCAACAATATTGGTGCGGTGGCGCGAGCGATGCATGACTTTGGCTTTCGCGATCTGCGCATTGTGAATGAGTATCGCGTCTCGTTTGAGACGGCGCGCTCGGCTGTGGATGCTTCGGCGGTGATGGCTGGGGCGAAGGCGTTCGAATCGGTAGCGGAGGCTGTGGCTGACTGCACGCTGGTGGTAGGGACGACTGCTGTCGGCGAACGAGCGCTGGAGCATCCGCTGCATGCTCTGGTGGAAGCTGGTGCGCTGATCAAGGCTGAAGCCGCGAGTGATAATGGCCGCGTGGCACTGTTGTTTGGCTCGGAGAAAACGGGCCTGAGCAATACGGAGCTGAGCTACTGCAATTTTCTTCTGACGATTCCGATGTATGAGCACGAGGATGTGCGGCATCCTTCGATGAACCTGGGACAGGCCGTGGCGGTGTGTCTGTACGAGCTGGTGCGAACTGCGGGTGTTCACACGGGCGTCGGCGTGCGCGAGGCTGCTGCCGCTGCCGAGGTAGAGCGCGTGGCGACTCTGCTGAGCGAGGTGCTGGAGGTGACGGGATATAAACGGCGGCATCCATCGAACTCGAGCGAAGAGCAGATACGCAGGCTGGTGGTGCGCATGGGGTTGAGCGCGGTGGATGTTCCGGTATGGATGGGCGTGTTGCGGCAGATGCTGAGGAAGGCAACCAGCGAGTCCGGAAAGTAAGGTCTTTGCTGTTGCCAAAAGCGCCGGTGACGATAGACTGCTGGCACAGTTCAAAAAATAAGGGCCAGATACGACTTCTTAGGAGGAGCAGAGGTATGTCGTCAGGGAAGAGTTTGCGCGTCTGGAGCAGTGTGCTGCTTGCGCCGATTGCGGTAGCCGGGTGGGCACAAGGCAGGCAGGTGACGACGGCGGATTACGCACACGCCGAGAGCTTTATGAACTACAACGTGAATCCGCTGGTTTATCACAGCGTGAGTAATCCGGTGTGGATGGGCGATGGAAGATTCTGGTATCGCGATTCTGCTGCGGATGGAACGACGTTCATGTTGGTCGATCCGGTGAAGAAGACAAAGGCTGCCGCGTTCGACCGGGAGAAACTGGCGAAGGCGCTGAGTACTGCCGCAGGCACAAAGCTCGATGCGAAGAGGCTACCGATTGCGGAGTTTGCGCTGAGCGACGGCGATACGGTGGTTGCGCTCGAAGCGCGTGGAAGGCACTGGCGCTGCGATATGAGTGGAGAGGGCAAGTGCGTTTCGACAGATGCGCAGAAGGACGATGCGAAGGCGGCGTCGCCTGCTCGTGGTGGAAGGCGTGAGCGGCCTCCGTTTGCTCTGTCGCCGGATGGAAAGAAGGCGGCGTTTATTCGCGACTGGAATCTTTGGGTGCGTGATGTGGCCACCGGCAAAGAGACGCAGCTGACCATGGATGGCGTGAAGGATTATGGCTATGCGACGGACAACGCAGGGTGGCAGTCGAGCGATCGGCCGATCCTGGTCTGGTCGCCGGACGGAAAGAAGATTGCCACATTTCAACAGGACCAGCGAAAGACGGGCGAGATGTACCTGGTGCCTACGACGAACGGGCATCCGCAGCTGAAGGCGTGGAAGTATCCGCTGGTGGGCGATAAAGATGTGACGATGATCGAGCGCGTGATCGTCGATGTGGAGTCACCGAAGGTTGTTCGTCTGAAGATGCCGCCGGATCAGCACCGTTCGATGCTGTGCGATGACATCAGTTGCCGCAGCGATGATGGCGAGTGGGAGGATGTGCAGTGGAGCGATGATGGAAAGCATCTTGCCTTTGTTTCTACTTCGCGCGATCACAAGCAGGAGTGGCTGCGTGTGGCCGACGTGGCTACGGGCGATGTGCGCGAGGTGATGACGGAGACTGCTCCGAAGTTTTTCGAGAGCGGGAATGGGCGTTCGAACTGGCGGTATCTCTCGGGCACGAATGAATTTTTGTGGTTCAGCGAGCGCGGTGGCTGGGGACAGATGTATCTGTACGACGGCAACGGCAAGCTGAAGAACCAGATCACGCATGGCGAAGGCAATGTGACGCAGGTGATGCTGATCGATGCGGCTGGGCGCAAGCTTTACTTCGAGGCGGTCGGCAAGGAGACGGGGCGCGATCCTTACTTCCGCCACTATTACAGCATCCACTTCGATGGCACGGGCATGAAGCTGCTGACGCCTGAGGATGCAGACCATGCGATTACTCCATCACCCGATGGGAAGTATTTCGTCGACGTTGCTTCGACGGCGACGGAGCCGCAGACGACACGGCTGCGCTCGACGAGCGGCGACGAGGTGATGGAGGTCACGAAGCAGGACATCTCTACGTTGAAGGCCGCGGGATGGGTTCCGCCGATGCCGATTACGGTGAAGGGGCGCGACGGCAAGACGGATCTGTACGGCTTCCTGTTCAAGCCGACGAACTTCGATGCGACGAAAAAGTATCCGATTGTGAATCATGTCTATCCCGGGCCGCAGACGGGGTCGTGCGGGAGCCGCAGCTTTGCCGCAGCGCATGGCGATATGCAGTCGCTGGCGGAGCTGGGCTTCATCGTTGTCTGCATCGACGGCATGGGGACGCCGTGGCGCTCGAAGGCGTTTCACGAGGCATACTACGGCAACCTGGGCGACAACACGATTCCCGATCAGGTTGCGGGGATGAAGGACCTCGCAGCACGTTATGCGTGGATCGATCTCGACAAGGCGGGTATGTATGGGCACTCGGGCGGCGGCAATGCGACGGCTGCGGCGATGTTCAACTATCCGGATTTCTTCAAGGTGGGTATCGCCGAGAGCGGCAATCACGATCAGCGCGATTATGAAGATGATTGGGCGGAGCGCTGGGCCGGGCTTGAGGTGAAGAGCGCGGACGGCAAGAGTAACTACGACAGCCAGGCAAATCAGTACATCGCCAAAAATCTGAAGGGACATCTGCTGCTGGCTCACGGCACGATGGACAACAATGTGCCGCCGAACAACACGCTGCTTGTGGTCGATGCGCTGATCAAGGCGAACAAGGATTTTGATCTGCTGATGATTCCCAACGTGCAGCATGGCTACGGCGCGGCAACGCCGTACATGACGCGGCGGCGTTGGGACTACTTCGTGCAATACCTTGCGGGAGACACGCCTCCGCATGAGTACAGAATGAAGCCGTGGGCGGAGACGCAGGCTATTGTGAATGGGCCGAGCGACGAAGAGTAGTTCGATGTAGCGGTGCGGATGGTTACGTAGAGAACATTCGCACCACATCTTCAGGCGAGTGTCCCTGCTGGCGCAGCGTGCGTAGAGCGAGCGCGTCATGGCGCTTGGCAAGGCGCACGCCGTGTTCATCACGTAATAGCGGTGTATGAAAGTAGTCGACTGCAGGCAGCGCGAGTGCGCGTTGCAGCAGGATCTGACGTGCGGTGGATTTGAGCAGGTCGGATCCGCGAACGACTTCGGTGATGTGCGTCTCGGCGTCGTCGACGACACAAGCGAGCTGATAGCTGGGGAGGTCGTCCTTACGCCAGATGAGGAAGTCTCCGAAATCCTTGCCGGCGGTGAAGCTTTGTGGGCCGAGGTTGAGATCGGTGAAGGAGATGGTTTCTTCGTCGGGAATGCGGAAGCGGTAGTTCATGTTTGGTTGGAAGGCCTGTGGTGGCGTGCCTTTCGCGGGGCGGCATCTTCCGCTGTAGACGGGTTCGTCGTCGGTATCTTCGTGCGGTGCGGCGATCATCTGCGCGAGGTCTTTGCGGCTGCAGGTGCAGGCGTAGGCGTGGCCGGTCGAGAGCAGGCGCTCGAAGGCTTCGCGGTAGAGCGGGATGCGTTTGGATTGCGTAATGACTGGTGGCGTCCACTCGATGCCGAGCCATGTGAGGTCTTCGATCATGGCGTCGACGTATTCCTGTTTAGAGCGCTGCGGGTCGAGGTCTTCGTTGCGGAGCAGGAGTGTGCCGTTGTGTTGTTGTGCGCGTTGATAGGCCGTCCAGAAGGTGGCGGCGTGGCCGAGGTGGAGGAGGCCGGTGGGGGATGGGGCGAGACGGCCGGTGTAGTTCAAGGAGTTCATTCCCCCGGTGCGATAAGCATCTCGCTCTGCGCGTCGGCTCGCTCAAACGTTAGATTAACCGAACGCTTCCCGATTGGCCTCGTGCGGTGACGAACGCCTCGATGGACAGTGATCATCTGTCCTGGCAAGAGTTCGATCGTTCGATCATCAAAATCAATGAAGAGGCCGCCTTCCAGCGCCAGGAAGCTTTCGTCGGAATCGGGATGACGGTGCCAATGGTAAGCCTCGGTTATGGTGCTTATTCGAATTTCATGGTCATTTACGTTGGCAATGGAATGGTTATCGTAGCTCTTAGAACGTGCTGATTCAAGCGCAAGATCGATGACTTTGAAGGGAGGATTCTGCATTCATTCGCTCCATGGGTATCCATTGTTCTGGACATAGCTGTTCGGTTATTCAGCCCTACATATAGTCCACGCCATACTGCACGGGAATCTGCGTGAACGCGATGCGTGTGGGTGCGCTTTCGCGTGCGGGAAGCATGCTGCCGAAGTGCAGCGTGGTGTGTCCGTATTTGAGGTTGAGCTTGTCCATCGTGGCTGAGAGTTGTGTGCGGTTGCCGGAATCGCCGAAGAGTTCTTCCTGGTGCTCGTTTTCCGGTACGAGGTCGCGCAGTGTGACGCCGACGAAGAAGGGACGCCGGAACTCCTCGCCTTGCGGGCGGCGCTGCCACATGCCGCGCATGGCTTCGAGCAGCGTGAGCGTGTCCTGGCACTGGCGGAAGCGTGCCTCCATGCCCCAACCTGATTGCTTGATGCCACTGAAGTGGCGCTTCGACTTCATGCGTTCGGCCTGCTCGCGCGTGAGCTGGTACCGGATGACGATAGACATGGAGCCTGTGTAGAACTTCTCCATGCGGAGGCGCATCGCGGCCTTGTGCAGCAGCTTGTTGGCGATGGCCCATGCACCTTCGTCCGTGCGGAACTCCGGGGCCATCACGTGCGAGTGGCCGAGCGACTTCTGCACGTCGCCTGTGACTGTTGCGCCATCGTCGCCGGTCACGCCGCCGCGCAGCCAGTGGTACATGCGGTCGCCCCAGACGCTGTTCCACAGGGTATGCATGCCGGTGCGGTCGAGTGCGAGCAACTGCTCCATGGTCGTAATGCCTTTGGCATGCAGACGTGCCTCGGTGCGTGCGCCGACTCCAGGCAGGTCGCGCAGATCAAGATGGGCTACGGCGCGTGGAAGCTGCGAGGGCAGCAAGCCGATAAGTCCATCGGGCTTCTGCATGTCGCTCGCAATTTTGGCGAGGTAGCGGTTGGGAGCCATGCCGATGGAGCAGCGCAGTGCTTCGCCTACATTTTTGTAAATGGATTGCTTGATGTCGAGGGCGATCCTGCGTGCGCGGGGAGGCTCCTGTTCGCGGCCGATCAGCTCGCAGCACATCTCGTCGATGGAGGGATTGTGCGCGACGGGGCAGACAAGATCGACGGCGTCGTTGATGGCCTTGGAGTATTTCGCGTACTCGGTGTGGTCGCCCTCGACGAGGATGATGCCGGGGCACATCTTCTTCGCCTCGCCTACCTGCGTGCCGGTCTTCACGTTGAAGGCCTTGGCCTCGTAGCTGGCGGCGATGCAGCAGGTGGTGTCGGCCATGGTGGGCACGACGGCGACGGGCTTGCCCCGATATTCGGGATGCAGCTGCTGCTCGACGGACGCGAAGAAGGAGTTCAGGTCGATATGCAGGAAGCGGAACCGGTCGGGATTGGGCGCGAAGGACATCGTCGGCTCAAGGCTGATTATATTTCGCTTTTTGTTTGCCTCGCCGATTTTATTTCCGAGGCTTGCAGAGCCCAGAATCGCAGGCTACTGGCTGGAGGCCATCAGGACGTGGTCGGCGATGGCAGCGGCTTCCGCCGCAGGCTGAATGTCGTGCACGCGAAGAATGTGGGCTCCTGTGAGGATGGCGGCGACGTTGGCGGCTGTCGTTGCGTCCAGACGCGCGTTCACCGGCGGCGGAACGCCCTGATGTACGGCTGCGAGGTTGGGTGCCTGGGCCAAGGTGTGCGCGAGGAAGCTTTTGCGTGAGACGCCGACGAGCACAGGCAGCCTGAGATGTTGAAGGGCATCAAGGTGAGCCAGCAGGGTGAAGTTTTCGTCCAGGCGTTTACCGAATCCGATGCCTGGGTCGATCACGATTCTGTGGCTCGCGATGCCAGTTGCGTGGGCCGCAGCAATGCGTGCTTTCAGTTCATGCGCGACCGTTGGCACGATCTTGTCTGTGGCCAGTGGCGGCAAGGACTTCCATTGATCCGGGCGTCCGCGTGTGTGCATCAGCACCAAGCCACACTTCAGACTGGTGCAGGTTGAGAGCATGTCGTCGTCCCATAGGCCGCCGCTTACGTCGTTGACGATCTCGGCGCCTGCCTCCACGACGCGCCTCGCTGTCGCTGCGTGGAAGGTATCGATGGAGAGGATGGTCGTTGGGCGTTCGTGCAGCAACGCTTCGATGACCGGCAGCACACGGGCCTGCTCTTCGTCGGGCGTTAGAGGCGTTGCGCCGGGTCGTGTCGATTCGCCGCCGATATCGATCAGGTTGGCTCCGCGATCGAGCATCGTAACGGCCTGCTCCAGGGCGCGCTCTGGGGCGGTGGCTTCATTGTAGAAATGGCCGCCGTCGGAGAAGGAGTCCGGTGTGACGTTGAGGATGCCCATGATCAGCGTGCGCTGGCCCAGCGTGAGCGAGCGTGTGCGCAGTTGCCAGTCGAACTGAGGGCGCGGCCTGAAAGACATGCAACGATTCTAAGCGTCCTCGTGTTCTCGTCGAATTTACGGCTCGGTTTTAGAAACCGACCTGCTAGACTTCGCGCATGAACAGAGTGCTGGCAGTGGCATTGACAGTGGCAGTGTGTACGGGCGCGACTCAAGCGCAATCGAAGAGCGCTGGGTGCGACAGTGCGGTGCTTGCGAAGACTGGCAGTGGAGAATGCTCCGCGCTGTCGAAGCAGATTGCGGATGTGCTGTCGGCGCCAGCGGTGGCTCGCGCGCACTGGGGGATTGTTGTGACGGCGATGGACGGCTCGCCGATCTATGCGATGAACGAAGGCCAGCTTTTTCAGCCGGCGAGCAATACCAAGCTCTTTACTACGGCTACCGCTCTTGCAGTGCTTGGCCCGGAGGCAACCTTCGAGACGAAGGTTGTTGCGCGCGGGAAGTTTAACGGCGCAGCGAATCTTGCAGGGGATATCGTGATTGTCGGTGGCGGCGATGCGAATCTCTCAGGCCGCGAGATGCCGTATGTTCCTCCGGCGCAACGCCCGAAGGCCGCGCCGGGACAGCAGCCTCCTCCCGGACCGCCAGCGCTGCGATATCTCGAAGAGATGGCCGATCAGGTTGCGAAGACGGGACTGAAAGTAGTGAACGGCGATATCGTCGGCGACGATACGTTGTATCCGTGGGAGCCTTATCCGGAGGACTGGTCGATCGATGACGCGGTGTGGGGTTACGGTGCTCCTGTCTCTGCGCTAACGATCAATGACAACCAGATCAAGGTGACGGTCTCGCCCGGTTCTGCTGCCGGACAGCCTGCAGTTGTGGCTGTCGATCCGATCTTTCCTTACTACACCATCGATAGCGCGGCACTGACAACAGGTCCGGTGAAGAGCGGAAGCCATGTACAGATAGAACGAGATCCTGGCGCAAGGGTGCTGCGTATCTATGGCTCGATCGCGGTAGATGCACATCCGGACGAAGAAGAGCTCGCGATTCATGATCCAGCTGAATATGCGGCAGCAGCGTTGAAGGTTATGCTTGAAGCGCATGGCATTGTCGTGACTGGCACGGCACGCGCACAGCATCGTCTATCGACAGACTCACGTAGCTATATGCAGGCTTCGCACGAGCCGATTCCCAACATCGATTTTTCGCGGCAATACTCGCCAGCGAAGAGCACACAACAAGGTGAAGTTGTTCTGGCTCAGCATCAATCGCCTGTGCTGATTGAGGATATGGTTGTCACGAACAAGGTCAGTCAGAATCTGCATGCGGAGATGTTCCTGCATAATGCTGGCGCGGCAGTGCTAGGCGACGGTTCAACAGTAAACGGTGCACGAGTTGTGCGGGCGTTTCTCGAGCATGCGGGTGTTGATAAGGACGACTACGTTTTTTTTGACGGCTCAGGCCTGAGTGGCCACGATCTTGTTACGCCTCGGGCGACAGCGAGATTGCTGCAGTATGCCGCGACACAGCCGTGGTTTGCCGACTGGAAGAGAAGCTTGCCTGTCGGTGGCGAAGATGGATCGCTGGTGGAGCGCTTTGGTAAGGCTCCGCTGAAAGATCACGTCTTTGCCAAGACAGGGACGCTGGGCGAGGCGCGTGCATTGAGCGGGTATCTGGATTGCGCTAGCGGGAAGACGGTGATCTTTTCCATCATGGTGAGTGCACATACGCCGCGCTCGAACGTGGATCGCGAGGCGATGGACAGGATCGTCGGGTTGATTGCTGCAGCGAACTAATCCGCAGTTGCAGGTCTGTTAAACTTGTAATAGATCAAGAGTGAATTTCTGCTTCGAGTCTCCCTTTCTAAATGAGCGGCACTACGGTTGGAATCCTTTGCGTTATCTTTCTCGCCACCTTTGTCCGCTCGGCATTTGGATTTGGCGAGGCGCTGGTTGCCGTTCCGCTTCTTGCACTCTACCTGCCGTTGACAGTAGCCGCACCGCTGGCGGTGCTGATCTCAATCACGATTGCCGCGGTCGTGGTGGTGCAGGACTGGCGTAAGATTCATCTCCGCAGCACGGGAGGACTCTTCGCTTCGACTCTGTTGGGGATTCCCATTGGCCTGCTGCTGCTGACCAGTGCGCACCAGCAGGCCGTGAAGATTGCGCTTGCGGTCATTCTTCTTGCCTTTTCGTTGTACTCGCTGCTTGGCCGCAAGCCTCCGGAGTTGAAGAGCGATGCTCCCGGCTGGCTTATGGGTTGCGGCTTTTGCGCCGGCGTACTGGGCGGCGCCTACGGTATGAACGGTCCGCCGCTTGTGATCTACGGAGCCATGCGCCGTTGGTCGGCGCAACACTTTCGGGCGACCCTGCAGGGCTACTTTCTTCCCGCAAGCATTGTGGGAATGGCGGGCTATTGGGCTGCAGGTCTCTGGAGCCATGCGGTGACGCACTACTTTTGGGTGTGCCTTCCCATTCTGTGGCCTGCGATCTGGTTAGGACGCGTCGTCAACCACAGGATGCATGGAGAGAACTTTCTTCGTTATGTTTATCTGGGCCTGATGGGGATTGCCGTCCTGCTCCTGGTGCAGTCGGCACATCCATAGAGTGAGAGAATGGAAGAGATGAAGAAGCTCTATCTGCTATTGCTCGTTACGACGCTTGCTGGCTGCCGATCCGTGCCGCCGCCGACTCCGCTCAGTCAGCTGAATGCGCAGCAGATGCACGGCCATGCAGTTTTCCAGGCGCACTGTCTGCAGTGCCATAACGATCGCACAAATGCTCCGCTGACAGGCCCGCCGCTGGTGGGTATTTTCAAGAAGCAGTATCTGCCCAGCGGTGCGGCGGCCACGAATGAGCGCGTTTCGGCGACGATCCTGCAGGGGCGAGGCATGATGCCTCCTCAGGGCAATACGATGGATCAGCAGGACCTGGTCGATCTTCTGGAGTACCTCCATACCTTATGAGTGACGAGAGCCAGACAAGAAAAGAAGAGCTCGCTGAAGAGATCCGTCGGCTGGAGGCGCGTGCCGGTGGCATGTTGCCTGGCATTGCGGCCATTGCGATGTTCATGATCTTCATGACGATCCTGAATGCTTTCGCCGCCTTGCGCGGGGTCTTCGGGGCAGGCGGCATCAAATACAGCGTTCTGGCGGTTTGCACGTTGCTGGCGGTGGGCGTCTTCGGCCTGCTGCGTCTGAAAAAGTGGGGATGGGCGATTGTGACGGCGGGCTGCCTGGTGCTGAGCTCGGGTGACTTCTTCTTTTTTGAGAAGACAAAGGTCGGCTTCTTCCTCATTCGCGCGCTGCTGGTGCTGGTTTTCTTTCTGTATCTCGTGCGGGCCTCCGTGCGCGACCGGATGCGGTGAGTGGAAGATGATGGCACTCCAGACACAGGGCGTTCCTGAGACCTGCATGGCAGGGACTTTCCATTCACATGGGTGGCTGGCTCTGCTGGTGACGATGGTTGGTTTAGCTGGCGCGTTTTACTCGCTGGCGAAGGGGTTTAGTTGGTTGCGTGAGCAGGCAGATGCGCGCCGCACAGGAGGATTGGCTCCCAATCGACACGCTGCGAAGGCGTGGCTGCTGGGCGTATGGGTGCTGGTTCCCCCGGCGTGGCTTTTTGTTGAGGACATCTTTTTGTTTCGGAGCTTCGGCAAGGCGGAATGTTTCGACCAGTTCCGCTATGCGCAGGAGCTTGTGAGCCGCGGATGGATCGTGCTGGTTGCGGTGCTGACGGTGCTTTACTTCGGAAGAGAGATTGCGGGT
The DNA here is from genome assembly GCF_025264665.1 of Edaphobacter flagellatus. NCBI lineage: Bacteria > Pseudomonadati > Acidobacteriota > Terriglobia > Terriglobales > Acidobacteriaceae > Edaphobacter > Edaphobacter flagellatus. The sequence goes on from NZ_CP073697.1 coordinate 2,770,497, forward strand.
AGGGAATGAAAGCGCGAAAGAACGACTCTGCTGTTCTGTTGATTACATGTCCCGATCAGAAGGGACTGGTTGCTGCGGTTTCGGGTGAGCTCTATCGCTTTGGTGCGAACATCATCCACGCTGACCAGCACCAGGACCACGACGCGGGGCTCTTCTTTATGCGCGTGGAGTGGTCGCTTGGCAATGGCGGAGGGGAAGCTGCGTTCGACATACAGGCTTTCAGCGAGGCTTTCGCTCCGATTGCCGCTCGCTTCGGCATGGACTCGCAGCTGCATGTCGGTACGATTCGGCCGCGCGTAGCCATCTTCGTTTCGCAGCATCTGCATTGCCTGGCCGACCTGCTGCATCGGCATCAAATGGGCGAACTCGACTGCGAGATCCCGCTTATCATCAGCAACCATACGGACGGCGAAGCGCTGGCGCGGTTCTACGGAATTCCGTTTCATTCTATTCCGCTGGCTGCGGCGAACAAGGCTGAGGGCGAAGCCAGGCAGTTTGCGCTGCTGGAGTCCGCGGGCGTGGATCTGATCGTGCTTGCGCGTTACATGCAAATCCTCTCGCCGGAGTTTGTCAGACGTTATCCTGCAAGCGTTATCAACGTACACCACTCGTTTCTGCCGGCGTTTATTGGTGCGCGCCCGTATCACGCGGCGTACACGCGCGGCGTGAAGCTGATCGGCGCGACGAGCCACTATGTCACGGAAGAGCTCGACGATGGTCCCATCATCGAGCAGGACGTGACGCGCATCTCGCATCGCGATCAGGTGCAGGATTTGATTGCCAAGGGCCGCGACCTTGAGCGTGTCGTGCTTTCACGCGCAGTGCGGTGGCATCTTGACCGCAGGATTCTGCGCTACGGCAATAAGACGGTGATCTTCGACTAACTCTGCTCTGCGGGCGGCACCAGCTGTGCGGCATAGTGGCCTCCACTGGCAGATACAGCTTTGACCTTAGCTAGCTTTCCGTCTGCGACAGTTGCCTGCATCGTGCCGTTGTGCGGCAGGTGTAGCTTGAACTCCACGTCCCACTCGCGTGGCCACGCGGGCAGCAGATAGACATCGTTCTCCGCAGGCGCGATGAGCATGCTATGCAGGCCGATCATCGAGGAGCCTCCCCAGTTGTGGTCGGGAATCCAGTCGAAGCCTGGACCGAAGAAGGCTGGGAAACGTGCCGAGGCATTCTTGTCGGAGAGCTTTTCCGTGATGAGGCGCATTGCGTCGTCGTGCCGTCCCATCAGTGCTGCATAGATGGGCGTGCATTGCCAGCTCATGAAGCCGAGCGCGCGCTGACGCTTCTCCGGCATCGTGTCCCACGTATTGTTCGCTTCGACACTGCCGTTCTTTGTGCCGACGCCATACATGCGATAAGGCCAAACCGCGTAACCTTCGGGGAACTCCGTTGCATTGTTGATTCCGGCAGGATCATAGTCCTTCGCCGGTTTAAGAACGCGTTTGCCATCGCGTTCTTCTGTTTGTACTTCTGGCAGATGCGGTTGCAGCTGCTCGAAGTAAGCGCGCATCTTCGCAGGAACCGACGAAGCAGGGAGCGCGAGCACACCTTCCACGACGCGGCGCAGGCCGCAGACCACCTCAATCGGGTTGGTGGTGTTGGTGTACAGCTCGATGCAGTTCATGGGGAAGAGCACGAGCTTGCCGTCGGGGCCGTATTCGTTGCCGGTACGTGCCTTGGTTTCCTTGCGGTAATGCTCGTCGTAGAAGCGCACGACGGATTCGATCAGCGTGAGATACGGTTTGATCTCATGCCCAGAGTAGCGCGCCCACTCGAGCGCCATCCATGCGAACTCAATCTGGATAGAGAAGTGCCATGCGAGATGTTTCGATGAGCACGGCCCATGATCGGTCGAGAGGCTCTCGACCGGCAGGCCGTAGAGCGAGAGCGGTTCCATGAAGGCGGCTCCATTATGCTGCCAGTAGAGCTGCGAGCGCGCAGCCGCTGTATGCACGCGTTCGGCATAGAAATCGAGCGACGGCGTCATCAGGTCGAAGTCACCGCTCAGCAGGCCGGGCCAGCCGACGAGCCGCTGATTCTGTGCCATGAAGAGATTGCCCCAACGACGGCAGTCCGGCGGCGCAGCATCAGACGGCGCTCCCGAGATGCTCTTGTAGCCTGCGGGATTGGCCGTGTCGACGTTGAAGATGCCGCCGTTGAACTTCAGTGGCAGGTTGCCGCCGCGATTGCACGCCAACATATAGCGGAAGAGTTGATAGTTGCGCCCTACCTGCCAGCCGATGTCGTCTGCGCCTTTGTTTGCATTGATGAAGATGTAGCTGCGGTTCCAGAACTCGCTCCACCATTGCTCTGCTCTGCGCTTTGAAGCCTGTCTCGCTGCCGACGATTCAAAGCGTGATGCGAGAGCCGTTACGTTGTGCTTCCAGGCGTCGAGATCCTTTGCCTGCTCGCAGGCGAGCGCGATGGTGGCATGGTGCGTGGTGCTGGGGTTGCGGCTGCGATAGCTCCAGGCCGTGCCTTCCCACTGCTGAAACTTCAGGGGCTCTTTGCCTGTGTGCTGCAGACTGCTGCCGCGCAGCATGCCGCCGTAGATCAGATCACGTGACGGATCGACGATGGTGTCAGCCTTGGCTTCGAACTTCTGTTTCGCAATCAGGCGCTCTACGACGAGGCCGGAGTTGTCGTTGCGATGGAACCAGAGCAGCCCATCTGCAGCAGCCTCCACCTGGTCTGCCGTTGCGTGACGCAGTTTGGGATCGACGTTCTTATGGCCGGGGAAGTTCCAGTTGTCGATGGCGTAGTTGCGTAGCTGATCGCGCCATGTCATGAACGCGATTTCGAGATGAGCAGCCGCAGATGTGCGCGCTTCGACAAGAACAACGGGATCGCTGACGTCGAGCCAGAGGAGAATGTCGCAGCGTTGGCCAATTGCATCCTCGGCGTGGACGGTGATGCGGCTGGTGTAGATGTCGAGCTGCTGGCGAAAGACCTTCGCGTCGGCCAGCGGATTAGGGTCGAGTCGCAGACGGATGCAGCCCAGCTTGTCGAGATTTCCATCTTCGTTATAGGCATCGTTGCGTGCGATGTAGAAGTAGAGTGCGCCGTCCTGCACCCAGACGTTGAGCGCCGTTCCCTTCGAGCCGGAGAGAGGCATGGAGTCCAGCGAAGAATGCGATGGCGAGTTCCAGACGGGGTTATAGGCCCGGATGCGCGATACGAGCGGTAGCGGTGCATCTTCGCTCGCTGCGCCGTGCACGGTAGCCCAGGTCTGTTTGGCCGTCAGAGCTCCGAGGAACGCTCCTGCTGCTTTGCTGAACTGCCTGCGATTCATCCACCTGCCTCGTTTCTTCCTGTTCGGCTCTATGACGGCGAACAAAGACCCTTAAACTTCTATCAGCAATAAATCTGTTTGACGAGTAAAAATCGCCAGCCTGCCCGCTTGTCGCTGTTGGAAGTTTTCGCCGCCTGCCGGATACAATCATAGAGATGACGCCTACGGTCGAGCTTGTCCAGATTGATCTTTCGCCGAAGAAGCCGCAGCCAAAGCCAGTGTGGCTGAAGGCGAAGGCTCCGATGGGCGAGACCTTTCACAATCTGAAGAAGATGGCCCGCGAGCTGAAGCTGCACACGGTGTGCGAGAGCGCACAGTGCCCCAACATCGGTGAGTGCTGGAACCAGAAGGCCGCAACCTTCATGATGCTCGGCAACCTGTGCACGCGCCGGTGCGGATTCTGCGCCGTGCCGAAGGGCAAGCCGGAACCGATTGATATGGACGAGCCGCGCCGGGTCGCCTATGCCGTCGCCCAGCTTGGGCTGAATCATGCTGTCATCACGAGCGTGAACCGCGATGACGACAACATCGGCGCTGCGCAGGCGTTCGTCAACGTTGTCGAAGAGATTCGCGCACAGGCTCCGGGATGCCGCGTTGAGATTCTGACGCCCGACTTTCAGGGCAACGAAGAATCGCTGCGGATGGTCGTCGCTGTGCGGCCTGAGATTCTGAACCACAATATCGAGACGGTGCCGCGCCTCTACCGCGTGGCCAAGTCTGGCGGCCGTTACGAGAAGTCGCTGCACTTTCTCAAGCACGCCAAGGAGATCGCGGCGGAGATGTTCAACGATCGCGAGGGCGACCAGATCGTCACCAAGACCGGCATCATCGTCGGCCTGGGCGAGGAGATGCACGAACTGCTCCAGGTCTTCCGCGACCTCGCCGACCGCAGGGTCGACATCCTCACGATCGGCCAGTATCTGCGTCCCTCGCGCGACCACCTGCCGATGGCCCGCTATTACACGCCGGAGGAGTTTGCCTTCCTCAAGCACGAGGCGCTGGCGATGGGCTTCAAGCACGTGGAGTCCGGCCCGCTCGTGCGCTCCAGCTACCACGCGCAGGAGCAGGCGGAGTCAACCGGGCTGGCCTAAAGAGCCGCTATCCCATCATGCTGAAGGAAGAGTCGCGCCGCGTGCGATGTGAGATACGCCGAGTCTTCGTTGAGATTTGGGACCCTATCTGCGTAATGGATGATCCAACGTGGCCTCGAGATGAATATGACGCCTACATCGGACGCATGTTCGAGTTGTTGACGTCGAAGGCCAGCGATGAGGAGATAACCCAATATCTTGTTGCTTGTGCCGCTCACATCGGCATGGATGCGAGCGGGCACAGTTATCGGAATGTGATCGAAGCACTGCGGCGGATCGTAATCTAGACGTGGGCAGTCTTGCTCTTCGAGCGCAGTTTATAGGCGTCAAGATCAGTTTTGTAGTCGAGTGAGGTGCCAGCGAAGGAGGAGAGAACCTCTTCCGGCGCTGCGACGGTCGTCTCCTCGACGGAGATCGCAGCAACCGCAACAGGAATTGCTTTCTCGGCAACGACGACCTCACCTTCAGGGCGCAGGGACTTCGGACGTTCGCTCGGGTTGAACTCGATGCCCTCGTCGATCATTTGCTGCGCCTTGCGGAGAAGCAGGCTGCGCTTTGAGGTTAGCTTGGCCACTGCGGTGTTGCGCTGGTCCTCGTCGGAGAAGATCTCAAAGCTCTGCGCGTGGGCGAGCTTGCGGTCGACCAGTGCGATCTCTTCGTGAAGCGATTTCAGCTGATATTTTCCGGATGGAAGTGTAGGCATATTATTCCTTTGATGGTTGAAAGCGAGTTCGCGCGGCGCGCAAGAGACGACTCGCCGAAAAACAAAAAGGGCGACCCATCGGGCCGCCCTCTGCCGTTTCTATAAGCCTTGAAGCTTAGAGAACCTGAACGTTCTCAGCCTGCCAACCCTTGGGTCCCTTGACCACGTTGAACTGCACAGCCTGACCTTCCTGAAGTGAACGGAAGCCGTTCGACTGGATCGCGGAGAAGTGGACGAAAACGTCCTCGCCGCCTTCACGGCTCAGAAAGCCAAAACCCTTTGCATCGTTAAACCACTTTACTGTTCCCTGTTCCATTTGCTTATTCCTTTGCTGCAATTTTGATGTACCGCTGAACGCAGTGTGGTGTTGTTTGCGAGTAGAGCGGTGCAGCCAGAACTAGCAAGAACCACGTCAGATTCGACGATCCTCTTTATTATACAACTATCGCCTCCATTTTGTTGGAGACATTTAGAATCTATCGCTTGATGGGCAATCTTCAGAGCAGTTCCGAACCGAGGGCCCGGCTGCACAGTGCCCAATGCGCCGTCTCGACCCTGTTGGCGGTCCTGCTCGCCTCGGCGGTCCTGCTGTCGCTATTGGGTCACAAGCTGCTAACTGACTGGGACGAAGGCATCTACGCCGAGATCGCCCGCGAGATGCAGGGGCGGAGCTGGTTGGTGCCGCAATGGAATTTCCAGCCATGGTTTGAGAAGCCTCCGCTGATGTTCTGGATAACAGCCAGCTTCTTCAAGCTGTTTGGAGTCAACGAATTCTGGGCGCGGGCCGGGTCGGCACTTTCCGGCGTCGCCATCGTCGGCCTGCTGCATGGCTGGCTGGTGCGGCGCGGTGACCGGTTGGCCGCGTGGCTCAGCACCTTGCTCCTGCTCACGACCTTCGGCTTTCTGCATGTTGCGCGCGTGGGCGAGGTGGATGTTCTGCTCTCGCTCGGATGCGTCGCGGCGGTGCGCGGACTGGCTGACGTTGCAGACCACCGGGGGCAGGGCTGGTACTGGTTCTGGGGCGGGCTTGCTGCAGCGCTGATGACGAAAAGCACAGCCAGCATCACCGTGGCGTTGACCGGGATTCTCGTCGTTGCAGTTGGACGCTGGGGACGCTCGTACTTCCGCACAGAGTTTTGGCTCGGGGTGGCCGGATTTCTCGCAGCCGTCGTGCCGTGGCACCTGGCGATATGGCACCAGTTTTGGCTCGGGGTGGCCGGATTTCTCGCAGCCGTCGTGCCGTGGCACCTGGCGATATGGCACCGGTTCGGCAACGCATTTGTCTCTGCATACCTCGGTTTCCATACACTGACCCGCGCAACCGAGCAGATCGAAGGACACATCACGCACTGGTGGTTTTATCTGTGGGTGATTCTCGTCTCTGCTTCGCCCTGGGTATTGTTGTTCCCCGGGGCCATCGCACAGGCTTTCAAGCGAGTCGAGCTGCGGCCGTGGGCGATCTTCGCTCTCGTTGAGATCGTCTTCTTCTCGATCGTGCAGACGCGCCTGCCGCACTACATCGCCCCTGCGTACCCGGCGCTTGCATTGGTCAGCGCTGTCTATTGGGCAGACTGGCTGCGCCAGTTTGCCGGCAGACATCCGTGGACGCCGCAAGGCTTCTGGCTGCGGGTCGGTCTCGTGGCAATGGCAGCATGGGGAATCGGCGCACTGCTCACCGCAACGCCGCGTAAGCATCTCCATTCGGAGTGGGTGAACGGACGCATCACCCATGAGGAGAAGGAATCACTCGTGCTGCTCCGCGACGCCTTCCGTACGCCACAGCCGGAAGGCCCGGTACTGGTGTGGCGCGAGAGCCAGCCGCGCTCTATCGCGACTGCCCTCTTTTATACGCACAGGCCGGTGCAGCAGGTGCAACTCCAGCCACTGCCTGCAGACGCTGTCCGCGATAAGTACGACTTCAATCCAACGATGCTCGACGCCGCAGTGATGGAGCAGCCGCGAGTGATTCTTTTAGAGAAGAGTCTTGTAAGCAGAATCCCGCCAGGCATGGAATACACACCAATCGCACGTGGGATGCAGGTCGAGCTGGGCACGATTCGGCGCGCTCGCTAAGAGAGCCACTTCAGCAGCCGGATCACGCCCATCTCCGCGGGTTTCGAGTGTGCGGAGACGTCTTTGCGCGCGTGAATCTGCTTTCGTTGCGAGGAATAGTAGCGGTAGGCCTCGGTCATCATCTGCTGGTTGGTGACGGTGGGCCGCCAGCCCAGCCGTTCGCGGATGCGCGTCGTATCGAAGATGAAGTCTTCGGCAATCATGCGATAGTGATACGGCCCCAGCGGCGAGATGCCAAGCTTGTGCGCAAGTTTCATCGCGGCGATGGTGGGAGCTTTCGGCAGCTGCGCCACGCGCGCCTTCGTGCCTGCGTCGCGAATGACAGCTTCATAAACCTCGCGCAGCGAGCAGACGTTCTCCGACCCGATGTGAAAGAGGTCCGAGTGCGGATACTCCATCGCCTGGATGCAGGCTGTAGCCAGATCCTGCGCATAGATGAACTGGTAGCGATTGCCGCCTGTGCCGACGACCCACACTTTTTTGCCGTCGTCGATGAACTCGAAGAGGATGGCGAGCAGGCCGAGCCGGCCGGAGTCGATGATGGTCGGGCAGCGGATGGTGATGATATTCAGGTCTACCTCGTAAGGCTTCAGCGCCTGCTCGGCAGCCAGCTTCGAGCGTCCATAGAGCTCAACCGGATTCGGCGGCTCATCTTCGCGTACCTCATGACCCAGATTCGACGCCCACAGGCAGTTCGTCGAGGTAAAGATCAGCTGGCGAACGTCATGCGTGCGGCATGCCTCGGCAAGGTTGCGTGTGCCATCGACGTTCGAGGTCCACAGGTCGTTGTCGTTGACTGTGTCGTGCGCCAGCAGCGCAGCGCAGTGCTGGACCGCGCTGAAGCTGCCCTTCGTGAAGATGGAATCGAGCAGCGCAGCGTTACGTATATCGCCCTGGATGCTGGTAAGCGCGGGGTGCGTGTCCGTGTCGGCGACCAGATCGATATTGGTGACAGGGTGGCCCTCGGCCAGCAGACGCCGCTTCAGCACGCCGCCGAAGAAGCCGGAGCCGCCGGTAACGAGGATGTTCTTTGATGGATTCATAGCGTTCTCAGTGCAGATTGCGATCTGCGTTGCGTCGATTGAAACAGGAAGACGATAAAGATCGTCAGCAATGGTTCAAGCGGATGACGAAACCGTGCCTGCACCGTAAGAAGGTAATAGGGGATTGGCAGCGCAAGAAAGATGCAGGCGAAAAGGCCACTCGCAGGCACACGCCGCAGAAGTGAGAGCCCAAGTCCCATCAGTCCAGCCAGCGAGATGAAGCTGTAGTTCAATCGGCGTGCGGCTTCTACCACCATGCTCAGGTCCGGCTTCGGTACACCGAACCAGAAGAAGTAGACACGCTTGAAGGCATAGCCTGCAAAACGCGATCTGTTGGCAGCGATCATGGCGTTAGCCTCCGCGCCACGCTCGCGCACGTAGGCCAGCTCGCCCATGCGCCGGTAGAGTTCCAGTTCCGGTGAAGCTGTTTCGGCAGGGACCGTCGTCCCCCAGGGGAAACCATCGTTCGATGGCAACACGGACTGGTAGAGCTCTGCGCCCAGGTTGCCGCGTGTCGGAATGAAGGCATGAAAGACCTGCCAGTTACGGTAGACCCATGGCGCCAGGCAGCAGAGAAAGAATGCCGCGGCCAGCATCGCTCGCGAGAAGGATTTCTGTAACGCAGCGACGCTGCGCGATCCCATCAGCATCCAGAGCGCCGTGATCGGCAGAGCAAGAATGAGCGACGGATTCGAGAGTGCGATGACGCCCCACAGAAGCCCGAAACAGCTCCACAACGCAGTGCTGTTGTGCGTAGTCGAAGCATCCCGGGCTCCGATCTCACGGCTGCGCAGAGCGATGACGAGTATCCATGCAAACGCGCATGTCGTCAGCGACATCTCCCATATCCAACGCACGGCATACTGCATTGCGGCCGGGTAGAGCGCCCACAGCCAGCCCGACCATAACGCAACGCGGCGCGAGTAGCCTCCAGCGTCGTAGCAGCGGTCGGCAATCTCATGTACCGCCGGAGCAATTGCTGCCGAGAAGAAGCTGTTGATGACAAGAATGACAAAGGCGGACGCTGCCGTGTAGACGCCGAAGATCTTGAAGATGCCTGCAAGCAGCAGAGGATAGATGGGCGGGGACCACGAAGTCGGTCCCGTGTGTCCGGCGAAGGGATCGGCAAAGCCGTAGCCTATGGCCAGCGCGCGGGCGATGCGTCCTACCTCCCACGCAAACTGGAAGTGATCGTTGGCGATGCGCACGTGATAGGTGCGTGCCACCACGATGTACAGCACGCGAACGAGGAATGCCACCCAAAAGAGACGCCAGCGCAGATGGGAGAATCCGGGGTCGTGCGTATCTTCAGCCTTCATCCACGTGCACAGGCGGTTGAGCTTCACATCCTGATTCTATCGACTCGGGATTCTAATGGGGATTGCACCGCGTCAACCGTCGTTCTCTGTCATCATCGAAGTGGTATCCCTTCCATAAGGAGAGAGTTTTGAGCGAAGTACGCATTGGTGTGAAGAAGCTGCTGCCGCAGGCGCAACTGCCGCGGTATGCCCATGTAGGCGAGTACGGCGATCTGGCGGCGGACCTCTACGCTGCCGAGGCGCTGACGATCGCGCCGGGAGCCCCCGTGCTGGTGCCGACCGGTGTGGCGATGGAGTTCCCCTCGACGCACGGCGCGCTGGTTGAGGACCGTTCGGGGCTGGCAGTGAAAGGGATTACAACGTTGGCCGGTGTGATCGATCCCGGCTATCGTGGCGAGATTCGTGTCGTGGTCACGAATCTGAGTGCGAACCCGGTCGAGGTCAAGGTTGGCGACCGCATCGCGCAGCTCCGAATCGTGCGCCGCATCGAGGCAGAGTTTGTCGAGGTTGCCGAGCTGGGCGAAGCCGCACGCGGCGCCGGAGGCTTCGGCAGCACCGGCGTTTAGGCAGTAGCAACACGGCGAATGTATGATTCTGCCTCTGACGAGAAACGGAGGGCGCAGATGAGCGATGCTGCCGAAGACAAGATCGTATGGCCTGAGCTACCGTGGAGCGCGTGGTCGAAGACCGCCGAAACGCTGCATATGTGGACGCAGGTCGTTGGCAAGACCCGCCTGGCGCTTACGCCGCTGCAGAATCACTGGTGGAACGTGGCCCTGCGGGTGACGGCACGCGGTCTCGGCACGCCGTCGATGGCTTACGGCGACGATGTGCTCGACATCGAGTTCGACTTTATCGACCACGTGCTGCACATGCGCTGCGGCACGGGCAGGAACGAATCGCTGGAGCTGAAGCCGCGCTCCGTGGCCGACTTCTACCGCGAGTACATGCGCCGTCTCGATGCACTTGGCGTCCGGGTAAAGATCTGGACGCTCCCTTGCGAAGTGGCCGATCCCATCCGCTTCGATCAGGACACCCAACACAATGCCTATGATGCTGAGTACGCGCACCGCTTCTGGCAGGTGCTGGCCGGTACGCAGAAGGTGTTTCGGGCATGGACGACGGATTTTCTCGGCAAGGTCAGCCCGATTAACTTCTACTGGGGCTCCTTCGATCTGGCGATGACGCGCTTTTCAGGCCGCGCGGCGCCTCCCCGTCCCGGCGCCGACTCCATTCAGCGCGAAGCCTACTCGCACGAGGTGATCTCCGCCGGTTTCTGGCCCGGCAACGGAGGATACGGCGCGGCCTCGTTCTACTGCTATGCCGCTCCCGTGCCCGAGGGTCTTGCCGAAAAAATTGTCTCCCCCGCAGTGGCAAAGTGGGATAAGACCTTGGGAGAGTTCATCTTCAGGTACGACGATATGCGCGTACAGCCCTCGCCGGAAAGCGCTCTGCTGGAGTTTATGGAGAGCGCTTATGCAGCGGCCGCCGATGCGGCCAAGTGGGATCGGGCGGCCCTGGACCGGCATTAGCCAGCGCATTGGATAGGCACTTACGCACGGTCTCAGGCACCCGCCGCAACGTGCGACAATATCTATAGCGAGCCATGTCCAAATTGCCAGCCGAACAGCCCGTTACGACCCATATCTCTGCGATCCCGGCCCCTGTAACCATCACTCCGGAGCTGCTGAAGACCCACAGCATCACTCCCGACGAGTACAAGCGTATCGAAGCGGCCCTGGGCCGTACCCCCAGCCTGACTGAGCTGGGGATTTTTTCGGTCATGTGGTCGGAGCACTGCTCCTATAAATCTTCGCGCGTGCACCTGAAGCGCCTGCCCACCAAGGGCGACCGCACCTCCGGCCCCGGCTCCGTCGTGCAGGGCCCCGGCGAGAACGCGGGCATCATCGACGTCGGCGACGGCTGGGCCTGCGCCTTCAAGATCGAGTCGCACAACCACCCCAGCTACATCGAGCCGTATCAGGGCGCGGCCACCGGCGTCGGCGGCATCCTGCGCGACATCTTCACCATGAACGCCCGCCCGCTGGCTGTGATGGACTCGCTCCGTTTCGGCCCGCTCGATGAATCGGAGCCGGACGAGGCACTGCGTGCGAAGAATCACCAGGTCGTCACCGGCGTCGTGCACGGCATCGCGGGCTACGGCAACTGCTTCGGCGTGCCCAACCTCGGCGGCGAGACACGCTTCGAGCCCTGCTACTCCGGCAATCCGCTGGTCAACGCCTTCGCGCTCGGCCTCGTAAAAAAGGACGAGATCTTTTACGCCAAGGCCGTCGGCGTCGGCAACCCGGTGATCTACGTCGGTGCGAAGACGGGCCGCGACGGCATCCACGGCGCGACGATGGCCAGCGAAGAGTTCACCGAGGGTTCGGAGCAGAAGCGCCCCAACGTGCAGATGGGCGATCCCTTCATGGAGAAGCTGCTGCTCGAGGCCTGCCTCGAAGCGATGGCCACCGGCGCTGTGCTCGGCATTCAGGACATGGGCGCGGCGGGCCTCACCTGCTCCACCTGCGAGATGGGCGCGCGCGGCGGCCTCGGCCTCACCGTCGAGCTCGACCGTGTACCGCAGCGCGAGACCGGCATGACCAGCTACGAGATCATGCTCTCCGAATCGCAGGAGAGGATGCTGCTGGTCGCCGACAAGAACCGCGCTGTTGAAGTGCTCGACGTCTTCTCGAAGTGGGGCCTCGACGCCTCCATCGTCGGCGAGGTCACCGCCGAGCCGCGCATGCGCATCACGCAGGGCGGCATCCTGATGGCCGACATCCCCAACGAGTCGTTGACCGACGACGCGCCCGTCTATCACCGGCCTGTCGGCACATGGAAGGCTCCCGTCCCGCTCGATCCTCCGGCGCACATCCTCGAAGAGCTCAAAAAGCCACGCGACTATACCGCGGACCTCAAGAAGCTGCTGGCCTCGGCGAACATCTGCGACAAGCGCTGGGTGTACGAACAGTACGACAGCATGGTTCAAACGAACACCGTGCAGGGTCCCGGCGGCGAGGCCGGCGTCATGCGCATCAAGGGCACCGGCACGAAGGGCACGTCACTCTCCGTGACCGAAGATCGCGAGCAGAAGCACGCTCCACGCGAGCGCGGTCTCGCTATGGCGCTCGCAGGCAACGGACGCTGGTGTTATCTCGACCCGAAACTGGGCGCGATGCACGCCGTAGCCGAGGCCGCCCGCAAGGTCGCCTGTACCGGCGCAACTCCCGTCTCCGCCACCAACTGTTTGAACTTCGGCAACCCCGAAAAGCCGGAGATCATGGCGCAGTTGTCGGCGGCGATCGATGGAATCGCCGAGGCTTGTACAGCGTTGGGGACACCGATTACAGGTGGCAATGTTTCTCTCTACAACGAGACGAAGGGCGTTGGGATTTATCCGACTCCAGTGGTTGGGATCGTCGGCATCATCGATGATGTGACGAAGGCTGTGCCGAGTGGATTCCAGTCTGTAGGCGAAGCCGTTCTCCTTCTGGGTGAGACATCAGGTCCGTTCGATGGAGTTACTCAGCTTGGCTCCAGCGCATTCGCGAAGGTCGTGCTCAACGAGATATGGGGAGCTCCACCGCAATTATGGATCGAGAGTGAATCGAAGCTGAATCGCTTGCTTAACAAACTAAGTGCCGAACAGCTCGTCACCTCTGCGTCCGATGTTTCGGACGGTGGGTTAGCTGTGACTCTCGCTAAGGCAGCAACACAGCACGGTATCGGAGTGCAGGCGTCTACGTTCAGGCATGCAGACGCTCCCACAGCGTGCAGCTTCTTCAGCGAATCCGCGTCACGAGTTGTGGTCACGTGTTCGAAAGCAAACGTCGAAAAGATCATAAAGATGGCAAAAAGCCTTAAAGTTGGCTTCGTTTTTGAACTCGGCGAGACCGCCGAAGGTATCTTTCATCTCGACAATGGGACTACAACTCTTAAATCGCCCTCCCACGATGGGCTGGATCGGGATGCAGATATTAGCTGCTCTGTGCGAGAACTTCAGGCTGCTTACTCAGGCGCCCTTGAAGCGCAGATTGCAGAAGAGTTGGTGACGGCATGAACAACGAACTCACCGCACTCGAGAACGACCCAATGATCGACGATATGCAGGACGATGCCACCCCCTTCGACAAGCTGCGCGAAGAGTGCGGCGTGATGGCTGTCTACAACCATGCTGAAGCCGCGCGCATGACCTACTGGGGCCTCTACTCTCTGCAGCATCGTGGGCAGGAGTCGGCGGGCATCGCGACTGCCGACGGCCAGAACGTGAACGACATGAAGGGCATGGGCCTGGTCTCGGAGATCTTTACCGACGACGTGCTGCAGAAGCTGCCCGGCCATATAGCCATCGGGCACACGCGCTACTCGACGACGGGTGACTCTGCGTTGCTGAATGCGCAGCCCATCTCGGTCGAATCGACACGTGGCCTCATCGCCATCGCGCACAACGGCAACCTCGTCAATCTCGGCAACTCCAAAGAGCGCCTCGAGCGGGACGGCGCGGTCTTCCAGACGACGTCCGACTCCGAGATCATCATTCAGCTCATCGCGCACTCGAAGGCCTCGACGCTGGTCGACTGCATCGCCGACTCGCTCTCGCAGGTCGAGGGAGCCTTCTCCATCGTGATGATGACGCGGAACCGCATCTTCGCCGCACGCGATCCGCACGGCCTGCGCCCGCTCTCGATGGGCCGCATCAAGGGCGAGAACGGCGCGCCCGACACCTTCGTCTTTGCGTCGGAGACCTGTGCCTTCGATCTGCTGCATGCCAAGTACGAACGCGACGTCGAGCCCGGCGAACTGGTCATGGTCTCGGAAGACGGCGTCACCTCGCGCCACTTCGCGAAAACTGCCGTGCCTAAAGCAAGCTGCGTCTTCGAGCACGTCTACTTCGCGCGGCCCGACTCACGCATCTTCGGTCGCTGGGTGCAGAAGAGCCGTGATGAGATGGGACGCCAGCTTGCACGCGAATCCGGCGTTCCCGCCGACCTCGTCGTTCCGGTGCCGGACTCCGGCGTTACCGCCGCGCTTGGCTACGCTGCCGAATCGGGCATTCCGTTCAACTTCGGCCTCATCCGCAACCACTATGTAGGTCGCACCTTCATCCAGCCCGAGCAACGCGTGCGCGACTTCGGCGTGCGCATGAAGTTGAACCCCGTACGCTCTCTGCTGGAAGGCAAGCGCGTCATCCTGATCGACGACTCCATTATTCGCGGAACCACTTCGCGCAAGATCGTGCGCATGGTGCGCGCTGCGGGAGCCAAAGAGGTGCACATGCGCATCTCGTGTCCGCCGACTATCTCGCCCTGCTTCTACGGCGTCGATACGCCCTCGAAGAAGGACCTGATTGCGGCGAACAAGTCGATTGAAGAGATATGCAAGTTCATCGAAGCCGATTCGCTGGCATACCTCTCGCTCGTCGGGCTGACGCACTCCTGCACCGAGGGCGAGCCAGTCGATGGCCTTTCGCCGGGCGACTTCTGCACCGCCTGCTATACCGGCGACTACCCGACGCAGTGGGTCGATGTCAGCGAGATCCTTCCTGCGACGACCGCGGTTTAGCTAGATCAGGCCTATTGCACGCCCCGCGACGCCGACTCCAAGCCAGAGTGCGAGTGAGACGATGGCAGCCGCGCGTGTACTGAATGTCGGCGGCCCATCTCCTGTCCGGATCACGGCTCGACGATGCAGCGTGAAATAGAAGACGACCGCCGCTGCAAGCAAAGCCATCTTCCACCGAAAGGCCGGATTGTAGTAGCACTTCAGCGCCTCCTCCGACAACATCGCAACGCCTGAGACGATCAGCAGAACGAGGCTGCCGAGAAGCAGCCTGCCGAGATCTCGCCCGATGGCAGGGGCCGATTCGCGCTTGAACAATACGCCCAGCAAACGCAGATCGAGGATCAGCACCGAGCCGCCGAGGATGGCCAGTGCGATCAGATGGACGGTTTCGACCAGCGCAAATCCCCACTTGGAGTTCTGCATGAACTGGCCGAGCGAAGAGTGAGCGAGAGCGACGAACCACGAATGCATGAGCTTTCCTTACGGATTAGAAATACGCAATGAGACGGCCTGCGATGATGATGCCGCTCCACAGCGTGAGCGAGGCGATGGCAGCCGCCCGCGCTCGCCAGGGAGAGACAGCGTACGTCTCCCACTCATGCACGCGGCGGTAGACGGTGGTGTGAAAGATTAGCGGATTTAGCCCGACCAGCGCGAGCAGGATGAGCTTGATGCGAAAGGCGGGGTTCGTATAGTTCTTCGCTGCTTCAGCCCAGAAGAGTAGAAATCCGCTAACAAACATCACCACAAAACCCGACCATGTCAGCGGAAAAACGCTACGTGCGATGCGCGTCACAGGAATGCGTCGCAGCACAAGTCCAAGCATACGGAGATCGAGCAGAGCAATCGTGCCAATCAACAGAACGATGCCCAGAACGTGCACCGACTCGATGATGGGAAAAGCATTGTCAGACTCGCGAATGGCCGTGCCGATGCGCGAGTCGTACAGTAACTGGCAGATGTGTTGAAGCAGAGGCATGTCGTTCCAGAGCAATCGTGTTTATTTCTTTGCAGGTGTACCCGGCAGAGCGCCTTGATCGGTGCCGTTGTCGCCGGGGCCTCCATCGCCAGGCGTGCCTCCGTAGACGGTGCGCCCATCGGGAAAGGTGACGCGCCGCGCATCGATAAGGTGTGAGCCGTCCTTGGCACGATAGCCATCGACTACGATCGAGTCGCCGAGCTTCAGGTCGCCCTTCTTCCAGCCGCGCCGGCTTAATGCTCCCGGGCCGGCACCTTCGCATCCCCAGTTGGTGACTTTGCCATTCGCATCGGTGACGTCAACATAGAAGTAGGAGTGCGGATTCGTCCATTCCACGCGGGTGATCTTGCCGACGAGGCGTACGGGCTTCGAGCCGTCGAACTCTGCTGCGAAGGAGTGGTGAGCGTAGGCTGGCGTGCTGCCGATAGACGCGGCTGTCATCGCCGCTGCAAGAAATAACGAAAATTTCGCTTTCATGAAGGATGACCTTTCTTGTTCGATAGAGCTGAAATTTTGTGCGGAAAATGAAAAGACCCGCTCAGGCATGGGCGGGTCTTCTTGATGAGCTTGTCGATGGAGTTGCCGGATGCACGAAAGTGCGTCGTACGACTACTCCATGAAGGGCTTCATGCGCGCAAGGTTGCCGTCCACATCAAAGGCTGATGAGGAAGCAACAACAACGCGGCGATGCGAAGCCTGACATGAGTTGAACTGTAAGGGCAGCGCTGCAGCGTGTCAAGCCATCGCGCTTGACCACGCGCGCAATGTGCCTTATGGTAAGCGCATGTCACGCATCTACACGCTGTGTCGTTCACGCTGTTGTTGTACTCGTTGATTGCCGAGATACGACGCGTGAGCCTGGCTGTATCTTCAAGCTGACTCTCTCGCAAATTCCATCCCAACGCAGACAAAGCAAAGCTGTGAATCTCTGTGTCTCGCAGTCGTGCGGCTTCTTTGCTGTATGCGTCTCTTCCGTTCCATGTTCGAAGGAGGTCTTCCTTGAAGACTCGGTTGCAATGGCGTGCGCATATTTTATGGCTTTCCGTATCCGTGTTGTTGAGCAGTTCGTTGATTGCGCAGGAGAAAAAAGCCGATACAACGGGCCGCGAAAACTCGCCGTTCTCGCGTAATGAAGCCGATCTCCCCAAAGGGGCTGCGCCGCGGCTAGGAGAACATCCCGACCTTTCGGGCTACTGGATTCCCTCACGCAAGGACAAGCCCACCGGCAACCTCGGCAAGGACCTGCCCGGCTACAAGCTGCCTTTCACCGCCGCTGGAGCGGCCGCGCAGAAGTACAACGTCGAGCACACGGTCGATCCCGAAGCAATCTGCATCGTCGGCGGACTGCCGCGTCACAACGCCAGCGGACTGCCGTTCCAGCTTCTTCAGGGAGCTGACCACGCAGTTTTTCTTTATTGGTACACAACCTACCGTCTGGTTCCGTTCGATGGACGCAAGCACTCCGACGATCCCGATCCGTCGTTCTTCGGCGAAGAGATCGGCTCGTGGGAAGGCGATACGTTCGTGATCGACTCCATTGCCTTCAAAGAGAAGAGAACATGGGCCGACGAGAACGGCAATCCGCACAGCGACCAGCAACACGTGGTCGAACGCTGGACGCGGCCTGACATCGGGCATCTGCACGTCGAGATGGTGGTCACCGACCCGAAGTTTTACACCGAGCCGATTCACTATCAGCGCACGTGGCTACTCGGTAAACCCGGCGATGAGGTGCGCGAGTACTCCTGCGCCGAGGACAACGTGGATGCACCGCATCTCGGACCTGGTCCCGGACCGATTGGCCCGGATGGACAGCGCGGATACGAGAAGCTGGCCCCGCTGCCACCTCCGCCGACCAAGGACCATCCAGCAGTGACGTCGATTCCCGATTAGCTCAGCTTCAACCCGTTCAGATAGTCGAAGTCGATCTTCATGCTTTCGAAGACCGGCAGCTTCGTATCGTCCTGATCCAGCAGCGCCAGCTTCACGCCCTGTGCGCGGGCCTGCGAGATCAGCGGCTTCCAGTCGATCGAGCCCTGGCCCAGTTCGATGATGTGCTGTTCGTCGCTCGGCGCGTAGTTGACCGGCGAGCCGGCGACGCGATCCTTCAGGTGGATCATCACTAGGCGGGCTTTGTACTTCTTCATCATGGCCGCAGGGTCCTGGCCTGCCTGCGTCAGCCAGTAGAGGTCGAACTCGAGCTTCACCAGGTCATTGTCCGTATTCTTCATCAGCACGTCGAAGCCGGTCTCGCCATCGGGCAGCCGCTTGAACTCGTAGTTGTGGTTATGAAAGACGAGCTTCATGTCGGCGTTGTCCACCAGCTTGCCCCACTGGTTCAGGTTGTAGGCAGCGGCCTTGAAGCCACCCGGCGTGCCCCAGTATTTCTGCGGCAGAATGCTGCACACCATGTATTTGAGTCCAAGCTCCTTGGCGTAGCCGATCTTCTCCGGAATGCTGTCGTAGTCGAAGTGAGCGGAGTCGTGACCGAGGCCGGCATCCTCGACCATTTTGCGCAGCTCGGCAGCTGGATGCGTGTAGGCGATGGGATAGAGCTCCACCTGCGTGAAGCCGATCTGGCGGATGTGCTTCAGTACACCCGCGAGGTCCTGAGGCGCCTCTTTGCGCACCATGTAGAGCTGTACGCCATAGGCGATAGAGTTGCGCGTGGCGCCCAATGCGCTGGGTACACGAAGCGTGCAACCTGCGGCAGCGGCTGCGGCGGAGAGGCGAAGAAACTCACGGCGTGTCGTCATGCTCACCATGTTAACGCGGTCTCGGCAAGATGGTGGAGCACGTAGCTAACTGGCAGCGCATATAGAGATAGCCAAGCGGAACGCCAGGGAATAGACTGCCATCAGACAAACGTGGAGCGGTTATGTCTTCCTCGACGCTGAATGCCACTGCCAGAGTACTATCGGGGCTTCAACTCGACCATCAGCAGATTCTCAGCCTGACGGCGCATCATCTGCTGCAGGACGATGATCCGGATGTCTTGTGCCAGCGCGTCTTCGAGGTGCTGCGGGAGCCGCTGCGCCTGGACGTTTACTTCCACTTTCTGGTCGCGGCTGACGGAACGCATCTGGAGCTGGCGTCGTCGGGCGGCAACGAAGAGGTTCGCGCCGCGCTGGGCATGCCGCTTCAGTTCGGCGAGGCGGTTTGCGGCACGGTCGCGCAGCGCTGCGAATGGATGCACATCACATCGGTGCAGGAGCGCGACGATGCGATGACGGCGCTGATCCGGCGCTTCGGCGTGCGCTGTTATTCGTGCCAACCGCTGATTGCGAAGGGGCATCTGATTGGAACGCTTTCGTTCGGCAGCTCGCAGCGCGATGAGTTCAGCGCCGAGGAGCTGGAGGTGTTTCGCCTGGTCGCGCATCAGGTGACGCTGACGACGGATCGCAGGCTGCAGCAGGAGCAGATACGGCGGCTCGAACAGCTTGCTCTTGCGGGGCGGCTTTCGGCCAGCCTTGCGCACGAGGTCAACAATCCGCTGGAGTCGCTGAACACGATTCTTTACCTGCTGCGCGATGAGCCGTTGAGTCCTGAAGGCCGCGGGTTGCTGCAAAATGCTGAGGGCGAGGTCTCGCGGCTGGCCGAGACGGTGCAGCGCACGCTGGAGATGTATCGCGGTCGCCAGCAGACGCCGCGTGCGATGGATCTGAGTGAGTTGCTGCGCTCGATTGTTGCGAACATCTCCTTGCCGAAGAAGGCGCGTCTTGCATGCGAGATCGAAGATGGTCTTCGCGTGAGCGCTGTGCCGGGCGAACTGCGTCAGGTGGTGTTCAACCTGCTGATCAATGCGGCGCAGTTCACGCCTGATGGCGGTTCGGTCAGGCTGCAGGCGAAACAGGAGGACGGTTTCGCGAAGGTCACCGTTGCGGATCAAGGTCCGGGAATCTCGGCGCGTGCGCGTGGATTGATCTTTCAGCCGTTTTATACGACGCGGATTGATGGAGGAACCGGCGTCGGACTCTGGATCTCGCGCGAGATGGTGGAGCGTGCCGGAGGGACGCTCACCTTCGAGTCGCAGCCGGAGATCCGGCCCGGAACGGAATTCATCATCAACCTTCCGCTGCTCGAGCAGCTTAGGTGATCAGAGCCCGGTGACCGATGTCGCGGCGGTACTGCATGCCTTCGAACGAGATGGTCTTCATGCGCTCGTAGATCTTGTTGAGCGCTTCCTGCAGATCGGGAGCCGCGGCTGAGACGGCGAGGACGCGTCCGCCTGCGGTGACGAGCTGGCCGTCTTTGATGGCGGTTCCGGCGTGGAAGATGAGGACGCCGTCCTGCTCAGGCTGTGCCGGGTCGACTCCGCTGATGACTTTGCCGGAGGCGTACTTGCCGGGGTAGCCGCCTGAGGCGGCGATGACGGTGGCGCTGGCTCCGGGCTTGAGGTGGATGGCGAGCGAGGCGGCGGTGCCGTCGATGGCGGCGTTGAAGAGATCGAGGATGTCGTTTTCGAGGCGCAGGACGATGGCTTCGGTTTCGGGATCGCCCCAGCGGGTGTTGAATTCGAGGACGCGGGGGCCGCGCGGCGTCATCATGAGGCCGATGAAGAGGATGCCCTGAAAGGGATTGCCTTCGGACGCCATGCCGTCGACGGTCTTCTGTGCGATGTTGGCGGTGATCCACTGACGCATGGCCGGGGTGACGAGGCCATCGGTGGAGTAGGCTCCCATGCCGCCGGTGTTGGGGCCGGTGTCGCCTTCGCCGACTCGCTTGTGGTCCTGGGCGGCGGCGATAGGTACGGCGCGCTTGCCGTCGCAGAGGGCGAAGAAGCTGACTTCTTCGCCGGTGAGGAACTCTTCGAGGATGACGATGCTTTCTTCTGTACCGAGGAGGACGCCGGAGAACATCTCGGCGGCGGTGCGCTCGGCGTCGAGGCGGGTGTTGCAGATGACGACGCCTTTTCCGGCGGCGAGTCCTGAGGCCTTCACGACGACGGGCATGGTGAAGCGCTGAAGCTCTTCGCGCACCTCGTCGAGCGTGGTGCACATGGCGTAGGCCGCGGTGGGAATGTCGTGGCGAAGCATGAAGTCCTTCGCAAAGGCCTTCGAGGACTCAAGCTGCGCGGCGGCCTGTGTGGGGCCGAAGGCGCGGAGGTTGAGACGCTGCAGCTCGTCGACGAGTCCGAGCGCGAGGGGAACCTCGGGGCCGACGATGGTGAGCGCGGGCTGCTCGATGGCGGCGAGGTTGGCCATGGCCGGGAGGCTATTGGTGTCGACGGGGATGCAGCGGGCGATGGCGGCGATGCCGCCGTTGCCGGGGGCGGCGACGATCTCGGTGACCTGTGGTGATTGCCGGAGCGCCCAGATGAGAGCGTGTTCGCGGCCTCCGCCGCCGATGACCAGAACCTTCATGACTTCCTATGCTCCCCCTGGGTATGTTTTGCGCAAAATATTTCAAAAAAAGGACTTAGCGGGGTACCTGAACCGCAAATTCTTGAAAGTAAAGCAGTTAATATGCAAAATATTGATGATAAAGGAGTTGTGTGCCGCTTTGGGATGCCTTCCGGCTCGATTGATCCTCTATTTCTAGGTTAACAAAGCCGGAGGGGGAAATCGGCACTTTTGGCGAAGATTGTTTGTTCGGGGTAAGTGGTTGGAGGAGCTTGGGTTGTTGGCTTGATGGGGACGTGCGGGGAGTTCTTTGGGGCTTGACAAAGGTTTTTGGCCGGATTTTCGCGGTACCGACTCAGGCTGGTGCAATATGGATCGGTTCGCGCGAAGCACGAATGTCCATCGAGCCAAGGCATTTGTGGCTCGGATGGGAGATGTGGGGATTTCTCGACTCACCTTCGGCTCGGCTTGGAATGACACCTCTTTCTTTTTACGGCGATGCGTGGATTTGGGCTGGGCGGCGGCACGAAGAGGGCGGACGTAAGATAGAAGCACTTTGCATGGAGGTGCTGCGATGGTGGGAGCTGAGGTGGTCAAGGGGCGCGGGCTGGGGTTGAGCGCGCTGGCTCCGCGCGTGGTGCAGTCGGAGATTCGCGCGATGACGATGGAGAGCGATCGCGTGGGCGGAGTGAACCTGGCGCAGGGCGTGTGCGATACCGAAGTTCCCTCGGTGGTGGCTGAGGCGGCGAAGGCGGCCATTGATGAGGGCCACAACATCTACACGCGTCTGGATGGGATTCCGCGGCTGCGGCGAGCGATTGCCGAGAAGACAGAACGGATGCAGGGGCTGGTGGTCGATCCGGAGCGCGAGGTGCTGGTGACGTCGGGGGCGACGGGCGCGTTTCATGCGGTGGCGCTGGCGCTGTTCGATCCCGGCGACGAGGTGCTGTTGTTTGAGCCGTTCTATGGCTATCACGTGGGGACGCTGCGTTCGATGCGCGTGGTTCCGGTGGCGGTGGAGCTGGAAATGGGTTCGTGGGCGCTGGACCTGGACCGCGTGCGCGCGGCGATTACGCCGAAGACGCGGGCGATTGTGGTGAATACGCCGTCGAATCCGGCGGGCAAGGTGTTTACGCGTGCGGAGCTGGAGGGGCTGGCGGAGATTGCGCGAGAGCACGACCTGTTCATCCTGACGGACGAGATCTACGAACACTTTGTGTATGGCGAGGCGAAGCACATCTCGCCAGCGGCGATTGAGGGGATGCGCGAGCGGACGATTATTATGTCGGGCTACTCGAAGACGTTCTCGGTGACGGGCTGGAGGATTGGGTATGTGATCGCCGATGCGAAGTGGCTGGGTGCGATTGGCTACTTCAGCGACCTGCTGTATGTGTGCGCACCGGCTCCGTTTCAGCATGGCGTGGCGGCGGGAATCGAGCGGCTGGGCAGGACGTTCTATGCGGGGCTGGCGCTGGAGCATGAGTCGAAGCGCGAGATGCTGGTGGGAGCGTTGCGGGATGCGGGGCTCGATCCGTATGTGCCGGATGGAGCGTATTACATCCTGGCTTCGACGGCTGGGCTGGGCGATGTGCTGGAAGGCGAGAATGCGGCGCAGAGGGCGCGGTCGCTGCTGAAGAAGACGGGTGTGGCGGCGGTGGCGGGGTCGGCGTTCTTCCGCACGGGCAAAGGCGAGGACCTGCTGCGGTTCTGCTTTGCGAAGAAGGATGAGGACCTGGAAGAGGCGTGCAGGCGGCTGCGGAGTTTGAAGTAGAGTTCGAGGTTGAAGGGTCCGCTTGTGCAGCGGCATGCATGGGTGTCGGCTTGTTCGGGGTGAAGTAGGGCGTTTGCCGGAGAACAGGTTTCATTACCAGACAAACGTTTTTCTAAGAAGCGCGTGGCTGCTGGTTTGGGGTATCTTGATTGCCATTGCGGTTTTTGTGGAACGAGAGGGCTTGGACCATGCAGAGGGTTTTGACTGCGTTGCTGGCAGTGGTGTGCAGTGGGGCGGCGGTGGCTCAGGGGAAGGCGGAGCTGGGGCGGAACGTGCTGGTGTTTACGCCGAAGACGCCCGTGGCGGAGATGCAGGCGGCGATCGACAAGGTGTATGAGGCGGAGCATCATGCCGAGTTCGGCAATGAGCGCTATGCGCTGCTGTTCGCTCCGGGCGAGTACAAGGTCGATGTGCCGGTGGGGTTCTACACGGAGGTGCTGGGTCTGGGTGCGACTCCCGACGCGGTGCATATTACGGGCAACGTGCATAGCGATGCGGCCTTCAAGAACGACAATGCGACGACGACGTTCTGGCGGGCGATGGAGGGCTTTTCGGTCACGCCGGTGGGCGGGCCTGCAGAGGGCCAGATGCAGTGGGCAGTGTCGCAGGCGGCTCCGTTTCGGCGGATGCATGTGAAGGGCAGCATGGTGCTGAACCAGAAGCATGGGTGGTCGAGCGGCGGGTGGATGTCGGACACGGTGGTGGACGGCGAGGTGAACTCGGGCACGCAGCAGCAGTGGATCTCGCGCAATGTGGAGTGGGGAAGCTGGAAGGGCTCGAACTGGAACATGGTGTTTGTGGGCGTGAACAAGCTGCCGGAGGGGGAATGGCCACAGCCTCCGTATACGAAGGTGGAGCAGACGCCGGTGGTGCGGGAACGGCCGTTTCTGTTTGTGAATGACAAGGGCCGGTATGCGGTGCGTGTACCGGAGCTGCGGAAGAACAGCGTGGGCGTGACGTGGCATGGCGGCGAGACGCCGGGCAGCACGATTCCGCTGAAGAAGTTTTTTATCGCGAAGCCGGGGGATTCGGTGGAGACGATCAACACGGAGCTGGCGCAGGGGAAGAACCTGCTGCTGACACCGGGAATCTATGAGCTGAGCGACACGATTCGTGTGAACCGTCCGGGAACGGTGGTGCTGGGGCTGGGGTTTGCGACGCTGAAGCCGGTGCGCGGGAATGCGGCGATGGCGGTGGCGGATGTCGATAACGTGACGGTGGCCGGGTTGCTGTTCGATGCGGGCGAGACGGAGTCGCCGGTGCTGCTGGAGGTGGGGCCGGAGGGCAGCAGGCTGCGGCATGTGAAGCGTCCGACGCTGGTGGCGGATGTGTTCTTCCGTGTGGGCGGAGCGGCGGTGGGCAAGGCGAAGGTGTCGCTGGCGGTGAACTCAAGCGACGTGATTATCGACCACACCTGGGTGTGGCGCGCGGACCACGGCAAGGGTGTGGGCTGGACGAGCAACACGGGCGCGAATGGTGTGGTGGTCGCAGGCAATGATGTGACGGCATATGGGTTGTTCGTCGAGCACTACCAGCAGTACCAGGTGCTGTGGAAGGGCAATGGCGGCAGGACGTTCTTCTACCAGTCGGAGATTCCGTATGATGTGCCCGATCAGGCGGGGTGGAGAAGCGCGCCGAATGTCGATGGATTCGCGTCGTACAAGGTTGCCGATAATGTGACGAGCCATGAGGCGCATGGGCTGGGTGTTTATAGCGTCTTTCGGCATCCGGATGTGAAGTTGACGCGGGCGATCGAGGTGCCGAAGACGCCGGGGGTTCGGTTTGAGCACATGATTACGGTGGCGCTCGATAATCTGGGGTCGATCGATAACGTGATCAACGATGCGGGTGGGCCTACGTCGGTGGCTCCGCATCGCGTGACGCCGAAGGTGACGAGTTATCCGTAGGATTTGGTCGAGGATGCATCCTGCGAAGAAATGCGGGGGTTCCTCGGCTCGCTGCGCTCGCTCGGAATGACACCTCAGCAGGGCAAAGAAATGTTCTTTGCGGACGGAGTTATGCGCACTTGCGGTGTCTCGTGCTGCTGCTGGTGTCTAGTGCTGCTGCTGTTGCTGCCAGGCGGAGGCGGTCATGTGCGGAACGTCGGTGGGTAGCTGCTTCCACTCGCCGAGTGAGCGGCTGAGCAGGGCTGCGGCGCACCCTTCGCCGCAGAGGATGATGATGTCGTCGCTGAGAGCAAGATCCCAGTCCCAGGGCAGAAACGTGACGGAGTTCGAGGTAACTTTGGCCAGTATCCAGTGGTTGGTGGTCTTTTTCTGAACCCCGCAGACGCAGGTAAATGTTGTAACGGCTGCCATAAGCTGCCTCCCCCTCATCCCCGCTCATGGCGGCGTTGGTTGTTACAGGGATGTTGCACGCGCCGTGCCAAAGCAGGTGAAGAGATCAGATCGTCCTTTGGTTTCAATCCCAAATAGCGACCCGACACTCTATGGGACGCACGAAACTCCAGCAGGGTTCTCTTGAAAGAGAAAAGATTTTCACTGCGATTCCTTGAGGATGCGTGATCCAGAAGAAGGGCCAACGGTTAAGCGTTGGCCCTTCTTCGGTTCCGGTAGAGGGTGCTTGAACGGCGCTAGGCCTTCTTTCTTTCGGGCACCTGTTTCTGCAGAACGTCGAGGCGTTCGAGCAGATGTTTTTCGAGCGTGGCTGCCTCGGGCTTGCCGTGCAGGTTGTTGGTTTCGCCGGGATCGGCGTGCAGGTCGTAGAGCTCGAAGTCGTTGTCCTGGACGTAGTGGATGAGCTTGTAGCGTTCGGTGCGGATGCCGCGGTGCGGGCGAACGGCTTCGGGGTTGGGCCACTCGAAGTACTCGTAGTACCACTCCTTGCGGAAGCTGGGGTCGGCGGCTTTGGCCAGCGGCAGCATGCTCTTGCCCTGCATGTGCGCGGGGATGGGGACACCGGCGAGGTCGAGGAAGGTGGGGGCGAGGTCGGTGTCGAGCACCATCTCTTCGCGCACGGTGCCGGCGGGAATGCGTTTGGGGTAGCGGACCATCATGGGCACTCGGAGCGAGGGTTCGTGCATGAGGCGCTTGTCGAAGCAGCGGAACTCGCCGAGGAAGTAGCCGTGGTCGGAGGTGTGGACGATGGCGGTGTCGTCGAGGATATTTTTCTTCTCGAGGTAGTTGAGGATGCGGCCGATGTTTTCGTCGACGGCGACGAGACCGGCGTAGTAGTCCTTGACGATGCCTTCGTGGGAGCCGCAGGCCACGTGCGTGGTGGTGGTGCCGATCTTGTTTTCGGCTTCGACGAATCCTTTGGGCTTGCCGGGGTAGCCTTTGAGGTCGTCGTCGAAGGTGGCGGGCTTGGGGATGACGGTGTCGCGGTAGAGATCGAAGTGACGGCGAGCGCGGAAGAAGGGCTCATGCGGCGCAACGAACCAGACGAGCAGGCAGAAGGGCTTGTCGCCGCGGTCTTCCTGGAGCCATGCGAGGGCGCGGTCGGTGGTGATGTCATCGGGGTAGACACCGTGGTATTGCTTCTGCTCGCCGACCTTGCCCTTGCGCCCTTCCTTGAAGAAGGGATTGGCGTAGTCGTTCCCGGGGTCGTTGTGGCCGAAGTAGTAGTCCCAGTTGCGGTCTTCGACGCCGTTGCGGACGTGGACCTTGCCGACGATGGCGACTTCGTAGCCTGCCTGACGGAGGAGGTCGGTGAAGAGGGGAATGTCTTCGGGCAGCGGTCGGTGGAGGCCGGTGTTATCGAATGCTGCCGTGGTGCGCGAGTAGAGTCCGGTGAGCGCGGTGGCGCGTGCGGGGGCGCAGAGCGCGTTGGTGCAGAAGGCGTTCTTGAAGTACATGCCCTCCTGGCCGATGCGGTCGTGGTTCGGCGTCTTGAGGATCTTGTTGCCAGCGATGGAGAGCGCGTCGGCGCGCTGGCCTTCGCCGTAGAAGAAGATCAGGTTCGGACGCTTCTGGCCGGGCGTGGGTGCGGCGATGGCGGGCAGTGCGCCGGAGGCGAGCGTTGCGCCTACGGCCAGCGATCCTTGCAGGAACTCCCTGCGGCTGGTGATGGATGCCTGTAGTTCGTCGGCGGGGTCCTGGGAATGGGGCATGACTCTCCTTATTGTTTGAACGAAATTCATCTTACCGAAGGGGTGTGGTGCGATCCGCAGCGTGTGTGGCTAGACGTAGGCGATGCAGTCGATGACCAGGCCGTAGTCTCCTGTGGGCAGCGCGGCGGGCTGGGTGGTGTTGCGCGCGGGAAAGACGGTGCCCCACTTGCGCTTCTTGTAGACGGCGTTCATGCGGTCGAATTCCTTGATGTTCTCCATGAAGAGGTTGACCTTGAGGACTTTCTCGAGCGAGGAGCCGGAGGCGGCGAGGTTTTTTTCGAGCTCGTCGAGCACCCAGTTGGTCGACTCTTCGATGGTGCCGGGGACGCGGCAGCCAATGCCGGAGACGAAGAGCAGGTTGCCAAGAGAGACGACGGAGGTAAAGGGGAACTGCGTCTGCGACTTACCGGTGGCGTCCTTTTTGACCAGGGCGTGCTCGCCGGTCTGGGCGGAGGCCTGTTGCGCGGTTAGCACTCCGCCTGCTGCGATGGCTGCCTGTGCGGCGTTCTTGAGGAGGCCTCTGCGTGTCTGCTTTGCCATGAATGTCTGCTCCTTCACTGGAGGGGAATAGAAACCTGTTCATGGTACAGAAGGCGGACGTTGGCTGAGGAGGGCTGAATGTCCTATGCGCTGCTGGCAGGGGCCAGCCGGCTGGTTTGCACGCGATAAGCTGGAGGTATGAATCCTCTGGTCTCTGTCTCGTGGCTTGCTGCGCGTCTTCGCGATCCCAACGTCGTCGTGCTGGATGCGACGCTGCCTCCTGTTGGCGTTACGCCTGTTGTCGATACGCGGGGGCGTTATGTGGAGCGGCATATTCCAGGAGCCGTCTTCTTTGACATCGATGCGCTTTCGGACCACGCAACGACGCTGCCGCACATGCTGCAGGCGGACGAGGAGTTCTCGCGCAACATGTCGGTGCTGGGTGTGGGCGACGGCATGACGGTGGTGGTGTACGAACAGGAGGGCGTCTTCTCGGCTCCGCGTGCGCGGTGGATGCTGAAGGCGTACGGCGTGAAGGAGGTCTACCTGCTGGATGGTGGATTGAAGGCGTGGGTGGATGCGGGGCAGCCGGTGGAGTCGGGTGAGGTGAAGCGTCCGGCGGCGAGCTTCCACGCGAAGCTTGACCGCTCGCGGTTGAAGGACTTTGCCGAGATGCAGAAGACGATTGCGGAGCGTGGGCAGATTCTGGATGCGCGCTCGGCGGGGCGGTTTGCGGGGACGGCTCCGGAGCCGCGGGCGGGGCTGAGCTCGGGGCATATGCCGGGGGCGACTTCGGTGCCGTTTACGGAGCTGGTGGCTGAAGGGCGGCTGAAGTCGTCGGATGGGTTGAAAGAGGTCTTTGCGGCGAAGGGTGTCCGGCTCGATCAGCCGTTGACGACGACGTGCGGATCGGGCGTGACAGCGGCTGTGGTTGCGCTGGGGCTGGAGCTGGCTGGGGCGGAGAAGGTGCGGCTGTACGACGGATCGTGGGCGGAGTATGCGCAGCGACCGGAGGCTGTGATCGAGAAAGATAGTTCGGGATCATAAAAACTGAACGTATTGCTCTCGGCGAAGCATCTGAACGTACAGCGATATGGTTGTTGGGGCGCGCGGCGTATACTTTGGGCGTTCCTAAAGGCGGTTTCCCATGACGCAAATGCAGTTTCCTCTTCATGGATCGGCGGCAACCGCAGTTTTGATGGCGACGTTGGCGATGGCTGGTATTGTGGCCGCCCAGGAGCCGTCTGAAAGTGCGGCAGGCGCAGCAAAGCCTGGAGTCAGCGCGGCAAATTCCGCGACAGATAAAACGGAGTTGCAGGCCGACGTGGTGAAGGCCGTTGCTGCGGACACGGTGTCCCAGCCGGTGGGGGCAAAGGTGGATGCTCGCACATCGGATCCGGAGGATGCGCAGCCTGGTGACGTGGAGGTGCGCATCGTTCGTTTGAGCGATGTCACTGGCAAGGTCATGATGGATCGCGGTGTGGGGCATGGGTTGGAGCTGTCCATGCAGAACATGCCCATTGTGC
The DNA here is from genome assembly GCF_025264665.1 of Edaphobacter flagellatus. NCBI lineage: Bacteria > Pseudomonadati > Acidobacteriota > Terriglobia > Terriglobales > Acidobacteriaceae > Edaphobacter > Edaphobacter flagellatus. The sequence goes on from NZ_CP073697.1 coordinate 2,799,759, forward strand.
AGGGAGTGAAATTACAAAGCACCGATGGCCTGGCGGAGGTGGAGTTCGAAGACGGGAGTACGCTGCGGCTGGCTCCTGACACCGAGGTGCAGTTTCCGCTGCTGGTGCTGCGCAGCACGGGGGTGAAGGCATCGACGATCCAGGTGAATCGCGGCACGGTCTACGTGAACACAGAGAAGACGAAGGATAACGAGTTCACGGTGACCACGGGCAAGATGCATGTCACGATCAGTCCGGGTACGCACCTGCGGCTGACGCTGGATGCTCCTAAGGCTGAGCTGGCGGTCTTTTCCGGCAGTGCGTCGATGAACGATGGTGCAGGAACGATGCTGGTTGGCAAGAAGCAGACGCTGACGCTGAATCTGACAACGAATGCAGAGCCCGAGATTGCGCACAAGGTAGATGAAGGACCATTCGACGCCTGGGATAAGGATGCGCTGAAGTATCACGAGCACTACAACAAGGGGAATTCGCTGCTTGCCTCGAACGGATACGGCGTCAGCGATCTGTATTACTACGGCTCGTTTGTGAATACCGGATGCGGCGCGATGTGGCAGCCGTACTTTGTCAGCGCGTCGTGGAGTCCGTACAGCAATGGGGTGTGGGCGATGTATCCCGGGGCAGGGTACTCGTGGGTCTCGCCGTATCCGTGGGGATGGCTGCCGTATCACACGGGTTCGTGGATGTTCTGCAATGGCGGCTGGGGATGGCAGCCGGGCGGAGCATGGTATGGGCTGCGCAATGCTGTGCTGACGGGTGGGCATCCTGACAAGGTGGCGCGAGGTACGGTTGCGGCGCGTCCGCCGAGACGGCCGACGACGGTGGCGCAGTCGATGGTGCTGGTGAACAAGACGCCGCTGGTGCAGTCGAAGATGGATGGAGGCAATCGCTTCGTCTTTGCGCGCGATTCGGCGGGGCTGGGGGTTCCGCGCGGACAGCTCGGCAGCTTGCGCCAGCTCTCGGGCCAGGTGGAGCATCAGGGGTTTGCGAGCCGTCAGGTCTACATGGCTCCGGAGATGTCGCAGCGTAGTCTCAACGAGCGGAACACGGGACCGGTGCCGCTGGCTCTGCATCGTGGCTCCGCGCCTGAGGGTATGGCGTGGAAGGAAGCCTCCAATGCGCAGGCGCAGCAAGGTGCACAGCGTGCTGGTGCCGGAGTGCAAGGTACTGGGGCGAATCATCCGGCAGGCGGGAACGCCAGCGCGTTTCGCGGAGGCAGCAGCAGTGCGAGCAGCACGCATTCCAGCGGCGCTTCCTCCAGTGCAGGTGGAGGCTCGTTTCACGGTGGTGGCGGAGGAGGAAGTATGGGAGGCGGTGGTGGTAGCGGCGCTTCCCATAGCGGCGGTGGAGGGGGCAGTGGCGGAAGTTCCGGTGGAGGCTCGCACCACTGATCGAATCTAAGCCGATTGATCAGGCGATGAAGCCGGGGAGCGGGCTGACACTTGTGCGCTTCGAAGGTATCTTCACTGCGGCTGTCACTTAGAGCTAGGAAATTTCACGTCGTGTGTCGTAGGATAAGTCCCTCACATTAGAACTGGGATTTACCTGCTATGGTTTTTCGCTGCCTTGCTTTGCTTTGTGCTGCCTTGTGTCCGATTCTGTCTCTTGCTGAGGGAAGAACTGCTGTTCAGCGGGATCGTGTTATCGCTCGCCCTGATGCCGGGGTGAGCACGAGATTGCGGGGGCATGTTCCGGGATGGGCCATCCGCTCGCGTGATCGCGGGGCGGTATCGTCGAACACCGAGCTGAATATGACGTTTGTTCTCTCGCGTTCGCCCGAGCTGCAGGCGCAGTTTGAAAAGCTTCTTGCGGACCAGCAAAATGTGGATTCGCCGCGCTATCACCAATGGCTGACGCCGCAACAGGTGGGAGAGCAGTACGGGCCTACGCAGCACGATCTGGATGCACTGAGCGGATGGTTTGTGTCGCAGGGGCTGGTGGTGAAAGAGATTGCCCCGAGCGGCCTGTTTGTCCATGTATCCGGTCCGGCATCTTCCTTCGAGGCTGCGCTGGGTGTGGATCTTCACTACTTCGAAAAGAGCGGGACGCTGCATCTGTCGCCTATAGAAGAGCCGGCGATTCCTGCTGCTCTGGCTCCGATTGTGGCTTCCATCTCGGGGATCGCCGAAGTGGAGATTAGGCCGCAGCATCATGTCGAGGTGAGGTCGCTTGCGGAGACGGCGAATGCGGGCGGCATTCGTCCGCAGATGACCGTCAACGGAAATCACTTTCTCGTGCCGGGAGATTTAGCGACGATCTTCGATATCAATTCGGTCTATAGCTCCGGTTTGAACGGGGCCGGGCAAAAGGTAGCGGTGATTGGCCGCTCGCGTGTCGCTGCAAGCGATATAACGGCGTTTGAGAGCAAGACGGGATTAGCAAACAATCTGCCGAATACGGTTATTCCGACGAATGGTGTCGATCCCGGTATGACGAATGACGGAGATCAGATTGAGGCCACCCTCGATGTCCAGCGTGTGATTAGTGCGGCTCCGCGGGCGCAGGTCGATTTGGTTGTCAGCGGCCACGCGGGCAATTACGACGGACTGTATCTTGCGGCGCAGTATGAGGTGCAGACGCTGCTGGACCCGGTGATGAACATCAGCTTTGGCGGCTGCGAGGGCTATAGCGGTGTATCTTCAGTGGCGCTGTGGGATGCGTTGTTTTCGCAGGCCGCCAGCGAGGGCATCTCTGTGTTCGTCTCTTCGGGCGACTCGGGGGCCGCCGAATGCAATGAGAATGGCGCGGTCGTGCCGGCGACCCAGTTCCTCAGCATCAATGAAATCTGCTCGAGCTCGTATGCGACCTGTGTGGGCGGGACGCAGTTTAACGATCTCAGCTTCAACACGAGCTACTGGACCAACATCAACAGCAGCAACCTGGCGTCTGCGATTGGGTATATCCCGGAAGGCGCGTGGAATGAGCCGACGTATGTGTCGTCTCTGGGAGGCTATGTTGGGGCTGGCACGGGAGGCGGGGCCAGTGTGTATGTTCCCAAGCCATCGTGGCAGACAGGGACGGGCGTTCCAGCAGATCATGCCAGAGATGTTCCTGATATCAGCTTTCCCAGCGCAGGCCATGACGGGTATTTCACGTGCTTTGCGGCGGCGGGAGGAGATTGCGCCTCGAACTACTTCCTGAATGTTGGTGGCACGTCGAATGCAGCGCCGCTGATGGCGGGCATTGCCGCGATACTGAATCAGAAGCTGGGAGGAGCGCAGGGCAATCTGAATCCGATGCTCTATCGGCTTGCGGCGTCGGCGCCGAATGCGTTTCACGATACGACACCGGCCTCAAGCGGAGTTTCCAACTGCACGGTCAGCATTCCCAGCCTGTGCAACAACAGCACGCCGTCCGCGACAAGCACTCTGGGGGGACAGGCGGGCTATGCGTTGACGACCGGTTACGATCTTGCGACGGGGCTTGGATCGCTGGACGTGGCGAACTTTCTTTCGGCCGCTGCATCGGTATCGCGTCCCAGTGGTGCTGCTACAACGCTTGTGGTTCGTGGAAGCGCGACGACCATTACGAATACGCAGACGGTGACCTTCACCGCAACGGTCAGCGCAAACGCAGCGACAGGGACGGTTCAGTTTTATGCGAACGGCAATGCGTTGGGTGCGCCCGTGGCGGTGTCGTCAGGAGCGGCGACCACGGCTGCGCTTCCTTTTTCGGCGGCGGGAACGTACTACATTACGGCGATGTATTCCGGTGACAGCAACTATGCGGCATCGACGGCGCCGGGCTTCACGCTGGTTGTGACAGGGCTCACTTCGACCACGTCAGTCACCGCATCGAGCACATCAATTCCGGTAGGGACGACAGTGACCTTCAGCACAACAGTGGCCGGTCCCTCAGGCTCGCCCACACCTACAGGATCGGTGCGTTTTCTTGTCGTGGGTGCGAATTATGCAGACTATGTAGCGACGGTGTCGTTGGTGAATGGGACGGCAACAACGCCTATGTTGCGTTTTCCGACAATCGGAAGCTACACGGTGACGGCTCGGTATCTGGGCGATTCGGTGTACTCGCCGTCCACCTCAGTGTCGTTGCCGTACTCGGTCACGAGGCTGTCAGCGACAGTGAGTCTTTCTTCCTCGGGGTCTATCGGAGTGGGGGGCGGTAGCGTTTTCGGAATGTATATCAATACGGCGGTATCGACGATTGGCATGCCTGCACCAACCGGGACGGTACAGCTGTATTCGAATGGAGTCGCCTTGGGCGCTCCTGTCTCGGTAACAGGCAATCAGTCCTTCTCGCCGCCCGAGATCTTTTCAATCGCAGGAACGTTCTCTATCACCGCGTCTTACTCGGGCGATGCCTACCGGCAGCCTTCGACGTCGGCTGCTATCAACCAGACGGTGCTTTCGCAGCCGGCATCGTTCCAGATGACGCACACGACCTCTACGCTTTCTCTTACCGCAGGAGCGAAGACCGCAAACACCGATACGGTCAATGTCATCTCCTCCCTAGGGTTTACCGGGACAGTGAACCTGGCTTGTTCGATCACCTCCAACAGCGGTGCCGCGGCAAATCCGCCGACATGCTTGATAAGCAATCCCAGTCAGGCGCTTGGCCCAAATGGAGTACCGCTCTTTCAATCGACCGTCACGATTGGCTCAACGGCCAGGCCGCTCCATACGGCTTCAGCGGAGGGAACTGATCTTTGGGGGCACCTGGGTAAGGTGAGTGCCTGCGTGCTGGCCCTCTGGCTGTTTCCGATGCGTCGTCGCCGGAGCTGGCGCGCGCTAGCGATCGCTCTGGTTTCGATTGCCGGAATGGCGGCGCTCTCCGGATGCGGCGGAGGGGGTAGCGGGGGAGGATCGCCAACGCCACCTCCACCTGCTGGAACGACTGCGGGAAGTTATACAGTCACCATTTCGGCGACAACGACCGCGGTGGGAATTACTCCACCGCCACCGGTGACGATTGCCCTCACGATTAATTGAGGGCGATCATCAGCGATCGGATAGAGCACGTCGATCAAACATTGAATTTAAAGAAGAGAATATCGCCGTCTTTGACGATGTACTCTTTGCCTTCTGAGCGCAGCAGGCCCTTTTCTTTGACGGCCTGTTCGCTGCCGTACTTGAAGAGGTCTTCGCAGGAGTAGCAGTCGGCTTTGATGAAGCCGCGCTCGAAGTCGGAGTGGATGACGCCGGCTGCGCCTGGAGCTTTGGTGCCGCGCTTGATCGTCCATGCGCGGACCTCCTGCACGCCAGCAGTGAAGTAGGTGATCAGGTCGAGCAGCCGATAGGCGGAGTGGATGAGCCGGTTGAGTCCGGGTTCTTTGAGGCCGACCGACTCCAGAAACTCTGTGCGCTCGCTGGGTTCAAGCAGCGCGATTTCGCTCTCGAGTGCGCCGCAGATGCGAACTACTTGCGAGCCTTCTTCGGCGGCGCGCTTTTCGACGGCCTCGGTGTAGGCGTTGCCGGTCGTCAATGCTGCCTCGTCGACGTTGGCGACGTAGAGCTGCGGCTTCATGGTGATCAGAAAGAGTTCGCGGGCGGCGGCGCGCTCGTCGTCGGTGAGGTCGGCGGTGCGAGCGGGCTTGCCTGCTTCGAGCACGGCCTTGAGCTTGGCGACGGCTGCAGCCTCGGATTTGATCTTTGCGTCCTGGGTATTGCGAGCCAGCTTTTCGACGCGTTGCGCGCGCTTGTCCACGGTGTCGAGATCGGCGAGCAACAGCTCGGTGTTGATGATGTCGATGTCGTGCAGCGGATTGACGCCGCCAGCGACGTGCACCACTTCAGGATCGTCGAAGCAGCGCACGACGTGGCAGATGGCGTCGGTGGCGCGGATGTGGCCGAGGAACTGGTTGCCGAGTCCTTCCCCTTTGCTGGCGCCTTCGACCAGACCGGCGATGTCGATGAACTCCATCGTCGTCGGCACGGTGCGGTTGGGCACGACGAGTTTGGTGATCTGGTCGAGCCGTTCATCGGGGACGACCACGGTGCCGGTGTTCGGCTCGATGGTGCAGAAGGGATAGTTCGCCGCCTGGGCTTTGGCCGAGGTGAGCGCGTTGAAGATGGTGGACTTGCCCACGTTGGGCAGGCCGACGATTCCGCAGTTCAATGGCAAGGGAAGATTCCTCTTCTTCGTTCGGGCGCGGCTGAATGGCTACGCCCTTGAAAGCTATGTACTAACAGGATAGTCGATGCGGCGGGGTTACGCCTTGTGCTGCGCCTTGAAGCGGCGCGCCTTCATGCGGTTTCCACAGATTTTCATATCGCACCAGCGGCGGGAGCGATTTTTGCTGGTGTCGAGAAAGAGCCAGCGGCATTCGGCGTTGGCGCACTCGCGGAGCGATGCTGCGGCTTCGCTGACGAGCAGATCGGCGGCGGACTGCGACAGCATCCATAGCGGAAGCTGCGGGTTTACGGTATCGGTCCAGTGCAGCGTGAAGCCGGAGCCCTTTGCCCAGTGCAGGTTGCAGTTCGCTTGCGCTACGTGCAGATGGTAGTCAAGTTTTTTAATAGCGTCCGGCGACGGAGTTCGTTCATCGAGTAAGGCATAGAAGATCGCAGCTGCGGCCTCACGCAGGTCGATCACAAGTTGGAACGTCTGTTTTGCGGTACGCTCCGATGCTGCCTGTCGCATCTGGCGTGCCTGACGAGGGGAGATCAGCGCGGACTGCTCGGCGAAGCGCAACAGTTCAGCGTAATCGGGAAGGAGCTCTTCCGTACCGGATTCCCGAAATCGCCAGTCCAGCGTATTGACCAGATCGAGTACGGGGTGTCCGGCAATAAGCTCGAAGGGTTTGGCCGCAGAGTTTGTCACAGATTTCGTGGATAACCTTCTAAATGAGCTTTACAGGTTATCCAGCGTTTGTAAATATGGTAACCATCAATGGCGAATACAACGGTTAGTGACGAAAAGATCGAGAAGCGTTCTGGAGGGGTAGACCTTCGTGTGGCGCTGGCCTTTCTTGCGATCTATGTGCTGTGGGGGACGACGTTTCTAGCAATCCGTATTGCAGTGCGTGAGATTCCTCCTCTACTCGCCGCCGGAACGCGCATGTTTATTGCAGGTACCGTTCTCTTCGGCTGGATGCAGTGGCGCGGTGCGGCGCGTCCGACGCGGCAGCAGTGGCGCAGTCTCGCGCTGATGGGCGCGTTGATGTTCGTTGTGGACTACGGGCTGCTGTTCTGGGCGGAAAAGTACGTGCCATCGGGAATCGCGGCTGTTCTATCGGCGACAGTTCCTCTGATGACGATTGCGTTTGAGATCTTTGTCTTCCGCATGCAGCCGCTGCGCTGGAGCCTGGTGGGCGCCGTCCTACTGGGCTTCTGCGGTGTCGGCGTACTCTTGTTGCCGGACCCGCATCAGTCACTGCCGATTGTGCCTGCGCTGGCGATTCTTGTAGGAACGGCTGGGTGGTGTCTGGGGACGGTGCTGAGCCGCAGGCTGGTGCTGCCGGAGTCGAGAGCGGTGACGTCGGGCGGAGCGATGATGATTGGCGGCGCAGTGCTGCTGGTGCTGTCGGCCGGGTTCGGAGAGATGCATCCCTGGCCGCATGTCTCACGAAGCGCGGTGCTTGCGCTTGTCTATCTGATCACCTGCGGATCGCTACTGGCATTTACGGCGTACGTGTGGCTGCTGGGCAAAATGCCTGCCAGCAAGGTGGCGAGCTATGCGTATGTGAATCCCGTCGTGGCGGTGGTGCTTGGATACTTCGTCGCAGGGGAGCAGATTACAACGCATGCGCTGGTGGGTGGTGTGCTGGTGCTGGTCAGCGTCTTTCTGATCCTGCGCAGCAACAAGCCGGCTAAGGCATAACTGCGGCGCGCTGCGTTGTAATGTACGCGATTCTATTGGGCGCATCGGCGCCCGCGTCGGTGTGAGCGAGCGGCGAGCCGCGATAGAGCCGATACTCTGGCTGGCCCGTCTCGCCGACACGTACAAATTCGACAGACTGTGGTGTTGAAGGAATTTTTCCTCCGAACCAGTGCGGATCGTCACGCTCCGCCCACGTCACAAGGCCGAGAATCGATCCCGCAGGATAGGCTGTGCCCGCAGTCGAGCGCGCGTAAGCCACCGCTGCGTCATTTCCGTACAGGGTGGACATGGTCGCATCGTGTTTGTTGGTCCACGAGGTGACAACCTTCCATGCGAGCGGGTTGTAAGGAAGCTGGCCTGTGAGTGCCGCCTGTTGATTGATGGATGCGGGCTCCGGCTTTGTCGAATCGCATCCAGTCATTGCGAGAAGAGCGACTGCGGTCATCAAAAGGAATCGCATAGGGTTCTCCTCACTGTTGCCCGCTGAGCGGGAAGCTGTAGACGTAATCGTTGCGACGAACGGGATTGTGGCAACCAACGCATTCGTTGGCGAAGTCGGCATCTTTGCCGTAAGGCTTCAGGTCCATACCGCGCCAGCGTGCGTATCCCCAGCCCTTGGTGGAGGCGTATTTTGCGCTGTCTTTGATCATGAATTCCACCTGGATGAAGGCTCCGCTCCTGGTGTCGCCGTTGGCGTCCACCTGCTGCGCCCATGCTGTCTTCGCAAAGATGGTGCCGTCGGGCCACGGGTTGATCCTGTGCTCGGCGATGGCGCGGATGGCGACGTCATTGCCGAAGATGACGCGGAGTGTGTGATTGTCGAAGCGGTCCGTCGTGCTGACGACCTTCCAGTTCTTGTAGTCGGGGATGTAGGCGATGCCGTTCAGCTCAGGCTGAACGGTGAGCGTACGGCTGCTCACTTGAATCCACTTGTCGTATTGCGTATCGGCTGTCGCTTTCGCGGCGTCATCCGGAGCGGCAGGAGGCGCCGACGGATTCAGATAATCCTTCAACACGGCAAGGTCTTCGGCGGAGACACGGGCATGTGGATGGATCAGAAGATACTGCGGCAGAGGCATCGCACCGAGCTGAACCTGATTGACCACCTCATACAGCGTGGCCTTCTGCTGCGCGGCGGGCAGGTTGCCGATCTCAGAGAAGTTGAGATGGCGCCGAGCTTCCTTGATATCGTTGGCGACCAGCCACGACGCAGGCGCAAGACGATCAAACCACGGCAGTTGCGTCTCGTTGGAATGGCAGTTGTAGCAGGAGTTTCGCAGGATCTGTTTCACCTCGAGCGGGGCCGCGAGATCGGCGGTGACAGGAGGATTCTCGATGCGTGGCCGCACCAGTTGCAGTGCAGCAAACAGAAGGATGAAGACTGCTGCTGCACAGACAGCTATTCGCGTGCTGCCGGATGGCTTCATACGATGTCCTTTTCTCTCTGCCTGTTATACGCTGCGCTGCGAAGATGGGAAGCTTAGAAATTTTTATCTGCGATAAGAAGAAAGCGCGCTGTGCTTGTAGGGCAGGGTGGCAATCGTTACTCTGATGGCGGTTGCTCTCTTCTTCAAGGAAGCCTCACGATGAGTCCATCCCTCTCCACGCCGGAATTTTCGGGCGCTGACAAATACGATCTTGAGCGCTTCGTCGTAGCCCAGGAGGGCATTTACGAGCGCGCTTATACGGAATTGCAGAGCGGAAGCAAGCGCAGCCACTGGATGTGGTTCATCTTTCCGCAGATTCGCGGGCTTGGTTTGAGCGAGATGTCGGTGCGTTACGCCATCTCGTCGCTCGACGAGGCCAGGGCTTACCTGGAGCACCGTGTGCTGGGGGCGAGACTACGCAAGATCACGGAGACGGTCGCCGCGCTCAATGGCAGGACCGCGGAGCAGATCTTCGGCTATCCCGACGATATGAAGTTTCATTCCTGCATGACGTTGTTTGCCAGGGCGGCCAACGAAGAATCGATCTTTGAGATCGCGCTTGGGCGTTACTTCAACGGAGCGATGGACGCCGAGACGCTGAAGCGTCTTAGCTGCTTGTAGCAGCCTCCGGTGAGATGATGGTATGGGATGAATCTGCGGATCGATGCGTTTGGGTTAGCTGCGAGTCTTGCTCCTTCTGCGGAACTGTGGGGAGCTTCGGCGCTTGCTGCAGTGGCGGCCGGGGGAACTCTGGCGTGGGCCGCGCTTTCGCCGGGGTCACAGCTCTTCGGCCGTACGCTCATTGCTCCAGCACGTCCGCATGAGCTTGCGCTGACCTATGACGACGGGCCGAATCCGGCTGCGACGCCGCAGCTGCTTGAAGTGCTTGCGCGGCACGGAGTCAAGGCGACCTTCTTTCTGATTGGCGGGTTTGCGACGCAGTGTCCCGCGCTAGTACGCGAGATTGTGCAGGCCGGACACCTGATCGGCAATCACACCATGACGCATCCGTGGCTCGCGTGGCAGAGCGAGCGGAGGATTCGCGAGGAGCTGATGGGGGCAAGCGCCGCCATTGAAGATGTCATTGGCGAGAAGGTGAGCTGGTTCCGTGCTCCGCATGGGGCACGGCGGCCTGTCGTGCTGCAGGTTGCGCGCGAGATGGGCATGACGCCGGTGCAGTGGAATGCGATGGGCTACGACTGGCGCACGATCACCGGCGACGAGATCGCGAGTCATGTGCAGCGTGGCGTCGAGCGCAATCAACGCGGTGGACGCGGCAGCAACATCTTGCTGCACGATGGCGGACACCTTGGCCTGGGCGCATCGCGGCTGGAGTCTGTCAAAGCCACCGAGCTGCTGATTGAGCGCTACCGTGCTTCACGCTTCGTTACCGTGGATGCGTGGCTCTAGATCGCTTTACTGCGGCGTATCGAGCGGATGCGAAGTCTTTTCGAAGAACTCGTTCTGCAGCTTCAGGCTTACATCGTCGGCTTTGATGGCGGCAAGCACCTTCGCGACGGAGTCTACCCACCACTTCATCTGGAACTCTCCCAGTTCGCGTGATGCGGCGGAGCCGTCTCCGGCGTAGTGATCGGGGAAGCGCGCATACCACCAGATTGCGGTGTAGACACCGTCGGGCAGGTTCTGGTGATGCTGGTCTGCGCCGGACTCCGCATTGGCCCGCTCAGGATGCACCAGATCAGGCCGCACGATCATCAGTTTCGAAGTTTCGCTCTCGCCGGCGTGCTGGTCGTTCGTTGTCTTCTTCGCAGGGCCGCCTGTGGGAGGCACACGCTGGTCGAAGAGATAGACGACGTAATCGTGTGGCTTATCCAGCTGTGTCTGGATGAAATAGGGGAGCAGATGATTGTTGCCGCCGTGGCCGTTGATGATCAGGATCTTCTTGCAGCCGTTGCGCGCCATCTCGTCGGTGGTGGCCTGCATCAGCGCCAGCTGCAGCTCGCGGCTGTAGGAGACGGTGCCGGGTTCCTGCCGCGCCTCGGCGATCTGGCCGAAATAGTATTCGGGAAAGACGACGGTGTATTGCTGTTCCGCTGCATGCAGCGCGGTGTAGCGTGCGTTCAGCAGGTCGGAGCCGATGGGAAGATGCGGTCCATGTTTTTCAAGAATGCCGATGGGCAGAATGCACGTGCCCTGTGCCTGCTTGATGGCTGCGATGAAATCTGGGCCGGTCAGCTCCTCCCAATGTGCAGAGAGCTTCGTCTGCGACTGCGCCGAAGAGAAAGTTGTTGCAAGCGCCAGAAGCGCACCAGCGCCGTATGTGCATGTTCTGCGGAGTAGTCCGGTCATCGGCCGATCATCCTTTTTGCGTTTGTAGTGTTGCGCAAAATTTTAGCTGGTTTGCAACGATCTGAGCGCAGCGTCGAGGATCGCCTTTACTTCAGCGGGGCCATGCGCTGTGGAGACGAACGCCGCCTCAAACTGGCTGGGCGGCAGCCAGACCCCGGCTTCGAGCATGGCGCGGTGGAAGCGGCCGAAGGCTGCCGTATCTGATGTTGATGCCGATGCGAAGTTCGTCACCATATTGCTGGTGAAGAACCATGTGAACATCGAGCCCACCTGATTCGTCATCAGCGGTACGCCTGCTTCGCGTGCAATCGCAGCGACACCTGTCGCGATGGCTTCTGTCGTCTTCTGAAGCTGAGGATAGATCGCCTGTTCGTTCTCGATCAGGTGCTGGAGTGTGGCAATGCCCGCGGCCATCGCCAGCGGGTTGCCGCTCAGCGTCCCTGCCTGATAGACAGGGCCAAGCGGAGCGAGATAGTTCATGATCTCCGCGCGTCCGCCGAACGCAGCGCACGGCAGGCCGCCGCCAATGATCTTGCCCAGCGTCGTCAGGTCAGGCTTGATGTCATAGAGCCTCTGCGCACCGCCCAGCGAGAGCCGGAAGCCGGTCATTACCTCATCCAGAATCAGCAGCGCGCCGTGCCGGTGCGCGATATCGCGCAGGCCGTTCAGATAGCCGGGTAGTGGGGCGATGGCGCCCGCGTTGCCGACCACCGGCTCGACGATGATGCAGGCGATCTCTTTTGGGCGCGCCGCAAATGCTGCGCGTACGGCTTCCAAATCGTTGAATGGCAGCGCCAGCGTATGCATTGCCGTTTCTGCCGGAACACCCGCTGAGCCGGGAATGCCGAGTGTTGCTACGCCTGAGCCGGCTTTCACCAGCAGGGAGTCCGAGTGACCGTGATAGCAGCCCTCGAATTTGATGACGAAGTTGCGACCTGTAAATCCGCGCGCCAGCCGGATGGCGGTCATGCAGGCCTCGGTGCCTGAGTTCACGAAACGCAGCTTCTCGATGGAGGGGAAACACTCCTGCACCATGAGGGCGAGGTCTGCCTCGGCTGCGGTCGAAGCGCCAAAACTCGCGCTGCGGCCCGCTGCCTCACGAATCGCTTCCACTACTGGCGGAAATGCGTGGCCGAGAATCATCGGCCCCCACGAGCCGAACATGTCCACGTAACGGTTGCCGTCCTCGTCGTACAGATAGGCACCCTCGGCACGCGTTACGAACGGCGGATCGCCGCCTACAGAGCGAAAGGCGCGGACAGGCGAATCGACTCCGCCCGGCAAGAGGGATTCGGCGCGTTGCTGCAGCTGGCGGGAGCGATTGAGAGGTAGCGGCATCAGATTCAGTATAAGAGTTGCTGGTGACGCAATGACTCAGGCCGACCGCGCAAAGATCGCACAACATCCTATCCTGCTGTACGACGGCGTCTGCGCGCTGTGCAACGGATCGGTGCGGTTCGTGCTCAGGCACGATGCGCAGGGGTGGATTCTCTTCGCTCCGTTGGAGAGCGACATCGCGCGCGAACTTCTTGAGGGAGAACAGGTTCCTGAAGGCATGGCGCTCGTCACCTCTCCATTCAGAGCAACGCAACGCATCTACTGGCGCTCCGATGCGGCCCTTGAAGTGTTACGGCTGCTCGGCTGGAATGGTCTCGCCCGCCTGCTGCAGCTTGTACCGCGCCCGTTGCGAGAGGCGGTTTACGGTCTGGTGGCGCGGATGCGCTACAAGGTCTTCGGACGCTACGATGTCTGCCCTCTTCCCGCGCCGGCGCAGCGGGAGCGGTTTCTCGGCTTCTGAATGCTCCGCGTGCGCGGGAATAACGCTTGTTTATCCCGGTTTAACGCCCACAGGCGTCGTCCTGCTAGACTGAAAACTCCGCACCACTGAATACTTCGTCCTCTGGAGAACATCTTGCCGGTGAACTTGCCCACCTCTGATGCGGCCTCTGCCGAAACCAAGCTCAAGCCGAAGCAGACGAAAGCCGCTGCGAAGAAGTCTGTCAGCTACGTCGATGCCGGCGTCGACATCTCGGCCGCCGATAAGTCCAAGCATCGCATCAAGATGCTGGCTCGCAAGACCTTCAACAAGCATGTGCTTTCAGAGATCGGCGGTTTTGGCGGCCTCTTCTCGCTAGATCTCGAGAAGTTCCCAAACCCCGTGCTGGTCTCCTCGGCCGATGGCGTCGGCACCAAGCTGAAGGTCGCCTTCGACCTCGGCATCCATCACACCGTCGGGCAGGATCTCGTCAACCACTGCGTCAACGACATCGCGGTGCAGGGCGCGACGCCGTTGTTCTTCCTCGACTATCTTGCTACCGGTAAGCTCGAGAACTCCGTCGTCGAGACGGTCGTACAGGGCATCTCGGACGCGTGCCGCGCCAATGGCTGCGCGCTGATTGGCGGGGAAACCGCGCAGATGCCCGGCTTCTACGCCGAGGGCGAATACGACCTCGCCGGCACCATTATCGGCGCTGTAAGCCGCGACAAGATCATTACCGGTGACGGTATTCAGGTGGGCGACATCCTTCTGGGGATTCCGTCGAACGGGCTGCACACCAACGGCTACTCGCTGGCCCGCAAGCTGTTGTTCGAAGTGGCGAAGTACGGCCCCGACCAGTACGTCAACGAGCTGAAGGATAAGACCGGTGCATCGCTGATGCGCGTCCATCGCAGTTATCTTGCCATTATCAAGAAGCTGACCAACGGTGAGGTCGTCAGCGGCATGGCGCACATCACCGGCGGCGGTATTACGGAAAATCTGCCACGCATCATCCCCAAGGGCATGGGTGCGCAGGTCGATCTCGCCTCCTGGCAGGTTCCGCCGCTCTTCGAGCACCTGCAGAAGCTTGGCAACGTCGAGCGCGATGAGATGCTACGTACCTTCAACATGGGCATCGGCCTGATCGTCGTGATCCCGGCGGAAAAGGTGAAGAAGGCCAAGGCGATCCTCAACCGCGCCAACGAACGTTTCCACATCATCGGACGCATCGTGCGCGGCGAGCGCAAGGTCAGCTACAACTAGGTTCAAGGAGACTTTGCGGTATTGAAGTTTCGTTCAGGCCGCAAGTTCCGGTATCGATGAAAAAACTAGGTATCCTTCTCTCCGGCAGAGGCTCGAACTTCCTTGCCATCCACCGCGCTCTTGCCGACGGTCGCATCCCAGGCGCCGAGATCGCTGTGGTGCTTTCGAACAAACCCGATGCTCCGGGGCTTGAAGCGGCGCGTTCCCTCGGCCTCGTGGCGCAGGCCATCCCGCAGCAGGGCAAAGGGCCTGAGGCTCGTGCAGCGCACGATGCCAGCATGATCGCCGCGCTTACCGACTATGAGGTCGATCTCGTCTGCCTTGCCGGATACATGCGCATCATCACGCCAGCCTTCGTGGAGGCCTTCCCGAACCGTATTCTCAATGTGCATCCGTCGCTGCTGCCGGCGTTCCCGGGGCTCGATGCACAGCACCAGGCGTTCGATTACGGCGCAAAAGTTGCCGGTTGCACGGTGCACTTCGTCGACGAGGCCGTCGATCACGGCGTCATCATCCTGCAGAAGGCCGTCCCTGTCGTCGACACGGACACAGCCGAGACGCTCTCCGCACGCATTCTTGAGCAGGAGCACATCGCCTACCCTGAAGCGATTGCCCGCGTGCTCAGCGGCAACTACCGCATTGAGGGACGGCGGTATCTGCCTGTCGGCTGAATCGCCGTGCTCGCCATAAACCAAAGCCCCGGCCAATAAACCGGGGCTTTGATGTGAACATGCCTAAGAGCTAAGTCGTCTGGCCGCGTCCCTGCTGGTCGCGCGCATCGCCCAGCGTTACCTTGATGTCCATGCGCTTGCGGCCGCGGAAGACGGTGACCGTCACCACGTCGCCCGCGCGATGCGAGTTCATCACGGCGGACAGGTCCTGCGGGCTGGTAATGTCCTCGCCGTCCATGGCGATAATCAGGTCGCCTCCCAGCATCACCGGCGTATTGCCCTGATAGGCACGCTGTGTCCCGCCGCGCAGGCCAGCCTTGTCGGCAGCGCCACCCGGCAGCACACGCTCAATCAGAATGCCGTAGTCGGCGGGCAGTCCAATCTGCTCAGCGATGTCGGGCCCAATCGGCAGCGTCACGATATCGAGCGTCGGACGCCGTATGTAGCCGTACTTCGCGTAGTCGTCCAGAATCGCGCGTGCCGTGTTGATCGGGATGGCGAAGCCGATGCCCGAGCTCTGGTCTGCTCCATTTGAGGCGATCATCGTCGTAATGCCGATCACCTCGCCACGCGAGTTCAGTAGCGGACCGCCGGAGTTGCCCGGGTTGACCGCCGCGTCCGTCTGGATCGCATCCTCGATAGGCGCACCGTTCGGGCTGCGGATCGAGCGGATCGCCGAGATGATGCCGCGTGTCATCGTGCCGTTCAGGCCAAATGGATTGCCGATAGCGTACACGCGCTGGCCCACCATCAGGTTGCGCGAGTCCGACAGTGTCACCGGTACCAGATTCGGCGCGTCGATCTTGATCAGCGCCAGGTCGTGGTTCTTGTCCGTTGCCAGCACGCGGGCCTTGTACTTGTGCTTGTCCGACAGCATGACTTCGAGCCGCTGCGCGTTGCCGATCACGTGGTTGTTCGTCATGATCAGGCCATCCTTGGTCAGCACAAAGCCTGACCCCTGGCCCTGCTGCGGCACTGGCCCGTAGAAGAAATCGAAGGCGACCTCGGTCGAGGTGATGTTGACGACCGAAGGCAGGGCCTTCTTGTACACGCCGATGTTCTGCTGCTCTTCGGCGTCGAAGGCAGGCGCGGCCGAGGCCTGTGTCAACTGAAAGCTTGCTGCCGGGCCTTTGACGTCAACGCTCGTGCCATCGCTCGCAGCCTGAGAAGAATGCAGCCAGGGAAAGAGCTTTCCGGCCGACGACGAGTGCGTCGTGATGTAGTAAAAGCCAGACAGCAGAAGCAGAACGAGCAGAACGGGGCGCAGTTTCATAGAGTCGTTGTAACCCGTGAATCCTTCCATTACGGCCGTCATGGCCATTGCGGCCGCTGGGCATTCGGCCTGCCGTTCATTGTATCGAGACGCGGCCAGCGGAGCCAAAGCCGTACCGTTTCATGGAGTGTTTGCCGCGGCGTAGCGGAGTACCGGCCAAAGTTCGTCCACCTGCTCCTCTAGCTCGCCGATCTCGCCGTCGTTGAAGAGGATAAAGTCGCTCAGCTCCATCTTTTTGTCGTCGGGCATCTGCTGCGCCAGCCGCCGCCGGGCTTCAGCGGCAAGCTCTTCGCGGCGCTCGGCAGTCAGCGGCTCTCCGGCGGCCATGCGCTGCACGAAGCGCTCGATCTTGGTCTCGTCCGATGCCGTGACCAGCACGATGCAATCGAAGCGGGTCCGCCAAGGCGGAACGGTTTCGTTGGGTTTCGTCTCGCCGGGTTTCATTTCGCCATGCTTTGTCTCGAAGATCAAAGCCGATTCGACCACAACTACGGCGGTCGGGGACCGCTCGGCAATTTCCGCGATCATCGCGGCCTGCCTGGCAATCGTTTCGGGATGGACGATTGCGTTCAGTTCCTCGACGCGTCCTTCGGCAAATGCCAGCCGTGCCAGCTCTCCACGATTCAGGCTGCCATCGGCAAACATTACGCCGGGGCCAAAGTGTTCGATGATGGCGTTGTAAACCGCCTCGCCGGGCTGCATCAGCCCACGGGCGATCTCGTCGGCGTTCAGAATATAAGCCCCGCTCAACGCCAGCATGCGTGCAACCGTGGACTTTCCGCTGCCTAAGCCTCCTGTCAGTCCAACACGAAGCATAGGATTAGATGCTCTCTACGGCGATGCCGCGGCGCAGCCTGGCTGCTTTGACCGTGTTGTGCATGAGCATGGCGATGGTGAGCGCGCCGACGCCTCCCGGAACCGGCGTATACGCCCCCGAGATGGCAAACGCCGCTGGATGAATGTCGCCGACGATCACCGAGCCGCGCTTCGCGAACGTTGCAGCCCGTTCCGCATCTCCGGCGAAGTAACGATCGACATCCGCCGCATCCGTCAGGCGGTTGATGCCGACGTCGATCAGCGTTGCACCGGCCTTCACCATCTCCGGCGTCACGTACCCCGGGCGTCCGATAGCGGCGACCAGGATGTCGGCATTGCGCGTCACCGCAGGCAGATCGCGCGTCTTGCTGTGGCACACCGTTACCGTGGCCGATTCGTTCAACAGCAGCAGCGCGGCAGGCTTGCCCACGATGTCCGAGCGTCCGACGACCACCGCGTTCTGCCCGGCGATCGGCAGCTTGCTGCGCTTCAAGATCTCGATGATGCCCGCCGGCGTGCATGGCTGCAGCCCGGGCTGGCCACTTTGCAAACGGCCTGCATTTACCGGATGGAAGCCGTCGACGTCTTTGTCCGGTGAGATCGCTTCGAGCAGCCGCTTCGTGTCGACGTGCTTCGGCAGCGGAAGCTGGATCAGGATGCCGTCAATATCTTCGCGTGCATTCAGCTCGGCGACGATGGCCAGCATCTCGTCCGTGGTGATGGATTCAGGCGGTGTCAGCATCTCGCTGTAGATGCCCAGCTCGCCGCAGGTCTTGACCTTGCTGCGAACGTAGATCTGGGATGCGGGAACCTCGCCGACCAGAACAACGGCGAGTCCAGGGACGATGCCCTTTTTGCTCAGGCCGGCGACCTCGTGGGCGACCTCGGCCTTGATCTCGGAGGCGATGGCGACTCCGTCCAGTACATGGGGATTTTTCATAGCTGTATTCATGGTATCGCGATAGCTGCCACGACCAGGGAACACACGCACGACAACTCCCTGCAATGCGATGACAAAATAGGCGGAACTTTTGCGCAAGGTCTATGCGTACAGGAGTTTATTGAATCCAGCTCACAGGCCGCCCGAAACCGCAACTTATGGATCAAAGGCACATCTAATAGAAGTGAGACGGGCGCGAGAGCGCGGAGAGGAGATGCGATGACGACGATGGCACTCAATCGAGTAGAGAAGTTCTCTGAGGCGGACCTGGCAGGTCTGCGCCAGGAACTGCTGAATGCTCATCTCGATTCCTGGCAGGCTGGCGACGTCATCAGCAGCTATCTCTCGGCCCGCGGCTACGGTGTTTCAAGCCACGCGGCGCGCTCCACGGCTTCACGCATGGAGTCGGCGGGCTATTCCGTCAAGAGCATGCAGGAAGAGCTGGAGAAGCTCGCGCTCGTGATGTAAGCCTTTTGCCTGTTACGCAAACCCGCAAGTGACGATGCAATAATCAGAGAGATGCCGTCACTCTGGACTCCCACCAACTGGCCTCAGCGCCTTGCCGAACTGCTTGCCCCCACGGGCGAGCTGAAAGAAGCTCCACTGCGCCGCGATGTGCGCTCGCTAGGCATGCTGCTGGGCGAGGTGCTGCGCGAGCAGTCCGGCCCGGAGCTGTACGAGGCCGTCGAACAGCTTCGCCGTACCGCCATCGCGCGGCGCGAGGCCGACGCCTCGGGCGATGCAGCCGCTGCCGCTTCCAACATGCAGCAGGCGCTGCTCGCCGTGCACGGACACGCCGATGACCTTACGCGCGCCTATCGCCTGGGCCGTGCCTTCAGCTTCTACTTTGAGCTGATCAATCTTGCCGAAACCAACCATCGCAAGCGCCGCCGCCGTTCCGCGCAGCTGAACGACGCTCCGCCGCCGCGTGGCGACCTGCGCGGCACACTGCGCCGTTTGCGCGAGGCGGGATTCGACCGCCAGCAGGCGCTCGCGTTCCTTTCGCTCGTAGCCATCACGCCAGTCTTTACCGCGCACCCCACCGAGGTGGCGCGGCGCTCCGTGATGTTCAAGCGCCGTCGCATCTCCGACCTACTCGAACAGCTCGATCGCATCGCCGTGCCTGAGGCCGATCTGGAAGCGCTGGAGCGCGAGGTCGTCGCTGAGATTACCGCACTGTGGCAGACCGATGATGTTCGCAGTGCGCGTCCCACCGTGCGCGACGAGATCCGCATGGCGCTCGACTACTATGAGGCTTCGCTCTTCGACACGCTGCCTGTTCTGTACTCAGAAGTAGCCGCTGCGCTCGAAGCCGAATACGACGGCGAACGCGCCTCGATCGCTGAGCTGCCACAGGTTGTCCACTTTGGCTCCTGGATTGGCGGCGACCGCGACGGCAACCCCTTCGTCACCGCCGAAACGACCGAGGACGCACTGGCGATGGCGCATAGCCTGCTCATCGCCCACTATCGCCGCCGCCTGCAGAACGTCTTCGAGCAGCTTGGCAGCTCGACGCAGCAGGTTCCCGTGTCGAAAGAGCTGCAGGCACTGCTCGACCGCTACCTCACGCAGCTTCGCACCGCCGGGCAGACCATGCTCGAAGAGCGCTTCCACTTCGAATACCTGCGCCTGCTGATCGCCTGCATCATGATGCGCCTCGGCGCCACGCCGCAAAGCTCTGTACCTCTGCCGCCTAATCCTGCGCTTGCACCCTACACGCGTGCGGCCGATCTGCTCGCCGACCTCAGCATCCTCCGCTCCAGCCTGATGCAAAACCACGGCGAGCGGCTCGCCGAGATGTTGATCGACCCGCTGCTTCTCGAAGTGCGCACCTACGGCCTGCACCTGCAGACGCTCGACATCCGCCAGCATGCCCGCGTCCACGCTGCCGCCGTGATGGAGATTGCCGGTTGCACGGAGAAGAACGCCGATAACGCACTTCGTCTCCCAGCCGCACTCTCTGCACAGACGGCCGAGGTGCTCGACACCTTCCGCGCCATCGCGCATCTTAAGAAAACCTATCCGCCTGAAGCGATTCGGCAATACGTCATCAGCGGAGCCACCAGCGCCGAAGACGTGCTGAACGTGCTCTGGCTGGCGCGCCTGGGCGGTGTGAAGGTTGAAGCCGATGGTGAAGACCCGGGCCTGCAACCCGTACCGCTCTTCGAATCTATCGAAGACCTCGAAAATGCGCCGGACATCATGCGACGCCTGTGGTCGAGCGAGGCGTATCAGCCTCTACTCAAATCCTGGGGCCACCGGCAGGAGATCATGCTCGGCTACTCCGACTCCAACAAAGACGGCGGCATGATCACCAGCACCTGGCAGATTTGGAAGGCGCACCGCGAGTTGCATCGTGTCGCGGCCGAGTGTGGCGTAACACTCCGCCTCTTCCACGGACGCGGCGGAACCGTAGGCCGCGGCGGTGGTCCGACGCACCGCGCCATCTTCGCGCAGCCGGTCGACAGCTTCTCCGGCGAGCTTCGCCTCACCGAGCAGGGTGAGGTGCTCAACTGGAAGTACTCCGACGTCATCCTCGCCGAGCGCAACCTGGAACTGATGATCGCCGCCTCGCTCGACGCCCTCGCGCGCCCCGATGCCGTACTGCAGAAGGCTGCGGCCGAAGGCAAGAAGGATCATTGCGCGCCTCACCTCACCGGTGAGATCACGCCCACGTGGGAGGCAGCCATGGAGCGCATCTCCGCCACCTCCTACGACTTCTACCGCAAGCACATCATCGACAGCCCCGACACCTTCACCTACTTTGAGCAGGCCACGCCTGTTGCCGAGCTGGAGAACGCACGCATCGGCTCGCGTCCAACCAAGCGCACCGGCAAAAAGACGATGGCCGACCTGCGCGCCATCCCGTGGGTCTTCGGCTGGATGCAGTCGCGCCAATTGGTGCCGGCATGGTTCGGCGTCGGCCACGCGCTCGACGAGTTCGCGCGCGAAAACCCCGACGGCCTCCAACAACTGCAGCAAATGGCAAAGGATTTCCCGCTCTTCGTCGACATCATCCGCAACGTCGAGATGGCGCTGGCCAAATCCGACTTCGGCATCGCAAAGCTCTACGCCTCGCTGGTCGAGGACGAGGCCCTGCGCGAGCGTGTCTTCACCACGCTCAAGCAGGAGTTCGACCTCACGCAGAAGATGCTGCTCGCCGTCACCGGCCAGTCACGCCTGCTGCAAACCAATCCTGTCCTCGAGCGCTCGATCCGCCTGCGCAACCCGTATGTTGACCCCATGAGCCTGATCCAGGTCGAGCTGATCCGCCGCAAGCGCGCCGCCGCAGCTAAAGGTGAGACGGAGTCCGCTGAGCTGAACCGCGCCATCTCAGCAACCATCAACGGCATCAGCGCCGGGCTGCGGAATACAGGCTGATCACAAATTTGATTTCCTCCCGATATGCCATCGGTTAGTCTGCTGATCATGCGCCTTTGCTTGCTGCTATTTTTCTCTGCACTAGGTCTCTGCCTGCCTGCTCACGCACAAACAACGGAGGGTGAGCTGAAAGCACGGCTCCTGGGCAAACCGCTCTATCTGCGCGGGTTCTGGAGAGAAGACAAACTGCATTTTGACGCCAGTGGACAGTTGATGGGAAAGCCAAAACTGCTCTCGTTCACCCTATGCGGTGTCGACGTGAGTAAGGTTCAGCTCAAAAATAATCAGCTGATCCTTGAAGCTCGGCGCATAGGTCTGGAGTTCGTTAGTAATTCCAATTCTCCAAAACGTGTCGTTCTGCTAGTCAATGATAAGGACGAGGAGACGATGCGAATCGTTGTGGATCAACCGCAGGATGGAGATTTCGGTCATGCTCTGGATGCGATCTTTGTGGAGGATTTGACGAAGCTGGTTCCGCTGCTTCCCACCTATTGGCAGCGCTATGCTCACGAAAAACTTCTTCCCGATCCGGCTCCGGCTTCACCAGATTTACCAGCAAAGAAAGTTCATGGTGTTATGAAGGCTCCAGTAGTTGTCAAAGGCTCGGAGCCCGTGTTCAGTCCTGCAGCGCGGAATCTGCACTATACCGGCAAAGTGTTGATCAGTCTCCATGTGGATGAGAACGGCAAACCAAGTCATCTTGTCGTGGCCAAGCCTGCTGGGCTTGGTTTAGACGAACAAGCGCTGTACGCCGTACAGCAATATCTTTTCAAACCGGCTACCGAAGACGGTAAGCCTATCGTCGTAGAGCTGAATATCGAGATCAACTTTCAGCTCTACTGAAGAACTGTATTCGTCGGATGCCTCCGCAGATACCACTCCCCTGCAAGATATGTCACAGTAAAGCCAATCCAGAAGGCGACGCCGAAAAACTGCCGTGGCTCAAGATGCGTCAGCCGAGCCGTAGCAAAGAACACTCCCATCACCGGACGCGTCGTTGCAATGCCGAGCAGGACGGCGATTGCGCGCATCATCCATTCGCGGTAGCGCGGCTGGCGGCGCACGAAGAGCATAAACGCCCGCGCAAACGAGAACAGAAAGATGCCGTCGAAGACGATGATGGCCGAAAGCTCCGTCACGCCTCCAACCGGATGCGCCGACATCGGAATCGCAGTCAGCCCGACAATGAAGCCAAGCGCAAAGAGAACCTGCGTAATGCGCCGATGCATCTCTTCCTTCGCTCGAACGCGCGCCGAAAACCAGAACGGCAGCAAAATCACAAAGATTAGTGCCGGCACGATATGCGCCAGCGTCAGCGCCCGATGATCGGCAAAGGTACGATCCAGATCCGCATACTGCCCCGCACGCGATGAGGCGTTAATCAGCAGCAACGCAACAATCCGCCGCAACGCCGCCGCTGCCGCGATCACGCAGAGAAGGTAGAAGACTGTGCGCGTCCACCCGGACGGTCGAGTTTCATCAGCCGTGTTCATAGGGGAAGACCCCTCCTTGAGCAAGGATGACGCCTTACCGCCCGAAGCATCCGGTCGTCAGAATTAGAAGCCCTGGTCGGGACGGAAGGCCGTCACCTTGTTGTTGACGAATGTTACGGCGAAAGGCTTGCCTAAGTTCGCATAAACTACCAAACGATTGCCGTAATCGTTGCTCAGACTCTTCGAAACCTGTCCAAGCGCCATCTGCACCTGCCGTTCGTTCATCCCCAGAATCACCTGGTGCGAATCGACCGCCTTCCAGATCTCCGGCCCCCAGTGCTTGTACAACTCGTGCGGGTCGTCGTAGAAGAAGATCTCGTCCAGATAGAACGTGTACCCGCCATTCTCGTGATACCCCACCGGCACACCGTAGACCTTGTCGGGCGTCTGCGAATTCGGCAGCGAGAACAGCATGACCACCTGCCGATCTCCTGGCGGGATGCGGCTGGCAACGGCCTTCGGCTTCACCTGCTCCACAAACCCTTTGACATCCAGCTTTTCCGCGCCCAGCAGCGTGCCCGAAACCTTCGAGAAATCAACATGCTTGCCGCTTGCCGGATAGTAGTCCATCTGGCCGCCGGCCGAAACCCACAGCGGCTGGCCCACCAGCTCCTTCGTGTCTTCCATCTTGTCCTGGCGCTTGTGCTTCAGGTAGACCAGATCGTCGTCGGCGATCTTCTCGCGTGCCGGAGCGGCAACGGGCTTCTCGGGAGCATTGCGTTCGCGATAGATCATGCCGACGCGAACGCCGATAACCGCAAGAAATAGCAGCGTTCCGCCAAGTGCAGCCTTCTTTCCGTTTTCCAATGTCCCTCCGCAGGCTGTTTAGCCGTCGCTCCGACGCTAATTGATGGAGCATTGTCTCTTCAAGTCCGCACAACGCTACGCGCCGCCGATACTCAATCCACCGGCTCAGCCGTAGCCAGTTCGCGTTCGGCCTCCATCAGCGCCTCGGCGGTCAGTTTGTCAGCCCGGCGCAGCCTGGGGAAGAGCAACGCCGTAGACACAGTGACCACCAGCGAGCCGATGCCACCGACCACAACGGCAGGCACCGCTCCCCACCAGCTTGCTGTCACGCCGCTCTCGAATTCGCCAAACTCATTCGAAGCTCCCACAAACAGCCAGTTCACCGCAGAGACGCGTCCGCGCATCTCCGGCGGCGTAGCCAGCTGCAGCATCGACGAGCGCACCACCACCGAGACCATATCGCTCGCACCCACAACAAACAGTGCCGCCAGCGACAGCCATATGTTGCGCGACAAACCGAAGAGAATCGTCGCCGCGCCAAAGATTCCGACACACATCAGCATCGTCGCTCCGGCCCGTCTTCGGATCGGCCGTACCACCAGCAGCAGCGAGACGAACAGCGCCCCCACCGAGGGCATCGCGCGCAGCATTCCCAGCCCGCGCGGCCCGGCATGCAGAATCTCCGTAGCGAAGATCGGAAGCAGCGCCGTCGCACCGCCGAGCATCACCGCGAACAAATCCAATGAGATGGAGCCGAGCAGCAGCTTTGTGCGCCACACATACTCCAGCCCCGCGAGCATGGTGCGCAGGTTGAACGCCGTCGGCTTCCTTTCTATCGGAACTGCCCGAATCATGCCGATCAGCACCAGATAGCCGCACAGCATCAGCAGCGTAAAGACATAGACGACAGGCGCTCCCCGTAGCGCTCCCGTGAAGGGCAGCGTAAACAGGATGCCTCCAACCGCAGGCCCCGACATGTTGGCGATCTGATAAACCGTCGCTCCCCACGTCACGGCGTTGACGAAGTGATCCTTCGGCACAAGTGACGGAAGCAGCGCGCTTGTCGCCGGTCCGCTAAACGCGCGGCCAATGCCGATGCCAATCAGGACGGTATAAATCGGCCAGACGCGCCCTCCTGCCAGCGCCCACCGGCTGAGCGAAAGCCATAGCAGCCCTGCCGTGCAGATGGCCTGCAGCCCATAGCAGCACAGGATGATGCGTCGGCGGTCGTAGCGGTCGGCAGCATGGCCAGCGGCCAGCATGCAGAGAATGCCGGGGAGAAACAGTGCCAGTCCGGTCAACCCAAGCTTCATCGCAGAATGCGTGATCTGGTAGACCTGCCACGCGACCGCGACCGATTGCGCCTCCGCGCCGAGGATCACGATCAGCCGTGCCCCCTGGTACAGCCTGAAGTTACGCGAACGAAATGCGTCGGTCGCCCGCAGGGGCGTTCGACTCTCTCCTTCTGCCATACCTCTATGCTGTCATACTTTCTTTAAGGCGTACGATGCCGAGCGGGAGAGGCTGCTTTTGAGATTTCGTGCATACGAGAGAATTGCCGGTGAGGACGCCAAGCGAGTGCTGGCTGCGCTCGAAGCTGTTCTGCGTACCGAGGTCGCCGACGTCGAGCGTCGCAGCAACCGGATCACCGTGCTCGGACTTGGCCCGGGCCCAACGCGCCGCGTCAACCGCCGCGACATGACCGTCATCTACGTTATTGATGATGACGGCACCACCGTCATCGATGCTGACGTCAGCTACCAGGCCTCGGCCTTTCTGGGTAACGTCAGCCAGGACGAGGTGATGCGTGAGCGCCTTATGGAGATATTCGCGCAGATGCGCGAGCTGCTCGCGTCAACGCCACCCACGCCTCCACAGGAACGCCAACCTGTGTCTTCGCAAGAGGCGGTTGCGATGGATCAGCCTGTGGCTCCGCACGAACCTGCCATTGCAGATCGAGTTGCGGCCCATCCAGAAAGTATTGCGTCGGAGCAGCTCGCGTCTCCCCCGGAAAGTGTCACTCCAGGCGAAGGCGAAGTCGTAGCCGAGGAACCCCCGCATTTTGTTTCTGCCGCAGAGCCCGCTGAGAAACAGGAAACACGCATTGCCGACCCTACCGCAGCACCCTCTGTACCGGAGCCAGCGCCGCAGACGCTCGAAGCAGCGGCCGAAGCGGCCGGAGACCCCGTCTCTGCTGTCCCCGAGCCCGTCGTCATCGACGAAAACGCTCCGCCGGACTGGGTCGTGCCTGCAGCAAAGGAGTCGAAGATCAAGCCAGTGGAATGGAAGCTCGAGCCTGTACCCGAGCCGGTCGTGACAAGCATACCTGCGCCCGTGGAGGCTTCAGCCGCCGATATTCCGAAGGCCCACGCAAAGGACGAAGCCGTTGCTCCAATTAAGGAGGCTCCTCCGACAGACGCAGAGACGACTCCCGCGGAAGAGCCTATAGCGGTGGAGGAAGAAGACGACACGGAGACATCCGGAACACAGCGCTGGTGGATCGTGCTCGCTGTCCTCGCAGCGTGTCTTGCCGCGGCGCTGCCTTTTGGCATGCACTATCTCTCGTCACGAAACGGCGGCCAGCAGAACCAACAACAGGCCGACCAGAAGAGCGCTCCCAGTGCTGCATCCGAGCAGCAGGCAGCCGTCGCGAAGCCAGAGGACCTGCTCCGCCAGTGGGAGGAGTCGATGCGCACCACCGATGCGGATACGCAGGCCTCGTACTACACCGACCCGGCTGAGCACTACATGTGGCGAGCCAATGCCACCCGCGCTCAGATCGCTGCCGATAAAAAGGCTGAGATCGCCAAACGCCATGGTGAGTGGACCTTCGCCATCGAGCAGCTGCAGATCGACCAGCAGGGCGATGCCGCCACCGTCAACCTCGTCAAGCACTATACCGAAAAGCAGCCAGACCGCCCGCAGCGCCAGTGGTATGTGCCGGCGGAGCTCAAGCTGAAGTATCAGTACGGCATCTGGTGGATCACCTCGGAGCGCGACCTTTCGCAACCTAAGTAGGAAGTGTCATTCCGAGCGAGCCGAAGGCGAATCGAGGAAGGCCCCGCATTCTTGGCAGGATGCTTCGCAGGAAAACCTGCATCCCTACTTCTGCTTCTTCAGCAGAGCAAGTACCTCTTCGGCGTGGCCCTCGGGCTTAACGTTCTCAAAGATGTGGATCAGCCGCTGGTCCGGCCCGATGAGATACGTGGTCCGCTTTACGCCTTTCACCATCTTGCCGTACATATTCTTTGGCTTGATCAGATCGTAGCGGTCGATGAGCGTCATTTTGTCGTCGGCCAGCAGGTCGTAAGGCAGGTCGTACTTGTCCTTGAACTTCTTCTGCGCGGCAACGGTGTCGCGCGAGATGCCGAGTACCACGATGCCCGCCTTCTTGAACTTGGTAAACGCATCGCGAAAGCCGCAGGACTCAATCGTGCAACCCGGCGTGTCGGCGCGCGGATAGAAGAAGAGAACGACAGGCGACCCCTTATAGTCCGAAAGCGAAACGTCTTTGCCGTCCTGATTCTTGAGTGTGAAGTCTTCTACGAGATCGCCGGGATTCATTCATTCTTCCTTGTGAATATTTGTTGGTTGCTTTGTCAGGATCGCTAGGCATTCACTGGATGCGCCAGGGTCTCCAGGGCCTTTTCCATCGAAACCACGTCATCGATATGCATTGCCGGAATCGTCGAGTCCTTCCCGAGAATCTGCCGATTCAAGCCAGTCAGCACCTTGCCCGGACCGACTTCGAACAGATGTGTCGCTCCCTGCGCAACCAGCAGGTGGACGCATTCGACCCAGCGCACCGTGCCGGTCACCTGGCGTACGAGACAGTCGCGCACATCGGCTCCCTGTGTCACCAGACGGGCATCGGCGTTTGAAGCCACGGGAATCGTCGGGTCATGAAACGTGATCTGCGGAAGATCGGCGGCAAGCCGGTCCTGCGCTGGCTGCATGAGCGGGCAGTGGAACGGTGCGCTCACATGCAGCATCACCGTCTTCTTCGCTCCGGCCTCTTTACACATCGCGGCAGCATGTTCTACGGCTGCAAGCGCGCCGGAGATGGCCGTCTGCGCGGGAGAATTAAAGTTCGCCGGGGCGACAATGGCAAGCTTCGGGTCAAAGTTCTTCGCATCCGGGCCGGGCAAAGGGGTCATCTGATCCTCGACCTGCTCGCAGATCTGGCTGATGAGTACGGAGTCAAGCCCCAGGATCGCCGCCATGCCGCCTTCACCCGCAGGCACGGCCTCCTGCATGTAGCGGCCGCGGTTACGCACCGTGCGTACGGCGTCGGCAAAGGAGATGGTTCCGGCAGCGACGTGCGCCGACCACTCGCCGAGTGAGTGTCCGGCAGCAAGGGCAGGCGTCACGCCATGCTCGGCGAGCACACGCGCCATCGCGACGGAGACCGTAAGTATTGCCGGCTGTGTATGTTCCGTCAGTTTGAGCTGGTCTTCCGGGCCTTCAAAAATCAGTTTGGAGAGGGGGAAGCCGAGGGCGTCATCTGCTTCTTCAAAGACGCTGCGGGCTACGGGATGGGTGTCGTACAGATCGCGCCCCATACCTACAGTCTGCGAACCCTGACCTGGGAAAAGAAAGACAATCTTGTTCATTTTGCTGCTCCATTTTACTTATGTCGTCTTAATTGCTGCTCCATCCTAAATGGTTAGAGCGGTATTTGTTGCCCGGGGTTGGGTCGTTTTTGAGCCTGCATTGCAGGCCGGTTAAATCGGCATCGCTGGCGTGTTTTGCATACGGTTTGGCGTGTTTTGCCTATCACGCTGCGTCGGCTGGGAGCTAGAGTAGACCCATGCCTAATGCAAAAGCTTATTCCGCTGCCAGTGCGACATCGCCGCTTGCTTCCTCCACGATCGTGCGGCGCGATCTAACTCCTGACGATATTCAGATTGAGATTCTCTATTGCGGCATCTGTCACTCCGACCTGCACCAGGCACGGAACGAGTGGAAGGATGTCTTCGCAACGGTGTATCCCTGCGTTCCCGGGCATGAGATTGTAGGCCGCGTGGCGAAGGTTGGTTCGGCTGTGACGAAGTTCAAAGTGGGCGATCTTGCGGCTGTGGGCTGCATGGTCGACTCGGACGGGACCTGTCCGGATTGCAAAGAGGGGCTGGAGCAGTTCTGCCCAAACTTCACGCTGACCTACAACTCGCCGGACAAGCACCTGGGTGGCGTGACGTATGGGGGCTACTCGGAGAGCATCGTCGTGCGGGAGAAGTTTGCGCTGAAGGTTCCGGCGAATCTTGACCTCGCGGGTGTGGCTCCGCTGCTGTGCGCGGGTATTACGACTTACTCGCCGATGCGCCACTGGGGTGTCGGGCCGGGTAAGAAGGTCGGCATCGTCGGCCTGGGTGGTCTGGGTCACATGGGCGTGAAGTTTGCGCATGCGCTGGGAGCGCACACGGTGGTCTTTACAACTTCGCCAGGCAAGAAGGAGGACGCGCTGCGTCTTGGTGCGGATGAAGTGGTCATCTCGAAGAACCCTGAGGAGATGCAGAGGCACCTGTTCAGCTTCGACTTCATTCTGGATGCGGTCTCGGCCGAGCACGATGTCAACGCCTATCTGCAGCTGCTGAAGCGCGACGGTCACATGGTGCTGGTGGGCGCTCCGGAGAAGCCTTTGCAGGTCGCGGCGTTCAACCTGTTGTTCGGACGCAAGAGCCTTTCAGGCTCGCCCATTGGCGGGTTGAAGGAGACGCAGGAGATGCTGGACTTCTGCGGCGAGAAGGGCATCACGTCGGACATCGAGCTGATCCCGATCCAGAAGGTGAACGAGGCGTATGAGCGTCTGCTGAAGAGCGATGTGAAGTATCGCTTCGTGATCGACATGGCTTCGCTGAAGGGGTAAGAGACAAGGCGATGAGCAAGCACTTCAGAGTTCCGGCGCGGAAGTTGACGAAGCTGAAAGAGGCCGGGATTCGTGCGTCGGATGTGTTGCGGGATGCGGGGCTGCCGATTGGATTGTTAGAGCAGCCTCGCGTCCAGCTGACCACCAACGAGTTCTTCGCGTTCTGGAAGGCAGTGAAAGAGGCAAGCCCCGATCCGACGGTGGGGTTGAAGCTGGGCACCGAGAGGCGCGTGGAGCAGCACGATCCGATTGGGCTGACGGCGCTTTCGGCGGCGACGTTTGGTGAGGCGATGCGTTCGGCGGCGCGATATAAGCAGATCACCTGCCCGGAGGAGATTGTCAGCGAGATCAGCGGCGGTGAGTGGACGCTGCGGTTCAACTGGTTGCTGGCTGCAGAGGAAGAGCCTCCTGTCCTGATGGATGTGTGCTTCGCCTGGGTGCTTTCGCTGGCGCGGAACGGCACGGGCGAGGAGATTATTCCGCTCCGCGTGGAGTATATGCAGCAGCGCGAGCATGTGCGGCTGTTCGAGCGGCACTTTGGCTGCAAGGTGATGACGGGCTGCAGCCGGAACGCCATCGTTTTTCGTGCGGAAGATGCTGCGCGTCCGTTTATAACGCGCAATGCAGACCTGCT
Organism: Edaphobacter flagellatus; assembly: GCF_025264665.1. Lineage (NCBI taxonomy): Bacteria > Pseudomonadati > Acidobacteriota > Terriglobia > Terriglobales > Acidobacteriaceae > Edaphobacter > Edaphobacter flagellatus. The sequence continues at coordinate 2,830,118 of NZ_CP073697.1, forward strand.
GGCGATTCTGGCGCCGCAGCTTGACGAAGACCTGCGGCGTCAGCGCGAAGACCTGAGCTTTCCTGACCAGATACGGGATGCGATCCACCGCAGGCTGACGGGGCGGCGGCCGAAGATGACGGATGTGGCGCGCGAGATGCGCCTGAGTGTGCGCACGCTGCAGCGCCGGTTGCAGGAGAGCAGCCTGAATTTTCAGCAGATGCTGGAAGAGGCGCGGCACGAGTCGGCGCGTCACTATTTGAAACGTTCACCGCTGGAGCTGAACGAGGTGGCGTACATGCTGGGGTATGAGGACTCGAGCTCGTTTGTGCGCGCGTTTCGTGGGTGGGAGGGGATACCGCCTGCGCAGTGGCGTGAGTCGGAGCGGGCGAAAGAGGTTGTGCCGGTTCTGGATCAGGCTGTGTGATCTGGCTCTTCAGGGCTGCGGCTCGCCCGGTTTGTTTTCCATGGCGATGGCGGCGAGTTTACTGGCGATCTCGGGAGCGGGTGCGCCTCCCAGATTGGAGAGCACGATGACGATGGTTTTACTGTCGGGATAGTAAGCCATCTGTGTACTGAAGCCGGAGATGGTGCCGTTGTGCGCGATGAGTTTATGTCCGCCTTCGGTTCCGGTTGCGAGCCCCAAAGCATAACCGTTTTTGAAGGGTTTGGTCATGGCCTGTACGGAAGCCGGCGAGAGAAAGGTCCCGAAGAAGAGCGCCTGCTCCCAGCGGAGAAGGTCTTCGGTGGTGGAGCAGATGGCTCCGGCTGCGTAGGACATGGTGAAGCTGGGAGATGGCGTCTGAAGGGGTCCCTGGGGGCTGAGAGCATAGCCGGTCGCAAACTGCGGCATGATGGCTGTATCGGAGCCGAAGCGGGAGTGTGCCATGCCGAGCGGCTGGAAGATGTTCTGCTGGACGAACTCGCCATAGCTTTGGCCGGTGATGCGTTCGATGAGATAGCCGAGCAGGGCGTATCCGGAGTTGGTGTAGAACCACTTTTCGCCTGGCACGAAGTCGAGCGGGCGGTTCCAGAAGCGCGCGACGAGCTGCATGGGCGTGATGGGAAACGGATTGAGCATCTGCTGGTCTGCAAAGGTGGAGTAGTTGGGAATGCCGCTGGTGTGGGTGAGGAGATGGTAGATGGTGATCTTGTCCCAGGCTGGCGGCGCGTCCGGAAGGTACTTGCGGATGGGGTCGTGAATGTCGAGCTTGCCGCGCTCCTGAAGCAGGAGGATGGATGCGGCAGTGAACTGTTTGCTGAGAGAAGCGAGGCGATAGACCGTCGTGGGCGAGTCGGGAACCTGCCATTCGAGGCTCGCGTAGCCGTAGCCCTTGTTCAACAGAACGTGGTTATCGCGAGCTACGAGAACGGAGCCCATGAAATTACCGGACGCGACGTAGGTGGCGACGGTCTCGTCCATGCGGACGGCTGTGGAGTCTTGAGCCAGGCAGGAACCGGCGAGGAGAAGCAAGGCCAAGGCGTGAAGGATCATGGAGGGGACGATATACGAATAAAATCGTAGATGTCAACGAAGAATTTCGTAGATGGAGTGAGGGGAGCTATGCCTTGTACTGATCCTGGGGTTCTTCACAGGGCTCGTTGTAGAAGACGATGCAGTCGCGGCCCTGCGCTTTGGCCTGGTAGAGGGCTTCGTCGGCGCGGCGGATGAGGTCTTCGATGGTGGCGATGGTGGGTTCGAGCCAGGCGACGCCGAAGCTGGAGGTTACCTGAATCGAGCGGCCTTCGCAGGTGAAGGGTTTGCCGGCGATGGCCTGCTGCAACTGGTTCAGGCGGGTGTGCGGATCTTCGTAGGGCAGGCCGGGCAGGACAAGAAGGAATTCTTCACCACCGTAGCGGCCGAGGTAGTCGGAGGGACGGATGTTTTCTTCCATGCGCTCGGCGGCGTCGCGGAGGATGGCATCGCCGGTGAGGTGGCCGTAGGTGTCGTTGATCTGCTTGAAGTGGTCGACGTCGGCGAGCACGATGGCGAGCGATGCGCCGGAGCGGTGAGCGCTGTCCATCTCGCGGATGAGGATGTCGATGATGGCGGGACGGTTCCAGAGGCCGGTGAGGGCGTCGCGCGTGGCCTGCTGGCGAAGAGCTTCGCGGGCGGTGAGCAGCTCGGCTTTTTCGGCTTCGAGCTCGCGGGTGCGTTGGGCGACGAGCTGGCGGAGGATGCGCTGACGCTGAATGAGTCTGCGCTCGCGCAGGTGCCAGACGAGGATGGAAGCGATAAACGTGAGTACAGCGAGCACGAAGTAGAAGGGCGGGGTCCGCCACCAGGGCGGGCTGACGGTGAAGCTGAAGGAGGTAATGGCGGATCGTAGCTGACGGTCGAGGTCGACGGCCTGGAGCTCGAAGCGATAGTCGCCGGGAGGAAGCGCGGCGTAGTGCAGCGCGTGCAGGGTGGTCTCGTTCCAGGAGGATTCGAGGCCGGTGAGGCGATAGCGGAAGCGAAGCGCTCCGTTGCGGTGGAAGTTGAGCGAGGTAAAGCGGAGATCGAGCGGAGCGTCGTGCCAGCGCGCGAGCGTGTTGGAGGTGAGTGCAAGCTGGGAGCCACCGAGGCTGGCGGAGGTGATGCGCAGATCGAGCGGCGAGGTGTCGAAGATCTGTTCGGGGTGCAGGATGTGCATGGCGCCGCCGTTGGCGCCGATCCAGACGGAGCCGTCGCGGTCGGCGAAGAAGGCGCCTTCGTTGGTGTCGTTGGAGACGAGGCCGTCGCGCTGGGTGAGGAGTCTCCACTGTTTGCCGTCGAAGACGTTGATGCCGAGGTCGGTGCCGATCCAGAGCCAGCCACGCTGGTCGAAACGCACGATCTGCACATCACCGGAGACGATGTCGGGCGCGGTGACGGAGTCGAGCGTTTTGGCGTTGTTGCCTTCGATGCGCAGGTGCAGCAGAGCCGGGATGCCTCCGCCGATCCAGAGCGTGCTGTCGGGTGCGATGGCGAGGTTGCGCATCTGGCCACGTGTGGCGGTGTGGTCGAGCGCGATTTCGGTGTAGCGGTTGTCGGTGTGCGACAGGCGGTAGAGATGCTGGTCGGAGAGGAACCAGAGGTCGTGGTTGGGGCTCTCAGCAATGTCGGCGAAGCCATCGCTGGAGACGAGCGGGTCGCTGATCTTTTCGATTGCGGGGGCATTGGGGGTACGGATGACGTAGAGGCCATCGTTGCCGGCGATCCAGATGCGTCCAGCGGAGTCGGTGAAGGTGCGGAGGAGGCCGGAGACTTTGCCACGGAAGGTGACGCGGTCGATGGAGGGATCGTAGCGCTGCACTTCGCCGGTGATGAGGAAGGCCCAGAGCGCGCCGTCGGTGGATTGCTGCATGCCGCTGCCGTGCAGCACGGGCGTGCGCTCGAAGACGGGCGGCGTGACGAGACGGTGCGTGGCGTCGTCGAGGCGCGAGGCCTGGAGCTGGTCGTCGACCCAGAGGCGTCCCTGATGATCGCGGAAGATGAGCCAGGCGATGTCGTCATGCAGGCCCTGCGCGGTGGTCCAGTTTTCGACCTGGTCGTAGCCGAGCCAGCGGAAGACGCCGTGCCCGCGCGTAGAGAACCAGGGGCTGCCGTGGCGGTCGAAGAGGATGGTGCTGACGTCTTTGAAGGCGAGTCCGTTGTCGTGATCGAGGATGCGCCAGGCGGAGCCCTCCCAGCGGGCGATGCCGTTACCGGCCTGCGTGAGGATGCGGCCTGCGGGGTCTTCGGCGAAGGTGAGAATGCCGGAGCGGTGGTAAGCGGCGAGGTCGCCGGGGAGATCGCGCAGGTGGAAGGTATTGCTGTGTGCAGGGAGGATGGCGGTGTGGTCGAGACTGCGCGCCCAGAGGTTGCCGTGTGAATCGGCGAAGAAGCGCAGCCAGAGCCCGGCGGCTATGCCTTGCGGCTCGGCGAAGATTTCGACATGAGCGTGTGCGGGGTTGGCGGCGTCGCTGAGGTGGCAGATGGCGTCTCCGCAGCCAAGCCAGAGGCTGCGATCGGGAGCGACGAAGACGTTGTGCAGATGCGCGAGGTCGGGATGGGCGGCGAGCTGTGCCGTGTCGACGAAGGCACGCGAGGTCCAGTGCGTGCCTGAGTGTTCGATCAGGCGGAGCGAGCCGCGGGCGAGGAACAAGAGATGGTCTGCGTCGAGCGATGCGATGCGTTGTCCGGGGCCGAGTTGTGCGGGCTGGTCGCTGAAGGGGACGTCGATGAGGCGCGAGTTTTCGACATAGTAGAAATGGTCGTTGGTGTTGACCCAGATGCGGCCAGCAGGGTCTTTGTACAGGCCGAGGACGAGCGGCTCGCCGAGGCCGTCTTCGGGGCCGAAGCGTTGGAAGCCGGAGCCGTCGTAGCGGAAGAGGCCGTTTTCCGTGGCGAGCCAGAGCAGGCCGGAGTTGTCTTCGACGACGCTGAAGACGTCGAGATTGCGCAGGCCCTCGTCCTGCCCGTAGTGCGCGAAGGTGAACTGTTGTGCGGCGGTGAAGCGGGTTAGGAAGAGAAACGCGGCGAGGCAGGCGGCGAAGAGCGGTGTCCGGCGAGAGAATGCGTGTCTGTACCTGCTGGTCGGCGTACTGCTCAACGGGATCACCTGGGCCGTAGTTCGGAACCGCAATGATTCAGGACGGCTGCCGAAGAAGTCTGTCTGTTCTCAGGATGGTCTGAGGTGAAAGATCGCCGCAGGAGGACACGGCCAAGGCATTTCCAAAAAACACAATTCGGCTATGACACACAGCTATCGGTCTTGTACCGCGACGCTGCCGGTCGTGCGCGGCTTAAATCCCAAGGCCAAAATCAACGTCCTGTTGTTTGTCATCTCCGGAGTGCGAGTAGAAGTCGTACGGTGTGCGGCGATTGAACTTGTAACGCTGACGCAGCTCGCGGCCAAGGAACAGTCCAAGCGCAACTGCGCCCAGACCGGCCGAGATCCAGCCTACGGTCTTGATCAGCGTCGACTCTTCTTCGTGCTCCGGGAAGGGAAGGACGTTTGAAACGGGTGTTGCAGAATCTGTAGCAGCGGACTTCATGCTAAGGATGATAGCGCAGTACAGGCCCGACTGGCAGATAGCACCATCGGGGTATCTAAGGTGACTCCCATGTAAATGAGGTCCGGAATGGGAATTGATTGGTTCTTCAGAGGCATTCTGCATGGGCATCTGACTGGATGGACACCCCGGCACCCGGCTGCGCGACTTCGTCGCTTTGCTCGGAATGACGCATTGAGCGGTTTTCGATACGTATCTATTGGGACTTAGAGGACGTCTACCTTCTGGAAGCCCAGTCCGTAGAGGAGGGTGGCAATGGAGGCACGGGCGTTGCGGGTGGCGGCGTCGAGGATGCCGTCGGAGAGCGCGTTTTTTTGCAGCTGTTGCTCGGCCTTGGCGCGGGTTTCGGATTCCAGGTTCTGGTCGACGGGGACGAGGATGCCGGTGGAGCGGGCGTAGACGCGTGTGTGCTGGTTGTCGAGCGTGGTGGAGAAGAGCTCAGAGGGCGGCAGGTTGACGTGGATGGTGCGGACACCGTTGTTATCGGTGGTGATCTTGACGTCTTCGGGCTTGAGCTTGGCGAGGTCGATGCCGGCGATGGATTGGCCGTGGACGACGAGCAGGATGCGGTCGCCAGCGAGGAGATCGGGGAGCACGGCGCTGGACCTGGAGCCTTCGACGATGGTGTCGAGCGAGTAGACGACGGTTTCGAGCCGGCTGAGCCGCTGGATGCGCTGGACGACGGCGGGAACCGAGGTATCGAACGTGGTGGTACGGCCAATGATGCGGTCGGCGACGCGCTCCATGAAGCCGTTGGTGGCATGGCGGAGAAAGACGGCCATTGCGGCGGCGCCGAGGACAAGGGCGAGCAGGAAGACGAAGAAGCCTCCGGAGCGGCGTTCGTTATATTGCGTCGTCATAGCTGATTGGAATGGTACTTGAGGAGGCGCCGGCTGTCGTCTTCCCATGCGGGGTACTTTCGTTGGATGTTTCGTAACGGTATTGACTTCAGTATTCTGTGGCGGCGATGAAAACGGAGCTACTGCGATTCAACGGAACTGTCGAACGGGATCCTGCTATCGATGCGTGGATGCGTGCGCATGCAGGTGCCCTGGGATCGATTGCGGAAGAATGGTTTGCGGTGATGCGTCGCTGTGGGGACGAGGTTCGGGAGGCTTTGCATGACGGCTGTCCGGTGGCATGCCTGGGCGATGCTCCCTTTGGCTATGTGAATGTGTTTACGGCGCACGTCAACGTCGGATTCTTTCATGGTGCTGCGCTGCCGGATCCGGCCCGCATGTTGCAGGGTACTGGCAAGTTTATGCGTCATGTAAAGCTGCGGGCGGGAGAAACGACGAACGCCGCAGCGCTGGGAAGGCTCATCGATGCGGCGTTCGTGGATATCAAGGCGCGGGTGGAAAACGGTTAGTTCGACGATGGAGAACCGCCGATACTTCGACTCGCTGTGAGAGGCCATTCACTGAAACGCGCCGAGGGCGACGCGTGCGACCTGTTCGAGGGCCTTTTTGTCGGAGTCGAGCCGGGCCATGGCTCTCATGCCCTGGATTGTGACCACGAAGAAGCGGGCGAGGGCTGCGGGGTTGGCTGGGCGGGAGAGCTCTCCCTGTTTCTTCGCTCGCCGGAGCGCCTGAACGAAGATGGCTTCGACTCTGGCCTGGTTATCGCGCAGGAATGCGGCGACTTCCTCGTCTCCCGGATCGCGCTGCAGGTTGGCGCTAAGCAGGAGACATCCCCGCTCGTGCTGCTCCCGGGTTTCGCCTGCGAGGCCGTAGAGCAGCTTCGCGAATCCCTCTTTGATGGATGGAGCGGCCTGGAGCATGTGCTCCATCGCGCCGTTGGTCTGATCGCGGTAGTAGGCCAACGCCTTCAGGTACAACTGGCGTTTGTCGCCGAAGGTGTCGTATAGACTCTGCTTGGCAATGTCCATCTCTTCCATCAACAGCTCGATCGAGGTCTTCTCATAGCCGTTTCGCCAAAAGACATGCATGGCCTTGGCTAAGGCGCGTTCCGGGTCAAATTCCTTCGATCGGGCCATATCTGAAGCATCCAGTTTACGATCGCGGGCTTGACAGTGGTTATTCCAGACCGTATAGTCTGGAATCAATTTTGACTATAACCGGGATCGCCCGAAATCGCCAAGCATGATGTTCAGGAGGCAACGGTAATGAAATCTGCTCTTCGAGCTGGAATTGTCTTTGTTCTCTCCGCCGTATTCTTCTCGATCCTGCCGCGTGCGACGGCGCAGGTCGCAATCGACTCGCGCTCAGCCGAGGTGGACGGCGTAAAGCTGCACTATCTGGTGGCGGGCAAGGGGCCTGCGGTGATCCTGCTGCATGGCTATACGCAGACTTCCCGCATGTGGCGACCGCTAATACCGCGACTTGCGGAGCGGTTTACGGTGATTGCTCCCGACCTGCCGGGGATCGGTGATTCAGAGATTCCGAAGGATGGTCTTGATATGAAGACGGCTGCGATCCGCATCCATGCGCTGGCAAAGTCTCTGGGGATCGGGAAGGCGCGGGTGGTGGGGCACGATATCGGCCTGATGGTCGCCTATGCGTATGCGGCGCAGTTTCCGTCGGAGGTTGAGAAGCTGGTGGTGATGGACGCGTTTCTTCCGGGAGTCGCCGGATGGGAGCTTGCCTATGACAGCCCGGACTTCTGGCATTTCCGGTTCCATGGCCCGACGCCGGAGGCTCTTGTAGAAGGGCGTGAGAAGGTTTATTTTGCCTACTTCTGGAACGACCTGGCAGCGGACAAGACGCACTCACTTCCTGTCGCCGACCGGGAGGCATATGTCGCGGCGTATGCGCGCAACGGTCGGATGCGCGCAGGCTGGGCTTACTTCGCCAGCTGGCCAGAGACGGCGAAGCAATTTGCCCAGATGGCGCAGACGAAGCTGACCATGCCGGTTCTCTCCATTGCGGGCGAGAAGGCGAGCGCGGCGATCCTAAATCCGCAGATGAAGCTGGTCGCGACCGAGGTGAAGGTGATCGAACTGAAGGACACTGGGCATTGGCTGATGGAAGAGCGTCCAAAGGAGACGATGGATGCTCTGGTCGATTTTCTATAACGGGGTTGCGAACAAATGGCCCCGCATCTCAGAAATCGAGATGCGGGTTTACGGAAGACAATGCGTTCTTCACGTTTTTGCATAGCTTCCAGAGAGTATCGACCTGCGGTTTGGCTGTACGAGCAAGGCGGTTTCCATCAGGATCGTGCAAAAACGCAGGTTCCTCGGCTGTGCCGCTTCTTCATTGAAATAGTTGACAAATTGAAACGAGCCGCAAATCACTGATTCCGATCATTAGTCGATACAGCCTATGACATGGTGGCGATGGCGGAGGCGGTGCGTGTCTTCCAGGCTCCGCGGGTGAAGTCGGGGAAATCGAAGGGGGCAGAGCCTTTGGCGATGGAGGAGACACTGAGCGGGCCGACGGAGGCCCAGGCAGCGGCGTCGTAGACGTCCATGTCGGGTGGGAGTCCTTCGCGGACGCATTGGAGGAGGCGGTAGAGCATGAGGAAGTCCATGCCGCCGTGGCCGCCGGACTTTTTGGCAACCTCGCCCATCTTCGCCCAGAGGGGGTGGATGTATTGCTCCTTGTACTGGTCGAGTGAGGTGTAGGCCTCGTTCTTGTCGCCGTCGAAGTAGATGCGCGGTGGGTAGTCCTCGAAGATACCGTTGGTACCGGCAATCATGTTGACGCGGCTGTAGGGGTTGGGCAGCGAGACACAATGCTTGACCGTGATGGTGAGTCCGTTAGCGGTTTTGATGAGCGAGGTGTTCATGTCGCCGCAGACGTACTTTTCGGCCATGCGCGGGTCGTTGGGCTGAAGGTGGGCCTTGCGATAGGCGTCGAGGCCACGCTCGGGCGTGCTCATGGAGACGATGTAGCCGAAGCGGTCGCCGCGGTTGATGCTCATATAGTTGGCGACGGGGCCGAGTCCGTGAGTGGCATAGAGATTGCCGTTGCGCTTGGTGTGTTCGTCGCGGCGCCAGAGGCCTTCGCCCTTGTCGGAGAAGAGTTCGCTGCGGAGGTCGTGGCGGTAGGCTCCCTCGCCGTACATCAGATCGCCGAAGCGGCCCTGGTTGGTCATGCGCAGGACGAGGGTTTCGTTGTAGCCGTAGCAACAGTTCTCAAGCATGATGCAGTGCTTGCGCGTCTTTTCGGAGGTGTTGACGATGTTCCAGCAGTCTTCGAGAGTGACGACGCCGGGAACCTCGATGGCGACGTCTTTGCCGTGGGTCATGGCGAAGAGAGCGACAGGAGCATGCCAGTCCCAGGGTGTGGCGGTGATGGCGAAGTCGATGTCGTTGCGCTTGAGCATGTTCTCGAAATCATGCGGGCCGGAGGTGTAGAGATCGGGGCGCTTTTGGCCATCCTTTTCGACGAGGTTGGCGGCGTTCTCGGCCTTTTCTTTGACGAGGTCGCAGACGGCGACGATCTGTGCGTCGGCGGCGAGGAGGTTCTTCAGTAGCGAGGTGCCGCGGCCTCCGACACCGATCATGGCGATACGGGGGTTCCGCTTGGCAAAGGCGACGTTGATCATGGTGGCGTTGCCGGTGGGTGCGGCTGCGGCCTCAAGGGCAGGGTTGATGCCGGCGGCGAGAGCGCTGGCGGCTCCCAACTGTACGAACCTGCGACGCGACCAAGGATTGCTGCCGAGAGTCATGAATGCCTCACTGGATGGGGATTTACTGAATGGAAGACACTATAGCGATTGTTTTAGATCGTTTTCAACTTAAAACAAGATATTTCGTAAATATTCGAAACTGAAAGGTCGATGACTGTTTTAAGACAGAAAAGACGCCGCTGCTATAGAAGCGAGCCTGCGGCGTCTTTTGTGGAGGGTTTGGAGAGCTTATGCGTTGTGAGCCGGAACGTGCGCTTGCGATTCGGAGGAGGCGGTGGCGCGGGTGCCGCGGTTGCGGTAGCTGGCGGCGACGAAGTCGCGGAAGAGCGGGTGTGGCTCGAGCGGTTTGGATTTGAATTCGGGGTGGAACTGGCAGCCGAGGAAGAAGGGGTGGCCGGGGATCTCGACGATCTCGACGTAGGTGGCGTCGGGGGTGGTGCCGGTGAGGCGCAGGCCGGCTCCGGTGAGGATGGCCTCGTACTCGCGGTTGAACTCGTAGCGGTGGCGGTGACGTTCGGAGATTTCGGTGGTTCCGTAGGCCTTGGCGGCGAGTGAGCCGGGTTCGAGGACGCAGGGCCACGCGCCGAGGCGCATGGTGCCGCCCATTTCTTCGACGCCGGTCAGCTCGCGGAGCTTGTAGATGATGCGGTGCGGCGTGGCAGGGTCGAACTCGCCGGAGTTGGCGTCCTTGAGGCCGGCGACGTTGCGGGCGTACTCGATGCAGGCGGTCTGCATTCCCAGACAAATCCCGAAATAGGGCGTTCCGGTTTCGCGGGCGAAGCGGATGGCGTTGAGCATGCCTTCGATGCCGCGCTTGCCGAAGCCGCCGGGGACGAGGATGCCATCGAATCCGGTGAGCTGGTGGGCGAACTCAAGCGTGGGCCGGCCTTCTTCGTCGCGGGTCTCGAGGCCCTCGGCTTCGATCCAGGTGACGCGGAGCTTGAGGTTGTGGGCGAGCGCGCCGTGGACGAGGGCTTCCTTGAGCGACTTGTAGGAGTCTTCGTACTCGACATACTTGCCGACGATGGCGATGGAGACTTCGTCCTGCGGATTGTGGGCGCGGTAGACGATGTCCTGCCATTTGGAGAGGTCGGGTGCAGGCGCGTTGATGTGGAGGTACTTGAGCGCGAGCGCGTCGACGCCCTCCTGCGCGAAGTTCAGCGGGACCTCGTAGATGCTGGGGACGTCTCGGGCGGCGATGACGGCGGCCTCTTCGACGTTGCAGAAGGCGGCGATCTTCTGCCGCATCTCGCGCGGAACGGCGCGGTCGGTGCGGCAGAGGAGGATGTCGGGCTGGATACCGATGGAGAGCATCTCCTTAACGGAGTGCTGCGTTGGCTTGGTCTTGAGCTCCTGCGCGGCGGCGATCCAGGGGATGAGCGTGACGTGGACGAAGACGGTGTTTTCACGGCCGAGGTCCTGGCGCATCTGGCGGATGGCTTCGAGGAAGGGGAGCGATTCGATGTCGCCGACTGTGCCGCCTATCTCGACGATGGTGACGTCGGTGTCCTGCGCGACCTTGCGCATGGCGTTCTTGATTTCGTTGGTGACGTGGGGGATGACCTGAACAGTTTTGCCGAGGTAGTCGCCGCGGCGTTCCTTGGTGATGATCTGCTCGTAGATGCGGCCGGTGGTGAGGTTGTTGTCGCGGGAGAGCTTGGCGTGGGTGAAGCGCTCGTAGTGGCCGAGGTCGAGATCGGTTTCGGCGCCGTCGTCGGTGACGAAGACTTCGCCGTGCTGGAAGGGCGACATGGTGCCGGGATCGACGTTGAGGTAGGGGTCGAACTTCATCAGGTTGACGCGGAGTCCGCGGGCCTCAAGCAGGCAGCCGATCGAGGCCGCCGCGAGCCCTTTTCCTAACGAAGACACAACACCGCCCGTTACGAAGATGTACTTTGCAGACATTTCCGCGACCTCTTGAAATGGATTGGAAGTTTGTGCGTGGTGTGCACGATTAAGTATCGCAGGGTTGAAGGCTGGAGGCAAGGGTGGATAGATGGTCGGCGATTGAAGGAGCAGGAAAGAAAGATTGGGTGGTATGGTCAGGTGGGAGTTAATCGTCCGATCGAACTTATTGGAGGGGGTAGTCATAGCTTCCGATGTACTTGGAACTGGCCATGAGATACCAACTTGTTTTACAGTTCTGTGCTTCAAGCAAGGAAGACTTCGATGATTTAGTGGCTCTCGAAAAACTGCTCGTCGATAAGCTGCCTCTTGATGCCGAGGTCGACGGTCATGACTTTGGTTGTGACGAGTTCAACATCTTCGTGTTGACTGCTTATCCGAAAGAGACCTTCAATGCTGCCGAAACAATCATTCTGCAGCAAGGCCTTCAGCAGCAGGTAAGGGCTGCCTACCGCGAACTCAATAATGATGACTTTGTCCTACTTTGGCCTCCCAATCTGCGTGAGTTCAAGGTTGTTTAGCGAGTGAGGTTGTAGACACGTGGATGGTAAAGACAGAGCGAGGGTGATTCGGCGGATTCGTATCTGGCTGAGTGTGGTGATTGTTGCTTTGTTGGTGAGTGGAGTGACGGCTTTTCCGTTGGAGACGGAGCTTAGCTGGATTGTCCGGCATGTGGGCTGGGTGCCGTTGCCGGGGCTGGTGGCATGGCTGGAGCGAGTGTACGGCGCGCTGGCGGCTACGAATCGGGAGTATCCGTTTCTGGCATATGGAACAGACTGGCTGGCGTTTGCGCATCTGGTGCTGGCGGTGCTGTTCCTTGGGCCATGGGTTGATCGCCTGCGGCGGGGTTCTGCTACTGGCTCTGATTGCAGGGCCTGTGCGGGAGATTCCGTTCTACTGGCGGCTGATCGATTGCAGTTTTGGCGTGTTTGGCGCATGGCCTCTGTGGGTGTGCCTGAGGGATATTCGCGAGCTGGAACGGGAGTAGATTGGCAAAGTGCGCCAGATGCAGCCTGGAGGCGTGCTTTTACGTCCTATATCCAGCTTTCGGAAAAATTTGTAGGACCCTTGGCTTATGCCGACGGTGGCTTCTAGCTGATAAAGTGGCTGGTGAAATCTTCCGGGGATGTTTCCCGAACAAATTGGTAGGACTTCAGCTCCATTCTGTTTCGCAAACGGCTTTAACTTAGCAAAGAGAGGGACACTTGAAATCGAGGACATCTGTCTCAGTACTGGCCATCGCCGTTTTTGCGGCGGTTGGCTCCCTGTCGGCCCAGAGCTTCCATAATGCTCCGGCCGATGCTGACGCCAAGGAACCGCCGAAGGTTTCTCCTGCGGATGTGGATGCGGGCAAGGCTACCTATGCGCAGCGTTGCGCGGCCTGTCATGGCGCGACGGCCAAAGGGCAGGGAAATATTCCGGCACTGGCGACCGGGCCGACGCAGACGGCCAAGCCGGGCGAGGTCTTCTGGTACATCACGAAGGGCGACCTGATGAACGGCATGCCTTCGTGGGCCGGTGTACTGACCGACGAGCAGCGCTGGCAGGTGGTGGCGTATCTGAAGTCGTTGGGCAGTGGAGGGGGAGCTGCTGCTTCTTCTTCAAACGGCAAGAGCGCGGTGAGCGATGTGCCGTTCGAGGCTCCGGCTCCGGTGGCTCCGTTTACGGATTTTCGTTATGAGAAGCCGGGCCTGACGCGCAAGATTACGGTGGCCGATCTGCCGCAGCCGTTTGCGACGGAGTCGGCGGGCAATCCGCCGAAGCTGGTGGACCGGCCAGAGGGTGCGTGGCCCGTGGCTCCCGAAGGTTTCAAAGTGGAGCTTTACAAGACAGGGCTTGAGAATCCGCGTCTGATCCGCACCGCTCCGAACGGCGATTTGTTTGTGGCGGAGACGGCGAAGGGACAGATTCATGTCTTCCGCGGCATTACCGCAGACGGCAAGCCGAAGGAGGAAAGCGTATTTGCGACAGGGCTGAATCGTCCTTTCGGCATCGCGTTCTATCCGCAGGGGGCGAACCCGAAGTGGGTGTACATCGGCAACCTGGATTCGGTGGTGCGCTTTGCGTACAAGAACGGCGACCTGAAGGCTGCGGGTGCACCGGAGCACATCGCCGATATTCCCGGAGGGCGCGGGCATACGACGCGCGATGTGCGTTTCTCGCTGGACGGCAAGAAGATGTGGGTGTCGGTGGGCTCGGGCTCGAATGTGGATGACCCGGACACGACGCCTGCGGAGAAGAACCGCGCCGACGTGCTGGAGTTCACGCCCGAGGGCAAGAACATGAAGGTGTATGCCTACGGCATTCGCAACTGCGTGGGGGAAGAAGTCAACCCGAAGACGGGCGAGCTGTGGTGCTCGGTGAATGAGCGCGACGCGTTGGGCGACAACCTTGTTCCCGACTACATTACGAGCGTGAAGCCAGGCGGTTTCTACGGTTGGCCGTGGTGGTATATGGGGCCGCACCAGGACCCGCGTCATGCGGGGAAGCATCCGGAGCTGAAGGACAAGGCGATTGTGCCGGATGTGCTGCTGAACCCGCATAACGCGTCGCTGGAGATCACGTTCTATAACGGCAAGCAGTTTCCGTCGGAGTATGACGGCGACATTTTTGCCGCGGAGCATGGCTCGTGGAACCGGTCTGCACGTGTGGGGTACGAGGTGATTCGCGTGCCGCTGCATGGGACGGGGCATGCGTCGGGTGAGTACCAGGACTTCCTGACGGGCTTCGTGCTGCCGAGCGGGCAGGTGTGGGGACGTCCGGTAGGCGTGACGACGGCACAGGATGGTTCACTGATGGTGACGGACGATGGCACGAACTCGATCTGGCGCGTGAGCTACACGGGAGCGGGGAAGGGTTCGGGCAGGTAAGTATTCTGCAAACCCATTCGATTTGTTGAGGGCCCGGCTTTGAGCCGGGTCTTTTTTGGGCAAGACTATACTTGACGCACCGAGAGCCGACCATGAGAACGCACAAAGTTGAGAGTACGTCTGTCTTCTTCGCGACCACATCAATTGCGTGCTTCACGTACGCCGTCCTCGCGCTGCTCCTTTTGCATATACTTCGGCCTGATTATGCTCCGGCCCATCACATGATCAGCGACTATGCAGTCGGCCGCTATGGCTGGGTCATGACGACTTGCTTCCTGGCTATGAGTTGCGGATGCCTGATGTTGCTGCTTGGACTGCTTCGCAGCGGCCCCGTTGTGATCGCAGCTCGTATCGGCGCGTTGCTGTTGGGAGTCGCGTCGGTCGGCCTGGTGGTTTCAGCGATCTTCCCGACCGACGTCCAGCTGCCACAGACCCGCGCGGGTGAGATTCATGACATGAGCTTCCTTGTGAACATCGGGAGCACCGTCCTTGCAATCGTACTTCTGTCCGCGAGTTTCGGGAGTCAACCACGTTGGCGCCCTTATCGACGCACCGCCTTGGTACTAGCCGGACTGGTTGTACTCTCTGTCGTTCTCCAGTTCCTTACGCTTCACAAGGGCGCGCCCTACGGTCTCGCGAATCGGCTGGCTGTGACTATGCTTTTCGCGTGGCTACTCGGAACCTCGATCCGATTGCGTGCAGTGGCGCGTGACTGAGTGTGTTTGGGCGGAGCCGGTCCGAGGCTGCTACGCATCAAACTTTAAGTGGGTGAGTCAGGTATGTTGCCACCTTTTTTTGTCAGGTCGGATGCGGGAGGTTTTATGCTCCATCCTGGAGCAGGAGTACAGCTACAGGCAAAATGCGGGGGTTCCTCGACTCGCTGCGCTCGCTCGGAATGACACTCTTCTGGCCGATCCGGCTTCACTTGGAATGTCAGGCTTCGCCGGGGGTGATCCAGGTTTTGAGGGCGAGGAGATGGTGTTGCATGTGGGCGATGTAGTCCTCGATGAGGAAGCCGAGGGTGAGGACGGAGCCGGCGACGGAGGCCTGGTTGGAGAGGGCGCGTTGCGGGATGTGGCGGACGGTCCAGACGATGTGTTCGTTGAGGGCGAACCAGAGGGCGAGGACTTCGGCCCACTCGCGCTGTCTATAGTGCTGGATTTCGACCCAGGCCTCCTGCGCGTAGCCGGGCATGCGTTCGGGGCCGATCTGCATGCGAATGATGCGGGAGAGGTTATTGATGGCGGAATCGGTGAGGTGGCCGATGGTTTCTTTGGCGGACCACTTGCCCTCGCGCTCGGGGAGGCTGGAATCGGCGTTAGAGAGGGTGACGAGCCAAGGGACGGCGTTGCGGAGAGTCGTGGCGAGGTGTTCGCTGAGTGCGGTGGGATCGAGACGTTCCGGGTCGGTTGGTTGTGTATAGGTCAGGCCCATCCGAAGGCTCCTTTGTTAAGAATGATGCTGGGGTCGGAGTGGGGAGATGGTTGCGGGTGTCTTTCTTGTACTGATTCAGAGATGCGGGTTTCGGGTTGCTTGGGAGCGCCATCGAGGTATATGGAGAGGACGTCGAAGCGTGCAGGGACACCGCGTGCAGCGGGCGGGAGACGGCGAATATAGGAGCGGGCGAGCTTGCGGAGGGTCTGCTGTTTGTCGGCGTCAATGGCGGCTTCAGCTGGGATGGCGTCATGGCGGGAGCGTGTCTTGATTTCAATGAAACAGAGCGTGGGGCCTTCCCAGGCGATGAGGTCGAGATCGCCGCGGAGCTTGGGGTTGCGCCAGCGGCGGGCGACGATGGTGTAGCCGTGCAAGCGGAGAAAGAAAATGGCTTCGCGTTCGCCGTCGATGCCGGTGACGAGATGTGCGGGCGCATGTCGGCGACGGCGTGCGAGCGTGGCGAGGCGGCGCAGGGCGCGGGCCTGGAGGCCGATCCATGCGCGGCGCACGAGGCCAGGCCGGGAAGAGGAGATTGGTAGTGAAGAGCCTGGCCGTGCGGTGTGCGGCGAGGAGTCCATGGGCCAAGGATATCGCAAGAAGGTTTCGATACGAGTGTATTGGAGGCGCGCGGGAACGTTTTGATAGCGGGGAAGCGTCTAATATAGCGAGGAAAGGATTGAGGTGGAGAGACGATGACGCTGCTGAATGCTCCGAAGTATGACGCGGGAAGCGAGAGACGAAGGACGGGCCTGATCTTCGGAGGCATTGGTGTGGTGTTGCTGGCTGCCGTGGTGGGCGTGCTGGGGTTTCTGCTGGGGCATGGGTGGTTCTTCACCAACCTGGGAGCGGAGCATACCGTCGACCGATTTTTCACGGCGCTGGAGCAGAAGGATTACAGCGCGGCGTATGCGATCTGGATGAACGATCCGGACTGGCAGAAGCATCCGGAGAAGTATGACTACACGCTGAAGCGCTTCACCGAAGACTGGACGACGGAGAGCCCGGTGGGGCCGATCACGTCACATCATGTCGACATCTCGAAGACAGACGGTACGGGGACGTTCGGGACAGGCATCATTGTCGCGGTGCGGGTGAATGGCGGGAAGAAGATTTTTATGTGGTACGAGAAGAAGGATAAGACGCTGACGTATCCGGCGCCGCATGAGCTGGAATACAACTGAGCGCGATCTAGTTACAGAGATAGGTTTAGCGAACGCTGCAGGAACGGAAGCTCGCCCGGGCGGGTTTGTGGGCCTCCGTGCGTGCGAGGCATTTGTCCTAGCTGTTGTTAGGGCGATACGTGATTTTCTATGTTTCACGTGATGAAAAGCCGCTTTCATACTTGACAGTGATGTATCCGGTTACATAATTTGCCGAGCTGAAAGATTTCTGCGACAACTGCGTGGCTCAAAAGAGTTTGGCCTTCGAGATTGCGATGGACTTCGCGACGCGCTGTGCAGGGTCTTCCATTCAGGGAGGCGTAATGCGATACCACAGAATGATCTCTTGGTTTCTTTCCTTCGTCGTTGTTGTCGCTCTTACGACGAGTACGCTGCTGGCTCAGCGTACGACCGGCGTTATTAACGGAACGGTCAGCGATCCGGAGACGCGCGTGATTGAGGGTGTCGCCGTCACGTTGACGAACCAGGACACGAATGTTGTCAGCCGGGCTACGACGAACGGCAGCGGTTCCTTCGTTTTTCTGAATATCGACCCCGGTCCGTATGTATTGAAGTTCGAGCGGCAGGGATTCAAAACGTTGACGGTGCCCACGTTTACTCTCACGGTTAACCAGACGCTGACCGAGAACGAGACGATGGTGGTTGGCGCTACGACGGAGACGGTCGAAGTAACGGCCGATCAGGTTGGCATCATGCTGCAGAAGAGTAACTCAGAGCTGGGCAACGTGATTCAGGCCAAGGAGATTCAGCAGCTCCCGCTGAATGGAAGAAACTTTACGTCGCTGCTGGTGCTGTCGCCGGGCGTGACACCGGTATCGACGGCGCAGGGATCGGGCATCAGTACGACGGACGCCGGCATCAGTGCGATTCCGGGAACGCAGTTCTATAAGGTTTCGTTCTTCGGGCAGCAGAACCGCGAAACGCTGTATCTGATGGACGGTATCGTCAACACCGACCTGCGCGGAGCAATCTACGGATTTCTGCCGATCATCGATGCGATGAGCGAGTTTAAGGTGCAGTCGCACATTGACAGCGCCGAATATGGTGTCGTGACGGGCGGCATCGTTAACATGCTGTCGCGGTCGGGAACGAATAAGTTCCACGGCTCGGTGTGGGAGTTTGTGCGCAACAACCTGTTCGACGCGCGCAACAGCTATACCGACTTCTGCTCGACAGGGCGCTGTGCACCGGGGACTCCGACGACAACGCCTGCTGCGCCAGGGCACTATACGCAGAACCAGTTTGGTGCGTCGCTGGGCGGCCCTATCTTCAAGGACCGTGTCTTCTTCCAGGGAGCCTACGAAGGCTGGCGTTACACGAAGCCGACGCTTTCGACGACGCTGGTTCCGTCTGCGCAGGAGCTTGGCGGGGACTTCACGAACAGCTTCTACACGCAGAAGTTCTACAACCCATATTCGACGGTATGCGCCGGAGGCAACTGTACGGTGCAGCAGTTTCAGTGCGACACAGCGGGAAATCCGTTAGCCGCTTCCAACAATATTCAGCCCGCAGGCGTTCCGTGCGCCAAGCTTCCCGCGTCCATGCTGAACCCAACGATGCTGAAGTACATCCAGACGTACTACCAGGCAGCGAACTCTCCGACGACGTTGTCGGCCGGTTATAACTTCGTGGAGAACCGGGCCCAGATCGATAACAATAATTCCTATCAGGCGCGTATCGACTTTCACCTGAGCGACAAGAACTTCGGCTTCGGCCGTATCAGCCAGATGTGGGTTTATGACTCGCAGCCTGTAGCCGGAACGATCGAATCGAACATCTCCAACTATCACGCGTATAACTTCGGCGGAGGCTTTACGCATGTGTTCACCCAGAATCTTCTGCTGGATGTACGCGGTGGCGCCATGTTGAAGCCATACACGTTCAACTCCACCGTTTCAGCGGCGGGAGCTCAGGGTGCTGCGAGTGCTGGTTTTCAGAATGTGACGCAGTATGGCGGCATGTATATCAATCTGGGTTCGCCGTATTCGACTGCAAACGCTGGAAGCTCCGGAGATTCGCAGCGCGGCAATCCTGTTGCGAATGGAGGCGGCAGCGTCTCGTGGATCCACGGCCGTCATACCTTCAAGGGCGGCATCGATTATCTCTACCAGAATCGGTTGCAGCGCAATCTCTACCAGCAATTTACCTTTAGCGATGCTGTCACAAGCAACGTCAACCGTCAGGATCCGGTGACCAAAAAAGCGACGGGTAACTCGCTTGTGTCCGCTCTTCTTGCGGCGCCAGCAACCTTTACCGCGCAGACGCCGATCAATGCCGAAGTGTTCTTCAACATGCAGCTCTGGTCGGGCTATGTGCAGGACAGCTGGAAGGCCACACCGAACCTGACATTGAACTTCGGCATTCGGTATGAGTATCTGCCCAGGATCCAGATGCTGGACAACCGATTGGCGAACCAGCTCGACTTCCCCAACCAGACCTATACCATCTCTGCCAAGTCGGTTCCTGCCTGCACGACGACTTTTGTGAATCCATGCATTCCGGGTGGGATCGCATCTGTGCCGTACAACAGCAATATCAAGTTCGGCAACGGGGACCCGCTCTCCGGGCCGTCGATCAACGACAATATCGGGCCGCGATTCGGCTTCGCTTATGCATGGGGTGAAAAGACCGTCATCAACGGTGGCGTAGGCATGTTCTATGACACCATCACGGCGCGCAGCCAGTGGGTTCAGAACAATATCGAAGGCCCGACGTGGCCGTGGACAACAGGCATTTCGAATCAGCAGACCAATATCCAGACGAGCGGAAACTGGCCTGGCAGCCCACAGAATCCTGTGACGTTGATTACGAGTCTCGAAGGCAACTTCCCGAATCCAGTCGTCGCTGCAAGCCCCTGGCTTGTCGCCGGAGCCTATACTTCGAAGCCCAACTATAAAGATCAACGCGCCGTTGAGTGGAACCTGCAGGTGCAGCAGCAGCTTGCTCCAACGACACTGTTCTCGTTGGGTTATGCAGGATCGAAGAGCACTCGCCTGAACTATACGGGCTTTGCGAACACGGGGCGCAATGCGTCGAATTCGGCAACAACGACCGCATCTCAGGTCGACGCAACGAAGTACATCCCCTGGATGGCTCCGACATGGCACTACTCCACCGACACGGGCTATGCCAATTATCATGCGCTGCTGGCAAGCTTCCAGAAGCGGTTTGCTAACTCGCTGAACACGATCGTTTCGTATACCTGGTCGAAGTCGCTCGACAACAGCAGTGGATGGTTCGAAGCGGAGAACGGTACCGGCGGAGGCTCTGTGGTGCAGAACTACTTTGACCCGCGGAATGCCTATGGCACTTCGTCGTACGACATACGCCACTTCTTTTCGTGGAGCACGGTATACGCACTTCCGTTTGGCCGCGGGCAGAAATGGTTGCAGACCGGCATTGCCTCGTATGTACTCGGCGGCTGGAAGACAAACTATCTCTTCCAGACTCGCTCTGGGCAGCCTTACAACCTGAATGTCAACGGTGATCCGGCGTTCATCTCGGGCAACAACGGCTCGGTTAGCGGCTACTCGCGGCCGAACGTTGTGGGCGATCCACGCACGGGAACCTGCGGCGCAACTCCAGTTGGCAAGCGTGGTCCGGGCGGGTTCTGCATGATCAACCCCTCCGCGTTCTCGGTGCCTGTCGCTTCGTTTGGCAATATGAGCAAAATGGCTTACCGTCTCCCTGTTTCGAATAACCTCGACTTTTCACTGGTCAAGGAAACGCCGATCTGGGAGAACGTGAACCTCGAGCTGCGCGCCGAGTCCTTCAACCTCCTGAACGTCGTACTGCCGGGGAATCCGGGAACGACGATCGGCAACGCTTCCGCAGGATTGGCAACAACACAAGGCAATAGCCCACGGCAGCTTCAATTGGGAGCGAAGATTCTGTTCTAAGGGGAGGTTACGGGCATCGGTTGCAGGATCTTCTGGATAACGTATGCCGGGAGATTATGAGTCGAATTAGTATTTCTATCGATGCATACGTAAATGGTTTAGGATTCCACTCAAGTACTAACCTAATCGATTTGGGCCAAGATAATCATGGGATTGCGATTTGCCACGGATCGTCGGCCGGCCTGAAAACTAGAGTCATGTTCAGTCCCCTGCTCAACAGTGCTCGTGATCAGGATAAGCACTATTGTACGTAGGCTGCGTGCTCAGTCGTGGGCGTTATTTATCTCAAGAGGCAGTGCGATCAATAAGTTATAGGCTTTTGTTCGCAGGGGGATGCACTTTGCGTCGCAGCTTGTTCTATCCTGAATTGGGTTGATCGCTAATTCTAGATTTGATAGGAGAAGACGGCCCAATCGTAAACTCGTTTGGGATAGCAATTGCTGCAGCTAGCGGTGTCTTTAGGAAATAAAATTATGTTGCAAGAACCAGTACTGAGCCATCTCGACTCGCCTACCAGCGGAGAGTCAGCTTTTAAGACGCAACAGCCAGGCTTGGAAGAACCCCCAAAAATCGACCCATTAAAATTATCCCTGATACTGTTGCAGGGTAAGAAAACAATCTTGCGATTTGCGCTGGTCACAATAGTGCTAACCGCTGGTTTGGTGTTTTTCGTCTTGAAGCCCACTTATACTGCCGAAGCCGTCTTTCTTCCACCACAAAACTCACCGGGTAGCAGTATGGCTCAAATAGCAAGCCAACTGGGCTCACTCGGAGCCATCGGAGCGTTAGGAGGATTGAAGAGCCCAGGAGATTTATATATTGGGATCCTTGGTAGTCATACGATTGCGGATACGCTTGTAAAGCGGTTTAACTTGCAAGAAGTTTATAAAGCTAAGAGACTTAGTGATGCCGAAAGAGTACTCAGAAGCAATAGCAAATTTGTTTCCGGCAAAGATACGCTAATTACGGTATTGGTGGAAGATCATGATCCCAAACGCGCTTCTGATATTGCAAACGGTTATCTAGATGCTTTGTATGAACAAAATGGTCGGCTTGCACTAACCGAAGCAGCGCAGAGAAGAGCCTTCTTTGAGGAGCAGCTTCAGCATGAGAAGAATGCTTTGGCAGATGCTGAAGTTCAGCTGAAAATTACACAGGAGCAAACCGGTCTGATTTCTCCGGTTGGTCAGGCTCAAGCAGAGATCCAGGCAATTGCGGAATTGCGGGCTCAAATCACTAGTCGCGAGGTTGCCCTCGGCTCTTTGAAGCAAGCGGCTACAAGCCAAAATCCAGAAGTAGTTCGATTGCAGACAGAGATTTCTGGGTTACAAAATCAGCTTCAAAAGCTTCAGAACGACAACCAGAAATTCCAGCCGGGCGACATACAACGACCAACGGCTAAGATACCTCAACTGGCCTTGGAGTATGTACGCCGACAACGAGAAGTTAAATATCACGAAGTTTTATTTGAACTAATTGCAAAGCAATACGAAGCTGCGCGACTAGACGAATCGCGGGAATCCCCGTTGTTGCAAATCGTTGATCGAGCAAGAATTCCAGATAGAAAGTCAGGACCGCCAAGGATGCTGCTTCTTTTAGCCGGAGCCTTTTTCGGAATCGCTTTGGGGGTGATTTATGTTCTCCTGCGACACGCATTTCGAACGATGCAACAAGATCCGGTAATGGCAGAACAACTTAAGGCGTTGCGCCAAGCGGCCTTATAAGCTAGACCAGATCTAAGGCAGACAAACATGTCATGCCGACAAGGAATTCCAATGAACACGGACAGATACTATAGAGTAGGGTTCGTTCTCCATTCTAATCTCTGGGTTGGCGGACAGAATTACCTGAAAAATCTGTTTGCGGCAATTCATGCTCTACCATACAGTGTGATCAAGCCAGTAGTGTTTACTGGCACGAAGGCGGATATAAAGTTTGCCGAGTTCCCACGAGTTGAAGTAATACGAACACGGATCCTTGATCACAAGGGTTCCGCTTGGTTTCTTCGTGAAGGAATTGGGAAGGTCACCAAGTACGATTTTTGGCTGCGAAGGCTCTTGCGTCGCCATCATGTGTCTGCACTTTCGCACCTTTTTAGCCTGCGCTCCCGATTGCCGGTTCCAACAATAGGATGGATACCCGATCTCCAACACGTCTATCTCCCAGAGTTCTTTAGCGTTGAGGAACGTAAACGACGAGATCGAGAGTTCATGGAGTTATGTGTGAATTGCGACAAGGTAATTGTCAGTAGCGAATGCGCAGGAATTGATCTGCAGTCCTTTGCTCCGGAATATACATATAAGACAGAGTTGTTGCGATTTGTAGGCAGTCCAGTCCTACCTCAACAGTCCATCCATTTACAGGAACTGCAGAAGATATATGGTTTCGAAGGCCCCTACTTCTTGCTGCCCAATCAATTTTGGGCGCATAAAAATCATCGCGTCGTTATTAGCGCACTGAATCTTTTGAAGAGTAAAAACAAGCGGGTGTTAGTTCTCGCCACGGGATCGACGCAAGACTATCGCCACCCTACCTTCTTTTCGTCTCTTATGCAATATGCCGGAGAATGCGGTGTGCTGGACGCGTTTAGGGTTTTAGGACAGATTCCGTACGACCACCTCGTAGCTCTTATGCAACATGCAATTGCTTTAATCAACCCATCTCGATTTGAAGGATGGAGCAGTACTGTCGAGGAGGCTAAATCCATTGGAAAACAGATTGTGTTATCGGATATACCGGTGCATCGAGAGCAAGCCCCGCAACGTTGCTTTTTCTTTCCCCCAGATGATCCTGACGCTTTGGCAGATCAAATCCTCGCTGCTTTGAATCAATTTGACCAACGTCATGAAGCCCTAATGCAGGAAGCGGCTAGCGCTCAGTTCTCTGCCAGGCAAAAGGCTTACGGAGAGAGGTACGAGCAGATTGTCTTAGATGTATTGAAGAATTTAAATTCTAATTCATCAATGAGTTAGATCGTTCCAAACCTTGTGTGCGAAGACATAGAATACCCATGATTGTACTTTTAGAGATGGCAGCATGAGCTAAATAGTCAGTTAGTTATCTGATAAATGACCACATGATTGTCAGGAAGCCAAATGAT
The DNA here is from genome assembly GCF_025264665.1 of Edaphobacter flagellatus. Classification (NCBI taxonomy): domain Bacteria; kingdom Pseudomonadati; phylum Acidobacteriota; class Terriglobia; order Terriglobales; family Acidobacteriaceae; genus Edaphobacter; species Edaphobacter flagellatus. The sequence goes on from NZ_CP073697.1 coordinate 2,854,101, forward strand.
TGCTCGGCCCGGAGTCGAAGCATCCCTAATGCTTGCGCATAATGCGAGCGAGCACGCCAGTAATCCAAGTAGAAATAAATGTTGATAGCCTATCACAGTATATTCCAAGGGATACCGTATATCGTTCTTGTTATCGCGGTGTTATCCCTCACTTCATTGATCTTCCAAAAGCGTTCTTCGATCGCTAGATCAATTTTGTTTTCATTTGGTTTTTGGTTGGCGCCTTTATTCTACCTGACGTACGTTGTTTTAGTGCATCAACTATCAATAGAGATAGCTGGTGCCTTCATTGTAGAATTTGTAATTCTTATTAGTTACCTAAGCTTATTTTCAAGATTACTAACGATCGTTAGCGAGGGTAAGTCGATAGATACCAATCTAATGATGAGATGGCTCAAAACTGGTCTTATCGTGATTATTATTCTCGCCAGCCCGTTGCTCCTTACAGGGAGTTTTGGAATCTTCTCAGAGACATCGAGAAATGATTACTTAGCAGATTCAAGGTGGTATCTGTACTCTCTCTATGCATCAATTTTGATACAGGCGGCAATGGTTCCTGTTGTTGCATCAATTCTAAATAGTCAAAGACGATGGAATAAACTTGTTATATTTTATCTGGTCATAATATCAACGTTCTTGTTGCTTGGAGGATCCAAAGGAGGGGGGATTTTATCGTTTATCGCGATATTTAGCTTGGTTAGACTGCAAAGTCTAAGAGAGTACGTCAGATTTTTCCGAGTACCGTTGCTAGGTATGGCCGCTGTCGTCTCTTTGTCAGTTTTTGTGTTGGGAAAATTTCTTGCTCTAGACCCAATTCAGATGCTCTTGCTGATGCTTTCAAGGATATTTATAAATAATGATGCAAGGGCCTTAGCGATTGATCTTTCGGGCTCTCCTAATTGGCATAGTGTCTCGCTCTTTAGAGAATCTTTCCGATCCTACGCAACGCTTCTCGGAACTTCTCCGGCTTATCCCCCGTTGGGGCAATATCTGTATATGTGGGCATTCCGAAGTAATGGTTTCGTTGGCGCAAACACTTCCAGTACCGCTTTAATGATCTTATATGGGAGTGGAGTTGAAAAAATTATATTTTCTATCGGGATATGCATGCTAGCTCTTGGAATTTGCCTGTTCTCGCGCATACGTGGCCAGTATTCAATTATCAGACTTGCTATCGGTATTTTCCTGCTATCTTCACTGTCACAAGACTTTCTAGCATTTCAATTAGCGGTAAACATTCTAATGTTAGTAGCCATTCTATTCCTTCTATTTAGTTTCGGCAGATATTTACTTATTTATTGTACGAAACCAAGCTTGGTCTCATGAAGGTTGTTCGTGTCTAAATTATCTGCGGCAGTACCTCAAGTTTCTATAATCCTACCTGCATTGACGGTGAATAGTGACTACCTTCGTTGCCTATATTCAATTCGCGCCGCCCTCTCGGGAAAAGTTAGCTACGAAATCATCAGTATCGTTCGCGATATAAAAGCATTCACTAACTTGGCAAGTCCCGATCTACGCATCTTTTTAGAAGAAGGCCCTGGAATCTACCGCGCCATGAATCTTGGTATCGATAGAGCTGCAGGAGAATATATCTATTTCATCGGGCAGGACGATATTTTACTGCCGGATGCAGCCGCATCTGTCGTTCGAGGTAGCGCAAGAGAAGCAGATGTGATTCTTGCTAACGTGTTCTGGGGCAGTGGGCGGATTCATAGAAATTATGTGCTAAGACAATCTCTCGTGTGGACAAACTGGTGTCATCAGGGTGTCTTCTATAAACGGACCGTATTCGTGAAAATCGTCGGGTCATTTCCTTTGGAGTACAAGGCTCAGGCAGATCACTATTCAAACATTGTTTTGAGTACGAATCGAACAGTGAGAGTCGTTAAATATAATGGGTGTATAGCTTGGTATTCAGCCACCGGATTTTCCACGCAGTCGCCGGACCTTGTTTTTAGAGCAGCTTTTCCTGGGCTCGTGCGCGAGCACTTTGGATTAATATCGTACTGCTCGGTAAAGCTGAGGCGAGCTTTGTTGAAATGTATTAAGCTCATGCTGAAGGCCAAATGAAACGATACGCAATTTTCTTTCCACAGTTTCATCAAGTCAAAGTCAATGATCTTGCCTGGGGGCATGGATTTACGGATTGGGCACTCGTTGCTGCAGCCAACGCGTTCAATAACTGGATACGTCGTGCTCCGGCTTGCGGTTTTTATGATCTATCTAAGGTCGATGACATTAGAGATAGGCTCGAAACTGCAGCGGCTGCTGGATTAGACGGTTTTGGGATATACCACTACCGATTTGATGACGGCCCGGAGCTCGATGCGGTCGAGAGGTATCTACGTCAATTTCCTACGCCTGCCGGATTCAACTATTTTTTTATTTGGGCTAATGAAGACTGGTCTAAGCGGTGGGTAGACAACGATACTAAGATTCTCAAGTCTATGCCAACTGAACTTAGTAGAGAACAAGTTGCCGATCATGTGGCTTACCTTAAGCCATTTATGGAATCCGAGGCGTATACGAAATTGGCGAATAAGCCTATGTTCGTTATATACAGACCCGACTGGTTTAAAGATACAGCTACCGTCGTGAACCTCTACAGGCAAGAATTCGAACGTACTGGGTTGAATGTGTCGATAGGGTTCTTCGCCAAAAATACACTTGACGCGGAATATTCGAAACTCTTCGATTTTTGCTATATCTTCGAGCCTAGAATGTTCTTTAATTTTCAAGGACTGCGAAAAAATGTAACTCTAATCGGTATCTACAGTAGATTACTCAAGTTAATGCCACGCGAGAGAGGTGAGTGGCTTTCTGAACATATCAACCGATTCTCGAGAAAAAGGTCTAACAAGTTTTCATTTGCAGATTTTTTGTCATACTTTAAGTCAAACGAGCGCCAACAATTCATTCGTTCGATTGATTGCCCTGTGCAAAATATTTTGACCGCTGGCTGGAACAATACGCCACGATATCGTCAGTACTTTACTCAAGTGGATGTCCCCAGTGCTGAACAATTCTCGTCTATGCTTAATTGGTCTCTCGGTGATCGCCAGTACTCCGAAGACATTCCATTGTTATGCAATGCATGGAATGAATGGTCGGAAGGTGCGGCAATTGAGCCATGCGCTTATCTAGGAGATGTGTTGCTGAAAAACTACCTTGAAAGTGCCGAGGAGAACCCACTGGTCTAAATACGTACGTATAGATACACCGGTAGCGCAGCGGATTTATAGGAGGGGATTTGAGGACGTCGAGACTAGGAACTTCCCAAGCCGCCTCCACTCACTACGATGGAATGTTGGATAACTTCGACCTTATAAAATCTCCAGAAACTGCTTCAGTGTTTCCTGTGAAACTATGGAAGTCAATGGATTTCTTGTAGCGTACGGATAGCAACAAAATCGCACACAGTTTTGTTTGCCAAGCAATCTATTGCGGTCAAGAATTAATCTGATCCGCGTCCTCTCCCCTCCTGGAATCATAGGAAGTTCCTCTTCCACCATGTGACATATTCCTCTACGCCCTCTGCCCACTGACGTGTCGGTAGCCATCCCCATGCCTTTGAACCCTGTGTATCTGCAATATACCGGGTGGGGTCGCCTGTCCTCTGTGTTCCCGAAAAGGTCGGCACACCTTTAGTTTGAAGGATGCTGGTCAAGTGCAGGAGTACATCACGTACGGTGACTCCGTGTCCGCTTCCCCCATTAACTGTCGGGCATGTGGGGGAGGCATGTTCGGTTGCCGTCATAAGAAGTGTGGCAGCGTCTTCCACGTGAAGCAAGTCTCGTACTTCGTTGCCAGTGCCCGTAAAGACATAATCATTATTTGAAAACTTGCGGCAAGCATCCCACAACAGTTGTTTACGCAAACCACACCCATATACAGAGAAGAGGCGCACAATGGCTGCGGATGTTCCGAACTGTCGAGAGTAAGATGTCACCATCTGTTCAGCCATTAGCTTGTGGGTCCCGTACTGCGAAATAGGAACCGTGGGGCACACCTCTCGTATGGGAATGGTTTCCGCATTTCCATAAACGCTCGCGCTGGAAGGGTAAACAATCCGGCAAGAAGGTGCAGACGTACGGACATACTCGAGGACATGTGCTGTGGTTTCAACTGTTCGCTCAAAGTCGGCAAGTGGGTCTTGGATGGAGAAGGGCACTGACCCGCTACCTGCGCAATGAACGATGGCCGATGGCTCTCCAGCATATTGCTTAAGCGCCTGAAGCGTAACATCGGAGCGTTTCCACTCGCTCAGGCCCCAGAATTTCCAGTCTTCTTGTAACCATTCTCCGTGGCCTATCCCCAGAACAATATGGCCTTGTTTGGAAAGACAACGAGCCACGTGACGTCCAAGAAATCCGTAAGCTCCAGTAACAACTATCGTTCTACCCATATCTAGATATCGAGTTTGTGGCCAAAAAATGTGTATAGTCGTCCGGGTTGATTCATTAGAGTGCCTCTCAAGGAAAGCAGGGAATCCGGAACGAATTTGGCGGCAGAAGGTATTCGAAGCTTTCGGGCTATCTGGGCTTTCACCGAATTGCGTGTCTCAGGATATAGATTAATATCGGATGAAAGCGGATTCAGCACCTTAGAGAGCTTTATGCCAGCGCCTTCCATGGCATCGAGATAGTCTTTAAGCAAAAACGCATTTTCCCCGCCGTAAAGAGCATGCAGGGGATGGCGGTTGAGGAATTCTTTTAAGTCCCGCCGATGTGAGAGGACATGTTCACGCGTGGCGACCATCATGCCCCCAGGCTTGAGTACGCGCCCAATTTCACGGCAAAGCTGGGTCAAATCACGAGCGTGATGTAGAACCTGCCTTGCATGTACCAGATCGAACGACCCATTCTCGAACGGTAGCGATTCACCCCAGGTCTCGACCACATCAATGTGAACGCCACCCTCTGCAGCGACCCTGCGTATCGCTCCCGTGCCCACGACTTGGCTTCTGTCGGGTTCAAGTGCGACGGTATCCCACCCATCCTTCGCAAGCGCAAAAGACGAAATGCCTCTACCGGCGCCAATATCCAAAGCCCTTCCTCGAGCGCTGCCAATGAGTTTCTGGATAGCATTCCATTCGGTACTCGAATAAAAACGCTCAGCAGCTGCAAGGAGCGGATCATCATAAAAACATGCTTTGACTAAAGCATCTTGATCCGGTTGGGATTTGAGCCATAGTACTGCTTGCTCCCAGGTGAGTTGCCTGTTACCGCTCATTACTGGGAATCTCCCGAATCACTTTCGCGGGGTTGCCGCCAACAATAGTCCACGCCGGTACGTTCTTGACCACGACGGAGCCAGCAGCCACAATCGCACCCTCCCCAATTTCTACACCTTTCAAAATTATCACGTTCAATCCCAGCCATGACTTATTGCCAATCTTGACTGGTTTGATTTCGACAGGAGTCCAATCCTTCTTGCCATCGTACCAATCCCTGACATCATGCTTACGCTGCGTCCAGCCGATCGCATGCGAGTTGTGATCTACGATAGTACAGCCCCAAGAAATAAGGACATCGTCGCCAATCTCAATTCTTGTGGCGCTAGCAACGATTGAGGAGCCAATGAAAGTATTCCGTCCAATAATGATTGTCGCCCCTTCTCGTTCGGCGACCAGGCTTCCTTCAACAATACTGCCAGCCCCAATCTCCAAGCTGGATTCGGGACGGAATCTCACGCCCCTGAAATTCACTTTGGCCGTCGCATCGATTTTGACTCCTGAGCATTGCATCAAGAGCCTTCGCGCTCTATATTGAAGAATTCGAACGATCAGCTTGCGCACGGATAATTTGAAGTCCTATGAAATTTTACGGTTGATAATTCGTTTAGAAATGCTCGCAATTTTTGCGGCAATTCGATCAGTGATAGATGACGTACGCAGATCCTGAAGAATGCGGTCCATACTTCTTAAAGGGATGAAGCTAACTGGATGTCGGAGCGGCAAGTCAATTGGGTTTGTCGGCAAGCTCAATCGAGCATTCTCGCTTTTGGTGTGGGTCGCGTCCAGCCCAAAACCAATATTGGTAACCAAATTGACGCGGGGGACGATCGCGAGTGAATTGTTTTTCAAATGAGTATATAGCCACTGATAATCCCAAGCATTCCGGCCATTATTTTCGTACATGTCATCGAAAATTCGGGTCCAGTACGTAACCATCTTCGGTTCTTCGAAAATCTCTGAGAGAGCTCCTGCGTGCTTAAGCTCGGGCCATTCTTCCATATGCCTGTCAAAGCGTTGCCATTCAGATCTCCAGGTCGCCCATCCCCAATTGCCTCCAATTTGGGAGAAAAAATAACTCGCATCTGTATTATGCAGATAATCAGCAATCAGGTTAGTGCCGGAGATCGAGGCTACGCGGCTATCTCCTCGATATCTTGCTAGCAGTTCCTGACAAAAAGGGAAGAAGGATGGATCCGGAAGGCAATCATCTTCGAAGATAATTGCTTCTTCGACCAAGGAAAAAACCCAATCCAAACCACTGATAACGCGCTCTTGGCAACCAAGATTGTTATCCGCAAAATTCTGCGATACATTGCATGGCCAATCGATACGGCTAATAATTTCACGCACTTGTCGGCAAGCATCTATCTCGCCCGCCTTGTCAAGTCTTGGCCCATCCGCTATAAGCAGCAACCTTGCAGGTCGAATTTTGGCAATGGCTTCGAACACTCGACGGGTAGTGTGAGGTCGGTTAAAGACGAACAATGCCACCGGAGTTTCAAATATTTCTGTCTGCATCAGCTGAAGTTGCTAACCTGTCTGCAGTAAGGGTGCGCAAGCTTTAGTGCGATTAACTATCGCAATAGTCGAAAACTAGATTAAGCGTCCCATCGCAGCTTTAGGATAGTATAAGGCTGCAAGAGACGTTGACGCCAGTATGGTCTTGATGAGATGGAAATATCTCCTTTTGGCTAGCGTATAGCTTGGATTAGTGGTATTCCTCCGATCAACGCGATTGAAGGGCGCAGAGTTTGAAGAAGCAGGCGCTTGGCGCACGCATATCAAGAGAGCTAGACAAGATTGGCCCCGGTCTCCGCAAGATCATTGGGAATACGGGCTGGCTGTTCGTTGATCGCGTTGTGCGTATGGGAATGGGACTGTTCGTTGGTGTGTGGGTTGCACGGTATCTCGGCCCAAACCAATTTGGCAGCCTGAATTTTGCTCTTTCATTTATTGCGTTGTTTAGTACTGCGACGACCCTTGGTCTGGAAGGGATCGTAATTCGAGAGCTGCTGCATAATCCAGAAGGTAAACGAGAAATTCTAGGTACAAGCCTCGCACTTCGTGGCTTCGGTGGGCTTCTGTCAATTTTTGTATCGGTTGCCATTCTCCTGCTGATTCAATCCCATGATAAGCAGTCACTCCTGCTGGTCAGCATCCTTTCGCTCACGCTCGTCTTTCAGGCCTTCGATACGATTGATTGTCTTTTTCAATCGGAAGTCCGTTCCAAGATAACGGTATGGGCAAAGAATTCGGCTTTTCTCATTTTTGCGGGTATCAGGGTGGTGCTTATCCACCTAAAAGCCCCCGTTTGGGCATTTGCTGCGGCGTATACAGGCGAAATCGCTCTTGGCGCGATCGGTCTGGTATTTGGGTACCGATTGTCAGGCGGTCGAATATTCTCATGGCGTGTTCAAAAAACTACGGCCGTTCAACTTCTCAAGGAGAGTTGGCCAAACATCTTCTCCGCATTGGCCATTATGGTTTATATGCGACTTGATATGGTCATGCTCAAGATGATGCAGGGAGATTTTGCGGTTGGTCTATATTCAGCAGCAACCAGAGTGTCGGAGGTCTGGTATTTCATCCCGATGGCGATCGTCTCCTCCGTCTCTCCGGCTATCATGCGAGCAAAGGATACTCCGGAACTCCTCTATGACAGGCTTCGTAAGCTCTTTTCCCTGATGACTGTTACAGCCTATGGCACGGGCTCAATCATGGCACTCGCTTCTCCCGTGATCATCCGAATTCTCTATTCGAAGAGCTATAGCGGTGCCGCGCCCGTTCTCGCTGTTCACGCCTGGGCATCAATCTTCGTTTTTTTGGGAGTTGCGCAATCACCGTGGAACTTGTCCCAGAATCTGCTGAAGCAATCCCTGTACAACACTCTCGCGGGTGCAATCATCAACTTCGCAATGAACCTGTATCTGATTCCACGATATTCGGCGATGGGGGCGGCTATCGCAACGGTTGTTTCGTATGCGATTTCGGGGGTATTTGCAAACGCGTTCAGTAGTCGGATGAGACCTATTTTCTATATGCAGGTAAGGGCACTTATTCCAGGACGCTTTTGGGTCTAAAGATTGCGAGGGGTGTTAAGTGCCGCCCCATGCAGTATCGCAATCCGGTACTGTACTTCAAATCTGTGCGTTTTGTAGCTTTGGTGGGCCCGGAGGGATTTGAACCCCCAACCAAGGGATTATGAGTCCCCTGCTCTAACCGTTGAGCTACAGGCCCGTAATTTCTTGAGTTTAGCAGACACTCGGATGCCGATATAGGTGTCCAGGAGTGTCCAATGTACGAAAAAAAAGGCATGTACTTTGCAGACTGGCGCGATAAGAAGGGCGTCCGTCATCGCAAATCGTTCGCAACCGCAGAGGCCGCTCTGCTCTATGAGGCGGCGCAGAAGCCGAAACGCCTGGGAAAAACGGAGGGCCGTCCGGTCTTACCGTGGCGGCCAGAGTCCAGCAATATCGAATCGCGCCTGGCACTCATCACGGATGGGCTGCGCGCGCTCTGGTCGGAGCTTGTGGAAGTCTGCGGCCTTCTCAACTCACCGCCCGAGTCGTCCGCCTCGTCAACGGCCACATCGAAAACTCAGACAACCACTTCACCCGAAAGAACCGCTCCAACGCTGTCCGCTGGCTCCTCCGCAAGCTCGAAAACGAAGGTGCCCCACCCCTCGCGCAAGAAGTCGTCACCGTCAACCAACCAAGGCCGCGCAACGTCACATCCACCGAAGTCGAGCGGCAACGTATCCTGAGCGCCGCGCCGCCGCATCTTCGGTGCTGGCTGTTGCTCTGCTCGGACTTGGCCATCCGGTCAGGCACGGCGGCGCGGCTGACGCCGGAAAACTACGACCCGGTACGGCGCGAACTGATCTTCACCACGAAGTATCAGGCCCGCCAGCGGCTACCAGTCACGGCGGAACTCGCAGCATTGCTCGACCGCTGCAAAGAACCGGCCGTGCCGTTCGTCGCGCAGCTTCCTCGCTCAACGGCAACGCACCAACAGCCGCTCCACGCTCTCGGCCACATGGACGCGAATTCGCTACGCAAGCTGTTCGCCAAGCTGCGGCAGAAGCTAGGCATCAGGCGCAAACTCACCGCTCACGACCTCCGCCGCACAACAGCGACGCGCGTCTACGACGCGACGCGCGATGTGCGACTGGTGCAAGCCCTCCTAGGGCACGGCGATCTGGGTTCGACGCTGTGGTATCTCGATCACCATCTGACGCCAGTTCCAGTGTCCGCGCTCGAACTCGCCAAACTCAACACGGAAACGGAGACGATTCAATGACGCAAAGAGACAGAAAGATTGCGGGCCTCGTGCATGATCTGCGCGCAGTGCTCGACGGCAGAAGGGTAGTAACGCTGATGGCGTCGAGCGGCGAGTTGTCGATGGTCGTCGCAGTCGAAGACGCCATTCAGCATTGTGTTCGCACCGCCAAGAGCACGTACGACGCCAGCATCGCGGATCACAAGTCCGAGATTGACGCAAAGACGGAGGCGGCAGAGGCGTACGTCTTCGCGCTGCCCGAGTTGAACAACGTGGCCAGCGTCCGCTGCTTCATCGCGGCAGTCGCTGCTGGTGTGCGGCGCGGCTTCATCCCGGGCCAGCAGGCGCGTTTGCTGCTCTATACCGCGCAGCTTCAGCTAGCGGCCATGACGCGGAAGGTGGTGGCCTGATGCTCACAGTCACAGCGTCTCTTTGGTTCGTCACCAACTGCGCCGAGTGCTGCACTGAGGTCGAGAAGGTGACACGCGCCGCGATACGCGACGCGCAGGTTACCAAGCTCACCATCTCTGCCGGGCACAAGCACTGTCACCCGGTCGAAGAGAGCAAAGGCAAAGACCTAGCGCAGCCGCCTTCGGCGGCCGCGCTCGAAGCTGCCGGGCAGCAGACGCTACCCGGCACACTCGACGGCTCGTTGCCCTACGTGGAGGGCCAATGATTCGCGCCGTGCTGCCAATCGATCTGCCGGAGTCGCTGGCGCGTCTGGTGGACGCGACCGATGACGTAGTCACGGCAGCGGAGAGTGTGGCGAACAGCTACAGCGCAGGCGGCGGTTACACCGCCAATCTGTCGCTGAACCTGCGACGGCTCGAAGCCGTTGTGCGTGTGTGGCGGGCCGCGCTTGAGGCCATGTCGCTCGACTCTGACACCAACGGTTTCGACCGTTCAACGAGGTATAGCAATGGGCAAACTTTCGACGCTGCAAGCAGCGACAGTGAGGGTGGAGAAACATCCGGCGAGCGGTGGGCCGAAGGAACGGCCACCACGGAGCGCAAGCCGCCGCACCGCGCATCAACCCGCGCGTCCGCACAACCGCGCGGCTCCGGAGCCACGTAGTAAGGTGCACAAGCCCTGACCATCAGCCCTGCCCCACGGCAGGGCTTTTGCTTGGACGCATCGCAGGGCCTATGGAAAGTGAGCAAGCGCGTGGCGGGCCATCAGGGCGCGAATACAGAGGGGCGCTCGCACACTTCCCACAGGCCCGACGACGATCTCACTCGGCATCGGTGGCGACCGAAGCGAGCCGGGACACATCCGTGGGCGGACTCGCGCCGCGCTGTCGCCTGTGGCGAGGACACAGTGTCAGCAAAATGTGCTCCTCCTTATCTCCGCTGCGCTTGCGCTCCGCTCCGTTCGTCGTCGGGCATCGCCGCCAGCGCGGGGCCCCTGCCCCGCCCACGGCAGGCCACGCGCCACGGCCAAGTGCGCGCCGTGTCACGCGTCCCGCGTGGGCCCTGCGCTACGCTCCGGTCGCTGGCGGCTCCCGGCTGCGGCTGTGCCTCCGCTGCGTGGCACACAACGCCACGCGCTCCGGTGCCCGCGCTCGCGGTGCTCGCGCGGCTACGCCGCTGCCGGGCCGGGCGCGCTGGTTCCGCGTGCCTGCGGCAGCGCGGTGCGCCCGTCCCGTCACCGCCCTCCCGCTTCCGCGCGGGGGCGCGTGGGCCGCAAGGCCCCCCACGCGCTCAACTGCCCGCGCGTCCCCCTTCGGGGGCCCCGCGCAAAAACACCCCACCCCACCCCAAAGAAAAACGGCGGCGATGAGGTATCCGCTGCCTCACCAACCGCCGCCGCGCGTGACTCACTGCCGGAAAGAAATGGGAACCGCCAGTGCTGAAATCGAGCCTAGCAGAGAGAGAAAAAACGCAGGTGTCCACTTTCTTTTGGACACTAGCGCGAGTACGAAGTTATAAAAGGAATCGGCAGATGTCCGGGTGTCCCCCAACCAAGGGATTATGAGTCCCCTGCTCTAACCGTTGAGCTACAGGCCCTTTGATTTTCGCTGCGCTTGTAAGGCGGGTCGAGAGCCTTTGGTGCAGAGTTCGGCTCTTCATCGATTGTAAATGTTTCCTGCTAGCTGGCTTGCGGCGATATGCTGGCAGCGATGATTCTTGATGGAGTGGGTGGGTTCTGATGCCGCAGATGCGTTGGGATGAAGCTCGCGGCGTGGGTGCGATGCGTGGTGTTCCTGGGCGGCGATGGGGGATTGCGTGGCTGCTGGGGATCGGCGTGCTGGTCAACTACCTGGACCGCGTGAATCTATCGGTATCGCATGCGGCGTTGTACTCGGCGTTTGGGATCTCGAATATCACGTTTGGATATCTATCCGGTGCATACAACTGGACGTATGCGCTGTGCCAGCTTCCGATCGGCGTTTTGCTGGATCGCTTCGGCGTGAAGAAGGTAGGGCGCATTGGAACGTTTCTGTGGAGCATCGCGTCGTTTCTTGCTGCGGCTGCACCGAGCATTGGCTGGCTGTTTGGGGCGAGGCTGTTGCTGGGTGTAGGCGAGGCACCGACGTTTCCTGCGAATGCGAAGGCAGTCGGTTCCTGGTTTCCGCCGGAGGAGCGCGGGTTTGCGACGTCGATCTTCGATGCGGCGGCGAAGTTTGCCTCGGCGGTGGGCGTGCCGGTGCTGGGCGTGCTGCTGCTGAAAGCGGGCTGGCGGTGGAGCTTCTTTATCACGGGCCTGGTGAGTCTTGCGTACTTTGGTCTGTTCTGGAAGCGGTATCGCGATCCGGGCGAAGACCCGGAGTTGAAGCGAGCGGAGCTGGAGCATATTCGCGGCCGCTTTCTTACGGACCCCGGTGCGCCTTCATCGCTGCTGCCAGAAGAGAGCTCATCGCTGAGTTATTTGCTGACGCGGAAAAAAGTGGTTGGATTGGCGCTGGGGTTCGGATCGTACAACTACGTCTTTTATCTGTTGCTGACCTGGTTGCCGACCTATCTCTCGACGGAGCTTGGTATCGATCTGCTGCACTCGTTTCTGTACACGGGCGTGCCGTGGCTGTTTGCGACGTTGACGGATCTTGCAGGCGGATGGACGGCAGACAGACTGATTCAGAGCGGCCGCGATGCGAGTGCGGTGCGCAAGGCGTTTCTGGTGGCTGGGCTGGCATGTGGAGTGGGGATTGTTGGTGCAGCACATGCGCATACGGCGATGCGTGCATTGCTGTGGATCAGTATCTCGCTGGGTGGGTTGGCGGCTGCGGCTCCAGTGGGCTGGTCGGTGCCGTCGCTGATTGCGCCGCGTGGAAGTGTGGGCTCGGTGGGCGGGATTATCAATCTGTCGAATCAGCTTTCGGGGATTTTTGCCCCGATCATTACGGGGTATGTCGTGACGAAGACGCACGCCTATGCGTGGGCGTTTGGGATCGCGGCAGCCTATCTGCTGGTGGGGATTGCCGGGTACATCTTCCTGCTTGGACGGATTGAGCAAGTGCCGGCGGAGGGTTCGAGCTTCGCTCGAACTTGAAAAGCAGATTCCTCGACTTCGCCGGAATGACAAAGGGTGATGAACGAACTACTTCTTCACGGTGGCGCGGGTTGAGCCGGTGGTGATGCCTCCGTCGACTAACAGCGTCTGGCCGGTGACGTAGCGGCTGGATTCGGAGGCGAGGAAGACGACGGCTCCGTCGAGGTCGTTGGGTTGGCCGGGTCGCTTCATGGGAATGCGGTCGACGAGGTACTCGACCCAGCCCGGGTCTTCGTACATGACGGCGTTCTGCGCGGTCTTGAACCAGCCAGGGGCGAGGCAGTTGACGGTGATCCCGTGTTTTCCCCAGTCGTCGGCGAGGCTCATGGTGAGCTGCTTAATGCCGCCTCGGCTTGCGGTGTAAGGAGCGAGACCCGCGTAGCCAAAGACACTGGTGACGGAGCCGATGTTGATGATGCGTCCGTAATTGTAGGGGACCATCTGGCGTGCGATGTGCTGCGCCACGAAGAAGGCTCCACGCAGGTTGGTGTCGAGGATGAGGTTCCAGTCGTCCCAGGTGACTTCGAGCGCGGGCTTGCGCACGTTGCAGCCTGCGTTGTTGACGAGGATGTGAATCTGCGGGAAGGCCTTTGCAGCCTCGGCGGCCATGGATTCGATGCTGTCTTTGTCGCGTACATCAAGTGAGAGAGCGACGGCTTTGCGTCCGAGCGATTCGATCTCGGCGACGAAGGCGTCACAGTCTTCTTTATGGCGAGCGGTGACGATAAGGTCGGCTCCGGATTTGGCGAGTGCGCGGCCGAGGTACTGGCCGAGTCCGCGGCTGGCTCCGGTGACGAGGGCGACCTGGCCGGTGAGGTCGAAGAGCGGGTTCATGGGTGGGTGATCTCCGTTAGAGGTCGTGGCTGGTTAGGTACTGTAAAAATGCGGGGGTTCCTCGACTCCGCGACTGCGTCGCTTCGCTCGGAATGACACATCCAAAAACATCAAATGGGACATCAAGAACGTCGAAGACACATCAAAAAACTGCATCAGGCGCGTGGGTCGAGGACGATCTTCATCAGGTTGGGCTCGCGCGCGTGCAGGCGGTTGAACCACGATGGGCCGTCGGCGAGTGGAGCGATGGCGGTGATGAGCGGCGCGACTTTGATCTTTCCGTTCGCGATCAGCTCGATGGCCTGCGGGTATTCGCCTGCGGAGGCGCAGGAGCCTTGCAGGCGGATCTGGCGCGAGACGACCTTCTGCAAGGGGAGCGAGACGGTGGGCGTGATGTTGCCGACGAGAGCGACGGTTCCGCCCTTGCGTACAGAGTCGATGGCGGTGGCGATGGTCTCGTCGCGGCCGACGGCTTCGAGGACGACGTCGACGCCGGTGCCGCTTGTCAGCTCGAGAATCTTCTGGGTGAGGGTTTCGCCTGAGGCGAGCAGCGTCTGGTCGGCACCGAGGGAGGCGGCGAGCTTGAGGCGCGTCTCATCGATATCGGCGATGAAGATGCGGGAGCATCCGGCGGCGCGTGCCGCCTGCAGCAGGAGAAGGCCGATCATGCCTGCGCCGATAACGAGTGCGGTCTCGCCGCCTTTGATTTCGCTGACGGCAACACCGTGCAGCGCGACGGAGACTGCTTCGAGCATGGCGGCGTCGGCGAAGTTGAAGTTGTCGGGAAGGCGATAGGCGATGTGTGCGGGAATGGCGAGATACTCGGCGAAGGCCCCGTGGCGGCGGTACTCGCCGCAGGAGACGCCGATGACCTGGCGCGCGTTGCAGAGGTTGACCTCGCCGCGTTTGCAGAATTCGCACGTGCCGCAGTAGACGGTGGAGTCGAAGGTGATGCGGTCGCCGGGTTTGTAGCCAGTGACGCCTTCACCGACGGCGGCGACGATGCCGGCGGCTTCGTGTCCCATGACGATGGGCGGGATGCGGCGGCCGGAGGAGCCATCATAGCCGTGAACGTCGGAACCGCAGATGCCGCAGGCGGCGACCTCGACGAGCAGCTCGCCGGGCTGGGCGACGGGAGCAGGTATCTCGGTTAGTTCGAGATGGTTGTAGCTGGAGAGCAGAAGCGCCTTCACGAAGTGTCTCGACTTTCGTTTGGACTACTGCTCTCTATGGTAGGGCCAATGGAGCCACGCCGTCATTTGACGTGATGCAGGTTCTTCAGGCGCGTGCTTCAAAGACGAGGTTGAAGGGAGTTTGCGCGGCGCGGCGGAAGGTCCCGAAGCCTCCTTCTGTGACGACCTCGCGCAGGCGAGCTTCTCCCGCTTGCGCGCCTAGCGCGAGGCCGACCTCTTGGGAGCAGGATGCAGGGGTACAGAGCATGGTGGAGGCCGAGTAGAAGACGCGGCCTACAGGGTTGAGGTTGTCTTCGACGTTGTCGCCGGCGAAAGGCTCGACGATCATCCAGGAACCTCCGGGTGCGAGCGAGGAGAGGACGTGCGCGGAGGCGCCGACGGGGTCGCCCATGTCGTGCAGGCAGTCGAAGAAGGTGACAAGATCGTAGTCTTTGCCGGGATAGGTTTTGGCGGTGGCGGTGTGGAAGGTGATGCGGTCGCCGACACCGGCTTCTTTAGCGGCCTTCTGCGCCCACTCGATGGAGGCAGGGTGGTAGTCGAAGCCGAAGAAGGTGGAGTTGGGATAGGCCTTCGCCATCAGGATCGTCGATGAGCCGTGTCCGCAGCCGACATCGGCGACACGGATGCCGGACTTCAACTTGTCTTCGATGCCGGTGAGCGCGGGAATCCACTGCGAGATGAGATTGGCGGCGTAGTTCGGGCGGAAGAAGCGTTCGGTGCCCTGGAAGAGCTCAGGGTCATGCTCGTGCCAGCCGACGCCGCGGCCGGTGCGGAAGGCGTCGATGATGGTGGGCGCGTCGCGCATCATGGCGCTGATGATCTGGAAGGCTCCGGGAAGGAAGGCGGGGCTGTCGTCCTTGGCAAGCGCGAAGGCCTGTTCGGGCGGCAGCGTATAGGTCTTCGTCGCGGCGTCGTAGGTGAGATAGCCGCTGGCGGCATTGGCGTTGAGCCACTCACGTACGTAGCGCTCACGTGTGCCGGTTTTAGCGGCGAGCTGCTCGGGTGTCAGCGGGCCGGCTCCGGCCATAGCTTTGTAGAGGCCGAGTTTGTCGCCGACGAGGACGAGAGTGGCGTGCATGGCGGCGCCCATGTCCATGACGGCTTGATTCATGAAGGCATTGAGCTTGGTTTCATTGAGGGGAGAAGTCGCTAGGGTGGCCATAAAATCCCTTCCTTCTACCTTGGTTTGGCAAGGTCATCGCTGGAATAGGCCCGATTTTGCAGCGCCGACCATCTTGCTCCCGCGGCAAGAGATTTGGCAAGAAGAAGGCAGGACAGCCCGGGAAGTTGTCCGGGAAAAGAAGGCGGTTGCGGTACTCTTGTGGTGGTGCAAAAAGGGGATTGCTGGCCCTGTACGCGACTCAGCGATGATGGATTTGGTTGGCTTTTGTGTGAGGGGAGTTCAGGACAAGCGATGGATTCAAAGCAGGCAAACAATGTGAAGGCTCCGATTCTGGTGACGGGCGGAGCGGGGTTTATCGGCTCGAACTTTGTGCTGGAGTGGATTGCTGCTGGCAAAGGGCCGCTGGTGAATCTGGACAAGCTGACGTATGCGGGGAATCCCGAGAATCTGATCTCGGTGGCCGATAACCCGGCGTACACCTTTGCGCACGGCGATATCTGCGATGCGGAGTTTGTCGGCAAGCTGCTGCGCGAGCACAGGCCGCGCGCGGTGGTGCATTTTGCGGCGGAGAGCCATGTGGACCGGTCGATTCATGGGCCGGAAGCGTTTCTTAAGACGAACATCGACGGCACTTTTACGCTGCTGAAAGAGGCACGAGCCTACTACGACGGGTTGGAAGGCGAGGAGAAGGTGCAGTTCCGCTTCCTGCACGTCTCAACCGATGAGGTGTATGGGACGCTGGAGCCGAACGATCCGGCGTTTCACGAGGATACGCCCTATGCGCCGAACTCGCCGTACGCGGCTTCGAAGGCGGCGAGCGACCATCTGGTGCGGGCATGGGTGCACACGTATGGGCTGCCCGCGATGATTACGAACTGCTCGAACAACTATGGGCCGCACCACTTTCCGGAAAAGCTGATTCCGCTGATGATCGCCAATGCGCAGAAGGGCAAGCCGCTGCCGGTGTATGGCGACGGGCAGCAGGTGCGCGACTGGCTCTATGTTGTCGATCATTGCAAGGCGATCATGACGGTGCTCGAGAAGGGCAAGCCCGGTGAGACGTACAACGTGGGAGGCGGCAACCAGCGGACCAATCTGCAGGTGGTGAACACGCTTTGTGCGCTGCTCGACGAACTGGTGCCGGATTCGCCGTACAAGCCGCACGCGCAGCTGATCAAGTATGTTGCGGACCGCCCCGGTCATGATCGCCGCTATGCGATCGACGCGCGCAAGATTGAGAGTGAACTGGGCTGGAAGGCCGAGGAAAGCTTCGAGACGGGGCTGCGCAAGACGGTGGAGTGGTATCTGGCCAACAAGGATTGGGTAGAGCATGTCACGAGCGGCGCATATCAGCAGTGGGTGGACAAGAACTATGGCTCGCGCGAAGGCGTAGCTGGAGGTGCTCGATGAAGGGCATCATTCTGGCTGGAGGCTCGGGGACGCGGCTGCATCCGGTTACGCAGGCGGTGTCGAAGCAGCTGCTGCCGGTGTACGACAAGCCTATGATCTATTACCCGCTGAGCGTGCTGCTGCTGGCGGGGATACGCGAGATTCTCATCATCTCGACGCCGGAGGACACGCCGCGATTCAAGCAGCTTCTGGGCGATGGCAGTCAGTGGGGAATCAGCCTCGAGTATGCCGTCCAGCCCTCGCCGGATGGACTGGCGCAGGCCTTTCTGATCGGCAAGGAGTTTCTGGCCGGGGGGCCGTGCTGCCTGGTGCTGGGCGACAACATCTTCTACGGGCATGACATGGTGAAGATGCTGCGTTCGGCGGCAGCAAACAAGGACGGCGCGACGGTCTTTGCGTATCCGGTGCATGATCCGGAGCGGTATGGCGTGGTCGAGTTCGACGCGAACCGCAAGGCGATTTCGATTGAAGAGAAGCCGGCGAAGCCGAAGTCGCGGTATGCCGTGACGGGCATCTACTTCTATGACGCACAGGTGGTCGGAATCGCCGAGAACCTGAAGCCTTCGCCGCGAGGCGAGCTAGAGATCACGGACGTGAATCGCTGGTATCTGGAGCGCGGCCAGCTGAAGACTGAGGTGCTGGGCCGCGGCATGGCATGGCTGGATACCGGCACGCATGACTCGCTGCTGGAGGCGGCAACGTTCATCCACACGATCGAGCAGCGGCAGGGGCTGAAAGTGGCTTGTCCGGAAGAGATTGTCTACCGGCTGGGATACATTAACGCCGACCAGTTGAAGGCGCTGGCGGGCAAGATCGCCAAGAGCACCTATGGGCAGTACCTGCTGCGCCTGCTGGAAGAGACGGTGTACTAACGATGGCCGAAGCGGAGAGCAACAGACGCATCCTGCTAACGGGAGCTTCGGGACAGGTCGGCGGCGAGCTTCTGCGCACGCTGGAGCCGTTGGGCGAGGTCGTTGCTCCTGGACGTGACGCGATGAATCTGGCCGATGCGGATGCGGTGCGGCGTGTCGTTCGCGAGGTGCGTCCCCGATGGATCGTGAATCCTGCGGCCTATACAGCGGTCGATAAGGCTGAAAGTGAACCGGAGCTCGCTTACGCCATCAACGAGCATGCGGTAAGGGTGCTGGGTGAGGAGGCGCGGAAGATCGGCGCCGGGGTGATCCATTTCTCAACCGACTATGTGTTTGAGGGCATTGGCACGAGGCCGTATGTCGAAGACGATGCGACGGGTCCGGTGAGTGTCTACGGGGCAAGTAAGCTGGCAGGCGAGAAGGCGTTGGCAGCGGCGGGAGCAGGGCACATGATCTTTCGCACGAGCTGGGTCTATGGGGCGCAGGGGAAGAACTTTCTGCTAACGATTCTGAAGCTGGCCCGCGAGCGCGAGAAGCTGCGGATTGTGGCCGATCAATATGGCGCTCCGACGTGGAGCCGCGACCTGGCGCGGATGACGCAGCGGGTGATCGACAGGGCGGAGGCTTCGGCGCGAGGCCGGGAGCTGAGCGATGCACTGACTGGGGTATCGGGGATCTATCATGCCGCAGGCTCGGGCGAGACGACCTGGTATAGCTTTGCGGCTGAGGCGGTAAGGCTGGCGAAGGAGCGCGAGCCGGGAATACGGTTCGCCGAGTTGGAGGCGATTACGACAGCGGAATATCCGACTCCGGCGAAGCGGCCTGCGAATTCGCGGATGAGCGGCGCAAAGCTTGAGGATCGGTTTGGCTGGCGGATGATGGACTGGAAGGAATCGCTCGAGAGGGTGATGGCCGAGCTATGAAGGATGGGCTGACGCCGATCAATGGGCCGCAGCGGGCGCTGTTTCTGGATCGCGATGGGGTGGTGAACGAGGAGATCGGGTATCTGCACAAAGCTGAGGATGTGCGGTTTGTGCCGGGGATCTTCTCATTGTGCCGGACGGCCATGCAGCTGGGTTATCGGCTGGTGGTAGTCACCAACCAGGCGGGGATCGCGCGGGGGTACTACACAGAGGCCGACTTCGAGGCCCTGATGCAATGGATGCGTGAGGAGTTACGAGCTGAAGGCGTAGAGCTGGATGCGGTGTACTACTGCCCGTACCACCCTGAGCATGGCATTGGAGAATATCGACGTGAGCATGAGGACAGGAAGCCGGGAACCGGGATGCTGCGGCGGGCGGTGAAGGAATTTGGAATCTCGCTGGTAGATAGCGTGATGGTGGGGGATCGGTGCAGTGATATTGTTGCTGCGAACAGGGCCGAGTTGAGGCAGGTATTTCTCGTTGCAGGTATAGAGTCGGGTTGCGATGGCAACTACTTGAAGGTGAACGGTTTAGATGAGATAGAACAGTGGCTGCTGACTCAGGGGTGAAGATTCAGCTAGTCCTAGAAAGATCAAAAGCCTTCCCATTTCAGGAAAGCTCTTAATGATTTCCTGAAAACTTGTGCCTTGGATTAAGGCAGTTCTGCCGAGAGGAATGGTTGGCCCTGGGCATCCTTTGCACTGACAGAGGGAGTCATGCCGGCAAGGGCATCGAGCGGCCAGCCGATATTGAGAGTGGGATCATCCCAGAGGATAGAACGCTCACCTGCGGGGTAATAGGTATCTGTCGTCTTATAAAGGACTTCCGCAGTTTCTGAGAGAACAAGAAAGCCGTGGGCAAAGCCTTCAGGTATCCAGAGCATCTCAAGTTCACCGGTGTCGGTATGGGGCTTGAGGTGAAAGCCGGCCCATTTGCCGAAATCGGGGGAGTTGCGGCGGAGGTCAACGGCGACGTCCCAGATATGCCCGGAGAGAACGCGTACGAGCTTTCCCTGAGGTTTACCAAGCTGATAATGCAGGCCGCGGAGCACTCCGCGGGCAGAGAAGGATTGATTGTCTTGAACAAAGGTAGAGGGCAGGCCGAGAGAGGCAAAGGTGTTGGTATTGAAAACTTCAGTGAACCAACCGCGACTATCCCCAAAGCGTCGGGGTTGAATCAGTTTGACGTCGTTTAAAGGGGTATGGATGACCTGCATTCTGCGATTCTAACGGATGCCAGATGAACGGGGTTGACCAGGTGATAACGTTTGTGCTGGTCGGAATGTGTTACAGAGAATTTGCTGTAAGTATGATAAAAGGGAGTGGTTAGTGTAGGGTTGAACGGTTATAGATTTCCCAGGGATCGAGGTATCGCGCGACAGGCAAAGCAGGATCGAGAGCCGCTACAAAGGGCCGAAAAGAGTCACATAGAGTCTTGATGATGAAGAAGTAGACGCCGAGTATTTCTGAAAAGACGCATCCAAGCATGGAATTGGCTGTAGGACTGGATTTGTAGAACTGATTATTTCCTATGAGGTTACTGCCGCAATCCAACCACGCACGATCAACCGTATGACGATGGCCAGCTCATGGATTTGAGCGAGGGTAAAGTTATACAGACACGGGATTTCAATGCAGGCTGAATATCAATCTCCCGAATCGCGCAACGTCGCGGTGATCGAAGATTCTTATTCTTATGTCGAAACGCTGGAAAGCACTCCATCGCGCTTTCGTTCGCGCGAGCAGTTTCCGGCGCACCTGTTTCGTTACAGGGTGATCAAGCGGTGTCTTGACGTTGCTCTGATTTTGCTGGCTTCTCCTTTCTTGTTGTTGACGATGGGGGTGGTGGCTGTCGTGGTGATGCTTAGCTCGCCCGGGCCCATCTTCTATTCGCACCGCCGGATACGCAAGGACGGGGCATTCTTTTCCATGCTCAAGTTTCGAACGATGTGTGTGAACAGTACGGAAGTACTGGAAGAGTACCTGACACGCCATCCCGAGGCACGTGCGGAATGGAACAAGACCCACAAACTGCGTCATGATCCACGAATTACCGCGGTGGGTTCGTTTTTGCGCCGCTACAGTCTGGATGAGCTTCCCCAGATGTGGAACGTTCTTCTCGGGCATATGACTCTGGTCGGTCCGCGTCCGATTGTTGCGGCTGAGGTTGAAAAGTACGGCGATTCGTTTGAGTGCTACTGCAGGGTCAAACCAGGCCTAACGGGTTTGTGGCAGGTCTCGGGGAGAAGCGAGCTGTCCTATGGAGAGCGTGTTGCTCTGGATTGCCAGTATGTTAATCAGTGGTCGCTGGCGAAGGACTTCAAGATTCTGGCAAAGACCGTCAATGTAGTTATCCATCAGGATGGCGCTTTCTAAATCTTTTCTCGTAATCAGGGTGTGAACCTCGGTGTGCGGCTGGCTTTCGCTTCTGCTGCTTCTAACTCAAAGGCGGGAGGTTAGCTATGGAGGCCATGCGTGATCTTTTGAAGACCAGCATGGGGAGAAGCCTGCGTGCGTTGAGCGAGAAGGACAGGCTGGAGGCAGCGTGGCTGATTGCCTGTGGCCGTATTCTGGCTGAACACGGCTCGATCGTGAGCTATGAAGCAGGCAGGGTGGAGGTCGAAGTCCACAGTGGGGCTTGGCTGGAACATCTGACAAATACGAAGGCCCATCTTGAGAGTGAGCTGGCGAGGATCGCCGGTGTGCCCGTAACCGGGATACACTTTGTAGTGAAGAGGTAAAAAGCAAGCAGATGAGTGGAGTCACGATTGAGGATGTGCGGCGTGTGGCGGAGTTAGCCAATCTGGAGCTGACGGCCGAAGAAGAGCCGCGGATGCAGCGCGACCTGAACTCGATTCTTGGGCATATTGCGCAACTGAATGAGTTGGATACGAGTGCAGTTGCTCCGATGGCGCAGGTTGGCGAAGTGCTGGGCAGCACAGTTCATTATCATGGCGAGACGCTGCGTGTGGATCTGGTGCAGCCTTCGATCAACCGGGCCGACGTGATGGCCTCGGCTCCGGAAACGGATGGACGGTTCTTCAAAGTCCCGAGGGTGATTGAGCGGTAAGTTGCCGGTAGGCCAAGCGGAAGAGGATGAGTTTGACGGTAGACGGATTGACGATCGATGACGTGCGTTCGGCGGTGGCTGCAGGCAGCACCACTGCTACGGCGCTTGCGGAAAAGCACTACGCGAAGATTGCCGATGGCGATGCGAAGATCAACAGTTACCTGTCGCTGAGCAGGGAACGTGCGCTGGAACAGGCGGCGAAGATCGATGCTATGGCGCAACGCGGTGATGTACTGCCTTCGCTGGCAGGTGTCCCGGTGGGCATTAAGGATGTGCTGACGATGCGAGGCGCTCCGGCTACGGCTGGCTCGCTGATTCTGAAGGGCTACAGGCCGCCGTATGATGCGACCTCGGTGTCGAAGCTGGAGGCAGCAGGCGCTGTCCTGTTGGGCAAACTGAATTGCGACGAGTTTGCCATGGGCAGCTCAAATGAGAACTCCGCGTATGGTCCCGTGCTGAACCCGCGGGCGCTGGATCGGGTGCCGGGAGGCTCGAGCGGCGGCTCAGCGGCAGCGGTGGCAGCAGATTTTGCGGTGGCTTCGCTGGGGACGGATACTGGTGGTTCCATTCGTCAGCCTGCCGCGTTCTGCGGTGTAGTGGGTGTGCTGCCGACCTACGGCCGTGTGAGCCGGTATGGATTGATTGCATTTGCTTCGTCGCTGGATCGTGTGGGGCCGTTCACGAAGAATGTCAAAGACGCAGCAACGATGTTGGAGGTGCTGGCAGGACACGACGCGATGGATGCGACCTCGTCGGACCAGCCGGTGGCCAGCTATGTGAAGGCTTTAGAGCAGCCGGTGGAAGGGCTACGGGTCGGAATTCCCGAGGAGTACTTCGGCGAAGGCCTTGACCTGGAGATACGGGCAGCGATCGAGAGAGTTCTGGACAAGTTAAAGGCTGCCGGTTGTGTGCTGAAGAAAGTAAGCCTGCCGCATACGAAATATGCGATTCCGACCTACTATGTGATTGCGACGGCTGAGGCTTCGTCGAACCTGTCGAGGTTCGATGGAGTACGATACGGGCTTCGCGATGCAGAGGCGAAGTCGCTGTCTGCGATGTACCGCAAGACACGCGATGAAGGCTTCGGTCCTGAGGTAAAGCGCCGCATCCTACTGGGGACCTATGCTCTCAGTGCCGGTTACTACGACGCCTATTACAAAAAAGCACAGCAGGTTAGAACGTTGCTGACACAGGACTTCCTGTCGGCCTTCAACGAGGTGGATGTGCTGGTGGCTCCAGTGACACCGACGCCAGCATTCAAGCTGGGCGAGAAGACGGATGACCCGGTGAAGATGTATCTCGAGGACATCTACTCGGTGGCGGCAAGCCTGGCAGGTATCTGCGGAGTAAGTGTGCCATGCGGAGTAACCAAGGGAGCTCTGCCGATCGGAGTACAGGTGTTAGGTAAGCACTTCGATGAGGCTACGATGCTACGGGTCGCCAAGGCTGTTGAAGAGGGGCAACGCTCAGTCTAGTGAATTCCTTTGCAGGGGTATCGGGGAAGCTGCGTCCGATAGCTTTTTGCTGGCCTCCGGATGGTGTTTCAGTATGCTGGAATCAATGATTTCTGGGGAAATCTGCGGTGTCGAGAGTGGAGCCCAGGTTTATGCGCGGATTCCTGATTGCGGCAAGATTAGGCTAGAAGTTTTACAAGATTGAGGATGACGGCAGATGCAGTCTGGTGTAGTTAGAAGCTCCCTTGTTATTGGTGCGATTTTGTTGGTTTATGGAGCGGGAACCGCTTCAGCGCAGCTGTCGTCCCCCCTACTTACTCAGGGGCTCGGTGGGAACGGCGGCCAGCAAAGCACTTGCAGCCCTACCGATCCAAGCTGCTCGGATTACAATACGACGCGTCCTGCGGCACCGGTGCCTGATACGCAAAACCGATCGGGCATCAATCTTAATAATCAATCCGGGCAAGGCACAAATACACAGATTCAAACTCAGCCGCAACAAAACGCACAGTTGCAGGAAGTCAATCTTCCACTGGATCCCCCTACAGAATTTCAGCAGATGGTGGCGAACTCTACGGGCAAGATGCTGCCTATTTATGGTTCAAAACTATTCCGTACTTTACCTTCAACCTTCGCGCCGGTGAACCAAGTTCCAGTAACGCCGGATTATGTGATTGGTCCAAATGACGAGCTTCTGATTCAGTCCTGGGGCCAAGTTACGTTGAACAATCGCTTCGTCGTCGATCGCTCGGGCGGAATCTATATTCCTCAGGTTGGAAACATTCATGTAGCAGGTGTTCGATTCGATCAGTTACAGCCGTTTATCAAGTCTCAGATGAGCAGGGTTTTTCGCAACTTTGATCTGAGCGTCAATATGGGGCAGTTGCGTTCGATTCAAGTTTTTGTCGTCGGCCAAGCACGTCGGCCCGGTACATGGACTCTAAGCTCCTTGAGCACGCTGGTAAACGCGATCTTTTCTTCGGGCGGCCCCGCACCGCAAGGAAGCTTACGGCATATTCAATTGCGTCGTGGCAATCAAACAATTGTCGACTTTGACTTGTACGATCTGATTCTGCATGGGGACAAGTCGAAGGATGTGGCGCTGCTTCCTGGTGATGTGATCTACATCCCACCCGTGGGCCCGCAGGTAGCCGTTGCAGGCAGTGTCAACACTCCAGCTATCTATGAGCTGAAATCAAACGGAGACACGACAGTCGGAGAAGCGCTGGAACTAGCTGCCGGTCTGTCGACCGTTGCCTCGGGTGGAAAGATACGTCTGGAGCGTGTGGATGAACGCCGGCAACGTAGCATCGTCGAAGTGCCGCTTACGGCAGAGGGCAAATCGACGCTCCTGCGGGATGGCGATCTGGTCGAAGTGGTTGCCGTTGCAAGTGTGTACAAGGATGCCGTTACGCTACGGGGCAACGTAGCAAACCCTGGCAGGTATGCATGGAAACAGGGAATGCATGTTCGAGATCTTCTGCCGAACAAAGAAGCGCTAATTACGCGTGATTACTGGTTGAAGCGTAGTCAATTAGGCCAGCCAACGATGACCTATGTACCTACCTGTCAGCCGTCGACACCATACGGCATTCCAGGCTTGCGATATGGCATCCCCGTCGGGGATGAAGGGGATGACCCCTATTGGCGTTATTCCTCCGTGAGGAGTCAAGGATCGACGAAGTTGTTGGGCCTGCCGATGGCAAACAGCGAAATAACCCAAGGAAGCAACACCGAGCGACCAACAAATTCAGTATTTGGCGATGCCACAGCGATTGATGGTCAGATCGGAACCGATGGTGGTTTGGACTGTGGCCGACAGTCTACCCTGCAGGGCTATACCCCTGTATTCCCAACTGATATGACACCTGGGGGCCAGCAGCTTTCATCTTCTCAAATTCCGGCACAGCAAACTGCGACCAGCAACCGGATGAGTAATGCGAATGCCAGCGTCGGTGCAACGGTGAGCAATGCTTCCGCAGGGCAGTTTCTCCCTAAGAACGATGTCAAGATGGTTGAGCCGGACATCAACTGGGCGTATGCCGTTATCGAGAGGCAAAGCAAAGAGAATCTGACGACATCTCTGCTGCCTTTCAATTTGGGCAAGGTTGTTCTTGAAGGCGATGACTCACAGAATCTCGAGATCTTGCCTGGCGATGTGATCACGATCTTTTCGAAGGCGGATTTCCGCGTTCCGCAGCAGCAGCAGACGCGTTTCGTCCGGCTGGAAGGTGAATTTATATCGTCCGGTGTTTACAGTGTGAAGCCGGGGGAGACGTTGCGCCAGCTTGTTCGCCGCGCGGGAGGGTTTTCTTCCGATGCTTATCTGTATGGATCGGAGTTTACGCGCGAGTCGACGCGCCGAGTACAACAGCAGCGATTGAATGAATATGTCGATCAGATTGCATTGCAGGTAAGTACGAATGCGACAAACAGTGCGAGCCGTGCGATCAGTTCGACAGATGCGACAGCGCTTGCTGCACAGCAATCGCAGACACAGAACATCATTGCGAATCTGCGTAATGCCCGCGCAACGGGACGTATCGTGCTTGAGGTGGCTCCGGATGCGAGCGGAGTTGATCAGTTGCCCGATCTTCCTTTGGAAGACGGAGACAAATTTATCGTGCCTCGCGTGCCTTCAACCGTGAATGTGGACGGCGCAGTATATAACCAGAACGCATTTTTGTATGATCCGCATCGCCGCCTGGGAGACTATGTGCAATTGGCGGGCGGAGCGAACCGGGATGCCGATAAAAACCGCGCATTCGTCATTCGTGCTGGTGGCGCCATTATCAGCAAGCAGTACAGCTCTTCCCTACGTGGACACGGATTTGATTCGGTACGCCTCTATCCGGGAGATACCGTTGTAATTCCTCTTAACCTGGATAAGGGCAAGACACTTCGCACAGTGGTTGATATAGCGCAAATCGTTGGTCAGTTCGGTATTGCGGTTGCTGCAATGAATACAGTGTTGGGTAAATAGCGCACTCGCTTCGACCACGATGTCCCATCTGCTTGAATCAAAAGGAGCAGACCAAGTCATCTATGTTTTAGAAAGCCCCGGCATTTTCGATCAAATCAGCCCCAACCGACTGATACAGATGACATACGATAAACAATCTGCCACTGAAGGTGTGCCGTTGAGCTCAGTCCGCATTATTATCCCGACTCTGAACGCTGGGCTTGAGTGGAATAAAGTATTGTCGGCTGTTTTGAGCAATGTACCTGCTGAAAACGTCTTGATTCTCGATTCTTCTTCGATAGATGCAACGGCAGAGATTGCGCGACAGATGGGATGCAAGATATCTGTCCGGCCTCGAAGTGAATTCAATCACGGAGCTACTCGTCAATTGGGTGTCGTGATGTCAGCTCAATACGAATTTGTCGTATTTCTAACGCAGGATGCTGTCCTGCAGGGGCACGATGACATCCAACAATTGATCGCGAGTTTTAAAGATTCTGGGGTAGCTGCGGCGTATGGACGGCAGTTACCAGCCTTGGAGGCGGGAGCTATCGAAGCCCACGCGCGCATCTTCAACTACCCTCCGGAATCGTCCGTAAAAACACTGGCAAGCAAACAGGAGCTTGGCTTCAAATCTATTTTCATCTCTAATTCGTTTGCAGCCTATCGTCTATCCGCGCTCAATCAGGTTGGCGGCTTTCCTGGGGATGTGCTCTTTGGCGAAGACACGGTGACCGCGGCCAAACTCTTGTTGGCAGGCTGGAAGATCGCTTATGTAGCTGAGGCAAAGGTCTACCATTCCCACAGCTATACCTGGATCCAGGAGTTCCGCCGGTATTTCGATATTGGCGTACTGCATTCTCGCGAGAGTTGGTTGCGCCAGGAATTTGGAGGAACAGGTGGAGAGGGAAAACGATTTGTCCTATCCGAGATGCGATTCCTTTGGTCGAGACAGTGGTGGTTGTTGCCCTCAGCGCTGATAAGAACGGGCTTGAAGCTTGCAGGATATCGACTAGGCAGTATGGAAAGAATCTTACCGAAACCGTTGAAGCGGCAATGGAGTATGAATAAAAGCTATTGGAAATAAATCACGAACCTAGCCAGTCGTTATTTCTGGATGGAGAGGTTTGGATTCCATGTGATCTGCAGCCAACCGCTGGTGTTGCGTTGCGCTCCTTGCATGTATGACGGAATTAGGAAGCGTTCATGTTGAACGAAAGCCTGCGCGGTCCAGTGGCGATTGAAGGCAAATGAGCCAGTCAGGAAGCCATCTGTGATAGTGCCTCCGCCAGGGAGAAATCCATTTGCGGTTTTGTTCTGTCGATATCCGCCTTCGACCCTGGTTTTTGCCGAGAACCAATATCCAAGGCGGCTCTCGATTGCCCGGCTGTCGCGGCCGATTGCATTCCCGAGAAAGAATCCTTTATTTGTGTTGCTGTCCAGGTACTGGTTGTTCATGAAGAAATGCGTTCCGCCGAAGTCGCGAACTAGCCCTTGAGAGCTGACGGCCTCAACACGCAGATCCATGTGGGGTAACCAAGGCAGGCGTGCAAAGTAGATTCCTGGATTCCAGGCAGCACGTCGTGGTGCGTCGATGGGGTTAGGATCGTCGTCGGAGTAAGCATCCGCGTAGATTGTGACTGCTCTGCCGAAGTAGGGGAGCCGGTAGCGGAAATCGAAGTTGCTCTTGCGGTCACCGGGATCGTTGCGATCTCCAAATGGGGCGGCACCGTTTCCAACATAGCTTCCGGTGGAATTAAAGCTGAAGAGGTTTTCTTTGAAGGTGTGCAGTGTGATCGGATGGCCCACACCCCAGAACACCGACCAGCGCGTAAAGCTCATTTCGAGGTTATCGCCGATGTTGAATGTGATTTTTTGCCCATTGAACCAGGGTCGCGCAGGGTAACGATGTCCCGAAAGTTTGCCCAACACAACATCGAAGCGGTAGGTTCCCCATGATGGGACGAGTGGCAGTGGATGCGGTCTGGTCGAGACTAAACGGAAGTTATATGTTGCTTCGGCATTACTCGACAGCGAAAGCGGCCCCATCGTCGTCGGTCCCCAATAGAGTTGTTGCTTGCCAAAGGCGAGGGCATTACCGGCAAGGGCGACACCAGCATAAAGCTCCAGAGGACGTTGGCGTGTATAGGCAGAATGGCCCGGGATTGGTTCGTTGTAAGGGTCAGTGGACTGGATGCGATCCAGTGTTTGAAAGAGTTGCGTCAGCTCTGGCGATTGCTGTGGGCGACCAGGGCCTTGCTGCATCTCTTCGCGAGCATAGAAGAAGAGGCGGCCATAATGGGCGCGGGTAGAGAAGCCGAGGAGAGTGCTGGAGCCTCGGCCTAGCGGTCGGCCAAAGTCGTTCCACCATGTCTGGCCGAAGTGGAAGCTGTCATAAAGTGCGGGGCCTGCGATGGTGCCGAAGCGTGTGTAGGCTGATTCGAGTGCAAGCTCCTGATAAGTGGTCGATTCTTCTGCAAGCTCGCGGTCGAGGTCGGTGATCAGGCGCTTTGCTTCTTTCACTAGGTTGGGATGGGTAGAACTGATTTGGTCGGCGAGGTCTTCGGCCTCGCGAAGCTGGCGCAGGCATTCCTGACGTGTCCAGGGGCGTATGGAGACATTTTGCGTAGGAATGAGGCCGAGCGAGCCGAGGCGTTCGAGTGCGGGATAGATCCAGCTGTCCATGGGCACGTTGGTGGAACCGATGCGATCAGGATCTCCGTCGTAACGCACGGGCGCGCTGTGTACGATCAATGGCTTTTGCGAAGGAAGTGTGAACTGCGGTGGGAGCGTTGCTGGGAGAGGAGGGCCGGCGGCGGGCGTGTTGCTGTGCGCGATGTAGTTGTCGGGCAGCGGCGCATCGTAAGGGTTGATGGTGACGTCGTGGTGTGCGTGATAGACGTAGCGTCCGATGAGCCAGCCGGCGACAGAGCCAACGACGACGTCGGAGGGGAAATGTTGCTCAGCGAGGACGCGGCTGGCACTGACGGCTCCGGCGAGTCCGTAAACGGCGCCGCTTGTGAGCCAGCCGGGATATTCCGAGGCGACGACGGAGGCCATCGACCAGGCCATGATGGCGTGGTTGGAGGGGAAAGAAGAGTTTCCGGGTGAGGATCTGAAGAAGTTGCCTGCGGCGTTGTTGGTGAGTGGGCGGTCGCGGCGGAAGGTGACTTTAAGGACTTCGTTGACGGCGAGGCTGTTGATGAGTGCTTCGCCCGTGAGCAGGCCGGTTTCGTGCGCTTGCGGAGCGTGATTGAAGAGGCTCCACATGTAGCCTGCGGCCGGGACGGCGGCGAGGGCGGCGACGCCTCCGGTCGAGAAGGTGTTGGCTTTCTTCTGATCGTTGGGGCTGATCTGCATGGCGTGGTTCATCGTGTGCGTGTCGCTGCCGATGAGCAGGCCGGTTGCGATGCCGAAGGGTGCGAGCCAGATGCCGTCCTTGGGGCGGAGGTGCGCGGGGCTAGTCCAGATGGCTTCCTGATCGCGAAGCAGGCGTTTGGGCATGCCGATCAGCGTAATGTCTTCTTTTGGTGTGAAGGCGGTGGAAGCGTTCGGGGTTGGTGGTGCGGGGAGGTTTTGCGGCTCGGGAGCATCCGGGAGCGAGGAGCTGGAGAAGGTGTTTTGTGCGATGGCTGGCGAGATCGCCGACAGCAGGACGCCAGCGACGAACAGAGGAAGCAGAGACCTTTTCCGGATCACGTCCATAGGGGAGTCAGAGGCGGCCACGCCTCGGAACGGCTGCAACCCCTGTGAGGAGGCTACCACAGCGGAGAGGCGCTTTCGGATGGGGAGAGCCTGAGGAGGCACCCTGGCACCCCTCCCCTTCATATTTGTGCAAAGTATTCATTCTTTTGCGGTTATACGGACGGTCCCGGCGCAAAGTCCTGCCTGCACAGGGGTCTGATTCGCAAAGTATTGCAATGAAAGGAGATGGTATCGAGGGCGAAGTCCTCGGAGGGGCTTCTTTTAGATTACATCTCCAGTATACCAAGCGGACGGGAACTGATCGGCAATTCCATCTGATTGGAAATAAAAAGCTTATGGTGTGGTGGGGCTTGACAATCGATTTTCAGGGGATTTCAGGGACGAGAGAGGTGGTCTTGACATGCAAGTGGGTGCAGCAAGCCGTCGTTTGAGAGGGATTTCGCGGGTACGCTTCCGCTCGGAATGACACTCCGTTGGGTGAATTGTAAAGGCCCTCCATGTGGAGGGCCTTTGTGCTTGTATTGGAGAGCGAAGAGTGGGTTAGCCCTGCGATTCGCCTTCGCCCTTTTTGCCGAGGAGGTTTTCGAGAGCATTGGCGACGACGCCGGTGCCTTCGAAGCCGGCGACAGCGGCTGCCCCTTCCTCAAGAATGTTTGCATTCGGATTGATCTTCTTGGCGCCTTCAACGGCGGCTACGGCACCTGCAATCTTTTCAGCTTCGTCCATCAGACTCATAGGAATCTCCTTTTCAACATCGATTGATACACCCTTCGGGAGGTGTCTCAGGATATCTGACGGATGAGGTTTCAGGGGCTGAAAGATGCCTGTTGGAAGGGTTTATTTGTGTGCGGCCAGCGGGCTCACAGACACGGATTTGCAGGGGAAGTTTCGCGCAACCAGGGCGCTGAATGGGGGTTCAGTGTGATTGTAGTCAGGAGGTCGTTATGAAGACCACATTGAAGTCGTTCGTAGCGAAGGGGATGATGGTTGCGTTGGTTGCGGGTGCTCTGGCGGTGGCGGGTGGAAGGAAGGCCGAGGCGCAGGTGAATATCGGCGTGCAGTTTGGGCAGCCTCCGGTGTATGCGTATGGAGCTCCAGCGTATGGATATTATGGGCCGGATTATTATGCTCGTCTGCGCTGGGAGCGCGAGCGTCGCGAGGCGTGGTTGCGTCATGAGCAATGGGAGCGCGCGCGCAGATACTACGCGTGGCGCGAGCATGACTGGTACCGCCGGTAGGTTCGACGTTCATGCGGATTGTTTGCGAAGTTGAGGAAGGCCGGCTGCGGATTCTGTCCGTGGCCGGTTTTGTTTGCGTGGTGCGTGTTTAGTTGAGGGGCTGGTAGTAGCGGGTCGCGGGTGAGGCGCAGGCTTCACAGAGGAGGAGGGTTTCTCCGTTGCGCGTGGTGCGGATTTCGCGATCGTAGTTGATGCCTTCGCCGCAGTGGGCACAGGCGATGCGTGGTGATTTGTAGCCGGGCATCTCGCGTGGGTGGATGGGAACGCGGACCCACTGTTCGGTGAAGAGCTCGGCGTCAGGGAGTTCGCGGTAGGCGAGCATCTGCTGCTGGTTCTTGTTTTCGATGTGCGGGTAGAGCTCGCGGGCGCGCTGTTTGGAGGATTCGCGAGCGGCGATGCGGATGCCTTTGTAGGTGGGTGTGCCGTCGGGCGGAGGCGCGAGTGGCTGGTTGAGGTCGATGAAGGTGGCAGCCATTTTCCCCCAGTCGCGGAACTTGAGGGCGCGCTTGCCGAGGCGGCAGCCGGTGACGACGGCGATGGCGTCGGTGGCGCAGCGGTCGATTTCGACGAAGGTGACGAGGCGTTTGCGATCGGCGGTGTGCGGCTCGGCGATGTTGAGGCGCTGGCAGCCGAGCATGGCGAGCCGCACACCGAGGATCTGGCCGGCGCAGAGGTGGCCGTGTGCGATCTCGGCCTGGCGGAGGAGATCGGGGAAGGACTCCATAGAGTGATGATACGGCGGCTGGGTGCGGTATTGTTGCTGCAGGCCGTGTGACTGCGAGATGGCTGGAGGCGTACGTGGGGATTTTGTGGAGGCACTTTGCTTTGGGATTCAGCGCGCTGCTGCCCGTGGTGAATCCGCTGGGCTCGGCGCTGGTGTTTCTGGGTGTGGTGGGATTGCAGCCGAAGGCGGTGTACAAGTCGCTGGCGCGGCAGATTGCGATCAACATGCTGCTGTTCTTTTTCGCGACCGAGCTGGTGGGGTCGTATGTGCTGTCGTTCTTCGGGATCTCGCTGCCGATTGTGCAGTTTGCTGGAGGTGCGGTGGTGGCGGCGATCGGCTGGGGTGTGCTGAATCAGCCGGATTCGGACAAGGAGAAGGAGAGCGCCGGAGCGCAGGCGACGGGGCGCGAGGATGTGGTGGAGAAATGGTCGAAGAAGACGTTTTATCCGCTGATGTTTCCGATCACGGCAGGGCCGGGATGCCTGGTGGTGATGCTGACGCTGGGCGCGCACGCGATGGAGCGTGACAGCCTGGCGGAGACAGCTCTGGCACATGCAGGGCTGATGCTGGCAGTCGTTCTGCTGAGTGTGCTGGTGTATGTGTGTTATGCGGCTGCGCCGCAGATCACGGCGAAGATCGCTCCGTCGACGGCGCAGGGAATTGTGCGGGTGGTTGCGTTTATTCTGCTGTGCATCGGTGTGCAGATTGCATGGAACGGGCTGGAGGCGTTGTTGAAGCCTCTGCTACAGCATTCGAAATAAGAAGATGTAATGCGGTTCTGGTTTGTCTAAGGCTGCGCAACGGCGACGACGAGTTTGCCGTGGCCGAGGCGTTTTGCGGGTGAGCCGGTGTAGGCGAGGTTGGCTTCGGCGAAGGGGACGACGGCATCGACGAAGGTGCGAAGCTTGTGCGTGTCAATAAGGGCAGCGATCTCCATGAGCTGGCGCTGGTTGGGTTCGACGATGAAGAAGGCTTCGTGAATACGCGGGTCGGTGGAGGCTTCGTGGTCGGAGGTGATGGTGACGGCGAAGCGTCCGGGGCGGATGAGAGGAAGTGAGCGGAGGAGCATGTCGCCGCCGATGGTGTCGAAGACGATGTCGAGCGGCTGGTGGATGAAGTCTTCGAAGCGTGCGCCGCGTGAGTCGATGACCTCGTCGGCGCCGAGCTGACGGATGAAGTCGAAGTTGGCGGGTGAGGCGGTGGCTATGACGTGCGCGCCGTGTAAATGCGCGATCTGAACGGCGAAGAGGCCGACGCCTCCGGCTCCGCCGTGGATGAGGACGCGGTCGCCGGGGTGGAGGTGTCCGCGATAGAAGAGGCCCTGCCAGGCGGTGAGGGCGCTGATGGGAACGGTGGCGGCTTCGGCTGGTGTGAGCGTGAGCGGTGCGGGCGCGATGGAGGTGGCGAGTGCGAGGCAGTACTCGGCGAGCGCACCTTGCTGGAACCAGTCGTTCATGCCGAAGATGGGCTGACCGATCGTGAAGTCGTGGACACCTTCGCCTACGGCGGCGACGGTACCGGAGAATTCGTGGGCGGGCACGGCCCCAGTGCGGGTGGCTCCGGCTTTGGTGTGCGTGGTGGGGTACCAATTGAGCTCGGTGCGGATGACGCCGGCGGCGGAGACGCGGACCAGGACTTCACCGGGGCCGGGCTGCGGGGCGGGGATGGAGGCTTCGACCAGGGTGGTGGGGGACGAGGCAGCTTCTGCCAGACGCATCGCTTTCATGTGCTCTCCGGTGAAAGTGGTTTGGAGTGACTGACGTAGCGGTGGTGGATCGTTCTTTGCTGTTGGCCTAGAGTGTCTTTATTTTTAGCAGATACGAGGCGAGGAGACGAGCTAGCGGAAAGCTTTTCGCGCGCAGTGCAAAATAGCTTCCTATAAGCCGACTTTGCAGGAGCTATCTACTCGCGAGTGATCTGCTCAATGATTCTTCGTAGCTCCGGATTCTCTACATCCTTTAGCAAATCCTTTGGAGACCTTCGCTTTCGACTCTTCCAAAACTGCCACCACGGGGGACGTAGTGTCGCGCCAGTTTCCGCTGCGACCACCTGCGCAAGACTTTCCTTTCCTCGCCAAACTTCCATCAGTTCAGCCCACACAACTCTAGACTTGGCTCCTAGAAACTCCTCGAATGCGGCCATCCCGCATTTCCGATGGGATGCCACGTTCTGAACCGTTTCAAGAAAGCCAAGGGTAGCTGCGTCGCGCCCTGCTGGGAGAGGAGAAGTAAGCAATTGCTCGGCTAAGTCGAATGCGAGACGAACGCCGTGAATGTCGCCAGTTTCAAAAAGATCGACGCTGTGGGAAGCGAGTTCGCCCATCATGCGCAGGTCCGATGCCCCTTCAGTTGGCTGGAAGATTGGGTTGGTCGCAAGAGATGGATACCTCGTTATGATGTTTTCCCTTATCAGCGACATGGGGCAGATGATACCAAAGCCGTCGGTCTCAGTGCTGGAGCCTCCTGCGGGTTACTCCCGCAAAACGCCCTTCGCGCCAAGTGGGTTTTCCTGAAGAGATGCCGACTTGTCAGGACTCTCTACGCACTGGATCAAATAGTTTCCAGTGTCCCTCGGAGACTATCTCGACATTGCCGTCGATCACCTTGATAGCGGTCTGATCGTCGATCGCATAGACCGGGACAGAAAGCTTAGCAGCCCATTGTTGGGCATTCGCGAGAGAGGCGTCTGGGTGCTTCTCGTTGTCAAGATGCGGGATCAATGCAAAGTTAGTCATTCCCGCTCCATGGGCCGTGACCAGCAGCCGGTCTATTGCGCCGTGCGGGCTAGAGAACACGACGGTTTCCGATGTGAGTACGTCACGGCTGCCACTGGGCGGACTTGTATAGGTCTCTGCAAACGTAGTCGATGCGGCCATGCTCCCGGCACTCACACCGACATAGACTACTTCTCTCCGGAGCGAGGGCAAGAGACTGGTCAAGCCGGACTGTCTCATCCAGTGGGACAGGTAGACAGGATCCCCGCCCCAAACCAGCAGGGCATCCGCTTCCTCTACCATCGGGACCCAATCTTTCCGATCGAGACTGGGCAGCGAAGTGAGCTCCAGAACCCCCAGTGACTTCCATCCCAAGTCGCACAACGGCCCCCCTGCTTTTCCGGAGAACGCCTGCCATGCCGCCGCGGCATCGCGCGGGAAGGCGTACATGCCGGTGGGAATGAAGAGTGCTCTGCAGTCGGAAATCGGTTTACTCAGAAGTTCGACCAAAGCATTGTGAATTGTCTTGTTGCTGACGCCGGAGGATGTGAGAAGAAGTTTGATCATGGCATTCCGCGGGTTCTGCCCTGTTGTGTGCCCATCTTCTGCCTGCTGCGTCGCCGCGTGGACAGAATGGCTGCCAAAGTGAAATGTTGCAGACTCGAAAGCTGCCGAAGTGCGTAATAATCTGGCCGGCAAGGTAGCTGCGGAGGCAGATACGATAAAAGTTCTTCGATCCATGCATGCCTCCTCAACAAAGCTAGTTGACCTTTTTTAAGCCGTCAATCTCCCCGCCGCGCGGGAAATTGACGGCTTGACATGCCTAATCGTCTAGGTGTACGGTCCAACCCATAGCTGTCTATGGGTGAGTGAATCATGGCGAAGAATGATTTGCAGGGGACGCTGGACCTGCTGGTGCTGAAGACGCTGGCGCAGATGGGCGAGCTGCATGGCTACGGGATTGTGCTGCACATTCAGCGTGCTTCCGATGAGTTGCTGCGCGTGGAAGAGGGATCGTTGTATCCGGCGCTGCACAGGATGGAGCAGAGCGGCTGGATCGCCTCGACGTGGGCGTTGACCGAGACGAACCGCAGAGCGAAGTATTACAAGCTGACCGCAGTGGGCAAAAAGCAGCTGCAGGAGGCGGAGAAGAGCTTCGAACATCTGGTGAAAGGCGTGCGCGCTGTTCTGCGCCACGCGTAAGGAGTTGAGCTATGTCGCTACTTCGACGTATTTCGAATCTCTGGCTGCGTTCGTGTGTGGACCGTGAAATCGACGAGGAGCTGCGGTCGCATATCGAGATGAGGACGGAAGACAACATTGCGAGCGGGATGCTACCGGAGCAAGCGCGTCGCGATGCGGTGCTGCGTTTCGGGAATCCAGTGGCGACGAAGGAGAGTGTCGTGGGTGCAGATGCGGCGTTGATGCTGGAAGGAATGTGGCGCGACCTGCGGTATGCGCTGCGGCAGTTGTGGAAGAATCCTGGGTTCTCGCTGACGGCGATTGTGGTGCTGGTGTTGGGGATTGCGGCGAGCGTGGCGATCTTTGCGTTCGTGGATGCGGTGCTGATCAAGCCGCTGCCGTATCAGAATCCGAAGCAGATCGTGGGGCTGTTTGAGAGCACGCCGCTGGGCCAGCGATTTCATCTCTCGTATTTGGATTATCTGGATTGGAAGCGGCAGAATCATGTTTTCAGCGCGATGGAGGCGTATGACATTCAGGCGATCTCGTTGCGAACGCCGGCAGGAACGGAGTTTGCTTTTGGCGCTACGGTGACGGCGGGATTCTTTCGCGCGCTGGGTGTGACTCCTGCGTTGGGTCGCGATTTTCGTGCGGGCGAGGATGTGGCCAACGGGCCGCGTGTGGTGATGCTGAGTTATGGAACGTGGCAAAACCGTTATGGCGGTCGAGCTGATCTGGTAGGACAGACGATTTCTCTGTCGGGTTCTCCGTATGAGGTTGTTGGCGTGTTGCCGCAGGGATTTCATTTTGCTCCTGTCGGTACGACGGAGTTCTGGACGCCTGTGCAGATATCGTTGGACCCGAATGGGCGAGGCGAGCATGGGCTGCTGGGGATTGCGCGGCTGAAAGATGGAGTGACGTTGCAGCAGGCTGCAGGCGATGTGAGCGCGATTGCGGCGCGGTTGGAGAAGCAGTATCCGGACTCGAATGGTGGGCGCGGCGCGACGGTGATTCCGTTGACGGAGCAGATCATCGGCAATCTTCGTCCGATTCTTTTGTTGCTGCTGAGTGGCGCGCTGTTGCTGCTGCTGACGGCGTGCGTGAACGTGTCGGGGCTGCTGCTGGTCCGGTCGGAGGGCCGCAGGCATGAGATGGCGGTGCGCGGTGCGCTGGGGGCTTCGCGTGCGCGGCTGATGCAGCAATTCGTGATTGAAGGATGTGTGCTGGTTGGGATTGCGGGCTTGCTTGGCGTTGGTTTGGCGAGCGGTGTGGTGCGCGTGTTGCGGCTGCTGATTCCCACGAACATGCTGGCGGAGATGCCGTACCTCGATGGCCTTGGGTTGAATCTGCATGTGTTTTTGTTTGCCGGTGCCGTGGTGCTTTTGGCTGCAGTGCTTTCGTCGATGCTGCCGTTGCTGCGTCTGTCTCTGACGGACCTGCGTGATGGCTTGATGGAGGGAGGACGTGGCGGAGCGAAAGCGGTGTGGCGTCATCTTGGCTCGAACCTTGTTGTGGTGGAGCTTTGTGTTGCGATGGTGTTGCTGGTGGGCGCGGGGTTGCTGGGCAAGAGCTTCTACAGGCTGCTGCACGTGGACATCGGGATGCAGCCTGAGAGGCTGGCGACGATGCGAGTGCGCGCTCCGTATGCAAGTTATGGGAAGAACGAGCAGCAGGTTGCGCTGGCACGTCGTGTAACAGACGAGGTGAGCCGTTTGCCGGGTGTGGAGTCGGTTGCGGTAGCGCATCAGATTCCCGTGTCTAACGTTGCGGGCGGGAATACATCGTTTCTTGTGATCGGCAGGCCGGAGAACAGCAGCGCCAATAATGAGGCGAACAGCCGCAATGTGAGCGCGGAATATTTCAAGACGATTCAGGCGCGGCTGGTGAAGGGACGCTACTTCACCGAGGACGAGGATGCCACGAAGCCGAGGGTCGCGATTGTGAATGAGGAGTTCGTGCGCCGATTCTTTCCCGGCGAGGAGGTGTTGGGTAGACAGATGCGATATGACATGTCGACGCCGGTGATGGAGATTGTCGGGATTGTCGGCGATCTGCGAGAGGGGCCGCTGGATGGCGAAGCGACGCCTGCGATCTATACACCATTCAACCAGGAGCCGGATACGACGTTCTATGTGATGGCGCGAACGGCGCAGGCTCCGCAGGGTTTGCTGAAGCCGATGGAAGCAACCGTGAAGCGTATCGATCCAAATATTCTGCAGCTCACGGCGGAGACGATGGAGGACCGGATCGGTAGCTCACAGTCGTCGTATCTGCATCGGTCGTCGGCGTGGCTGGTGGGCGGGTTTGCACTGACGGCGCTGCTGCTGGGAATGGTCGGACTGTATGGCGTGATTGCGTATTCGGTGAGCCAGCGGACGAAGGAGATTGGTGTGCGGATGGCGCTGGGAGCACAGCGCAGCTCGGTGTATGGGCTGATTCTGCATGAAGCAGGAAAGCTGATGACGGCGGGCATTGGTGCAGGGCTGGTGTGTTCGATTGGCGCGGCGACGCTGATGCGCAAGCTGCTGTTCGGCACGGCTCCGTGGGATGTGATGACGCTTGCGGGAGTCGCTGCAGGGTTGGCAGTTGCGGCGATGCTGGCGAGCTATCTGCCGGCGCGGAGGGCAGCTTCGATTGATCCGGTGGAGGCTTTGCGGGCGGAGTAAAGCTTCGTTAAATCAGCGTGGGCGCATGGTTCGCTGCATGTGGTGAATCTTCTGATCGGTCTTGTACTGGCTGAGTGCGTAGACGGCCCAGATGGTGGCTGGAATCCAGCCGAGCACCGTGATCTGCAGGATGAAGCAGAGGATACCGGCGAATGGGCGGCCGATGGTGAAGAAGGTCAGCCAGGGGAAGATGAAAGCGATGAGCAGTCTCATAGGGGCGCGCCTCGGCTCTTATTTTAAGCCAACCGTGCAGCACTAATTGCTGTCGTCGTTGTCTCCCTCTTCGATGATGGAGGAGGTTCCGACGACGTTGTAGGTGGTGGCTTCTCCGCCGGTGGGCTGGATGGTGACGCGCAGGGGTTGGCGCTCCCATTTGGCGGGTTGGCAGACGGGGATGAAGTGGTTGGGCTGCGGCCACTTTCCGATCAGTTTTTGCACGACGGCGCGTCGTGAGCCTAACTGCGCGACGATGACGTAGAGGTTGCCGCCTTTGGCCGTGGTGTTGGTGCCGCAGTAGGCGACGTAGTCGCGGAACCAGACGGCGTTGGAGACGACGGGGTCGAA
This sequence comes from Edaphobacter flagellatus, assembly GCF_025264665.1. Taxonomy (NCBI): domain Bacteria; kingdom Pseudomonadati; phylum Acidobacteriota; class Terriglobia; order Terriglobales; family Acidobacteriaceae; genus Edaphobacter; species Edaphobacter flagellatus. The sequence continues at coordinate 2,893,739 of NZ_CP073697.1, forward strand.
GTAAGGCAGGTGCAGTGCGGTGATGTGGCCGGTGACGCGGTCGACGGTGATCCAGGGGCCGGGCTGCCAGATCCAGCGCTGCGCGGAGTCGGTGGGCAGTGCGTCGTTGACGTGCAGGGCGCGGCGGATGGCGAAGGTGCGGTCGGTGATGTCGTGGAGCTCGCCGGTGGTCCAGTCTTTCTGGCGGTCGTCGACGAAGAGCGGGCGGACTTTGATGGAGGAGGTTTCGTCGGACCTGGCTTCGGCGGTGGCGTCGGGCTGCGTGTAGGGGACGCGGCGCACGGCTCCGAGCGAGACGGTGTGGACTTTGGGGGCTGCTGCGAGAAGTTTGCCGGGGAGGGCGGCAGTGGAGGTCAGAAAGCTCAGCGAGAGAACGAAGGCGCGAATTTTCACTTGAGAGAAGCTCTGCGGTTGCAAGTGAGCGATGTGAGCCGGCCCGATGAGTCTGTTGCCTGCAGGGCCGGCTGTTGATGTGCAGGCACGGTGTTTATCCGTGTCCAGATGAACCAAGTGTTGCCCATGCTACAGCAGCGATATAGGCGATGGAGATGAATAGAGTTCAACTTTTGTGGAATGGAATAAAAGACGTTAATGATGGAAGAAAGTTCTTAGGGTGCGGGAAGACCTTCCTGGAGTGCTGAATGAGGTTCCGGGGCTGTGGAATAGATTGTGAATCCTGCGTAATCCGCAGTGTGTTGCGGAGTAGTATCGTGGACAATAGACGTGCGGACGCGTGTGCGTTTTGTGCGCTATGACGTGGAGCCCGCAAGAGGGGTCATCTCCAGCAGACAGGAAAGGAAACATACGAATATGTGGAAACCGAATCAGCCGGGAAGCAACAGCCCCTCAACGCCTGAACCGACGCGGCCGACTCCTCCGGCGCCGAGCTACGAGGCTCCGCGTGCGGCGGCAACCGGCGCTGGACCCGTCACTACGACGGGTGAGCAGGCGACGATCGGCAAGTCGCTGGTAGTCAAGGGCGAAGTGACAGGATCAGAGTCGCTCTACATCGATGGCAAGGTTGAGGGTGCGATCAACCTGCCGGGCAATCGCGTGACGGTTGGCCGCAATGGTCAGGTCGCGGCAAACATCGTTGCCCGCGAGGTGGTCGTTCTGGGCAAGGTACGTGGCAACTGCCAGGCGAGTGACCGCGTGGACATTCGCAGTGAAGGCTCGCTGACGGGCGATGTGATCGCAGCGCGCATTTCGATTGAGGATGGCGCGTTCTTCAAGGGCGGCATCGACATTCGCAAGCCGGGCGGCACGGACCTGAAGGGTGGTTCGGCGCAGCCTGCAGCGGAGCCGGAGAAGGTCGAAGCGTAAATATTCAGTAAAACTGGAAGACGGCCCCGGCGAAAATGCCGGGGCCGTTTTGCATCTGGGGGCGAGGAGAAGCCTGCAAAGAAATGTGGGGATCTCTCTCACTCCAACGAGCAAGCGCGTCGGGGACCCGATCGCCTGCCTACGCGACTTCGTCGCTTCGCTCGAAATGGCACATCTGACTAGAGATTGCGCGTGACGGTGAAGAGAATCGCTGCGGCGAGTGTGGTGTAGATGGCCAGTGGGGGTGGCTGAGGCCAGCGAAGCGGCTGACGGCTCACGAAGCGCAGGTAGGTCTTCACCAGATAGAAGAGTGCGATCGGGAGCGTCAGCGTGAAGAAGGCGTTGAGCCGGAGAGCCTCGTTTGCATTGCCGTGAAGAAGTGCGGCTAATGCGCGTGTGGCTCCGCAGCCTGGGCAGAGGAGGTGCAGGTAGCGGTAGCTGGGGCACTGCGGATAGAAACTGTACTGCTCAGGCGGAAAGAAGAAGAGAAGAAGCGCAGCCGCAAGGACAGGGGCGACAGGCGCAGCCGCTCGCATGAAGGAGGCGATGCGGCTGCGTGTCGCGTGCGTCATGATCAGTATCCGCGGTAGCGTGTGGCCTGTTTGATCTGATTGATGCGGTTGATGTGGTACTGGAAATAGAGTCCGCCGAAGAAGAAGGTCATGACCGGGCCGAGACGCAGTCCGACGGGCTCGACGGTGTTGTAGAACTGCTCGAGCGAGTTCTTCATGGCGAAGCGATAGAGGATGACGAGTACGAGAGCAGCAATGCTCAGAAGCGCGGATGCTGGAGATGTATGGGGTACGTGCCCGGATGCCATCGCAGCGCTCATGCCGGCGGAGACGCCTCCGTTGAGGAAAGAGCATACGGCGTAGCCGATGAAGTAGGGGAAGGCTTTGGTCTGCGGCTCGACTTTGCGCATCCAGAGCACCTGGACGAGGTCCCAGATGATGAAGAAGAGTCCACAGGTGCAGATGCCGATGATGAGTACGAGGACCCAGCTGAGATTGGGCGGGTCGGGATAGGGAGAGGTTGCAACAGGATAAGCAACGGCAGGAGGCGGGGCTCCGTAGGCCGGGGTGGCTGCAACAGGCGGCGGGATGGTGCCGGGGTTGAGGATCTGGGCAACGGGGATCCATTCGGTAGCGTCGTCGGACTTGGCCATGTCGGTAAGCAGAACGTTGCCGCTGGCGACGTAGCGTTGCAGGTCTTCAAGGGTATATGGGCCGTAGGTCTGGCCTTCGCGTGTGACGTGATAGGGCATCAGTGGCTCCTGGATGTGCTTGCAGAACCGATGAGAACACGGAGCGCGTGTAAGTACAAGAGAGTACAGCATCTAAATAAGGCAGTAGGATGAATGCGGAAACAAGGGGTATTGCCTGGTGGATCGCCGAGCACATTGGGAGAGCGTTTATCGCGAGAAAGAGTCGACGATGGTGAGCTGGTACCGGCCGCATCTGGAGACATCGCTTGAGTTGATTGCGCGCTTTGCTGGTTCGAAGCAGGCGGCGATTCTGGATATCGGCGGTGGGGCATCGACGCTGGTGGATGATCTGCTGGCCGCCGGGTACGATGACGTCTCGGTTTTGGATATTGCGGACGATGCGCTGGAGGTTTCGCGGCATCGGCTGGGTGACGGTTCGGCCCGGGTGCATTGGGTGGCGGCGGACTTCCTCAATGCAAAACTGGAGACGGAGCGATACGATCTATGCCACGATCGCGCGGTCTTTCATTTTTTGACGAACGATGGTGAGAAGTCTGCGTACCTCGAACAGGTGGCGCGGATTCTGCGGCCGGAGGGTGTGCTGGTGCTGGCAACGTTTTCTCCTGACGGGCCGGAGAAGTGCAGTGGGCTGGAGGTTTCGCGGTACGGCGAAGAAGCTCTGAAGATGGTGACGGCAGAGAGGTTTGTGCTGGTGGAGTCGCGCAGCGTCAGCCATCACACGCCAACGGGTGCTGTACAGGAGATGATGTACTTTGTGTTGCGAAAGACATCATCTCCTGCAATTGGTTAGAGAGACTGGTTATCGGCAGTTGCGAGTTGTGTGTCCTTTGCTGCGCGGCTGATGGCGATGCGCAGATCGGTGACCTTGTTCAAGGCAAAGGCCGCCGGGCTGGTGGGTGCGGTGACTGCGATAAAGTCGGCGCGATTGATCCCGTCGAGGTAGAAGCTGGGCCGCGCGTCAGGAGTGGCTGGCTGGACTTCGACGTGGCTCATCTCAAGGTTATTGATATGGCGGAGGAAGAAACCTTGTGAGGGGGTGTCGGTGCCGAACCTCTGGGGGTCAGGGTATAGGTCGATGCCTTCGGGGATGACGATCTTGGCGTGCTCGGCGGTGCCTCCGCCCTGATGGTGGATGTAGATGTTGGAGAGTTTGAGGTCCTGAATGGGATAGTTGGGGATCCCGCTGATGATGGACGAGATGTGCGAGACGGTGTTGAAGCTCGAGACGTTGTCGACGAGAACGCGGCGCAGGGTTCCGGTTTTGGTGGTTTCTTTTGGCCCACGAAGACGCGCTCCGAGGCGGAAGAAGAAAGGTGCACTGACGACATCGCGCATAGTGATGTTGGAGATGGCGATATCTTCGCAAAGCGCGCCATCCACGCTTTCAAGTGCGATGCCGCGGGAACCTTCGACGACGCAGTTGGAGATGGTGATGTTTTTGAAGCCGCCGTTGGATTCGGTTCCGCATTTAATACGGCCATTGCGCGGAACCTTGAAGTCGGGGGCAAACTTCTTGAAGGTGCCGTCGAGGAAGGTGCCGAGTTCGTAGATTCCGGAGACATAGCAGTTGGTGATCGTCATATTCTCGGTGGCACGGGCGTAGCCGAGAGCGTAACTGGACTTGGGGCAGATGCCGTCATCCCAAGGCGAGTTGACGTAGCAGTTGGAGACGCGGACGTTGCGGCAGCAGTCGATGTCCATGCCGTCGCGATCGGTGTCGATGGTGATGTTGTCGATGGTGAGGTTGTCGACGCCGGTGAGCAGGAAGCCGAAGTGTCCACCCTTGAGGAGCGAGAAGTCACGGAAGAGGACATTGCGGCAGTTCTTGAGGGCGATGGCCTTATTGCCCACACCGGCCTGTTCCGCAAGAAATCCCGGAGCACCGGCAATGGCGCTGCTTCGGGTTCCACGACTCAGCCCCTTGCCCCAGATGAGGCCCGGGCCGGTGATGGAGACATCGTTGATGCCTTCTCCCCAGATCAGCGAGTTGTGCCAGTGGTTGTGGCCGTAGTCCTGATAGGGGGTCCAGGGATCGTTGGGTTCGGCGGCGTCGTAGGTTCCGCCGTTGTAGCCGGTGGTCTCGCCGGGTTTGGGAGAATCGGCGGAGAGGATGGTTGCGCCCTGCGAGAGATGGAGGTTGACATGGCTCTTGAGGCGGATGGAGAAGGAGAGCCAGGTTCCGGCGGGGAAATAGACGGTGCCTCCCCCGACGGAGGCTGCTGCCTCAATGGCCTTGTTGATGGCAGGTGAGTCGACGGTCTTACCGTCGCCGACTGCGCCGTAGGTGCGGACGTCGAAGATGGCTCCGGCAGGAAAGGTAGCGGAGGGTTTGGTGGCGGCGTAGGCAAAGGGAGCGGCTGTGGCGGCTGCGGCGGCAAGCCCCATGCTGCCTAGTTTGAGCAGTTCACGACGAGCGGTGTTAGGAGTGTGCATAGGTTCGCAATCGTAGCAGAGAATTGGTCGGACCAAAAGGGCTATCACTTTTTGCATCAAAGAAAGCAGACGGCTGGACGGAAGCGAGGTTCAGCGGAAATCAGGCTAGAGGATAGAAAATTGCCAATAACGAGGCCGTGCTTTCTGGTGGTAGACCGGGAGTTCCCGGGGAGTATCTCGACGCGAAAACTGGTGATCGAGACGGCGAAGTTCAACGTGATTACGGCGTACAGCGGGCAGGAGGCGCTGGAGGTGATGCGTCGGTTTCCAGCGATCGATGGCGTGGTGATGGATGGAGAGCTGGACGATATTCCGGCGGAGTATCTGACGCAGGAGCTGAAGAAGCTGGAGCCGAAGCTGCCGGTAGTGGTGATCTGCGCTCCGGGTTACAGCGATTGTCCGAGTGCCGACGTGCAGCTGGAGTCGTTTCAGCCGCAGAAGCTGCTGGAGGCCCTGCGAAAGTTGAAGCCACGTGAGGCCGATGAGATCGAGAAGCACGATGAGGACATCAGTACAGAGCGGCCAAACTAAGGGAGCACGGCAAGCTCGTCGCCGCCGCTGTCGACACCATCGTAGCTAACTCTGGTGATGCTAGGGTTTTTGGGATGAGTTCGGCGCGGTGGATGACGAGGGTGCGGGCCCAGTGGCTTTCATCTTGCGGCCGAAGTCTTCGGCGGCCTGCTGGATCTGCGGTTGTATGGTGACCATCTGCTTCTGCATCAGGTCCATCGTCCGCGTCATGAGTTCAGGCGATTTTGCGATGAGGGCTTGGCCGGCGGGTGAGTGGTAAAAGCTGATGATGCCGTCGAGCTCGTCGTCGGTGTAGGTTTCGCTATAGACCTGGAGGATGACGGGCTTGAGCTTGTCCCACGAGATGGCGCCCTGAATGATCTGCTGGACCTTGGCCTGGAAGTCGTCGATGAGCTTCTGCTGCTCGGGCGTGGCCTGGATCTGCGCGGTCTGCTGGGCGGTCATGGCCTTCATGCGGTCCGACATCTGACCCATCACCTTGTCCATGAGTTGATCCATCTTGGTGATGCGGACCAGCTCTTCGGCCTTGGCGCGTTTGGAAGCGTCGTCGGCGTGTGCGGCGGCGGGAAGGGCGAGCGCGAGGAGAAGTGTGAAGGCGATGCGTTTCATTGGGGTTAGTCCTTGTTCTGGTCGAGCGGTTTGCGTGCGAAGTAGTAGAGCGAGAAGGCCAGCAGGCAGAACATGATGACCGAGACGATGTCGTGATGGAGCGGGTTGTGGTCGCTGAAGCGCGGGAGTGTTTTGGGCAGACTCCGCATCCAGGGTTTCGAGGCGCTCTCCATGGCTGATTCGTAGAGTTTGACGCCGACGCCGAGCAGGCCGACGATGCCTCCGGCGGCAATGAGTCCTGAGGCGTAGAGCGAGCCGGAGGAGATTTCGGATTCGGTCTCGGACTGTTGGATGCCTTCTTTGGCCATGGCGCGGTCGACCATCCAGCGCATGACGCCGCCGACGAAGATGGCGAGCGTAGTGCCGATGGAGAGGTAGGCTCCTACGGCCAGAGTGAGGCTTCTGATTCCCAATAGCTCGATCATGATGACGAGCGCGACTCCGAGGAGGACGAGCGACCAGGGCAGTTTGCGGCTAAGGATGCCGTTGATGACGGTGGCCATCAGACGTCCTTGCGGCGCGGCTGCTTTTTCGCTGCCGATGCCCTGCGTCCACTGGACTTCGATCTGCTGCGTTGCTGGATTGTAGAGATACTTGCCGTCGGCGAGAGTGGAGGAGCCGATGCTGTTCAGCAGAATGTAGCTGCGGGCGTCAGTCAGTTCAGCGTGGTTGGATGAGGAGTCGGCGAGTGTGACGCGGTCGCGGGTGAAGTTGCCCTGATTCTGCACGCCGTCGGGAAGAGCGGAGAGCGAGATGGCGATGGGCTTGGGCAGGCGCTGGAAGCTTTCGAGGCCTTTGTTCATCGCGTTGAGTGTGGTGCCGATGGAGAGTACGGAGATGATGACGCCGATCATGATGGCGAGCTGCTGCTTCCAGGGCGTGGCTCCGATGAGGTAGCCGGTCTTGAGGTCCTGCGCGGTGTCTCCGGCATTGGAGGCCGCGATGCAGACGATGCCGCCGATGGTGATGGCGAGAGCGCCGAAGGCAGGGGCTGTCCAGCCTTTGACGAGGAAGATGGCGGCGGTGGCCATGAGGGTGGCGATGGTCATGCCGGAGACGGGTGAGGCTGACGAGCCGACGATGCCGACGATGCGTGCCGAGACGGTGACGAAGAGGAAGCCGAAGACGACGACGAGGAGCGCGGCTGCGAAATTGGCGAGGGCTCCGACCTGCGCGCCGGGCACGGGCTTGAACTGGAGGAAGACCCAGAGCAGGATGACAAGGAGAACGGAGCCGCCGATGACGACCGACCAGGGCAAGTCGTGCTCCGTGCGGGGGACGCTGGTGGTATTGCGAGCGCCACCTTTGTTTTTACCGATGGAGCGGAAGCCTTCGGCGAGCGCAGCGAAGATGGTCGGCGCGGTGCGGAGGAGGGTGATGAGGCCGCTGCAGGCTACGGCTCCTGCGCCCATGGGCCGGACGTAAGTACGCCAGAGGTCGGAGGGCGACATGTCCTTGATGAGCGTGGTGCCGGGGTAGAGCGGTGTGGTGAGGTGCGAGCCGAAGAAGTAGATGGCCGGCATCAGCACGAGCCAGGAGAAGACACCGCCGGCAAGCATGACGGCGGCGACACGCATGCCGATGATGTAGCCGACGCCGAGGTACTCCGATGTGACGTCGGCGCGGATGGCACCTCCTTTGAGGAGGTGTTGTTCTCCCATGTCGAAGGAGCGGTCTGGGGTGGAGGGGAAGAGGCCGAAGAGGTTCTCGTTTTGGAAGAGGGTGTAGAGGCCGCCGAGGCCGAGTCCGAGGAAGACGCGGGAGGCGAAGCTCCCGCCGCGTTCGCCTGCCATGAGGACGTCGGCGCAGGCGGTGCCTTCAGGGTAGGTGAGGGTGCCGTGCTCTTCGACGATGAGCTGGCGGCGGAGCGGGATCATGAAGAGGACGCCGAGCCAGCCTCCGAAGAGGGCGAGGGCGAAGATGCGCGTGGATTCGAGGTCGAAGCCGAGGAAGATGAGCGCGGGAAGGGTGAAGATGACTCCCGAGGCGATGGACTGGCCTGCGTTGCCGGTGGTCTGGACAATGTTGTTCTCGAGGATCGACGCTCGGCCGAAGGCGCGGAGGATGGAGATGGAGAGCACCGAGATGGGGATGCTGGCGGCGACGGTGAGTCCGGCACGCAGACCGACATAGACGGTAACGGCTCCGAAGAGGATGCCGAAGAGGGCTCCGAGGATGAGGGCGCGGGCGGTGAATTCGGGGCGCGACTCGGTGGCGGGGACGAAGGGGGTGAAGGTGGGCTTATTGCTTGTTGTGGACATAGTTCTTGATCTCTCCGCTCAGTTTCTCGCTGCGGCTGGATGAGTGTATCAGCGCGAGGGCAGAGAAGAACGTCTCGTGTTGTTTATTCGGCGGAGTCGTCGGTGAGGGATCTGTCGGGGCGATTGAATGAACCCGTGATCGAACGCCGTATGTGGACGGCGAGTGCGCAGGCCATCAGGAAGAGCATGGGGCCGGTAAAGAGGAAGCGGTCCTGCGCCCATTTGCTGTCGAGCAGGATGGGCGTTTGCGCGTTGAAGTTGCCGAAGAAACGCGCGAGGCGGCCTGCGGTGTTGTTGCCTCCGAGGACGCTGGAGTTTCGTGACTGCCAAGTGAAAAAACGCACAAGGAAGGCGAAGGTGACTGGCACCCAGGCCCAGAGGATGGCGGGGACGCTGTCGGGTTCGACGAAGGGTGCGGCTCCGGGTGCAAGCTCAAGAACGGCTTTGCTGAGACGGCCGAAGGGAATGAGGCCGAGGATGAATCCGGAGGCGGCGAAGATGGGCAGGAAGTAGTTGAGCAGAAAGACGAATCGCGTCTGCGTCGTCCAGTGAAGCTTGGTCGCTGTGGCCCAGGCGGGGAGAACGAAGATCCATGCCAGCTTGCTTGCGAGAATCGCTACGAGGACGTACAGAAAGAGGCACTTGGCGCACCATGTGACGACGCGAAACATGGTTTCAGGTGTAGCACAGCGGGGTGCCGGGGCGCATCTTCGGAGGTGCAGAAATCTTGACTCGCGGATAGGATCGAGGACTATACTGCGCATAGTGGTGTGGCGATTTCCACACACAAACGAGTGAGGTGAGTCTTCAGCCAACGCTGGATGGACAATTCGCTCGACAGTAACACTGGGGTTCCCCCTGGTCCTCCCGGTGGCCCGCCTGGCGGGGTGGAGGAATGGCGCGCAATCTCTCGCGTGCTGAAGAGTCCGGGGCAAATCGTACGATCCGTTTTCGATGATCTGATAACAACTTTCTTTCCTGGCGATTGCAGGGCCTGTGGGGGGCCGCTGCTGAAAGCCGGAACCTCTCCGTTATGCAATGAATGTGTTCGTGAGCTGCGTGAGCAGTCGGCGACGCTGTGCGTTCGCTGCGGCGAGGCGCTGGATGTGGATGGGCTGCACTACGAGCGGCAGTTTGGGGCGGAAGCGTTGTTGTGCTCGCCGTGTCGGATGACGCCTCCGGAGTTTGAGCGCGCTGCGGCGTGGGGCTTATACGAGGACGGGATGCGCGAGCTGATCCACCTGCTGAAGTACGAAGGGGTGGAAGGCGCTGCGAAGCCGCTGGGACAGTTGCTGGCCCGTGTGATGGTGTCGCTGGCCGAGGGAGGCATGCCACGCGATCTTGCAGTGATTGCCGTGCCTCTGTTTCCGGCGAAGCAGAGGCTGCGTGGTTATAACCAGTCAGCGCGGATTGTGGATGAGGTGTCGGAGGAGCTTCGTCGAGCAGGCGGGTGGACGCTGCGGGCAGCGCATGGTGCTCTGCGCCGCATACGCGATACAGAGAGCCAGTTTGGGCTGACGGCGAGCGGGCGGCGGAGAAATCTGCGCGGAGCGTTTGTGGTGGCCGATCCGGCGGCTGTGGCGGGGCGCGAGGTCCTGCTGGTGGATGACATTTACACGACTGGGGCAACGGCGCGGGAGTGTGCTCGCGTGTTGCGGCAGGCTGGAGCGGCGAAGGTGTGGGTGGCAACCGTGGCTCGCGCGCAGCGAGAGATGGTGGCGCGATGGGGGGCGGAGGCTGAGGCCTCCGCGATGCATTGGGAGCAATAAACGACCTGGGCGTAGTGCTGAACGTATTTGACGGAGGCAGGGAGACAGATGCAATCGGGCAAGATGCGGAAGCAAGGACTAACTGGAAAGCGGCATGCGGGGCACCTGCCGGGGCACGCGATGAGAGTGGCTGCGGCTGAAGATCCGCGGGCCGGGGTCTTTCGGCAGCCGGTGATGCAGACGCCGGTGCTGGTGCTGAACGCATCGTACGAGCCGATCAATATCTGCGGGGCGAGGCGAGCGTTGGTCCTGGTGCTGAAGGGTGTGGCGCGCACGGAAGAGGAGCAGGGGCAGCAGCTGCATGCGGCACGGATGCAGGTGGCGATGCCCAGCGTGATCCGGCTGCTGGAGTATCGCAGGATTCCACACCAGACGCGCGCGCTTTCGAGGAAGAACATTCTGCTGCGCGATCGCAACTGTTGCCAGTACTGCGAGACGGTGCTGACGGCGGCGGAGCTGACGCTGGATCATGTGATTCCGCGCTCGCGTGGCGGTACATCGACGTGGGAGAACCTGGTGGCGTGCTGCCATTCGTGCAATCGCAGGAAGGGGAATGCGATGTTGCACGAGCTGACGGATATGAAGCTGAAGCGCGAGCCGAGGCCGTTTTCGCTACACACATCACGGCACATTATGAGGATGATTGGCAGTGCGGACGCGGCTTGGCGCAAGTACTTGTACTTCGAACATAACGAGTCGGCGGCTTGAGTAGCGGGCGTTGATGTGTTGCACGGTCTTCCGTGAAAGAATTGCAGCAGGACTGAGAGTACGTCTTGCCTGCCTGGACCCATCTTCCCGCGTATCTTCGAACGTTGGCTGCAAACTCGCGTGGCGGCGTGCTGCTGGAGACTGCGCGGTTCGACGAAGGCAATCGATATAGCCATCTTTTTCTTCATCCTGTAGAGACCATCGAGGCGCGCTCTCTGGATGAGATCCCTCGGTTGTTTGAGCGCCTGGAACGTGCGCTTGCTCAGGGCAGATATCTTGCGGGTTATTTGAGCTATGAGTGCGGCGAGCACTTTGCGCTGGCTCGTGGGCAGCGATGGCAATCTAAGGTGTCAAGAGACGCGCTGCCGCTGGCCTGGTTTGGCGTGTATGAGCGGCCTTTTGTCTTCGATCATGTTGCGGGCGGGTTTGTGGGGGAAGCTCCTCATTCCGATGTCGTGGTTGAAGCTATTCCTGAGAAGGCTGTTGAAGATGCAGCGCCGAAGCTCGAGATCGCAGAGCGTGCGTATGTACAGGCGATTGAGACGATCAAGCGATATATCGAAGCCGGAGATACCTACCAGGTGAACTTTACGGACGCGGTCACGGTGCGGCTGCCGCATTCGGCTGCGGCATCGTTCGGTGCGCTGATGGAGGCGCAGCCTGTGAGCTATGGCGCTCTGCTGCATGTAGAGGAGAAGCACATTCTCTCGTTATCGCCGGAGCTGTTTTTCTCGGTAGATGCAGGCGCTGCGCGACGTATTGTGACGCGCCCGATGAAGGGGACGATGCCGCGCGGAATGGATGTGGCAGAAGATGCGGCGCAGGGGGCGAGGCTGGCGGCGGACGAGAAGAACCGCAGCGAGCACATCATGATCGTCGATCTGTTGCGTAACGATCTGGGCCGCATTTGCCGTATGGGTACGGTGCGCGCGGATGAGTTGTTTCGCGTGGAGCGTTACAGAACGCTGCTGCAGATGACCTCGACAGTGGAAGGTGTGCTGCGGGATGGACTCGGCTGGTACGAGATCTTTCGAGCGGTGTTTCCTTCGGGATCGATCACGGGTGCACCGAAGATTCGCACGATGGAGATTATTCGTGAGCTTGAGCGCGGATCGCGTGGTGTCTACACGGGGGGGATTGGCTATATCGCTCCTACGGGAGCGGCTGCGTTCAATGTTGCGATACGCACGCTGGTGGTGGAGAACGGTGAGGGGGGCATGGGAGTGGGTGGTGGCATTGTGGCAGATTCCGAACCAGAAGCGGAGTATCGCGAGTGCCAGTTGAAGGCTCGTTTTCTAACGACTCCCCGGCGCGAGTTTCAGCTGATCGAGACAATGCTGGCTGCTGGAGGCGATGTGAAGATGCTGCCGCTGCACATGGAGCGGCTTGCGGATTCGGCAGCGTATTTTGATTTTGTGTTCGATCGTGCAGCAGTAGAGAAGCAGGTTACTGCATACGTGTGTGGATTACCTGATGGTGCGCGGTATCGTGTGCGTCTGTTGCTCCATGCTTCCGGAGTAGCGACGTTCTCTCATTCGGTGCTTGCGGAGGAAGATGCGCGTGATGTTGCGGTGAAGATCTCCGATAAGCGCGTGAACTCGAAGGATGTTTTTCTCCGCCATAAGACGACGCTGCGTGCGCTCTATGACGAAGAGTTTGCCAAGGCGCGGGCGGAAAGGTTTGACGAGGTGCTGTTCGTCAATGAGCGTGGGGAATTGACGGAGGGAGCGATCAGTACGGTGTTTCTTCGTTGCGAGGGAAGGCTGCTGACGCCGCCGCTTGAGTCGGGTGTGTTGCCTGGCGTCCTGCGTAGGCAGGTGCTGGCAACGGAGCCTGCGGAAGAGTGCGTTTTTCGCATTGAGGATATTGAAAATGCCGAGGTGTACATCGGCAATTCTGTTCGCGGGCTGCGGCGCGTTACCCGGATAGAGATGGCAGAGGCAAGTGCGATCAATGCTTTGCAGAAGACGGTTCGGCATAGGGTGCCCGGTAACCTGGACGGTTAGCGGACGGCTATTGCAGAGTTTCCCTCCATTGACGATGATGGATGGTCGCTCGGCGTATTGGGGCGGTGTACGTCTGAAGTGTAAGGAGTTGGCTGATGAGATCGCAGGACGGCGTGTTGTGGCAACTACTGGAGTCGCTGGCGGGGCAGGAGCGTTGCGCCCGCCTTTTCCGTGTGTTGGTGATTCATCAGGATCTGACAGGTGATCCGGGACCTCGTGTTTCGCGCGCGGTGCTGGCGCAGGCGTTGAACATGCTGTTGTTTGAAGACCTGCTGCATCGCGTGCCAGCGGCAACACTCTATGTGGACCGCTGTGTCGCGCAGGGGCGTACGGTGATGCACGATCATGGCGCAGTGCGCACGGTAGCGTTGCAGGGAATGGGTGCGCTGCCGGCAGGACAGGAGGCGATTGTGCGCATCCTGCGACCGTTGGGGTATGGGCTGAATGGGGTGTATCCGCTGGAGAGGCTGCGTATGACGGGCCGCTCGTATGCGCAGGCCGATTATCCGGAGGAGATTGCGCAGTTCTTTATCAGCGAGCTGCATGCGGAGCGGTTCTCGCCAGACTTTCAAGCTGCGGTGAAGCGTGTGACGTCGACCTCGAAAGATCCAGTGACGCCGGAGGCTGTCGAGCTGCTGAAGAAGCTGGAGAAGGAGCGCAGCCTGTCATTGGAAGAGGCGCAGGAGCTGTTGCCGGTGCTGGTGAAGGTCTTCGACCGGCAGCATGACGATCCGGCGCTGGCCGACTACCAGGTACTGCAGGCTGAATCGCCGGAGATGGCATGGATTTCAACCGAGGGGAATGCCTTCAATCATGCGACGGATCGTGTGGAGGATGTCGACAAGCTGTCTGATGAGTTGAAGGCATTGAAACAGCCGATCAAGGAATCGGTGGAGACGTCTCAGTCGGGCCGGGTACGGCAGACGGCGTTTCAGGCGGCGCGGGTACAGCGCAGCTTCCGTTGTGCGGATGGCAGCATGATTCAGAAAGAGGTGCCGGGCTCGTTCTATGAGTTCATCACGCGACTGCACATGCCCGAGAAAGATGGAAAGCGGCCGCTTGACCTGAGTTTTGACAGCTCGAATGCGCAGGCGATCTTCAAGATGACGGCGAGCACGAAACCGACTGCCGCGGACGTAAAGCAGTAGCTTCATTAGCAAAATTTGTCCAGATGCCGGGTTGGGCAGGTGTCAATCCTGCCACGCGCGCAGTAGCATGAGACAAAACGACGAAAAGAGATAGTCCAGTTGTCCACGACCACGACTTCCGCATCCGCCTCACCCTTTGTGCTTCTTCCCAGCTCGCATGCGCGGGCGCATGACCAGTTTGACGGTGCTGCAGCGCTGGAACAGGCGCTGAAGCAGAAGATTCGTGGCGAGGTACGTTTCGATGCTGCTTCGCGCGCGCTGTATGCGACAGACGCCTCAAATTACAGGCATATTCCTATCGGCCTGGTGGTTCCACTGGACGAAGAGGATGTGATTGCAACGGTGGCTGTCTGTCGTGAGTTTGGTGCGCCGGTGTTGTCGCGTGGTGGCGGAACGTCGCTGGCCGGGCAGACGACGAATGCGGCGGTGATTCTCGACTTCTCGAAGTACATGAACAAGATGGGACCGGTGGACCCGGTGAGCCGCACCGTCCATGTACAGCCCGGTATTGTGCTGGACCGCGTGCGCGAGGCAGCGGAGAAGTTCGCCCTCACGTATGCGCCTGATCCGGCAACGCACAGTCGCTGCACGATTGGCGGCATGATCGGCAACAACTCCTGCGGTGTGCATGCGCTGATGGGCGGCAAGACGGTGGACAACATCCATTCGCTCGATATTTTGCTGTACGACGGTACGCGGATGACGGTGGGTGTGACGAGCGATGAGGATCTGCAACAGAAGATTGCTGCCGGTGGCCGCGTGGGCGGCCTGTATGCGGGGCTGAAGGAGATTCGAGATCGCTATGCTGATCTCGTCCGGCAGAAGTTCCCAAATATTCCGCGGCGTGTCTCCGGTTACAACCTGGATGAACTGCTGCCGGAGAACAGTTTCAACGTGGCTCGCGCGCTGGTGGGCAGTGAGGGCACCTGCGCAATCATTCTTGGAGCGACGCTGAACCTAGTGGAGAGTCCGCAGTTCCGTACGCTGGTGGGAGTTGGCTTTGAGGATGTTTTTGTTGCGGCGGATCATGTCCCGGCGGTACTGAAATTCAAGCCGATCGGATTGGAGGGCATGGATGGGCTGCTGCTCGATTCACTGCGCTCAAAGCAGAAGGCGCTGAACGATATTCCCCTGCTGCCGGAGGGGCGGGGATTTCTGCTGGTTGAGTTCGGCGGCAACTCACAGGTTGAAGCCGATGAGAAGGCGCGTGCGTTTGCGGCTGCCTTTGAATATGCAGCGGAGTCGCGCATCTATAACCACGATGAGGCGCATCGCGTCTGGGCTATTCGAGAGTCGGGTCTGGGAGCAACTTCCTTCGTGCCGGGCAAGCGCACCGGCTGGGAGGGGTGGGAGGACGCGGCGGTTTCGCCGGAGCAGCTTGGCTCGTACCTGCGCGCCATCTTTGCGTTGATGCAGGAGTATGACTACTGGGCTCCGATGTACGGCCACTTCGGACAGGGTTGCGTGCATATGCGGTTGAGCTTCGACCTGGAGACGCCGCAGGGCATTCTCAACTTCCGCGAGTTCATGGACAAGGCTGCAGACATCGCTCTGGCGCACGGCGGCTCGCTCTCGGGCGAGCACGGCGATGGGCAAGCACGTGGTGCTCTGCTGCCGAAGATGTTTGGGCCGGAGCTGATCGAGGCTTTCCGCAAGTTCAAACGGCTTTTTGATCCGGACTATAAGCTGAACCCACATAAGCTGATTGATCCTCATGAGATTCACGAGGACCTGCGGCTGGGCGTGGACTACAAGCCCTGGGAGCCGAAGACGCACTTCGCTTTTGCGGAGGACAATGGTTCATTCGCTCGTGCCACGCTGCGATGTGTTGGCGTGGGTGCGTGTCGCAAGGCCGATGCAGGCACGATGTGTCCGAGTTACATGGCGACGGGCGAAGAGCAGCACTCGACGCGTGGGCGAGCGCATCTGCTGTGGGAGCTGATGCAGCGCGAGGTGTTGCCGAACGATTGGGCGAACGAACAGGTGCGGGAATCGCTGGACCTGTGTCTCTCGTGCAAGGCGTGTAAGAGCGAGTGTCCCGTGAGCGTGGACATGGCGACGTACAAGGCTGAGTTTCTGTCACATCATTACGAGCATCACACGCGGCCGCTGGCGCACTATGCGTTTGGGCGTATCGACCAGTGGGCGAGGCTGGCGTCGATTGCTCCGGGGATTGTGAACGCGATCAACAATGCTCCGGGGATTTCGAGCCTGATCAAGCGTGTGTTGCATATTCATCCCAGCCGCAGTTTTCCGAAGTTTGCCAAGGCGTTTACGCCGGATCGCCGGATGGCTCGCGATGCGCGGCGCAGGCGTGGCGATCGCAGGGAGCCGCTTCCGGCGGATGCGCCGAAGGTTTTTCTATGGGCCGATACCTTCAACAACTACTTCCATCCAGCGACAATGCGTGCGGCACATCAGGTGCTGACGACGGCGGGTTTTCGCGTTACTCTACCGAATCATCATCTGTGCTGCGGTCGTCCGCTGTACGACTTCGGCCTGTTGGATACGGCCAAGAAGTATCTGGTGAAGGTAATGGATGCGCTGACCGCTGAGATTGAAGCAGGCACACCGGTTGTTGTACTGGAACCGAGCTGTGCTACGGTCTTTCGCGATGAGCTGGTGAATCTGTTTCCGAACGATCCAAGGGCTGCGAAGCTGCGATCGCAGATCTTTCTGCTAAGCGAATTTCTTGTGCGTTATGCACCGGAATATGAGCCGCCGAAGATTGAAGGCAAGATTGTTCTGCATGGGCACTGCCATCACAAGTCCGGCCCTGGCATGGCGGATGAGGTGAAGGTGCTGCGTGCGACTGGGGCTGAGGTGGAGCTGCTGGATTCCGGCTGCTGCGGCATGGCGGGGCCGTTTGGATTCGAAGAGGATAAATACGAGATCTCGCAGACGCTGGGCGACCGTGTGCTGCTGCCGGCTGTGCGTAAGAACAAGAACGCCATCATTGTTTCGGACGGCTTCAGCTGTTGCGAACAGATTACGCAGAATACGGATGCACGACCGAAGCATCTGGCCGAGGTGCTGGCTGAGGCGGAGCAGGATTAGTAGCGAAGCTCTCCGATGAAGACGCCGAAAGGTGGTAGCGTCATGCCGTCCAGATGCATGCCACCCATAGCGTTGTCGGAGCGCAGTACGGTGCGGAGAAAGCTTCCCTTGAGCCGTAAGCGCTGGATGTCAGCCTTCAGCGAGATGGTGACCGGTTGCGCAGAGAGATTCTCGACGACAACGATTGCTGGTGTAGCGGGTGACACAGCCTGCGGTTTGCGAACCCACGCGAGGACGTTCTGGTCGTCGTGATTGAGTGTCATCATCGCGCCGGAGCTGATCGTGCGATTGCTGTGTGTCAGCGCGCTGAGCTGGCGGTACCAGTTCAGCAGCGATGCAGGACTGGCGTTGCCTGCGGCTACGCTTCCTGGAGCCGGCTGTTGGCCTTTCTTCGGCTCATCAAAGAAGACTTTGGAGTCGTCTTGCGTTGAACCTGTCAGGCCAAGCTCCTGACTGTAGAAGAGCATGGTCGCGGCGCGTGTCGTTAACAGCATGGTGGCGACCTGTTTTGCGATTTCGACGTTGTGTGTGCTGTCGCCATAGCGTTCGATGCTGCGTTTGAGCGCGGGCGCATCGGAGAAGAGCAGCGGGATGCTGCGACCCTGATCAGCCAACTGTTGCGTGGCTTCGAGAGCGGGGCGCACTGCCGATGCGGTGAATTTTTCCTGGGTTCCTGCGCGTCCATCGGCTACGAGCTGCGAAGCGTCGGAGCCTCGCGCCTGCGCGTCGATTGAGGCGAGGTCGGAGATGACGATGCGCTGTCCTGCGAAGCTGCTAGCGGCGCGACGCACTTCAGCGAGTTGCGCTGAAGATGCTCCTGGGATGTAGAAACCGGCAACGCCGTGAGCGAGCCAGAGTCGCGAGGTTGCGTTGAGATCGGCGGCGTGGGGATCGAGCTGGACCAGCACGCGGATATTGAATTGACTGGCATTGCGAACGATCTCATCGAAATCATCGAGCGTTCCGAGTGCCGGATCGATCGCCTGTGTGACATTGTTGCTGAGTGGAGTGAGCAACAGCGCGTCGACTCCGATGGAATGGATGTAGTCGAGATGCGTGGCGAGCGAATGCAGGCCGTCGAAACCGCGAGGATCGGCCTGGTAGATGACGCTGTGTTTCCACCACGGTGCTGAGGTCATACCAGAACCTGCCCATCCGGGGCGAGCCAATGTTTGCGCAGGTACAGCGATGGAAAAAGCGAGAGCAGAAGCAAACGCAACGGCTCGTAGGATGTGGCGGGTAAAACGTAGGCTCGGCATAAGCGGATGGTCCGATTGTTGCTGTGCTTCAATCTGCGGACTCGGCCGTCTGAGCCTGCGTTTGTCTCTATTTACGATGCTACTCCGATCACAGATGATTGCTTTGATCGATAGAGTATGGACGAAGCGGGAAGTGTAACCGTACCAGCATTTCGAGAAATTATGAGGGTTCATTCATTCATCTGCTTCGAAAGAAGCTCACATTGAGCTTGTCAGACCACGCCTTATTCAGTACATTCAAACAACACGGTATACAAATGACCCGGTTCCAGTACATCCATGATGATGTAGTCTGTTGCCCCTCCTGTTGTTGGGGTACCGAGCGTCTGTCCGCATAACTGAGACCCCAAGTCTGAGTCTTAGTCTTGTTCCTTTTCCAACTGAATAAATAGGAGAGCCCTACCTATGAAGTACCTTCCGAGGTATATCTATCTCTTCCTTTTGGTGCTGGTGTCTGCGATGACGCCGTACCTGGGAGCCCAGACTTTCCGCGGCGGTATCGCGGGAACAGTGCAGGATGCAAGCGGTGCAGCGGTTCCCGGAGCAAGGGTTTTGCTTACCGGTACAGATACCGGCTTCAAACGCGAGATGGCCACGACCAGCTCGGGCGATTACACCTTTCAGGATATTCCGCTGGGCAACTACTCGATTGAGGTTTCCTCACAAGGATTTGCAACTCGGCGAGTCGAAAAGATTGTTGTAGGCGCCGGTCAGGTCTATGCGCTCGACATCAAGCTCAGTGTTGCATCAGCAACCGAGCAGGTGGATGTGAGTGCCGACGCCGTCGCTGTGGATACGCTTTCGACAACGAATACCGCGATTGTTCCCGGACAGGCCGTGGCGAACATTCCGCTGAACGGACGCGATTTTACGCAGCTGATCAAGATCACTCCCGGCTATAACGGCGCTGGCTCCGTGAACGGGGCCCGTACAAACCAGAACAACTGGCAGATCGATGGCGTCGATAACAACGACATTTTCCATAACTCGGTGGGCGCGAACCAGGGCGGCGTCTCCGGTGTCGCCGGTGTGACTCTTCCAATTGAGGCGATCGATCAGTTCTCGGTTCAGTCGCAGGGAAATGCCGAGGTGGGACGCAATGGTGGCGGCCTGATCAACATGGTCGTCAAGAGCGGAACGAATAAGTTCCACGGCAGCGCCTACTATTTTTTCCGCAATGAGTACTTCGCTGCGAAGAGCGACTTCCTTGCTCCTTCGGCACGCAAGCCGAAGATCCGCAACAACCAGTGGGGCGGTTCGCTTGGCGGTCCGGTGATTCACGACAAGCTCTTCTTCTTCCTGAACTACGAGCATCAGAAGTACATCATCGGTGCGCAGTCGGCGGCGACGGAACCAACAGTTGACTGGGTTGCCAAGGCGACCACTCTGCTGAATAACCACAATGTCCCGGTCAGCCAAACCTCGCTGAATCTGTTGACGGCCTTGTGGCCGCAGGGCAACAAGCCAGGTCCTGCAACGGTGAACAACTTCACCGATTCGCGTCCGCAGACGGGATACAGCGACAATGCCGTTGGCAAGATCGACTGGAACATCAACTCGCGACAGACGCTTTCGGCGCGAGCCTTTATCGGTTCGGGGCGGCAGCTTGGCAATGCGGGCGTCAACATCTGGGAGTATTACCAGCTTGCTCCAACGCACGTACACAACTATGCCGTTACGCATAACTGGGCGATCTCTAATCAGCTGTCGAACCAGGCTCTGGTCGGTATCAATTACTTCGGGCAGACCTTCAACGACAACGTCCACAATCAGAACATCCCAGCGCTTGGTTTGAATACCAGCGTTACCAATCCTGCGCTCTTCGGCGCTCCGTCCATCAGCTTTCCGAATGCCAACTTCGATTCGATCGGCGTAACGCCTCCGCTTGGCCGTCAGGACTACACCGGCCATGTCACCGATACGGCGACCTACATCATTGGCAAGCACCAGTTCCGTTTTGGCGGTGAGTTCCGCAGAAACTATATGAATCTGCTCTACCAGCGCAACGTCCGTGGCGGCTTTACCTTCGATGGCCAGTCGTCGAAGTCGCTGGCAACTGGCTCGAGCACACCGTATTACCTGGACACATCGTTGGAATCGAGTCCGACGGATCAGTCCGTTCGTTCTCTGGCGGATTTCCTTGCAGGCTATGCAGCGACCGGCACGATCGTCCGTGGTACGCTGCAGCGCGATGTGTGGGTCAACCAGTGGGATATCTTCGCGCAGGACCAATACCAGCTTCTGCCGTCACTCACGTTGAACTACGGTGTTCGCTGGGACTACTCCGGTCCTGTTTACACAACGAACGGAACGCTCTCGAACTTCAATCCGAACTCCACGAGCGGATACTCGGTCGTCGGGGCGGACATCTCCACTCTTTATCCACGCCGTTATACCAACGTTTCGCCACGTTTCGGCTTCAGTCAGAAGGTCACAGAAAAGCTGGTTGTTCGTGGAACGTATGGGCTGTTCTTCGATCTGCCGAACCTGAACGGCTTCTTTGACAACCGTCCTGGCAATGGAGCATCTGTCGGTGTTCAAGCCAACGATGCAGGTCCGAATCCTGTCTTTACGGTTTCGAAAAACACTCCATTTGTGATCGCCACTGGCGTCGATCCTTTACCGTCGTCGCCGACGTCAGGTGCAATCTTCGGTGTTTCGACGGTTTCGCCGAGCTTCAAGAATGCTTACCTGCAAAACTTCAACCTCAACACGGAGTATCAGTTAAGCCGCAGCACCATCGTGCAGCTCGGCTATGTCGGTTCAGTTGGCCGCCATCTGTTCAATGTGCGCGATATCAACCAGGCTGCGCCGTCAGCTTCTCCCAACACATCCGTCAACGCCAGCACTGGTGCACCGTGCGGCTCGTCGACGAACTGCGTTACGGCGTTGCAATACTCGCGGCCCTACTTCAGCAAGTTTCCCACCTTTGCTGCGATCAATCAGTTTGAGTCCAGCGCAGGGTCCAACTATAGCTCGCTGCAAGCAATGATTCGCACCAGCGGTTTCCACGGCCTTACGGCACAGGGTTCTTACACCTATGGCCACGGACTGGATAACGTGTCGGGAACCCGTAACCTCTCGCCGCAGGATTCACGCAATCTTGCCGGTGAATATGGAAATGCGGATTTTGATACGCGGCATACCTTCAACGGTTATATCGTCTATGAGATCCCAACCTTCGGCAGCTTCAAGCCGCTAACGCAGGGCTGGGAGGTGAATAGCTTCCTCACCTTCTTCACGGGCAAACCTGTTACGCCGAAGACCAGCAGCAACAATAGTGGTACGGGAGAGAAACAGGATCGTGCGACGCAGATTGCAAATCCGAATACCAGCAATCGCACCTTCACGCGCAACTCCTCCGGTGCCGGTTATGTTCAGTGGTTTTCACAGGCCGCCTATACGCTGCCTGCAGCCGGTACTTTTAGTCCGACTCCGCGTGGCTCGGTCTACGGACCTGGCTTCGGGACGGTGGATGCTTCGCTGGTGAAGAATACGACGCTTTACGAGAACGTCAAGCTTCAACTTCGCGCGGAGATGTTCAACATCTTCAACCGGTTGAACCTTGCTCCCGTAAGCGGCAGCTTCGGCTCGACGAACTTTGGCCGTGCCACTACAACCGTTGGTGATAACGCTGGCGCTCCTGGACTTGGTTCAGGCGAGCCGTTCAATGTACAGTTTGCGGCGAAGATCGTTTTCTAATCGCAATGATCTGTCAATAACAACACGTTGTGCAGGCTGAGAGTGCGAAACCACTCTCAGCCTGCACTTTGTTACGGCTGCTTTGGCCACTCAAACGATCAGGAGAGTTCTACGATGAAGCGTTTTGCTGCTGTTGTTGCATCGACCGCCTTGCTTGCGACGCAGGTGTGTTTTGCTCAGATGGGTGCTCCCGGTGAGCGTCCGGTCGCGCTGCCTGCCGCTCCCGGCCCATTGGCTGCGAAGTATAAGACGGACGCCGACAAGATTATTCAGGCTGCGTTGGCCGATGACGATGGCTATGCCGCGCTGGCGTACCTGACCGACCACATCGGCAAACGTCTCAGCGGCACTCCGCAGTTGAATACGGCTGTTGAGTGGGGTGCCGCGCTGATGAAGAAGGCCGGTCTTGAGAATGTCCACGTGCAGCCGGTCAATGTGCCGCACTGGGTGCGTGGCGCGGAGTCCGCGACGATCACCTACAAGGGAGAGGCAGGCACGATTGTGAAGCCGCTGCACATGCTTGGCCTGGGCATGAGTGTCGGTACGCCGAAGGGAGGTATCACGGCACCCGTGGTTTTCGTGCATACCTTTGAGGAACTGGACAAGCTGCCCGACGCCGAGGTGAAGGGGAAGGTTGTCGTCTTCAACCCCGGATGGCATGGCTACGGTGTGGGGTCGATGTATCGTACGGGAGGTCCGTCGCGCGCTGCAGCACGGGGAGCGGCAGCGGTGCTTGTGCGTTCCGCGACCGGTTTGGCGTTGCAGACGCCGCATACCGGCACGCTGCGTTATGACGAGAAACAGCCGAAGGTGCCCTCTGCGGCGATCAGTGTTGAGGATGCATTGTTGATTGAGCGGCTTACCAAAGAAGGTCCGGTCACGGTGCATCTTGAAATGGCCGCGCATATGGAGCTTGACGTGAAGGCCGGCAATGTCATTGGAGAGATCGTCGGCTCGGAGCATCCGGAGCAGGTGGTTGTGCTCGGCGGACACATCGATTCGTGGGATGTCGGCCAGGGAGCACAGGACGACGGCTCGGGTATTATGGCGACCTTCGAAGCTGTCTCGCTGATTCATAAGCTGGGACTGAAGCCGAAGCGCACCATCCGCGTCGTCTTCTGGGTGAATGAAGAGAATGGCGGAGCTGGCGGCCGCGCTTATCGTGAGTGGATCGGCGACAAGATCGGTGATCAGGTAGCTGCGATTGAGATGGACGGTGGAGCAGAGAAGCCGCTGGGTATCGGCTATGGTGGTTTTGGCGGCCCACGGCGGCCACAGCCTCCCACTCCGGGAGCTGCACCTGCTGCGCGTCCAAGCTTCGACCCGAGTTCGCTCTCGCCTGAGGAGCAGAAGTCGTTCGCCACGCTGCAGGACATCGTCTCACTGTTGGGAGCGATTGGTACCGATACGGTCTCGCCGGGTGGCGGCGGCTCGGACATCGGGCCGATTACGGCGGACGGAGTTCCATCGCTCAGCCCACGCACGGTTGGGGAACACTACTTTGACTGGCACCATACTGAGGCCGATACGCTCGACAAGGTGGACCCGGATTCGTTCAGGAAGAATACGGCGATGCTTTCTGTCGTCGCGTACGTGCTCGCCGATATGGATGGCAAGCTGGCTGGGCGAAAGTCTACCTTCCGCGAGTAGTTTCTTCGAGCAACGAAAAGCGGCTGCCTCGAAAGGGCAGCCGTTTTGTATTTGTGCGCGGCGTCTGTGGGTTAGTCGATATCGAAGACGACGCCTTGCGCCAGCGGGAGGTCTGTGCCGTAGTTGATGGTGTTGGTGGCGCGGCGCATGTACTGCTTCCAGGCATCCGAGCCGGACTCGCGTCCGCCGCCTGTCTCCTTCTCGCCGCCGAAGGCTCCGCCGATCTCGGCGCCTGAGGTGCCGATGTTGACGTTGGCAATGCCGCAGTCCGATCCAGCAACCGAGAGAAACCGCTCGGCCTCACGCATGTCCATCGTGAAGATGGCCGACGACAGCCCCTGC
This sequence comes from Edaphobacter flagellatus, assembly GCF_025264665.1. NCBI lineage: Bacteria > Pseudomonadati > Acidobacteriota > Terriglobia > Terriglobales > Acidobacteriaceae > Edaphobacter > Edaphobacter flagellatus. The sequence continues at coordinate 2,917,762 of NZ_CP073697.1, forward strand.
GGCACATCGTTATGCAGCGCGATGGCGTCGTCGAAGTTCTTGTAGCGCAGGATGTAGAGAATCGGCGCAAAAGTCTCATGGCGCACCGTGTCGTTCTGCTGTGTCATTTCGACAAGTGCGGGCCGTACGTAGAAGCCGTCCGAGCAGCCTGCTACATTAACACGTTCGCCACCATCTACTTTGGCACCGGAGGAGCGCGCGTTGGTGAGTGCAGACTGCATTGCATCAAATGCCTGCTGATCGATGAGCGGGCCAACCAACGTGCCTGCCGTGCGTGGGTCGCCGATACTGACCGACGCATACACCTTGCGCAGTTGTGACAGGAACGAATCGTAGACCGAATCATGCACGATCAGCCGCCGCAGCGTTGTGCAGCGCTGGCCGGCCGTTCCCATCGCTGCAAAAGCGACTCCACGGAGCGCAAGTGCGAGATCGGCCGAGGGGCAGATAATCGCTGCGTTGTTGCCCCCAAGCTCCAGGATCTGGCGTGCGAAGCGCTGTGCCAGACGAGGCCCGACAGCGCGTCCCATCGCTGTCGATCCCGTAGCCGAGACAAGAGGCACCAATGGAGAATCAACCAAAGTCTTGCCTACGACGGCATCGCCGATCAGCAATGACGCCAGGCCGGCCGGAACATTGCCGAATTTCGCTGCTGCTCGCTCGAAGATCGCCTGCGTGGCCAATGCTGTGAGCGGCGTTTTTTCTGATGGCTTCCACACGATGGAGTTTCCGCAGACGAGTGCGAGTGCCGCGTTCCAGCTCCATACGGCGACAGGAAAGTTGAAGGCCGAGATGACGCCGGTGACGCCGAGTGGATGCCACGTCTCCATCATGCGGTGCCGGGGACGCTCTGACGGAATGGTTTGCCCGGCAAGCTGGCGCGACAGGCCAGCCGCAAAGGTGCAGATGTCGATCATCTCCTGCACCTCGCCTAATCCCTCGGAGACGATCTTGCCTGCTTCGAGCGTAACCAGAGTCCCCAAGGCCTCGCGCTCGGCACGAAGCTCTTCTCCGAGCAGGCGAATCAGCTCACCGCGTCGTGGCGCGGGAATCTCACGCCATGCAAGAAAGGCCGTGTGCGCCTCGGCGATTATCTTGTCGACATCGTTGGTCGTGCGCACATTGGCGATTATTTCGCCGTTGATGGGGGAGCGCACCGCAAGGCTGCCTCCGGTGTAAGACTCTGCGGGAACTCCCAGGCGGCCCAGTAGCTTTTCAACTTCAGCACGTATCGTCATACGCGGGTAAGCCTAAACTGCCGCCATCGCCGTGGCAAACGATGGAGGGAACCGGTTTGCGCGAAATCCTCGTTCCGTGGGCTGGGCGAACTTCTGGCTGGACGGTGTTTTCCATTAGAATCAGCGTTGGCGCAACCGCGCATGAGGACGGCAGGATTATGGCATCGGCAATGGCAGGGATTGCAGCATTGAAGGGTACCCACCAGGAGTTGAAGTCGAGGATGGAGAAGTCGGTGGAAGACTTTCGGGCGCATCTGGCCTCGGCACGTACCGGACGCGCCAATGTGCACATGCTCGACCAGGTAAAGGTGGACTACTACGGCACGGAGACTCCCGTGGCGCAGCTTGGCCAGGTGTCGACGCCGGAGCCGACAATGATCCTTGTGCAGCCCTATGACAAGGCGATGGTTTCGGCAATTGAGAAGGCGATCCGTACCTCCGGCACGGGGCTCAACCCCATGTCCGACGGTACGGTGGTGCGTGTGCCTGTGCCTCCGATGACAGAGGAGAGGCGCAAAGAGGTGGTCAAGCAGCTGCAGAAGACACTCGAAGATCATAAGACGGCGATCCGCAATATTCGCCGCGATGGCAACGATCAGATCAAGAAGGCCGCGAAGGACAAGCTGATCTCTGCCGATGATGAGAAGCGCGCCAGCGAAGAGGTGCAGCAGCTGACCGATGCCGAGATCAAGCGCATCGAGGATCTTTTCAAAGCCAAGGAAAAGGAAGTCATGACCGTCTGACAGAACAGGGTATTGATTAGAAGAGGCCGCCAGTTGTTGGCGGCCTCTGATTTTTAAACGCCCTGATACACAAGACGCACAAACATCTCGGGCTTCACAAAGCCGTTTCCATATTTCGCGTCGAAGGCGGTGGTCGGCTTCAGCGCAACGGCCTCTTCTACTGTCTTGCCTTGCTTCTTAATGTCAGCGATTTTGCCGCGAAGCGTGGTCAACATCTCCAGCGTCGCGTCGAGGTCGGTCTTTTTGCCGACTGGACCGTGACCGGGAATAACAATCGTCGAGGTGGTGCCAATCTCCAGGCTCTTCTTTGTGGCGCGGATCATGCCGTCGATATGTCCTCCCGTCGACGCGTCAAAGAACGGATAGGCCCCGCTGAACCATGTATCGCCGACATGCAGCACATCAAGGTCGCCAAAATAGACCGAGATATCTGTATCTGTATGCGCAGGATCGTAGTGGCTCAGGGCTATAGCCACGCCATTCAGCTTTAGATCGTCTGCGTCTGTAAACACCATCGTTGGGCGCCCATCCTCCGGGACCGGAGGAAAGACGGCATTGAAGAGCTGTATCGTCTGCGGCGTGCTCAGGCGTTCGCGTGTTCTGCGATGCGCAATAATCGTTGCTCCTGCGCGATGAAGCCACGGATTGCCGTCAGTGTGATCCCAATGCCAATGTGTGTTGATCAGGTGCTGCACCGGATCGGCGCTGATGGCACTGAGGGCCGCTGTGATCTGCGGTTGCGACGTCGAGACACCCGCATCCACCAGTAGCTTGCCCTGCGGCCCGGAAAGCACGGCGATATTCCCGCCTGAGCCCATCAATACATTCAGATTGTCACGCAGCTTTTGAGTCGTGATCTTCGCAGTGGCAGCCTGGGCACGCCCCTGGATCAGCATCTCCGGAAGGCTCGTTTCCTGGCCAAAGAAGGTTCGTGGTGCGAAGGATGCAAATGCTGTAGCAGCTCCCGTTGCAAGAAAACGGCGACGTGTTGTGATCATATTTTTGCCTTCTTTTCGATCTGGTTGTTTCAGCTCTATACGATTCGCAAATTCAGCTTGTGATGCAAACACGGTTAACCGGTTGTGTGATCGACGATAATCTTCCAGCCTTTGTCGGTCTTTTCCAGTATCAGCGAAAAGATGCCCGAAGCTGGGCCGCCGTCCTTCTTGCCGCGCTCCAGGTGATACTTGCCGATGACAACGGCGAAGCGGTCGTCCAGCGGTCGTACCTCCAGCTCTGAAAAACCGAGTGTACCCATCGTGGCTTTTGTGGGATAGTCGCGTTTGTATCCTTCGGCTATTCCGGCAAACCCCCGGTTTACCGTTCCCGCGATGAATAGGGTATCCGGCGAGTCCTTATAGCTCTCAGCAAACGCCTCAATATCGCCGCGGTTCCATGCAGCTTCCTGTGCCAGCAACACTTTGACAACGTCAAGCTGCTGCTGCGGTACGGTCGTAAGCTGTTGCTGCTGGCTCCATGCAGGAACGGTCAGCAACGCGGCAGCAAGAAGAGGCAGAACGGGACGAAGGAACACAGCAGCACCTCGGAGCATCTGGGTTCACTCTAACAAAACAGATTCCGCTGCCTGCTAACCCTTTAGCGGGGTGTTTTGTCGGGACATGGCGCAGCGAATGCAGTCGGCACAATCCAAATGATGGTTACAAGCGAGATTACGCCCAGAGCGATGCGCGGATGAACGTGTGCCAGCGGAATCGCCGCGATATACAAGACCAGGCTCGCGAGGTGCTTGCGCTGCGTAGCCGTATCTTCCTGGCTCAGATCGCCGGTTTCTTTTAACAGGCTCTGAATAGCGAGACGGAGCAGAAAAAAGGTAATGCCCGTGACGATCATCGACGCCGCATACAGGGCGACGGAAAACGAGTTCATATCGTTCTCGATCACATAAGCGGTGAAGAAGGGAAGCAGTGAGGACGCGAAAAGAAACGCCAGGTTGGCGTAGAGCGCCCAGTGACCACACTGCTCGACCCGGCCAATGAGCTGGTGATGATTCACCCAGTAGATTGCAATAAATGTGAACGACAGCAGGTAGATAAACAACATCGGTGCAATTGAAAGAAGACCGGGAATGCCAGCCTCGTGTGGCACTTTCAGCTCAAGCACCATGATGGTGATAATGACGGCAAGCACGCCGTCGGAGAAGGCCTCGAGTCGCGTCGTGGGGAATCGTTTTTGCTGCATGCGCCGAGCATACCGCAGAAGTCGGCGCGGGCATAAAATGAATGTATGAGCGAAGAACGGGCATCGACACGCACCGTGCACGCAGTTTGTTCGCACGATTGCCCTGACTCCTGCGGTGTGCTGGTTACCGTCGATCAGCTTACGGGCCGCGCCACAAAGATTCAGGGTGACCCGTCCCATCCGGTGACGCGCGGCTTCCTCTGCGGCAAGGTGGCGAAGTATCTCGACCGCGTCTATTCGCCCGATCGCCTGCTCTACCCCATGCGCCGCAAGCCCGGCATTCCCAAAGGGCCTCTGCCGCAGGGCCGTGAGGCAGAAGCCTTCGAGCGCATTACGTGGGATCAGGCGCTGGATGAGATTGCTGCCCGCCTCACGACGATCGCTGCCGAGTATGGCCCTGAGAGCATCCTGCCCTACAGCTACGCCGGTACGATCGGTCAGCTGGGCTATGGCTCGATGGATCGGCGCTTTTTCTACCGCCTCGGCGCCTCGCAGCTTGATCGCACTATCTGCTCCTCGGCTGGCGGTGCTGCGCTCTTAAGCGTCTATGGCATACGGCTTGGCATTGCGCCTGAATATTTTGCCCACTCAGGACTTGTCATTGCCTGGGGAGCGAATATCCATGGCAACAACATCCATCTGTGGCCCTTTATTGAAGAGGCCCGCCGCCATGGCGCCCGTCTGATCGTCGTCGATCCCTACAAGACGCGTACAGCCGCGCTTGCCGACGAGCATCTCGCAATTCATCCCGGAACAGACACTGCGCTTGCGCTGGCTATCATGCATGTCATCCTGCGCGATGGCCTCGAAGACAGTACATACATTGACAGTTGCACACACGGTTTTGCTGAGCTCAAAGCGCACGTGTTACGGCCGGAGCACTCTCCAGCGGTCGTTGCAGGCGTCACCGGTATCGATGCCACGATCATCGAGCGCTTCGCTCGCGCCTACGCTACTGCAGGGCGCAACGGCAGCCGTCCGGCAGCGATTCGCCTCAACTATGGCATCCAGCGCAGCGAAAACGGCGGCACTGCGGCGCGCGCAGTCGCAATGCTTCCTCTGCTGACCGGTTCGTGGCAGTACAAGGGAGGCGGGCTGCAACTCTCCACTTCGGGTACGTTCCCCTTTAAGAGCGCGAGACTGCAGATGCCTGAGCTGATGCAGGCCAGCTCGCTTGGCCGCGATGCACGCATCATCAACATGAACCAGCTCGGCGAAGCGCTGACGACCGATGATGCAGGAGTCGGCGGCCCGCCGGTGAAGGCGCTCTTTGTCTACAACTCCAACCCCGGAGCCGTCGCGCCTAACCAGAACGATGTATTGCGCGGCATGCGGCGTGAGGATCTTTTTACGGTCGTGCATGAGCAGTTCTTTACCGACACGACCGACTACGCCGATATTGTTCTTCCGGCAGCGACCTTTTTGGAGACGAAGGACGTGCAGGGCGCGTACGGGCATCTCTATGCGCAGCTTTCGGAGCAGGCTATCGCCCCGCTGGGCGAAGCACGCAATAACGTCCGGCTCTTCGGAGAGCTTGGCCGGCGCATGGGCTTCCCCGAAGCCTGCTTCGATGACCGCGAGGACGAGCTGATCGACCAGGCCATCGATACCGGAGCGCCGTGGTTTGCAGGTATCACCCGCACTACGCTCGAGCGTGAAGGTCACATTCGTATCGCCATGCCCGAGAATGCGAATGGCGATGTGTTGCCGTTCTCTACACCTGAATGGTTCAGGACGCCAAGCGGACGTGGGGAGCTTGTCCCAGTCCCTGTTTTCAAAGCGCCGACAGAGTCGCGTGCCAATGCGCGCGAATATCCTCTGGAGTTCCTGCCGCGCAAGGCCGATAACTACATGAACTCGACCTTCGCCAATATCCCCGTGCACCAGCGCATGGAGGCGAAGACAGCTGGCATTCTCGAGATGCATGCCTCTGACGCCACGTCTCGTGGTATTCAAAGCGGCGATGAGGTTGAGATCTTCAATGCGCGCGGCGTGATCCGGCTGCGCGCCCACGTCAATGGCCATGTGGGTGCAGGTGTCGTTGCTGCGCGCCTCGACTGGAACAAGCTCTCGCCCCATGGCTCGAATATCAATGCGCTTACGAGCGAGCGGCTTACGGATATCGGAGGTGGAGCCACCTTCTACTCCACCCTTGTCGAAGTTCGTAAAGCTGGATGAGCCGGACTCTCTTTTCGAAGCCGGACTTCGGTCCGCATCATCGTATTGCTAACCATAAACTTGGAGTCGGTGATGGAGAAAGGTCTTCCTACTCTTGAAGAGATACGGCGGGCGGCTGCGCTTGTCTACCAGACGATGCCCGCGACCCCGCAGTACACGTGGCCTCTGCTGAGCGAACGAGCTAATGCGGAAGTATGGGTCAAGCACGAGAACCACTCCCCCGTCGGAGCTTTCAAGATTCGTGGGGGTCTTGTCTATATGGACTGGCTTCGGCGCGAACGTCCTGACGTAACCACGGTCGTCACCGCGACCCGCGGCAATCATGGCCAGTCCATTGCCTTGGCTGCCACCCGAAGCGCCATCCGCTCCGTCATCGTGGTGCCGCGTGGCAATAGTGTCGAGAAGAATCGCGCCATGCAGGAGCTGGGGGCAGAGCTGATTGAAGAGGGCGACGATTTTCAGGCTGCGCTCGAGCATGCCGTCCGGCTGGAGCGCGAGAACGGCTGGCACTGGGTTCCCAGCTACCACCGCCTGCTGGTTACCGGAGTCGCCACGGCTTCATTGGAGTTCCTTTCCGCGGCCCCCGAGCTTGACACCGTCTACGTTCCCATTGGGATGGGCTCAGGCATCAGCGGCATGGTCGCCGTGCGGGATGCCCTCGGGCTCCGCACCCGCGTCGTAGGTGTCGTTTCGAGCCATGCTCCGGCCTTTGCCCTCTCCTACGGTGCGGGCCGAGTGGTGGAGCATGCCGTGGCCACCCGTATCGCCGATGGGGTCGCCTGCCGCAAGCCTACCGAAGAGGCTCTTCAGGTCGTTCTTTCCGGGGTCGACCGTGTCCTTCAGGTCTCCGACGACGAGGTCGAGGCAGCCATGCGCGCCTACTTCGCCGACACCCACAATGTAGCGGAAGGAGCCGGGGCTGTCGGTCTTGCCGGCCTGCTTCAGGATCGCAAGGCCCGGCCATTGGGGGTTGGAGCGCGTGTCGGCACTGTACTTGGCGGTGGCAACGTCGATACCGACGCCTTCGCCCGGGTGCTCGCGGCCTCCGCATAAATTTCCTTGCCGGGAGCGGGTGACCATTCGTAGTGTCGTCGGTCAAAAAGTCACCGCATTTGGTCAGCTTTTCGCGGTGAACTGTGTCCGATAACCTGTTTTTTGTGCAATGTAACCTGCGGGCAAACTCGCTAAGCGCCCGTACGCTCCCATATAATCAAGACTCCCCTTCAGGAACCGGCGGGGTCTGATTTTTCTAGCAGTGAGGGTGTGCGTATCTTTACCGTAAATCGAGAGAGCGGAAGCTCCCTGAAGAGCAAGACAAGGCCTGTGCGCGCATGCTCCAGCTGCTTCCGCATCGTTTATTCCGTGTCGTTTCTCGCATTCGCCCTTGCGATGGTTCCGTCGCTCCGGGCGCAGGATGCCTCGGCCAACACAGGCAATCCGCAGACACTCTGCCAGCCGCAGGTTGTCGGTAACCGCAGAATCCCCAAGGAGTCTGTCCTCGCTCGCCTGTTCTCACACCAGGGCGATCTGTACGATCCGCAGGTTGTCGAGCGGGACTTCAACTCGTTGTGGAACACCGGCTACTTTGATGACGTCCGCATCGAGCGCGTCGACGGCGCCAAGTGCGTTCAGCTCGTCGTCTATGTCCGCGAGAAACCCACCATCCGCGAAATCAACTACAAGGGCGTCAACGCCATCTCCCAGTCCGACATTATGGATGGCCTGAAGAAGGCAAAGGTCGGTCTTTCGGTCGAGAGCCAGTACGATCCAACCAAAGTGAAGCGTGCCGAAGTCGTTCTGAAGGAGATGCTCGCTGCCCACGGCCATCAGTTCGCCACGATCCGCACCGAGGTTAAGACCATTCCGCCGGCGGCCGTCGCGCTGACCTTCAACGTGAAGGAAGGCCCGACCGTGAAGGTGGGCAAGATTCAGTTTGACGGCAATGTCAGTGTTTCCGACCGCGCCCTGCGTGCGTCGATGAAGAACCTCAAACCAATCGGCATTCCGCATTCGATCATTCTTGAGAGTCTCTTCCCCCGTACCTACGACGCTACCAAGCTTGACGAGGACACCGAGCGCGTCCGTATGGCGTATCGTGATCGCGGCTACTTCAAGGCGCTCACAGGCCCCGCCGAGACTCACGTCCGCGATGCAGGCGGCCTTAATCCGCTCACGCTGCGCCCGTCCAAAGGTAAGCGCGTCGACATTCTGATGCCCGTTGAAGAAGGCTCCCGCTACCGTCTGGGCGGCATCACCTTTACCGGCAACAAGAACCTCACCAATGCCAAGGCCTTGCGCGCCCAGTTCGCGCAGAAGGACGGCGAGTTCTTCAATGCCACTCTCTTCGGCAAAGGCCTGGAGGCTCTGCGCAAAGCCTATGGCCAGTATGGCTACATCAACTTTGTTGGAACGCCGGTCCCGCGTATCGACGAGGCCAAAAAGCTGATCTATCTCGATATCGACATCGACGAAGGCAAGCCCTTCTACGTGTCGCGCATTGAATTCCAGGGCAACACCATCACCCGTGACAAGGTTATCCGTCGCGAGCTGCTGCTCGACGAAGGCCAGATATACAACTCGCAGTTGTGGGATCTGTCCATCATGCGCATCAACCAGCTGAACTACTTCGAGCCCCTCAAGGCTGAGCAGGATTCTGAGAGCCGGCAGAACGCCGACGACGGAACCGTGGACCTGCTGCTGAAGGTCAAGGAGAAGGGCAAGAACTCCATCGGTCTTAACGGTGGTATCAGCGGTCTGCAGGGAACCTTTATCGGTCTCAACTACGAGACCAACAACTTCCTCGGTCTTGGCGAGACGCTTTCCGTACAGGCCAACATCGGCGACCTGTCGCGCAACCTGAGCTTCGGTTTCACCGAACCTTACTTCCGCAACAAGCCCATCTCGCTTGGCCTGCAGGTCTTCACCAGCAAATACGACTTCAATCCGGCCAAGAGCTATGCCATCACCAAGGGGCAGAGCGAGAACCTGACCACGGCACAGCAGTCGCTGCTGACGAATTACAACCAGTCTTCCACCGGCATGACGCTCTCGCTCAGCTCGCCGCTGCGGCATCTCTGGGCTAACAAGGGCGTCACCCGCGTCGGTGTCTCCTACGCACTGTCGCGCTCGTCGGTCACGACGTTCAACGACAATACGCGCAACGTCTTCCAGACTCTCGCGTTCCGTGCTGGCGTTCAGGGCCAGAACCAACTGAACGGCATCATTACTTCGACAATCACGCCAAGCTTCAGCTTCTCGAGCATCGATCGCGCTGTGGGGCCGCACTCCGGACGTGACGTCAATCTTGCTGTTCAGATCGCTGGCGTCGGTGGCAACGTCAAGTATGTTCAGCCGATCATTACCTATCGCCAGTTTTATCCCATCAAGGGTCTAAAGATTAACCGCGAAGGACACAACGTACTCGCGTATCGTGCTCAGCTCTCGCACATCACCGGCTTCGCCGGCGAGGTAGCTCCGCCAACCAACCGTATCTACTCCGGCGGCGAGATGGATGTGCGCGGTTTCGACGTTCGCTCGTCTTCGCCGTACACCTTCATTCCCAATCGTGTGCTCTTCAACCTCACGAATCCCGATGGCACCACGGTTCCGCGCGATCCATCCAACCCGTCGCTCGGCAATGTGCAGATTCCCCTGCCGCTTTATCGCATGGTCTCGATCGGTGGCGACACCAGCTTTACCGGGAACATCGAATACCGTATTCCCATCGTCAACCAGGTTACGTTTGCCTTCTTTACCGACTTCAATATGACCTTTGACGTTTATCCGGATCAGCTTCGCCAGAGCGTCTCCGGCCAGCAGGAGATCTCCAGCCCGCTTTACGGATGCCCTACCTTTATCAACGGCGCCTGCTATGGCGGCAAGCAGATTTCCTTTCCCAACCCGCTCAAGGTCGTGCCTGGCACCAACTATGTGCCCCGCATGTCGAACGGAGCTGAGTTGCAGGTCATCCTGCCGATCGTCAACGCACCGTTCCGTATCTTCTACGCCTACAACCCACTGCGCCTCTACAAGACGGTGCCGCAGCAGCTGGCTACGGATGGTGCTACGTTCCGCAGCTTCTTCCCGGACTCCGGGGCAGGCCAGTTCACCTACCTGCAGGCCATTCAGCTCTATGGAGCCGACTACATCCTGCGCGAGCCGAGAAAGACCTTCCGCCTGACGGTATCGACTACCTTCTAGGCGAAGTTCTAGCTGTAAGAATGAAAGCGGCTATGCCAAATGAGGCATAGCCGCTTTCTTATACTTGCCGTCTGATTCGGATCGTAGAGAAGGCTCCGTGTCCGGTAATCCGGCCGACGGTGACCTGATCAGGCTGGCAGCTTCTGCAACGCGGCGCCTGCGGCTCTGTGCGTCGGAGAAGGAGGCTAGATCACAAGTGCTTTGGGGACTATGCGCGGAAATATCTCAAGCAGCTCAACCCTCGAAAGCGGATTTAGTAGCTACGCTGATACATCCGAGAGATATGGTCGTGCCAGCCCAGTCCGTCGCTGTCAAATAGCGTCCAGATCAGGCCCAGGCCCAGCGGTGCTGCTGAAAGCACAAGAGCAAAGGCGCGGCGGCGCATCGCGGCGCGTGTCGGGTTCTCATCCGAGAACGTGCACAGCCCGATCCGCGCATAGCGCATGCCCGGAGTGGCATCAGAGAAGGTAAAGAACAGGTACTGATAGGCAAAGCCAAGTACAACCAGGGCACCAACGGAGCTCAACGCTGCCGTCTGCAGGTTTATGTGCAGCCCATTCGGGGCGAACTGTGATGCCGTCAACACGAGCGCGGCAATAAAGACAAGGAATGCCGCCACAATCGCGCATCCGTCGACAGCCGCCGCCATAATGCGCAGATTCATAGGAGCGACCTGAAAGGACGCAGCATAATGCCGCTGCGCTTCTTGCTGCTGCGCAGCCGATGTAACACGGGCCTGCCGTGCGTAGCCCGCATACTCGTCTGTCTCTGTATGGGCGACAGCCTCTCCGCGAGGTTGCGCGTCCAGAAGGATCGATGTCCATTCCGGCGCAACGGCGTCGACCGCAGGAGCCGGAGAGAGCTGCTCGGGCTCCACTTCGAAGATGCGAAGCTGCGTCGTATCGTGCTGTGCGTCATCCTCCTCGCGCAGCGGTCCCTCAGCCAGCCTTGGACGGGCTTTGCGCGCCGCAACAAGCTGGCGCGGAAACTCGATCAGGTTCGCCGGAATTTCGACCGTAGGCTCGAGAACTTCAAAGATCGGCGCCTGGCGGAAGGCGATTTCCTCATCCAGCGAAAGCGCTTCTTCAGGGTCGATCGTCTCAGCATCGAGTTCCTCGTGCGCTGTTCTCAGGGCACGGAGAGCGGCCTCGCTGTCGGGCAGGCGAATATCGTTGCCTAGACGTACGGTGAGTGAGGATGCATCAAACTTCGGCTCAGGAGCAGCATGCAGCTCAGGCGTCTCGGCCTTTGGCGCAGGCGGAGCCGGAACGAGCATGGGGGCCGGTTGCGGCTCCGCGGCGTACTGGTCGAGCGTCTCCAGCAGCTCGTATTGGGCCTGCGCGACGGCCTGTGCGTTCAGGGCAGCTACCTCGGCTGCGGCCTCGGCCTGTTGGATTGCCCGCTCGGCCTCTTCGGCCAGAAAAGAGCGGTAGCTCTTGGAGTGCGCATAGCGTTCGGCGACGGCAGCAGCGATGCGCGACGCCCGCTCACGTGCCGGGGTAGCCGGGGCAGGTTGCTCGACAGCAGTGCCGACCGGCCGCACTTTGCGGCTGCGGTGCGCCGCAAGACGCTCGGCCACCTGCTGCTTCAGAGCAAAAGGCTCCAGAGGCAACTGGTCTGAAGAATCGGGTGTGGTCGTCGCCTGCTGTAATTTTCGCTCTGCGCTCATGGTGCCTGTGAAAACCTCGAACCCGCTACGGGTCAATTCTTGTTAGCCTCAAAGAGTGGTGCCAAGTTCTACACGTTACGATGCAGGGGCCCGGGAGCGGTGTGGCCAGTTTGCCGGTTGTATATCAGGCCTCGGCTTCAAACCCACCTTTGGCAAAGGCGACTGCTGGCGCACCCTGCACATAGTTTACTTCCTGATAACTATCATGCTGCTGCTTGCAAATCATCCACAGTCGATTGCGCAGGAGTTATCTAATCAGGCACCTGCCATAGCGACATCGCAAACGCTCCCTGACGAACCCGGGGCGACGGCCATAAAGGAAACTCAACGTTATCCCGAAGCGTTGATCGTGCCTCCTGCCGATGATGGCTCGACCGTGGTGATTGAGAGCTCCGGCCCGCAGACGAAGACAGGCAGCCACTACACACTCGACCGCGACGTCGTGATCACCTATAAGGACCGCCGGGTCGAGGCCGACCACATCGACTACGACTCCGAGACCGGAGAGCTCAACGCAAATGGCCACCTGAAGATCACCGGTGGCCAGAACGATGAGATGATCTCTGCAAGCCACGGCTCGATGAATCTGAAGACGCAGACCGGGCGCTTCTTCGACGTGAAGGGATCCGTCGGCCTCAGGCCAGGGCACAGGCCCATCTACGACAACGGCCAGCCATTCCTGTTCGAGGGCAAGGTCGTCGTGAAGACCGGGCCGCAGGAGTACGACGTCTATGACGGCTCGGTAACGTCTTGCGAGCTACCGCATCCCGACTGGCAGTTGTTTGCCAGTAAGTTCAGCGTAGGCAGTGATAAAGCGACGGCCCATAACAGTATTTTCCGCGTACTCAACATTCCGCTCATCTATCTGCCTTATGTCACGCATCCGGTCGGCGGCGATCAGCGGCAGAGCGGTTTCATGATTCCCGTTGTTGGCCAGTCTTCGACCAAAGGGCTGGTCTTAGGCGAGCAGATCTATGTCGTTTTGAGCCGTAGTTCCGATATGACAGTAGGTGTGGAGTATTTCTCCAAGCGCGGCTGGTCGCAATCCGGCACCTATCGCTATCGCGGTCTGGGGCACAACTTTGCGCTTGCCCATTACAGCGGCCTGCTCGACCGCGGATTCACGAGCGGCGGACAGCTCATCAACCAGGGCGGTGAAGATGTGGTCTTCTCCGGACGCTACGATCTGAACTCCAAAACACGCTTGGTCGCCGACCTGGAGTACCTGAGCTCGTATCCCTACCGCGAGGCCTTCACCGAAAACTTCAACCAGGCGGTTTCGAGTGACATCCTCTCCATCGCTTATGCGACGCATCAATCGAACGGCTATGTGTGGGACGTTCGCTCCGACCGCTACCAGGGGCTGAAGCGCGCCGGCACGCCCACGGTCTCCGAGCAGCAGATTCGCATCTTTCACTCTCCCGCGATTGATCTGTTTACTACGGAACACAGGTTAGGCCAGACAGGTCTTCTGTGGAGCGTGGATTCCTCGGTGACTGGTTTGAAGCGCGTTCAGCCCAATTTTTCGACCACCGGCCTCACCAACCGCTTCGACCTGCGCCCCCAGCTCTTATATCCGCTCGGAGGACGGGGTTGGTTCCTGCGCCCGGCCGTGGCTGTGCGCGAAACGATCTACAGCCGCAGCCGTATCGCTTCCAATGCTTCCCCGCCGGTCGAAAGCTCCGAGGCCGTCAACCGTGCCGACGTCGAGTTTGAGGTGGAAGGCCGGGCTCCGGTGCTGGAGAGGACCTTCTCCTCGCCGTTCGTACACAAGCTCTTCGGCGCCGACCTAAAGCACACCATCGAGCCTGCGGCGACGTATCGGTATGTGACCGGCATAGATAACTTCAAGCAGATTCTGCGTTTCGACGATACCGACGTTGTCAGCAACACAAACGAGGTGCAGTACGGACTTACGCAGAGGCTGTTTTTGCGGCAGCCCGAAGATAAGCCCTGCGAGACTCCGGTCGATACCAACGCTAACGGCAGTGCGGCATGGACAGGGGCTGCGGCGCCGGGAATGATGGGCGGCGTCTCTGACAATGCAGCGTCCGATGCAGGCTATACTGCCGAGCCTGAGGTCTGTGGCAGCCGGGAGCTGATCAGCTGGCGCTTGTCCCAGAAATACTTTATCGATCAGCGCTTCGGCAACGCCATCGTTACGGGCAGGCGAAATATCTTCGACACCACGCTTGCATTCTCCGGTATCGCCTTTCTGACAGAGCCGAGAGCCATCTCGCCGCTCATCTCACGTCTGCGCTGGAAGACCTCGCAGCACTTTGAGGTCGGGTGGGACTTCGATGTGGATACGGGCGCGAAGAAGTTCACGTCCAACAATGTGCTGGTGAACTTCCGCGAGGGCAATATCTTCTCCGGCTTGAGCTACGCCCGGCTGAATGCACCGGGTCGTTTCAATACGGCGGGCTTCTCCTCTGCCGTCTCGGACTTCACCCAGTTGAGGGTTCTGTTGGGGTACGGCGGTCCTGCGCGGCGCGGCCTGGGCGTCGCGGCAAATGCGGGGCTCGACCTGAACAGCGGGCAGATTCAGTATGGAGCTTTGCAGACGCAGTACAACTGGAACTGCTGCGGTCTGAGCGTGGAGTACCGCAAATATGAGCTGGGCTCGGCGCGTAATGAGAACGCCTATCGCTTTAATTTCACCCTGGCCAATATCGGCAGTGCAGGTAATTTGCGTCGGGCCGAAAGGCTCTTCTAGGGGTGTGGGAACCCATTCTGGCGCGGACAGCGTGAGATAATGGAGTACTGTGTTGAATGCTGTCCGACTGTCCCGCCCCTTCCTGTTTGCCCTGATGCTGGCCACGGCCGGCTGCCACGCCCAGCCTCCTGCCGGAGACAAGCTCTCTCCTGAGCTTGCGCGACGGGTCGAGATCCTCATCCGGTCGAAGACGAACCTACCGCCGAGCTACGACATTGTCGTGGGACCGCGTACGCCTAGCGACGTCCCGAACTTCGATGAGATCACTGTCCTATTCTCGGCCGAGGGCAAGACGTCGAAGCCGATGACGTTTCTGTTGTCAAAGGATGGCAAGACACTGGCGCAGTTCTCGAAGTTCGATATCAGCAAAGACCCCAAGACGCTGGTGAGCGACGCAGGACGCCCAGGACGCGGTGGTCCGGCGAATGCTCCGGTGGTGATCGTTGGCTTCGACGATCTGGAGTGCCCGTACTGTGCCAAGATGCACGCCCAACTCTTTCCCGCGTTGCAGGAGCGTTACAAGGACCAGGTTCGCATCGTCTACCGCGACTTCCCGCTCAATGAGATCCATCCGTGGGCTCAGCGTGGGGCCATCGACGCCAACTGCCTGGCAGCGCAAAGCGTTCCGGGCTACTGGAACCTCGTAGACTACATCCACGCCCATGCCGGCGAGATGGGCGGTACCGAAAAGACGCTGGCCAAGGCCAACGAGACGTTGGATAAGCTGACCCGGGAAGAGGGCACAAGGCAGAAGGTCGACGCGACGGCATTAAATCAGTGCATCGAAAAGCAGGACGATACGGCGGTCAAGGCGTCTATCAGGGAAGGGGCCGAACTGGGGGTTGAGGCAACTCCGGCGCTCTATATCAATGGAGAAAAGCTGGAAGGCGCGCTCCCAATTGAGTATGTGTACCGTATGATCGACAGTGCGCTTATCGCGGCGGGCCAGACGCCTCCGCCGCCGGTTGCTCCGGCGGTTCCGGCGCAGCAGGCTACGCCGGCGGCTGGTGTATCAACCCAACCGGCCAACCGTGCTGGCAGCCAGTAACAGACAAGTCCAGGTAGATCGAGGAGAGCTTCGAGTGAGGAATGTGTTAATCGCGAGAAATGGTTCGATGATGGTGCGCCGGTTTGGCCGCGCCTCTCGCCCTGCTGCGACGCTATTGGTGGCAGCCGCACTGGCAGGTTGCAACCACGGGCATAACGCCGACGTGATGGCCACGGTAAACGGCAAGGCCATCATGAAAGCCGAGATGGATAAGGCCTATCAGGCACAGCTTGGTGATGCGCAGCAGCAACAGCAGCCCACCGCCGTGCAGGCCGACTCGCTGCGGCTGAATGTGCTGCGTCAGTTGATCGACGAGGAGATTGTCGAGCAGCGCGCTACGAAGATGAACCTGACGGCGACCAATGAAGAGGTCGATGCGAAGATCGCCGAGATGAAGGCGCCATATAGCGACGAGCAGTTCAACGAAAAGCTGAAGGCGAGCAATCACACACTGGACGATGTTAAGCACGATATTCGCCGCTCGTTGACCTTCAACAAGCTGATCTCGAAGGAGATCGATTCGAAGATCACCGTGACCGATGCGGACGTCGCCAATTACTACAACGCACACAAGTCGGAGTTCAACCTGATCGAGAACCAGTACCACCTGGCACAGATCCAGGTGACGGCGATTCCTTCGGCCCAGCCCGGTAACCTGCAGAACTCGAAGGCTACTAACCCGGCTGAGGCGCAGAAGAAGATTCAGGCTCTGAAGAACCGCCTCGACTCGGGAGAGGACTTCGGTGCATTGGCGATGAACTTCTCCGAGCGCCCTGAAACGGCATCGAGCGGCGGCGATATCGGTTTTGTTTCTGAGTCGCAGATGAAGGCCGATCCCGCAATCTTCAACGCGATCGTGAAGCTCAAACCGGGCCAGGTCACGGAGATTCTTCCCCTGCTCGATGAGCAGTCCAAGAAGCCTATGGGCTATGCGATCTACAAGCTCATCTCGCGTGAGCCGGCCGGACAGCGTGAGCTGAGCGATCCGCGCGTGCAGCAGGCCATCCGGCAGCAGCTTCGCGATGGTCGTTCGCAGCTGTTGAAGAGTGCATATCTCGAGATGCTGCGCGATCAAGCGAAGGTGGAGAACTTCTTTGCCGAGCAGATCTTCAAGAACGAAGCTCACTAAATCTGCCGCTAAACGCCGTCGAGTTACAGTGCGACTGGCATAGAACCGCATCGATCGAATTGTTTCAGGAGAGACGTGCATGAATGCGCCTGTGCGCTTTGCGATCCTCGGTTTTGGCAATCACGCCGTAAGACGTCTGCTGCCCGCATTCGCACGAACCTCACGCGTACAACTGACCGGCATGTGGCGGCGCGACCAGAGCACTGCGCAGAAGAACTGTGCCGAATACAATATCCCCCACTGCTTCAGCACGCCCGAGGAGCTTTGCAGCTCACCTGAAGTCGATGTCGTCTTCATCACATCGCCCGACGCCATGCATCACCCTGACACCCTGCTCGCCATTCGCAATGGCAAAGCTGTGCTGTGCGAGAAGCCCGTCTCGATGAGTGCTGCTGAAGCGCGCGAGATGGCGGACGCAGCGAAGGGCGCAGGTGTCCTCTACGGTGTTGCACAGAACTTCCGTTACAACCGCAGCTTGGACTGGATGCGCGAGCAGATTCACGCCGGCAAGATCGGAAAACCGCAGCTGGCTCAGTCTGAATTTTGCTACCCCGCCGATCGAGCTCCGCGGAAGTGGATCATGGACCCCACGCTTGCTGCCGGCGGCCCCATCGCCGACGTCGGTGTGCACTGCATCGACGCTTTACGCTACGTACTTGGGGAAGATCCATTGAGCGTCAGCACGCTTGCCGTCAAAGGCCATTCTCAGGACAATGTCGAAGCCATCGCTTCGCTGCAGATGGAGATGACCGGCGAAGTGCTCGCCAATGTCACCGTCGACGCACGCGCTCCGTACCGCACTTCCATCTCGATTACCGGTAGCAATGGTGTGCTTGTCGCCGAGAACGGCTTCACTGTCGATCGGCCGGTTGAGGTCATCCTGCGCCGTGCCGGTGAGGTCGTCGAAGCAGTTACGCTGGACAACAGCGACGGCTACACGCGCATGCTTGAGAGTTTCGCCGATGCTCTACGCACCGGTTCCGCTTTCGCCGCAACCGGTGAGGATGCGGTGCGCAACATGGCTGCGCTCGATGCTGCTTTCCGCAGCTGGCGCACCGGCGCCCGCGAGCGTGTTGCCTAGCGTAAATCCGGCTGGCGTTTAGTGGATTGCAGCAGCCAGAACCGCAGTCCTGTTAGAACGCTCTGCGATCTCACGCTTCGGTGCCGCAGGCAGATACTTCTTATAGACGCTGATGTGGAAGCAAGCCTGCTGGAACTCTTCTTCGACATCGATCCGACCCTGCTGCGAAAGCGGCAGCAGGTAGCCACGCAGCCACGCGATCTCAGTCATCGAGAGCCCATGCTTGGCCAGGTCGATTGCCTGTCCCGTCAGATGCGGCGAGGCTGTCTCGCCTTCTGCAGGAGCAGCATTGCCATTGGTGCGCAGCAGCCGCTGCTGGAACTCGACCGTACGCACGGCGGAATTGACCTGCAGGGAGGTGTGGAAGCGCGCATAGTGTGCCCGCGCCAGGGTTGCCAGAAATTGTGCCGTCCACGGTCGCGTATAACGCCGATTCGCCGGAAGCCGATCGTCGACGTCAAGCGCATTGCTAACGGGAATTGGAACCAACAGCCGCTGGTTCCGCATCCGCATCAGATCGTCGTCGTCCTGTACGCGCTCCAGCCCATCGCGGTCTGCAACAACATTCTGCCGCACAAGAATCTCATGCGAGCCACGCAGCGGTGGAGGAACAATCAGGCGTCCGTGCTTGTTGTACAGAGCGGGCAGAATCACCGGAGTCGTCGCTTCCTGCTCCACGCTGTCCAGCTGCGGCTTCATTGAAGCTGCAGCGCTCTTCATCACTTCTGACTTTGTACTCTCTACATTTTCCGCCGTATTGATAGGTGCGTGCGTGCTTGTGTCACGCGCACCAGCAGCCCTCAGAAAATCATCCGAAGTCGCTTTGCGACCTTTGCTGTGCTCATTCGCACGTGCAGACTGCAACATCGGAGCGGCCTTCGATCTGTTTGTGCGAGACGAACCGTGAACGCGCTCGATCGTTGGCGGTGGAACGTCGTCCGCGACCTGATGCCGCTTCCCCTTGCGCTTGCCGTGTTTCGTCGACGCAGCACCGGGTGCAGACTTCTTGCCCTTGTGGTGCTTGACCTCAGACAGAGCAGCAGCATGATGCGCAGCGGTGCGATGCACCGTGTGCGATGCGGCCAGCAGCGTCTGTCCGGAAGACAACAGCGCAAGAGCCAGGGGGGCAGAGATGAAAGTATTCAGGCGCATCAGAATTTCAAGAGGCGCGGGAACACCAGAGCATCTTCTACTCTAGGCTGCACCGCAGCACAGGGTAAGTAACGAAGAGGGTTCTGTATGTACTCTTCGATTAACGGTAAGCGATTCATTATTTTCAACGCTCCCAAACACTGAAGATGCGTCTAAACGCTATGAATGCGCCAGACACAGACCGGAGCGGCTGGATTCGCAAGGCAAGCGGATGGGCGTTGCTGCTGGCAGGCATTGCTGGTTGCATTCTCCCCGTCATTCCGGGCGTTCCTCTCCTGCTGGCCGGCCTGCTGATCCTGGCGCGCGATTACCGCTGGGCCAAAAGTATGCTGCACCGGGTTAAGCGATGGGGCGTCCGCGCCCGGCGCAAGGCGCGCGAAAAGCGTGCAGCTGCGACCCGCAAAATTCGTACTGGAGATGTTCGCAAGAGTGTGGAGGAGAGCTAAGCCGCAACGGCAGTGCTTAATCGGCGCCTGTATGCGGCAAGAGCTACGCGGCAACGGTCATCGAACGATTTTGCCAGTGGGGAGTTTTTTCTCAGCCTGTTGTGTGCAATCTCGGCCAGAATGAGCCAGTCGTGCCAGCGTCCTCCGGACTCCTGCAGTGCTTCGAACGACGCAGCCTGTTTGCGTGCCATTCTTGCGGCGCGCGGAGCATTCTCTGCCATGTAGCGCGCCAGCTTCGCCATCTTGCGTACAGTGTGCAGGTGCTCAACATTCTCGAGGCTGCCCTCCGGAGCATTCTTCTCGAACCAGCTATCTACAAGCGTGATGAGTTGTTCGGATCCGAGGCTAAGCGAGCTCGCCGAATCCAGCATCTCCACCAGGGCTTCCAACGCCTCGGCGGTTGCGGCACCATCCCGGCGAAGAAGTTTACGCAACTTGTACGCTGCATCCGTACGCTCCGTCTCAATGATCGTATGCAGCGTGGCTGCATCCTGCTGCAAAGCGCGCGAAGGTCGGGATGACAGTGTCTGAGCTACCAGGGCGAGCTGCACATCCCGATCGCGAACCTCGCCCGCAGCTCTACGAAGTTTTTTGATGAGCCGTTTAATCTCACTGCTTAGCCGGCCATTTTTCGGGGCGTTGGGGATCAGATCGAGCAGAGCAAGTTGCCCTTCGATGCGTCGGATCATGGTGCGTAGTCGATGCACATGCCTGGGCTTCGAGTCTCCAAGACAGACGATGATTGCTGCCTCCAGAGCAGTCGCATACTCGCGAAGCGCACGAATGGGACGAGCCAATGTAGTCGATGCCATAAGCAATCAACCCGGCACTGGGGCCGGGGGAAGGTGCTTCAAACTGATAGCAGTCATTGTAGCGAATGGAGCTGGGGCGAGTAATCCTTGAGCTATATATCTTTTGATAAAGAATGGCGGTGCCAATCGAGGTCTTTCGCTGGCATACTCAATGTCAACTATGAAGCGAAGTGGTGCCCTCAGTTTTCTCCTGGTAGCTGCATCTGCCGCGCTTTCAGCGCAAAGCGTGACAGAGCACGGCAAGTTCATTCTCCACAAGTTCGCCCGCACTAACGGAGAAGAGACCTATTCGATTGAGAGCAAGGACAACATACTTACGCTCAAGTCGGACTTCCTGTTTACGGACCGCGGCACAAAGGTCCCTCTAAAGACAGTCTTTACTGCAAGCAGTACGTTGGAGCCCTTGTCGCTCAAACTCGAAGGCCAGTCTTCGCGTATGTCCGCCTTGAACGACGTGATGGAATATCATCCGCAGCAGCAGCGCATCATGCTGACGCGCTCCGGCAAAACAGAAGAGCTGCCTGCGCCAACAGGAAGTTTTCTCGTCGATGGCTATTCGCCTGTGGCCATGCAGCAGATGCTCGTACGCTTCTGGCTGACTCACAACCGTCCTACGTCAATTTCTACGCCACCTGCGGGCAGCGTCACAATTACTCCTGCAGGCACGCTCGCGGTGACCATTGCAGGGAAGGAGACGAAGCTCGACAGTTATGTCATTGCAGGTCTGATCTGGGGGAGTGAGACGCTGTGGATGGACGAGCATCAGAACCTCGCTGCGCTTATCTCCACCGACGCTGAGTTTGACCACTTCGAAGCGGTTCGCGAGGAGTATGAGCCTGCGCTCGCAACCTTCATTCAAAGTGCAGCGAAAGAAAACCTTGCCGCGCTGGCAAAGCTGACTGCGAAATCAAAGCAGCCCGTCGCCAGATATCTCGTCATTCAAAACGTCACCCTGATCGACGGCACCGGCAAAGAGCCGATGAAGGATGCCACGGTCTTCATCGAGGATGGAAAAATCACAAATATCTCCACCGTTGCAAAGCTAGTGATTCCGGCTGAAGCAACTGTGATTGAGGGCACCGGCAAGTTCCTCATACCAGGGTTGTGGGACATGCACGCTCACTACGAACAGGTGGAGTGGGGCCCGATCTATCTGGCTGCCGGCGTGACGACGGCGCGCGACTGCGGTAACGAGTTCGACTTCATCACAACGGTGCGCGACACGGTCGCGGCCGGGCAGGGCATCGGACCGGAGATTCTGATCGCAGGCATTGTCGATGGCAGCGGCCCAATCTCTCTGGGCGCTGTAATCGCTGACACTCCGGAGCAGGCCGTCGAGATCGTTCGTAAGTACAAGGCTGCAGGAGCGCTACAGATCAAGATCTACTCAAGCCTCACGCCGCAGCTGGT
This sequence comes from Edaphobacter flagellatus, assembly GCF_025264665.1. Lineage (NCBI taxonomy): Bacteria > Pseudomonadati > Acidobacteriota > Terriglobia > Terriglobales > Acidobacteriaceae > Edaphobacter > Edaphobacter flagellatus. The sequence continues at coordinate 2,939,783 of NZ_CP073697.1, forward strand.
TCTTGTGATCACTGCTGAGGCCCACAAACTTGGTATGACCGTTACCGGACACGTTCCCGAAGGCATGACGATCGAGCAGGCGGTGATGGCGGGATACGATCAGATCAACCACATTCAGTATCCGACGCGCGATCTGCTGCATATGGAGCGCGGGAAGCCGGTTCCTCCGGCGGACTTTTCGACGGCGGATGCGAAGCGTCAGATCGCGCTCTTCAAGCAGCACAATACGGTCTTCGACGATACGGTTGCGCTTTACGAGGATTTCTTTCATCCGGCTTCAGTACCGTATGCGACGTTGGAACCGGGTGTGCTGAAGGTGGCTCCGCAGCTAGTTGAAGCGCTCAGTTCGCCGGGAGTTTCCGGGGATCAGGCGGTGAAGGCCAAAGCGACTCTTGACGCGATGATGGCGACGATTCATGAGCTGCACAAGGACGGGCTGACGTTTGTTGCGGGGACGGATCAGACGATTCCTGGGTATTCGCTGCATCGTGAGCTGGAGCTGTATGTTCAGGCGGGTTTTACTCCGATGGAAGCGCTGGAGGCCGCGTCGAGCGTTCCGGCGCGCGTGATGGGACTGGAAAAGACAGTTGGGACGATTGAAAAGGGGAAGCGGGCAGATTTGGTCCTGCTCGATGCTGATCCGCTCGCGGACATCCACAATACGCGCAGGATCGTCAAAACGATATCGGCTGGTGCAATCTATGATCCTGCTCCGCTTTGGGAGTCGGTTGGATTTAAGCCTTGAGCTGTTGCTGTTCTTTCTTGTTTGCTGCCTCGAGATTGAAGCTTTAGGAGTGTGAAGGTTGATGAAGAACCGCAGCGTTTTTTGCTCCGTTGTATTGTGTGGAATTTTTGCAGGGCAGCTGCTGCTGGCGCAGACGACAGCGCATAAATCCTCGAAATCGGCGTCGAAGACCAGCTCGACGGCTTCGGCGTGGACGCCGGATGTCCAGCAGTATTTGGGGGTTTCTCAGGGCAGCTTTTCGATGGTGGGTTTGAACAAGCTGTCGAAGGCGCAGCTCGACGCGCTGGTGAATGCGGCGAAGAGCGGAGTCGCGGGCGATCCGCGAAAGCATCTTTTGACGTGCGGTGCGTCGACTCCAGCGCAGCCGGGGCGCGTTCGTTTGTGGGTGATGGTTGCGGGTGACGATCCGCAGGGTTTGCGGCTGGCTGAGATTCGGACGGCGCTGCGCGGGTTGAGCGGCGTCGATCTGGTGGATTCGGCGGCGAATGCGGATCGCTCGCTGCATGTTGTGATTCAGGAGCAGACGCTGGGAAAAAGAACGATCGGTTATACGGCTTCGTATATGACTGGAACGCCTTGCAAGGATGAGTGGAAGAAGGAAGATGCGGAGCTAAAAGGGCAGCTTGGAACGTACACCGATCCGAAGGGCGCGGATCTGGCTCGCGATCTGGCGGGAATGATGGATCAGGATCTGCAGGCGGCGAGGGCAGGGCGGTAGGCGGACCCCCTCCCCCCTCCTGTGTTTGGCTAAATCGCTTGTTTTGTTTAGTTTATGCGATTTGCACAGGGTAAAATACTGATTCTACGGCAGTTAAGCCTAAAAATATTGAATCGATTGGAGTTATGGGTGAGCTCAAGTGCAGGTCCGGGGACCTGTCCTTGAGCTTGTTTTAAGTATAGCGAGTGGAGAGAAACTCATCGGCAACTTTTTCGACGTCGATGTCTCCTGTTATGTGTGACTTGCGAAAACGGGGGGCTTGACAGAATTCCGGCGCTATTTCGCGGCTTCGGGAGCCTCGGTGCCGACCTGCCGGACGGCCTGGTCGACGACGGCGAAGAGGAGCTGGTCGTGGTCGGCTTTAGTCTTGGCCTTGATGATCTCACCTGCCTTCCTGCCAGCGGCTTCGTCTTCAGGCAGGGTGAGGTTGCGGTTTTTGGCGGAGATGACGGCGAGGTCTTGAACGATGTCGAAGAAGGTATCCTCGCTCTTTCCGGCGAGCTGCCAGCACTGGGAGACGGTGCAGGTGAGGATCTGCTGCGTGGTCCAGGGGTGCTTCTCCGGCGCCTCGCCGGGGGCCGGGGTGATGGAGACGGGTGAGGTGGCCGCGGTGGCGGGTGCCGGTTTTGCGGCTTCCGGCGCGGGTTTGGGAGCGGTGTCGCAGCCGATGGCGATCAGAGCTGCTGCGGCGAGGGCCAGGGCTGTGAGGCGGGGGGCGATGAGCTTCCGATTCGGTTGCATGGTCATGGCGATTTCGAGGTCCCTTTCTGGGGAAGGTTTTGATTAGCGGCGATAGGGGCGGTTATAGCGGTTGTTGTCGCGCTTGCTCTGGGCAACGCCTCCGACAACTGCGCCGATGCCAGCGCCTGCGGCTCCGCCGATGATGGTTCCCTTGAGTCCGCCGCCGAAGACGGCACCGAGGACGGCTCCGCCTGCTCCGCCGATGAGGGCACCTTTGCCGGGGCCGATGCCGCCCTGATTCTGGCGATAGCGGTCGTCGTTGTAGTGGCGGTCGCGGTCGTTATAGTAGTTGCCGCCGCGGCCTCCCTGACGGACGCCGTTGTTCCAGCGGTCGTTGCGGTACTGAGCGCTGGCGGGAAGGATGGTGGTGAGGAGGAGAGGGGCGATGAGTAAGGACTTGTGAAGCCTATTCAGCATCATTGTTTGTTTGATGCGGAATTTGGGGAGGGTGGTGAGGCTCCTGCCGAAGAGGGTATGTGAATGGATTTGGCGTCTGGATGTGGCAACCCATTAAACTTCTCGCTGCATTCAATTGCGCAGTATCGTGGGAACGTAATAGTAAACAAGCAAAAATACTGCAAACGCTCCGCTGGCTTTGACGCTCGTCTTGTTGAGAAAGCTATTCTCTTTAATCGCTCCTTGAACCGTTAGCATTCCTGGAAGAAATGCTACAAAGCCAGCAGAGGCGAGAGCAATAATCGTACGCAGAACATTCATTTGCCATGGTGTAGGACTAGGGACGATCAAGCTTAAAACGATGATCAGGATTAGCAGTCCAAATGACACCCAAAAATATCTAAGTTCACGTGAATGTTCTCGATTTGCCACAGAATATTTTCCCTCGACTCGCGCAATTCCAATCGAATGAGCTTGAAAATAAAGGTATTCGCAAGGCTCTCGAAGGTCTATAGGTAATTTCGAAAGCTTTTCGCGCACAAATTCAAATTCAGCAGCCCCCGTTAGTGCTCTTCGGGCAACTTCGGACCGAATAGCGGCAATGCGCTCTCGAAGAGATTGCTCAATGTTCTGCAGGGGTGTGCTCCCATCGTTGATCTTCAGTATGGGGCGCAAAGAGTATCTGTATATCCGAAGGAGTTACTTCGAAGGTGTCATCAGAACGGCGGTCATAAACTTCTAAAGGAACATTGGCAATTGAGTCATAGTCGCCAATACCACCACCTCGTCGAGAATTCACTCGCACCACTCGATCGATCGTTTTTTGCTTTACGAGTTCGGAGAGAACAATCGCTAGTCGTTCCGCTGATACAGGGCGCACTCGATCTAATAGCAGCGAGAACGTGTAATAGTCGTCCTTGGCTGCTTTTCGAAAGATATTGATGACCCTTGTCGCTAGCTTAGGATCAATGCTTTCGATTCGCTTTTTTGATTTGCTCCAAAACATATTCATAATCCGCGGCGTCACATTGGCCTGTCAGCGCGAATTCATTTACCGCTCCTGCGAAGAAGGTATGTAGCTCAGTCGAAGGAAGTGAGTTCTCAACCTTTGGTTTCCAATAAATTGAAGCTTCCTCGCAATAACCATCATTCCGCTTCATATATGCTGCTGTTCCTTCTACGGCACCCTCGTCGTCGTAAAGGTCTTGCTGTTCATGTCCCGTAGAAATGGTCATTCCGCCACCTTTTCGATTCATGAATTTTCCGTTGCCGAATCGAACTCTCCCACGAAGTTCAGAGGGTTTTTTTGCGAAATACATTTTTGCAGTCAAGACGGGTACTGACTGAAGTTGAAGTTTTTGAACAAGAGGAATGCACATTTCTATCAATGTGTCCGCTTCTTGCGCATAGTCGATAACCCTTCTATGACTTTGAATGCGAACCTCTACAGACCCATCCTCCAGCACTCGCATGATGTTCACTGCCCGCTGCCGATAATTTTCGTAAACGAGCGTTTCATAGTTGCCCTCGGTTTTCCGACTCAGAAGGCGACGATAAACCCTTCCATCCACACTTTTGATGACAAGTTCGCGTTGCCGATTCCCTTTGTAAATTCGGACATCAACCAAAATCTGGCCGTTTGGTAGATCTACAATCTTCGGATTTTCAAAGAGGGCGACAAGGTCATACTTATTCAGTGCTGCCTTCACACGCTCCTCGTTCATTAGTTGCTGCGCGACATGTTGGGGAAGCTTGTAAAGGAGTATGTGCTGTTGACCATGTTCCTCGACGTTTCTTAACAACTTTACGATGTCATTACGATCCAGGTGCCCAGCTTTAAGAGCAGGTCGTATGCGATTGTTTATTAAAGCTTCCCACGATCCGGCGGAGCTAGCCAGATCGTTATACCTCAGATATTTAGAAACAACCGAGATACTTGTATTTTCTCGAAGAAGTTTTAGGGCGATGTCCAACTCTGCAGCACTGATCTTGCTCATGCGTACCGTCGCTTTGACGCACCGCATTAGGGGCGGGCGGGAATAGCAACACAATATCAGCGACTTAGCTCGGTTTCCCGACTATTTTCAATTTTTTATTGCAGCAGCGTAGGCTCTGGTTCAGCCTTTGCTTCCTCGGGTGGGATGACTACGGCGGCGGCTACCTTGTCGTCGGTGTCGAGGTCGAGGAGTTTGACTCCTGAGGTGGAGCGGCCTGCGGCGCGGATGGACTTGGTGTCGATGCGGATGATCTTGCCGAACTGGCTGATGACCATCAGCTCGCTGGTCTCGTCGACGAGGTTGATGCTGGAGACCTTGCCGATCTTGGGCGTGGTCTTCATGTTGATGACGCCGGAGCCGCCGCGGTTGGTGAGGCGGTACTCCTCGACGTTGGTGCGCTTGCCGAATCCGTTCTCGGAGACGGAGAGGATGAGGCAGGGGCTGAGGCCGAGTTTTTCGTCGAGCTGGTCGCGGCTCTCGTAGGCGTCGTCGCGCTTGGTGCGGGCGGCCTTGACCTTGTCGGTCTCCTCGCCGTTGGCGGCTTCGCGGGCCTTCTGGAGGGCGTCGGAGGTGGAGGCGATTTCGGCGCGGACTTTGGCGAGCTCTTTGGTGAGGTTCTTTTCGGCGGCGAGCTCGTCGCGGCGCTTGTCGCGGTACTCGGCGGAGGGAGTGACGGCGGCGCCGATGACGTAGTCGTCCTTCTTGAGGGTGATGCCCTTGTTGCCGGCGGCGTTGCGGCCCATGGGGCGGAGTCCGCCGGGCTTGTCGGAGTTTGCGTCGTAGAACTCGGAGAAGCGGACGGCCATGCCCTCGCGGGTGGCGAGGAGGACGACGTCGTCTCCGCCGGTGACGCGGGCGGCGATGAGCTCGTCGTCTTTGTCGATGTTGATGGCGATGATGCCGCGAGCCATGACGTTGGAGAAGTCGGGCAGCGGGGTCTTCTTAACGGTGCCGTTGCGGGTGGCGAAGAAGATGTACTTGCCTTCTTCGGTGAGGTCGCGGATGCCGAGGATGGTGACGACTTTTTCGCCGGGCTGGAGGGCGATGAGCGAGGCCATGGCCTTGCCCTTGCCGGCGGCGCCGACGTCGGGGATCTCGTAGATTTTGAGCCAGTAGACGCGGCCGGTGTTGGTGAAGCAGAGCAGGTAGGCGTGGGTGGAGTCGACGATGAGCTGGGCGACGAAGTCCTCTTCGCGGGTCTTCATGCCGAGGCGGCCGGTTCCTCCGCGACGCTGCTGGCGGTAGGTGGAGATAGGCGTGCGCTTGAGATAGCCGGTGTTGGAGATGGTGACGGCGACCTGCTCGTCGGCGATGAGGTCTTCGAGCTGGATCTCGGTGGTTTCGTCGATGATCTGGGTGCGGCGTGCGTCGCCGTACTTGTCGCGGACTTCTTCGAGCTCCTTGACGATGACGCGGCGGAGCTTCTTCTCGGAGGCGAGGATGGACTCGAGCTCGGCGATGTTGTCGCGGACCTGCTTGAGCTCGTTGACGAGCTCGTCGATGGAGAGCTGGGTGAGGCGGTAGAGCTGCAGCTCGAGGATAGCGTCGACCTGGCGGTAGCTGAGGATGAGTGTGCCGGTCTGCGAGAAGGTCATGTCGACCGAATATTTGGAAGGGTCGAGTTTGACGCCAGCCAGTTCGGTGCCGCGGAGGTTGATGCGCTTATTGGAGAAGTAGCTGAAGAGGTTTTCGCGGGCTTCGGCGCGCGAGCTCGACTGACGAATGATCTTGATGACGTTGTCGAGGTGGTCAAGCGCGATCTGGTAGCCGAGCAGGATGTGTTCGCGATCGCGGGCCTTGCCGAGGAGGAAGGCGGTGCGGCGGCGAACGACTTCGATGCGGTGCTCGATGAAGGCGCGAATAGCGTGGTCGAGCGGGAGGACCTTGGGCTGGCCGTTGTGTACGGCGAGGAAGATCATGGAGAAGCTCTCCTGCATCGGCGTGTGCTTGAAGAGCTGGTTGAGGACGATCTGGGATTCGGCGCCGCGCTTGAGCTCGATGACGATGCGCATGCCGTCGCGGTCAGATTCGTCGCGGACGTCGGAGATGTCGTCGATGACCTTTTCGTTGGCGAGCTCGGCGATGCGCTTGATGAGGTTCGACTTGTTGACCTGGTAGGGGATCTCGGTGACGACGATGGCCTGGCGTCCGCCGGAGATGTTCTCAGTGCCGACCTTGGCGCGCATGATGAAACGTCCGCGGCCGGTGTTGTAGGTCTGGGCGATGCCGGCGCGCCCGTAGAGGTAGCCGCCGGTGGGGAAGTCGGGACCCTTTACGTGCTCGAGGACGAGCTGGATGTCGGGGCGGATGTCGGACTTCTCCTTGTTAATCAAAGAGATGGTGGCGTTGATGACCTCGGTGAGGTTGTGCGGCGGGATGTTGGTCGCCATGCCGACGGCGATTCCGCCACCACCATTAATGATGAGGTTGGGAATGCGTGCGGGGAGAACGGTGGGCTCGAGGGTCGATTCGTCGTAGTTGGGGGTGAAGTCGACGGTGTCGGAGTCGATGTCGGCGAGCATCTCACCGGCGATGCGGGTGAGGCGCGACTCGGTGTAACGCATGGCGGCCGGTGGGTCGCCGTCGATGGAGCCGAAGTTGCCCTGGCCGTCTACGAGGGTGTAGCGGAGGGAGAAGTCCTGCGCTAGGCGGACCATGGTGTCGTAGATAGCGGAGTCGCCGTGGGGGTGATAGTTGCCCATGACGTGGCCGACGACCTTGGCGGACTTGGTGTACTTCTTGTTGTACTGGAGGCCCATCTCCTGCATGCCGTAGAGGATGCGGCGATGCACGGGCTTGAGTCCGTCGCGGACGTCGGGCAGGGCGCGACCGATGATGACGGACATGGAGTAGTCGAGATACGACCGTCGCATCTCGTCTTCAATATTGATAGGGAGCAGGAATGCCGCGCCGGGGCCCTTAACCGTGCTGTCTGAGCCATTTGGGTTGTCTGCGTTAGGACCGAGCGGGAGCTGAGGGTTCTGATCGTCTGCCATGAGTTTACTTCTCTATTATAGAGGGTTTTGCAGGCTCAGGCGGAGAGCGTTTCTGCCTGGCGGGTTCCTTAGATGAGTCTCGGATAGCAGGCTCGCGTCAGGTAGAAGATCTGAATTCAGGAGCCCAAGACCAGACCGGATTCCAATAAAGGTGATGTAAGAAATAGCTGTGATAGAAAATTTGGAAACGAGCGCAACTATTTTTTGAATTACGGGTATAAAGCCACCCAAGCATATGAATAGAAATGAGTTACACGGGATGGTACGGTTTTTGGTAGAAGGAGTTCCGTAAAAAATAGAAAAAGCCATAGATCGCCTGGAAACTCAGCTGCCCCAAAAGTTGTAACTAACACGTAACAAATGTCCTTTTTATAAATGTGACGAATTGCAGTATTTGGCATGTTAAATGCAATTAGTCGAGGTGAACCGCTAATCAGTGACGAAGCGGACTTCTTGACCACATTGTGGCGCTTCATTCTGCGGGCACGGGAGCTTTGATGAAAAAGATATTTGGATTGCTATTGGTGCTGCTGTCAGTCTCAGGGCTTACTCTGGCACAGACGAACATCTCTGGAGATGTTGCGGGAACGGTCACGGACGCAACGGGTGCTGTGGTTTCAGGAGCAACAGTTACAGTAACCAGTATTGAAAAGGGATCCGTCAATACGGTGACCACGAATGCGGGTGGCCAGTATCGTGTGTCACTGCTTTCGCCAGGCAAATATACAGTTGACGTGACAGCGCCAAACTTTACCAAGGTGCAGCAGAAGATAACGGTTTCGGCAGGCACGGTCTCGGCGGTTGACGTCAAGCTTACCCTGGGCAGCCAGACCACGACTGTCGAAGTGACTGCAGATGCGCAGTTGTTGCATACGGAAGATGCGCAGCTGACGACGAACTTTTCGTACGAGCAGGTGCAGAGCCTTCCTAATCCAGGCAACGATTTAACCTTTGTGGCTCAGACGGCCCCCGGTTCGACGATGAACACACAGGGCGGCTACGGCAATTTTTCGAGCTTTGGTCTTCCTGCGACGTCGAACACCTTTACAGTGAACGGCGGTTATGAGAACGATCCGTTTTTGAATACTAACAACTCTGGCGCGACCAACCTGCTGTTGGGCAACAACAATATTGAAACGGTAACAGTGGTTTCGCCAGCCTTTGACGCAAGCTTCGGTGGCCTTGCTGGTGCTCAGGTAGCCGAGATTTCACGCTCAGGTTCGAATGCGGTTCATGGCAATCTGATGTACCAGTGGAACGGCAGCGTTATGAATGCGAACGACTGGTTCAACAACAACACCGGCACCAAGAAGCCGCGCAGCAATGCCAACGCGTGGGCGGCAGCGATTGGTGGCCCCATCAAGCGTGACAAAGCATTTTGGTTTATCGATACGGAAGGACTACGGGTCATTATCCCAGTTCGCGCAACGATCGTGGCTCCCAGCGCAGCATGGCAAAATTTTATTCTCTCGGCAACGCCTCAGACAGATACTTGCTTGGATCCTGTAAATGACATTGGCAATGCGACGATGCCATGCTTTGGGCAATATGGCAATCTGGCTGCAAACGGTAATCTCAGCCAAGCTTCGTTGTATAAGACGATCTTCGGCTACTACAACAATGCGCCTGGCGCATCGAACTCCGTCGCTCTCAAGGATCCTCGTTTTGTGCAGTTCAATGGACAGAGTACGAATTTCGCGCAGGAGTGGATTCTTGCTGCACGTGTAGATCTGAATCTCACGAGCAAGGACAAACTTTTCGTCCATTACAAGCAGGACAAGGGTGTTCAGCCTACGAACACGAACCTGCTTAGCCCGCTCTTCAACGCCAACAGCCCACAGCCTTCCTATGAAGGACAAGCTAACTGGACACGCAGCATCTCGCCGACTATCAGTAATCAGTTCGTTCTGGTGGGTAGCTACTATCGTGCGATCTTTACGAATACCAATCAGACCCAGGCGTCAGCCAGTGTCCCGTTTGTTCTGGCGCCCGCAGGCACGGGTTGGGGCGCCAATACGTTGGGTACTACCAACGTTGGAGGCTTAAACTATGACTGGCCGCAGGGTCGTAATGTCACGGGTTATCAGGTTATTGATAATCTCTCCATAACGAAGGGCAAGCATGCGATCTCTCTGGGATACTCTCTGCGCCGCGATCTGGTGACGGACTATACACCCTCGATTCGTCAGGTAGGTGAGTCGTTTATCTATGACAACGGCGATTTTGCTGCAGGTTACACCGATCTTTGGTCGCAGCGTTTCCCGCAGCGGAAGACGCAACCATTGGCTGTATACGCGATGGGCGCTTATCTGCAGGACCAGTGGAAGCCTCTGAGTAACCTAACACTTACGGCAGGTATTCGTCTGGAGCACAACTCCAATCCGATCTGCCATACCAACTGCTTCTCGACACTGTCGTCGGCGTTCTCGGCGCTGCCGACCTCGACTTCAACACCGTATAACCAACTCTTTGCGAGTGGACGTTATCGCGCTTTCTTAAAACAGCAGAACGTTGGTGTCAATCCTCGCTTTGGTTTTGCGTATCTGCCTAACCCGAAGACGACGATCCGTGGCGGCTTCGGTATGTTCACGGAGGCCTTCCCAGCCCAGATCGCCAGCGATATCGATACGAACGCTCCCAGTGTGGCGCGGTTCACGATCTATGGTGCGGCATATGGCAATCCATACACCCTAAGTCCTTCGGATCCTGCGAGTGCTGGAGTTGCAGCTGCGACGTCAGCCAAAGCTTTCCAGTCGGCGTATGCATCAGGTGGAAGCTATAAGACGATCCTTGCGGCGACTGGTGGCACCTTCACACGTCCTGCTTTCCAGTCCACGCAGCCAAAGGTCTACCTGCCCACGGTTGAGGAGTGGAGTCTAGCAGTGGAGCGCCAGATCGATTCGAAGACGGTAGTTTCAGCTACCTATGTTGGCAACCATGGCTACCATGGAGCAGTCCTAAACGGTGGTTTGAATGCGTTTGCTGCAGGCTTTTCAGGATTGCCGAGCGCGCGTCCGAATGGGTCGCTAGGAACAGTGACGTACTACACCAGCAACAACCAGTCGAACTATAACGGTGTCGTGCTGTCAGCAAATCGTCGCTCCGGTTGGTTGACAGTGGGGCTCAATTATCAATACAGTCACGCATTTGACTTGGTCTCCAACGGTGGTTTCGATGCGTTCGGAGTAAACCCCGTCGGTCAACAGGACCCCTACAATGTAAGTCGCAATTATGGCAGTGCGGATTACAACGTCAAGCACTACATTTCGGGCCAGTACATCGTGGATATTCCTGCGACACGCGGGCCGAAGATTCTGGTTGGTGGCTGGCAGGTTGCCGGGACGGTTTTCCATAATAGCGGACTTCCGTTCTCAGTAACCGATGGCAACACAGTTCCTAGCGGTTACAATGGAACGTTGTTTGCCAATCAGTTGGACAACAACTTTTCGCATGTCTGTGGTGGAGCATCCCACGCAGGTGTGAACGGAACTCCATGCGCCTTTGGTGCGACCGACTCAACAGGGCAGAACCTGATCCACTTTGCTTCTGCAAGCGGGTTTGGCCAGCAACGTCGGAATACGTTCGTCGGACCGGCTTACACGGATACCGACATGACCATCACTAAGAGCTTCAATGTGCCTTTCCGCGAGGCGAAGCTCAAGGTGGGAGCGCAGTTTTTCAACCTCTTCAACCACCCGAACTTTGCGCTTCCGACATTTGACGCTGCAGCAGGCGCAGGCACGACGGGTCTGATTCAGAGCACAGTGAGTACACCGACCTCGATCCTTGGATCGTTCCTTGGTGGCGATGCTTCACCGCGTCTGATTCAGCTGGTTGGAAAATTCAACTTCTAACCCTTTCCTCAAGGTTTGAGGGACGGCGGAGAGCAATTGCTCTCCGCCGTTTTGTTTTGTAGTTCTGTTCCATGGATCGGCGAAGTTCGCCGTTACTTGGTGACGGTTATCTGGATTGACGTGGAGTGGCTGAGTCCTGAAGTGGCTCCGGCGGCGGTGACCTGGATGGTGTAGATGCCGGGAGCGGTGGAGGCAGGGTAGAGTCCGTCGCAGCCGGTGAGGGATAAGGTGGCTGCGACGATGGCTCCGATCAGCAGGAGAAGGTGTGGGAGGGGTCGGCGGCGTCGGGAGAGGAGGGGCAGGGCGAGGAATCCTGTGGGCAGCAGGAAGCCGAAGGCAATGGGGTTGAGCGGGTGAGCTCCTGGGCGTGGTTGCGGAGATAGGCTGGAGCGGAAGCCGTGGACGTCGTCGGTATCGACGATGAGGTTCGCGGTGGCTGTGCCGTTGGGCAGAAGCTGCAGGCTGGCTGGGTCGAAGGTGCAGGAGGCGTGCGGTGGGAGGTTGGCGCAGGCGAGGGAGATTTTGTCGGCGAAGGCTCCGATGCTGGTGAGCGTGACGCGCGTGGCGAGATGGTGCTCCGTCTGGATGGTCATGGTGGGGTTGGAGACGGCGAGGGCGAAGTCCTGCGGGGTGACGGTGACGGTGACCGGGGCTGAGACAGAGGGCAGGAAGTTGGAGTTTCCTGCAAAGGCTGCAGTGATGATATGGGTGCCGGCGGTGAGCGTATTCGTGCTGGCGGTGACCGTAGCGGTGTTACTCAAGGGCTTTGTGTTTAGAGGCGCAGTGCTAAGCAAAGCCGTGCCATCGTAGAAGTTTATGATGTTGCCGATGAGGTCAGCGCTGGCCGGTGCGGCGATGACGGCTGTCAGAGTGAGGGTCTTGTTTTGGACCACTGGATTCGGCGACGCTGTGAGGCTGGTCGTGGTGGCGGCTGGAACGACAATCTGCTGGACTGGTGCCGAATTGCTGGGCGCAAATACTGTGCTGCCGTTGAATGAGGCGGTGAAGGTGTACGTCCCTACCGGCAAGACAAACGGGTAGGTCGCGAGGCCATTGTTGACAGGCACGGTAACGACGGAAGGAAGGTTTGCCGGAAGGGCGTTCGCGGTAAATGTAACGGTGCAGTTGCACCCCGGAGCGTTGGAGGGGCTGCTCGAAAGCGGCGAGACCTGCGCCGTCATGGTGAAGATCTGGAACGCGACTGATGGAGTGGGGGAGATCGTGAGAGCTGTCGTGGAGGGGAGAAAGCGGATGGTTTCGGAGACGTTGAACGAGGTGCTGGAGGCGAATGTGGTGTCGCCGTTGTAGACGGCATGGAGAAGGTGGTTGCCTCCGGCAAGCGAGGACGTGGTGTAGGTGGCGTGGCCTGCGCTGTCGACCGGAGCGGAAGAGAGAGCGGTGCTGCCGTCATAAAAAGTGACGCTGCCGGTAAACGCAGGTGTGGTGACGGCGGAGGAGACGGTGGCGTTCAGGGTAACGGGTTGCAGTGCGTCTGTTGGGTTGGGTGAGGCGGCGAGCGCTGTGGTGGTGGGTACCCCGAGGATGACCTGGTTGAGCGTGGCCGTCGATGCGTAGGCGTTGGCGCTGCTGAGCACCGCGCTGATGTTGTGTGTACCGATCGCCAGGGTGCTGGTCGTAAAGGTCGCAGTCGCAGTGGAATTGGGTTGTGCGGTGATGGCCTGCGATCCGAGCAGGGTTGTGCCGTTGTTGTCGTAGAAGGTGATGGTTCCGGGAGCGGAGGTTGTCGCGCTGCCGTTGAAGGTGACGGTGTCGGTGAAGGTGACGGACTGGCCGATGGTGGCGGGATTCAGCGAAGAGGTGAGGGTGCTGGGAGTGGTGTAGCCGTTGGCGATCACCTGATTGAGAAAAGCATTCGCGGCGGCGTGCGCTGTGTCTCCGGCATAGCTGGCGTTGAGGTAGTGGGTTCCAAGCGTGAAGGCGCTCGTCGTGAACGTTGCGACTCCATTGCTGTTGGGCGTCAGTGTCGTCAGTGTTGTCTGGCCGTCCGTCAGAGTGATCGGGGACAGGACAATATTGTCGGGCGATGTCGCCGTGATGGTGAGAGTAACGGGCTGGTTGAGCAGGGCTGGATTGGCGGATGAAGTGAGTTTGAGTGTTGGAATGTACTTGTCGATCAGGACGTAGAACTTGACCGAGACTGCGGCGGTAAAGCTGCTCTCCCCTGCGTAGGTTGCAAGAAAGGCATGGGCACCTGGTACGAGTCCTTGCACAGCAAAGGTGACTGTTCCAGTTGTGTCGATGAGGCCAGCGCCAATCCGTGTGTCATCTTCAAAGAAAGTGACTGGACCGGTGGGTGTTCCATTGGCAGAGGTGAGCTTTGCGGTGAGCGTAAGAGAACCACCACCGTAGGTTTCATAGGTGGATGGTGTGAGCGTGAGAAGCGTTGGGTTCGCGTTCTGCTGGCCTGCGAATTCGTATGCTCCCATGTCGACGATGGGATAGCCCTTTCCTGTGGAATCCGCGAGACGAGGATTTTTGTCGAAGTCTTTCGAGGGTAGAAGGGGCGAGCTGTTGTTGCCGGCGTCGATGGTTGGCGAGCCCTGAAGGACGTGGTAATCGCCAGATGCTGGGCTAGCGAAGAGTGGAGCGGCGGAGATATTGCCGTAGCTGCCCGACTGGTCGGGGCAGGCTCCGCCATAAGCTGGACCTTGCGAGTTGTAGATGTCGTTGTGGTCGAAGACGAGTGGAGTGAGGCTGAGATAGTTGTAAGCAGTACCGCAGACCATGGCAGGTCCGGAGTTGGCTCCATTGATGATGTTGTTGACGACCACATATTGCGCTAGATTGCCTTCGAGATAAACCTGCGAAACGGTCGCGCTCGGGGAGCTCTGCGATGAGAAGTTCCCTGTAATGGTGTTGTTAACAATGAAGGCGAGAAAGGGGCCAAGACTTTGCCCTGGGGGCAGGAGCTTGATTCCTGCACCACCCTGCAATGCAGGAGCGGCTGAAGAGTTACCGTAAATCAGGTTCTCGATGATTGAGACGGCGTCTGAGTTATATAGAGTGATACCGCCTGATTCGTAGTTGGAAACGTTGTTGTTGTTGCGGATGATATTGCCTTGGATCGTCGTGTTATCGGCGGCCCAGATCTCAATTCCGCCGCCGACGCGATTGGACTCGATGGTGTTTCCGATCACTACAGGGTAGAGGTTGGGTTGTATGAAGTAGCGTCCGCCAAGCAAAACCCCTACGACTCCGACCACACCACAGCTTTGTCCTGGCAAGTTGCCGCTTGTTGTGTTGCTGATCACGTTGCCCTGAATCAGAGGAGCGGCGAATTCGACGTCGATGCCGCTGCAGACGTTCGATGTGATGATGTTGTTGAGAACTGTTGGCGCAGAGCTTCCGATGAGAACTCCTGCCGTGCTGCCGGCCCCCACAGAGAAGCTGCCGTTACGCAGGGTGAAGTTCGAGATGATGCTGGAGCGAAGCTCTTTATTCGTGAACTTAACCACAGAGCCGCCATTGCTGCCATCAATGATGGTCTTCGCTGCTCCATCGGAGCTGGTGACGGTGATGGCTTTGCCTTTGAAGTCGATGTTCTCGTAATAGGTCCCGGGTGCAACGAGGACGGTGTCGCCGTTCGAGGCGACGTCGATGCCGGCCTGAATCGTCGGCTGGTCGGCGGGTACCCGGATCGTGGTGGCGCGCGCGTAGCCTATGGTGAGAAAGAGAACGAGGCAGAGGAGCTTAATGGCAGAGGAGCAGAGCTTAGAGGATTGCATGCGTACTCGTTGAGGGGGATTCGGTGCTCACCTTATCACGAGGTGTCGCTCGGAAGCGATGATCTTTTTGGGGCATGTCGCCGTGGGGCGAGGATGGATGATTAGTCGAAAAGCGGAATTTTGTTCGGATATCGATCTAAGACTGATTCTGTCGCATATTTTGGTTGATATCGGACTGAACCTGTCTTATATTCAAAACATCGCGATTTTGCAGTGTTTTCGTCAGAGGTGAAAGCACACTGATGGGAACGGGTGAAGTGGAGTAGAAGGCAGATCCCCGCGGGTAATCTCTTGGCGGAGACCGCGAGGATCTGAGGTCTACAGTCTTAGGACGGTAGATTTACTGCGATTATAGGAGCGTGGTTGTGCTGTCTTCAACCGTGCGCTTCCCGCCTTCTCCATTTCTTCAATCGATGTAATTTTCACTGCCTGTGCGGCTTTTCGTGCAGACGGTGTCGAGCAGTTATTGCCTTCGTGCGCCCTTTTTCAAGAGTGCGAAGGCGTTAGCCGAATGGAGATGGACGATGAAGCGAGACGCAAGAAGCAATGAGTTGAGGCGCAGGTTTACCGGTTCTCGCAGCTGGCTGGCGGTGGGAACACTGGCTGCGTATGCGGTGATGGGCTCGACCAGACAGGCGTTGGCGGCGATCAAGAGTGAGGGTGCGCCGGGTGCGGGCGAGCCTCCTGCGGCAAATCTGCCAGTGAAGAAGTTCAACATTGCAGCTGGTGGTCTGGATGACGGCATTAAAGCATATGAGCAGCAGACGGGCATGCATGTGAAGGTTGTGATTCCGCATGAAACGTTGGCTGGGTTCCAGACAAAAGGGGTCACGGGGCTGTTTCCTGAAGAAGAGGGCATGCGCCAGTTGCTGGATGGGACAGGGTTGAGCTATCGCGTGCAGAATGCATCGACACTGATTGTGGGGCTGCAGGCTAAGGAGTCGGTGGATGTGTCGACGTCGGCGAATTCGATTGGACTGGCGCAGTTTACCGAACCGTTGCTGGATACACCGCAGACGGTGAATGTGGTTCCACAGTTCATCATGCAGGAGCAGGCGGCGACGACGCTGCGCGATGGGCTGCGGAATGTGCCGGGTATTTCGGTTGCTGCGGGTGAGGCGGGAGCGCAGGGCGACAACCTGACGATTCGCGGATTTTCGGCACGCAACGATATGTTCATCGATGGCATTCGCGACTTTGGTTCGTACTACCGCGACGCGTTCAACTACGAGTCGATTCAAGTGTTGCAGGGTCCGGCGAGTGTAGAGTTCGGACGCGGATCGACGGGCGGGGTGGTGAATCAGGAGTCGAAGTTTCCGCAGGATCAGGAGTTTGTGCGCGGCGGTCTGCAACTGGGAACAAACGCGATGCGGCGGCTGACGGCGGATGTGAATGAGCCGCTGAACGACTTTATTCCAGGGGCGGCGTTCCGCATGAACCTGATGGGTGAGCAGACGAACGTTGCGGAGAGAGACTACGCGCAGACGCAGCGGTTCGGCGTGGCTCCGGTGATTTCGTTTGGCATGCGTGGAGCGACGCGTGGTTCGATTGCGTATCTGCATGAGGGCGAGAACAGCACGCCGGATTATGGTCTGCCGTACTTTGGCGCGCAAACGGCGAAGGTCAGCCGGCGGAATTTTTATGGCTATGCATCGGATAGCTATCTGAAGACGACTCCGGACGTTGTGACGGGGAAGATCGAGCATGATTTTGCGAACGGGTTATTGGTGCGCTCGACGCTGCGGTGGGGAAACTATCCGCGCGACATACGGATTGTCGAGCCGCAAATCAACACGACGCCGACACTGGCAGTGGCGAATGGTGTTGGTGTGGCGACGTGCTCCCCGATTGCAGGCACGCCGTGCTTCAACGTCAATACGCCGCTTAGCGGTGTATCGGTGAGACGTGCCATTATCGCGCGCAATTCGACGGAAGACATTCTGTGGGAGCAGACGCAGGCGATCGGGCATTTGAAGATTGGAAAGATCGATAACAACTTTGTGGTGACGGTAGAGGGTGGACGCGAGCGTTCGCGTCCGCAATCGATCACGTATGCGACGAATATTTATGCTTCGGCGCTGAATCCGAATGCGCGAGATATTCTGCCGGCACCTCAGTCGGTGGGTGCGCGTACCTATGTGACGTCGAACGCGTATGGCGTTTCGGGAATGGATACGCTGAAGCTGACGCAGTGGCTGCAGCTTTCGGGAGGCATTCGGTTCGACTACTTCTCTACGTCTGTGGATGCGGGGGCCTCGCAGCTGATCAAACAGCCGACGTATCGCGGTGCGGTTGTGGTGAAGCCTGCGCACAACGGCAGCATTTATTTCGATTACGGCACGTCGTTCAATCCATCTGCTGAATCGCTCTCGCTGAGTGCCAACAATGCGCTGCAGGCTCCACAGGAAAACGAGACATACGAGGCGGGTACAAAGTGGGATCTGTTCCACGACAGGCTCAACCTGAATGGCGCCTATTTCCGTACGAACAAGTCAAACGTGTATGAGACAGACCCGAACAACACGCTCAACGTTTTGAATGTTGGCAACCAACGGGTGCAGGGGTTTCAGGTAGGCGTGCTAGGACACATGGCTGGGCATTTCGACCTGATCATGGGCTATGCGTACCTGAACGGTATTGTGACGAATAGCGTGCTGAATGCTTCTCCGTTCGGCGCGCTGTATAAACCGAATGATCCGGTGTTTAGTCTGTATCCCTACTTTATTTCGCCGAATAATTTTCCGCTGGCGAATGTGCCGAGGAACTCGGGAAATCTGTGGGTGACGCATAATCTGCCGTGGCGATTTGTCGGCGGATTCGGCGGTAACTTTGTTGGGCCTCGCCGCGCCAGCTCGACGGCAATGATTGCGGTGCCTCAGGGAAACGTGATGCCGGTTTCGCAGATACCACTGGCGTTCAAGTCGATCAATGGATACTGGACGTTCAACATGATGCTGCGGAGGCCGATCAGCGACAGGCTGGAGTTTCAGGCAAACCTGATCAACCTGACGAACAAGTTTTATATCGACCAGCCACATCCGAATCACCTGATTCCTGGAGAGGGCTTCAACGCGCAGTTTGGAATCAACGCGCATTTTTAGTGGGTGGACGAGAGCGGCAGCGTAGAGATTTTCTCGCGCTGCCGCTTGTTTTCGTTGAACAATAAACAACTGAGGTTCTTTATGCTGATCACGATTGCGAATGTATTAAGTGTTGACGATGCGGCGCAGATGCGAGCAAAGCTGGATGCTGCTGCATGGGTTGATGGGAAGACGACGGCGGGTTATCAAGCGCAGCGTGTGAAGGACAATCAGCAGTTACAGGAGGGTTCTCCTCTGGCGGTGGAGCTGGGCGACATTGTGTTGAAGGGGCTGGCTCGTTCGCCTGTGTTCATGTCGGCGGCGTTGCCGCTGCGCGTGTTCCCGCCGATGTTCAATCGCTACACGGGCGGCGGACACTTTGGCACCCATGTGGATACGGCGATCCGACAGGTTGTGACAACCGCACAGCGAATTCGTACCGATGTGTCGGCGACACTATTTCTGACTCCTCCGGAGGAGTATGACGGCGGCGAGCTGATTGTCGAGGATACGTATGGTGAGCATAGTGTGAAGCTGCCTGCCGGGCACATGGTGCTGTATCCGGCGACGAGCCTGCATCGCGTGGAGCCGGTGACGCGCGGCGCGAGGGTATCTAGCTTTTTCTGGATTCAGAGCATGATTCGCAGCGACGGCGATCGCACGATGCTCTTCGACATGGACCAGGCGATCCAGAAGCTTGCCGTTGAGCTGCCGGGAAGCCCGATTGGCGTGCAGCTAACAGGGGTGTATCACAATCTGCTGCGTCGCTGGGCCGAGATGTAGTCTGGCTGTTCTCGCCGGGGATCAGGCGATATCGGCATGCTCATCCTTCTGCACGGCATCGAGGCAGGGAAGGAAGAGTGAGAAGACGGTGCCGTGATGCACGGTGTGTTGTGAGCTGCGGAGTGTCAGGCGGCCATGGTGGCGTTCGACGATGCCGGAAGAGATCCAGAGGCCGAGGCCGGTTCCATTGAGCTCCTTTGTTGTGTAGAAGGGCTCGAAGATGCGAGCGCGGACTTCGGGTGACATGCCGTGTCCTGTGTCAGCGATGGTGATGCGGATGCCGATGCGCTGCCCCTCGCCTTCAATGAGATCGAAGGCATCGTGCGCACGCACGACGAGGCGGCCGCCCTGGCGCATGGCGTCGATGGCGTTGGCGATGAGGTTATTCAGTACCTGGCGAATGTCATTTTCAAGGCAAAGGATGCGGCGCGTAGTGGAGAAGCCGGTTTCCACGCGGATGCCGGAGTTGGCCAGGCGGCCCTGGTAGAGATTCAGGACAGCTTCGACAAGATCCTGGGCGGTGACATAGGTTGCGTTGACGGCCTGGCGATGGAAGCGCAGTGTCTGCGTAGCAATCTGGCAGACGCGTGATAGCTCGCTCTGTGCGATATGAACGTAATCGGCGACATCGTGCGGCAGATTATCGGAGTTGGCAATGAGATAGAGCAGATTGGTGATGGCTTCGAGCGGATTGTTGATCTCATGCGAGATGGAGCTTGCGAGGCGACCTACGGCAGCGAGCTTTTCGCTTTGCACGAGAGCGAGTTCGGCTCGCTTTTCATGCGTGATCTCCTGCACGACGGCGGCGATGGTTTCGACCTGGCCATCTGAGTTGCGGATTGGTGAATAGTTGCAGTTCCAGTAGCGGTGTTCTCCGGGGCGTGCGGGCAGCTCGCCTTCGAAGATGTGATTGCGAATCGAATTACCGGCGGCGACCTGGCGGAAGACGTCGGTGATGCCGGGCAGAGGAATAAGGTCTGTGATGCGGCGTCCGAGGATTTTTTCGCGAGGGATGCCGATGGTTTCGACCTGTCGATCGTTGACACGGAGGTAGCGGAACTCGATGGGGTCGAAGAGTGCGAGGCCGATGGGCGCGGTGCGGTAGATTGTTTCGAGCTCGGCGCGCTGCCGCTCGGTTTCCTCCTGCCGTTGTTGCAGTTTTTCGGCGAAGGTTTTGCGATCGTCGATGTCGATATTGACGCCAAGCCAGTTGATGATCTTTCCTGACTCGTCGCGCAGCGGCTGTGCGCGAACCCACCACCAGCGGGCGCGGCCATCGTAGGCGCGAATGAGGCGAGCCTCGAGATCGTAGTCGGTGCCGGTGGCGATAGCGTGCTTCCAGGCTGCGAGCACGCGCTGGCGATCGTCGGGATGAAAGGCGCGAAGCCATTTTTCGCCCTGGAAATCGTCTTCGGTGAAGCCGAGATAATCGAGCAAGATCTGGTTGGCATAGGTGAGAGAGCCATCGGCGGCTCCCATCCATATGGCCTGCGGATTGAGGTCGGCGAGGATGCGGTATCGCTCTTCGTTGCGCTTGCGGTTGGTGATGTCGATGGAGAGCCCGCGCAGGCGGACAGCGACGCCATCGACCATCAGTGCCTGGCCACGGCACTCGATCCAGAGGATGGTGCCATCGGCAGCGCGGATGGGGAAGTCGGTCACGATCATCTCGCCGGTCTCTTTGGTTCTGGTAATCAGGTTCGCGACGATAGGAACGTACTCGGGCAGGACGAACTGGGTGAAGGCCTGCAGATCGGGCAGCTCAGAGAACGGGCGTCCGAAGACGGGATACGAGCCCTCGCCAAAGATGACCTGTCCCGTGTCCAGCTCGACGTCCCAGGTTGCGACCAGGGCCGCCTGCTGGATGGAAGAGAGGAGATCCTGCTGTTTGCGGAAGGTGAGGTCGGCCTTGCGACGCGCTGTGATATCGCGAAAGAAGACAACAATGCCTTCTTCGGATGGGCGAATCTGGAAGGAAAACCACTTGTTGAGCGGCTCCGGGTAATAGTCCTCGAATTCGCCGGGGATGCCTTCGTTCATCGCGCGGTGAAAGTAGTGGTGATATTGGCCGTGATCGCGGGCAAAGGGAAATTCTTCCCACACGTCTTTGCCGATCAGGTTGCCTTTTACGGCCAGCAGCTCGCGCGCTCGCCGGTTGAGAAAGGTAAAGGTGTTTTCGCGGTTGACGCTAACAACGGCATCTGTTGTGGCTTCGAGCACAGCCAGCAACTGGCGCGAAGCCGAATCGCGCAGCAGCTCGGCGCCTTTGTGATCGGTGATGTCGCGGAAGTACGCAGCGATGCCGCCGCGAATAGGAAAGACACGGATGTCGAGCCAGATGTCACGGAGAGGGCTGTAGTGCTCGAGATGTTCCGGTCTGCCAGTCTCCATCGCGGAGCGATAGCATCGCTCAAGCTCTGTGCCGACAAGGTGGGGAAACATCTCCCACATCGATTCTGACTCGATGTGATGCGGCTCGAGGTTGCTGATGCGCCGCGCTTCCGGATTGGCATGGGTGATGCGCCAGTTGCGATCAAGGCAGACGATGCCTTCAGGGATCAGGGAGACAAGCTCTGCCAGTTCTTCGTTGCGTATATCGTCGCGGCGCCGGCCATTGCCCTGCCGTTCCGGGAAGAACGAGGCTTGCACTGCTTGCGGGTTCGACTTAGACGACATAGGTCAGGGACTCGGATTCCGATTCTCTCCTCGGAGAACGGGGGGCACAGTTTGTTTTAAGACGGTGACTCAAGCCGCTCAACACGGGACTGCAAAGCTGCAAGCGCGGCTGTGAGTGTAGCAACCTCCTGCTCAAGCTGGGTAATGCGCGCGGTGTCGGCGGACTCGCCTGCTGAGGGTATTGCTGTTCGAGCAGGAACAGGCGACGACAGGTCGGGCGCACCGGAGAGCAGGTGCATGTAGCGCGATTCGCGCGATCCCGGCTGGCGAGGCAGCAGAACGGTCAGCGGACCGGTAGAGGTGGTATCCGATTCGGAAGCCGGCTCACGGCTGGCGAGGCGCTCAAGCGTCGCTTGTGCGGCGGCGATGTCGTCGAAGGAGTACATGCGCTCGGCACGGCCACGCAGCTCGCCTGCGGTCTGGGGGCCACGCAGCATCAGCAGGCAGAGGACGGCAGTTTCGTCGCGGCGCAGGTTCAGCACGGTGCGGATGCGGTGCTCGTACTTGGGGACACGGGAGTCGTGCAGCGTGGAGACAAGGTTTTCGTCTTCGAGCGTATGCAAGGCCTGGCGAACTTCGTCTTCGCTTAACTCCATAACGGGTTCGCGGCTTGATTTCTGGTTGCAGGCGTTGACCAGAGCGTTCAGCGAGAGTGGGTAGCTCTCCGGGGTAACGATCTCTTTTTCAATCAGCGAACCGAGAACACGTGTCTGGACGGGGTCGAGCACCATGGTGAACAGTTTATAAGGGGTGAGCATGGGGCGTCTCGAATTTGAGAGCTAAAGCACGAAAAACACGGGTATTACACGAAAGTTACATGCCAGATAGGCATTGGGGCTGCCATGCTGCATGGGCATTCGATAAACTGGTATAGCCCGAATGGCAAACACGAAATCTCATTTGTGGTTGTTGATTTGAGTGAATCAGGACTCGTGGGGATTTGGGGATGTTGAAGACATTGAGGCTCGGTCTAACGGCAATTCTGACGGTGGCGGTTTCGTGTGGTTTGAGCGGAATAGCCCGGGCTAAGGTTGGCGTACCGGAAATAAAAGGCGATGTCCCGAGCTTGGAATCGAATGCGCCATACCGCCTGCGGCTACATCACCTGCACACCGGCGAGAGCATTGACGTGGTCTACCGTGTCGGAGACACGTACCTTCCCGATGGCATCGCAAAGCTGAACTACTTTCTGCGCGACCACCGTACGCAGACAGAGAGCCACTACGACCCGAAGGAGTTCGACCTGCTGCACTCGCTGCTGGAGCGGCTTGGGCGACCTAACGGCGAGATCGATATCGTCTGTGGCTATCGCACTCCCTGGAGCAATAACCTGCTGCGTTCGCGGTCCACAAACTCAGGTGTAGCGGAACATAGCCAGCATATGCAGGCCAAGGCGATTGATATTCGCGTGCCGGGTGTTTCGACGATCGCGTTACGGGATGCGGCGCTCAGCCTGCACGAGGGCGGCGTGGGGTACTATCCCGTAAACCAGTTTGTGCACGTCGATGTAGGTCCGGTCAGAGAGTGGAGTTATGGCCGAGCCCCATCGCGTAAACGCGTGCATGGACGTGTGATCGCGCGGCGAGCGCATCGCACGAATATAACTGCCGGCGAGTAAGTGCCATGATGCTGAGCAAGGCCCCGATTTCGGGGCCTTTGTGCTTTGCGTTCCAATGACCTTAAGGCCCGCTTAAGGACGTTTCATACACAGTTCACCTAAGCCTAAGGATCTGAGATTTAGGCTCACTCAGTGAGTGCTTCCAGGTATTTCATCTGCGTGAAGTCCTGCACTCTTCGCGGCGGCATGCGTCCTGTATGTCTTAGCGGCGACGGCCATCAGTACACAATTTAGCGAATTCTTTGGAGGTTTCGATGAAGCGTACTCTCTCAGTCGCAAAAGGCCTTGCTCTTCTCTCGCTGGGCGCATTGACATTCTCGGCAAAGGCTCAAGGCCGTGATCGCGATACAGATCGTGACAAATTCTTCTTTCCTGGCAATCTCGTTATCAGTCGCAGCGTATATGACAACAATCCAAATAACGTAAAGGTTGGCACGGTGCTTCCGCCAAATTGTGCGAGCACAAAAGGAGGATGCTCGGCCTTGACGGGGGCTCCTTATGACGGGACCTATCCGTTTGTGTTCAATAACGACACGTACGATGGCAGCTTCGGAATTACCTCGAAGATCTTTCTGGATCAGGTGACGCCATTTGGATGGCCGATCAACAGCATCGAGATCCCCAACAGCTCGCAGCGTCATGTTAAGAGCTGGGACAATCAGCTGGTGACGAGCTTCAGTTCGAAGTCTGAGTTGGGATTGAACCTCTCGACGGATGGCCGGGTGCTTACGTTCATGGGCTATGTGGCTCCGATCAATGCGCTGGATGTGTCGAACTCGAATACCCCGGGGGCAGGCGATCCGACGAATCCGGTTGGATTTTCGATCTATCGTGCAGTGGCAACGATTGATCGTTGGGGAAGGCTGACCTATACGGAGACGAACGCTTATAGCGGAAACAATGGCCGCGCCGCCATTCTGAACAACAAGGACGGAGCCTACGTCTTCTATACGTCCGGCAATGCTGGCAATGGGTCCAACCCACAGCCTGCGAACATCATTCTTGGTGCGGGAGCGCAGCTGATCAATCCATCGTTGGCAAGCGAAAATGAACAGGCTCCGCAGACGCCGACTCCAGTGGGCAGCTTCTCTGTGACAGAGCTTGGGGACAAGGCCGACAAGATTGGTAAGGACGATAACTTCCGCGGTCTGACTGTCTTCAACAATGTTGTCTACTTCACGAAGGGAAGCGGCGGCAACGGTGTCAACACGGTGTACTTTATCGACACGACCGGTACAGCCTGCCCGAAGGGTGTGGGTCTTCCTTCTGCGAGTGCACAGCTTCCGATTTCGCCTGTAAGCTACGACCCAAGCACGTTGCAGACGAGTGGTCTTTCCAGCAATATGTGCATCCTTGCCGGCTTCCCGACTGCGCTGGCAAAGACGGCCAACCCGGTTGCTTATCCCTTCGGCATCTGGTTCGCGAATGCCGATACGTTGTACGTTGCCGATGAAGGCGATGGTTATGCTGGTGGTACGGATCTGTACACGCATGCCGCTGGACAGAAGACGGCTGGGTTGCAGAAGTGGGTTTTCAACTCCTCAACCGGCAGCTGGAGCCTGGCGTATACGTTGCAGACTGGTCTTGAGCTTGGAACGCCTTACACGATTGCCAGGTATCCAACGGGCAACAACGCTGCTACCAACCTTCCGTGGGCACCTGCTACAGATGGACTCCGTAATCTGACCGGTCACGTGGACCGCGATGGCTATGTGACGCTGTGGGCGGTTACATCGACTGTCAGCGGCAACGGTGACCAGGGAGCGGACCCGAACCGCGTTGTTGTAGTTCGTGACAAGTTGTCGAACACCGATGCAACCGTAGCTGCAAATGAGAAGTTCCATACACTGCGGCAGGCGGGCTTTGCCGAGGTGTTGCGTGGCGTCTCGCTGACTCCGGGAAGCGATGTTGCGCATGACCGTCATGACTATGATCATGGATACGACCATGATCATGATTACGACCATAACTAATCGGAAGGTGTTGCGTGGAGCGAAGAGCCAGTCTCTTCGCTCCATCGTGTTTAACGCCTGCGGAGTGGTTGCATGAACTCCGCCGTGCAAGCTATATCAAAAGGCCGCTGGGGATTGGATCGGGCAAGACGGACGGCTGCGGAGATTGCAGGCGACCGCGCAGCAGCAAAAAGTCTGGTCGCGGCAATGTTTGGCGATGAGCCGGAGCTGCGCAAGCGGGCCGCGGACGTTGCTCGCAGGATGACGGACACCGACATCGCTCCCTTAGTGAAATACGCGGATGTGCTGGCTGGGCTACTGGCAGAGTTGCCGCCTGAAGAGTCGCGTACACGCTGGCATTTGGGGCTGGTTGTGCCACGTGTGGCGCGCACGCGTGAGCAACGCCTGCGCGCGGCGAGGCTGATGCAGCTTCTGATCGAGGATGACAGTAACGTGGCACGCTGCTCGGCAGTGGAGGGGATTGGCTTGCTGGCTTGCGAGGAGCCGTCGCTCCGGGAGCTGGCCGAGGAGATCATCGAGCGTGCTCTGCGTGATGGGACGCCTGCGATGCAGGCCAGAGCGCATCACGCGAAGCGGCGGTTGGATCGTGTTCGAAAGCTGGCCGGAGATTTGGGATGAATGGCGGCTGAAGGCGAGGCGACTTAGGCTAGACTCGCTGCCATGCCAAAGTGGCTTCTTCCTGCGGGGCGTTCCTTCTACGCGTTCGGGCTGGCTTCGATTGGCCTGATGCACTTCTACTTCAAGATCTTTCCCTGGGTGGTCATCCCGGAATTCCCGGCGTGGATACCCCTTCGTTTGTTGTGGGTATATGCGATGGGCGCTGGGCTGGTGCTGGCGGGCGCGTGCATTCTCTTCGACATCAAGGGAAGAAAGGTTGCAGCGTGGACGGGTGTCGCGCTGCTGCTTCTAGTGGCGGTTGCACACATCCCCAGTCGCCTGAACAGTCCGTATACCTGGATTTTGGGAGCGTGGACGAATGCTCTGAAAGAGATGGCGTTGGCTGGAGGAGCATGGATCGCGGCGCTTTCGTTTGACGATGATGACAAGTTGCCGGAATGGCTGGAGCGAGTCCTGCCTGCCGGCAGGTATCTGTTTGCCATGATGCTGGTGATCTTCGGAGCAGACCACTTCCTCTATCTGAAGTTCGTGGCCTCGCTCGTTCCGGCATGGGTTGGAGCACAGATGTTCTGGACGTACTTTGCCGGGGTAGCGCTGATTGCCGGGGGCGTGGGAATCATGGTGCGACGTGTAGCGTCCGTGGCTGCTTTGCTAACAGGTGGAATGATCTTTCTGTGGCTGCTGATGCTGCATATCCCGCGGGCGATCGTCGATCCTTATACGAATGTGGGGAATGAGGTGGCAAGTGTCTTCGAGGCACTGGCATTCAGCGGGATTGCATGGATGCTGGCCGTGTTCTCGCAATCCCGGTAGCTCCAGAAAACCACCGCAAACCCTGCCGAACTTCGTACGACTAAAATAAGTCACGTCAAACCCGAAAGCTGGAGGAAGCAAGTGACTGTCGTCGATGAAATTGTGGAACTGACTACCTCATACGGCCCTATGCGCACGCACATCGTGCGTCCCGCCGCTCCCGGCCGATATCCCGGCATCATCTTCTACTCGGAGATCTTTCAGATCACCGGCCCCATTCATCGCACCGCTGCGCAGCTTGCCGGTTTTGGATATATCGTCGCCGCTCCCGAGATCTATCACGAGTTTGAAGCGCCAGGGACTGTTCTTGCATATGACCAGGCCGGGGCCGACCGCGGCAATGAGCTGAAGACGACCAAGGAACTGGCCAGTTATGATGCGGACGCTCGTGCTGTCCTCGACTATCTCAAGTCGCGGTCCGACTGCACGGGACGGCTCGGAGCGATGGGTATCTGCATCGGCGGTCACCTTGCCTTTCGCGCTGCTTTTCAACCCGATGTGCGTTCGACCGTGTGCTTCTACGCCACTGACATCCATAAGGGCAGTCTCGGCAAGGGCATGCAGGACGACTCGCTCGAACGCGCCAAAGAAATTCAGGGCGAGCTGCTCATGGTCTGGGGGCGGCAGGATCCGCATATTCCCCTCGAAGGCCGCATGAAGATCCTCAATCGTCTCAACGAGCTTGGCACGCGCCTCAACTGGCACGAGGTCAACGGAGCCCACGCCTTTCTTCGCGATGAAGGCCCACGTTACGATCCTGAGCTTGCGCGTAGCTGCTTCGGCCTCGCGCTCGACCTCTTTCACCGTAAACTCCATTTTGGCGACGAGACCGCATCAGCGGCGTCCAGCGAAAGCCGCCACTAGAAAAGAAGAAGGCCGCCATTGCTGGCGGCCTTTATTGTTGATGCAGTGAATCGGGTGACTAATCGCCTGCGACGAGGTCCTTGTCCTCTGCCTTTGCGGGGGCGGGCTTGATCTCGCCGAGGGAGATGAAGCCGGGCTGCTCCTGCTCCTTGAGGATCTCCTTGCGGTAGAGCTTGGCCATCTTCGCGTTCTCAGCGTCCTGCTTCAGCTTGGCGTCGCGAGCGCGAATCTTCTCCTCGCGGGCGTTCTTGGCGATGCCGGACTTCTCGAACGTATCGTTCGCTGCCGAGTTGACGTGCGACTCGTTCAGCACCAGGTCGTACTTGTCCTGCCGCTCGAGACCGACCTTCTTGCCGCCGGCGAAGATCTCGTGACGGCCATGCTCCTCGTACCACTTGGTGAGGGTGGCGGTCATGTGCATCTTCTCGATAATGTTGCGCCAGCCTACGCCGGTGTTGTACGCGCAGAAGCTGATTTCGCCTTCCTGCGTGGCGTAGGGGATGATGCACTGCTCGGTGCGGCGGAAGTCGTAGTTGAAGAGGTCCTGGAACCACATGCCGGCGATGAAGAGGAAGTTCCAGCGATCGGCGCGGCGCTTCTCGATGTCGGCCATGGTGCGGTCAGCGGTCACCTTGCCGTAGTTGCGGCCGGTGGCGCCGAAGCACTTGTCGAACTTCTGCAGCAGGTCGACGATCTTGAAGTGTGTAGGAGCCTTCGTGGGATCGTAGTTGCGCAGCAGCGCGAGCGAGACGCCGAGGATGGAGAGGAACTTGCCGCGGGCGGCGTCGTTGATGCGGGCGACGTCCTTGGCGAGCTGTACGGCGTCGAGGAACTGGGTGACGGGAACCGCTTCCTTGGTCTCCTTGTCGATCATCAGCGCCATACCGATTCCGCAGTTCGGGTGGCAGCCGCAGGAGAGCTGACCCCAGTCATGGTCCGGTCCGTGAACCAGGTCGGCCCAGTCGGAGAAGGTGGACATGAAGGAGATCGGGAACCAGTCGCGCGTCGATTCGCCGAGGCCGGTCTGGTTACGGATGTCGTGTGCGAGGTGCGACAGTGTGTAACGCTGTGCGGCGCGGCGCTCGTCCGAGACCTCTTCGTCGCGGCCGGTGAAGGACACAGGCTGGAACGAGAGGAAGTTGATCTTCTTCGGATTGTCGAGCGCGAACTCGATGATGCGGCCAACCTGCTCGTTGTTGATGCCGTTGACGATCGTCGTTACCGGAACGATGTCGACGCCGGCCTCATGCAGGTTGTGGATGGCCTGGAGCTTCACGTCGAATGCGTTGCCGACCTTGCGATGTGAGTTGGCGGCGTTGCCGATACCGTCGAACTGCAGGTAAGCGTAGCGCAGGCCGGCTTCAGCAGCAGCCTTGGCGAACTCCTTCGACTTCGCGAACTCGATACCGTTGGTCGCGGCCTGCACGGAGTTATAACCAACCTTGCGGGCGTAGGAGACGGCGTCGAGGAAGTAGGGCGACAGTGTGGGCTCGCCGCCGGAGAACTGAACGCTCATCTGACGACGCGGTTTGATCTGGATCGCGTTGTCGAGCATGGTCTTGATCTCGTCCCAGGTGAGTTCGTGGACGAAGCCGACCTGGTTAGCGTCCATGAAGCAGGGATCGCACATCATGTTGCAGCGGTTGGTCAGGTCGATGGTCAGAACCGAGCCACGTCCATGCGTCACGGTCGAGGTGCCGTGGTTGTGAAGCTTCTCGTCATTGTGGGCGCGGATGTCGCGACCGGGGAAGACGTCTTCGAGGTGCTTCATCATCGGCGGATCGATGGACATGACGTCCTCGAAGTGGCCGTGGATGGGGCAGTCCTTCACCATCAGGATCTTGCCGTCGCGCTCGATGATCTGTGCCTTGATCTCGCCGACCTTCTCGTTCAGCAGGATCTCGTGGGGCAGCTTGCCGTCGACGATCTGCTGGCGGATCTCAGGGATGCACTTGGGGCAGAGCGAGTCGGTGGTGCGAGGCCAGCCTAGCGGGGGCTTTTCCTTCTGATAGGACTTCAGGAGGGGCTTGTCACTCCACTTAGGGGTGAAGCTGGGGTTGGGCGAGATCGAGTTCAGCTTGTCGAACACGGCCCATGCGGCCTTTGCGCCATACGTAAGAGCCTTCTCGGCTAACTTCGCGGACTTTGCCATACGCGTTTCTGTCTCCTGATAATTCCGTCAAAATCTTGTGAGCTCTTGGAACTACACCGTACAAGTTTATCTAACCAACGGGTGATGTCGGAAGTGAGCACCCGGGTTCAATCCCCTTGTTAAATGAATGACGGACAAGGAGTTCGAGCCATGTCCAGACTACTCAGATCAGGGGACGAACCGAAGATTAAGCAAGCGAACGGTAGAAATCTGCATTGAATGGGGACTCAGGCTGGCTGAGCGGGAGGGCAAAATCGGGCCGGTAAAGGCCTGCAGACTCTATGGCATAGCGCCCGGTGCCACGGCGATGTTGTTCAGGATCTGCTGCACGAAGATGATGCGCACGTGGATGCGGCTGGCGAAGTCGGGCAGGAACTCATTGAGGAGATTGTTGACTGGGTCGAGGGCCAGGCCGGTCAGGATGCGTTCGGTGGTGGATCGGCCATCGCTGTGGATGCCAGGAACGTACAGGTTGGAGATTTCGGTAGCGATGGGGTATGTGGCAAGCGTGCCATAGTTGGGAATCGTCTTGCCGCTATCGCTGCGCGAGACGACGGTGCGTGAGATGGAGTACAGGATGCGCTTGCCGATAGGTTTGTCGGGCTGGCG
Source organism: Edaphobacter flagellatus (assembly GCF_025264665.1). NCBI lineage: Bacteria > Pseudomonadati > Acidobacteriota > Terriglobia > Terriglobales > Acidobacteriaceae > Edaphobacter > Edaphobacter flagellatus. Next base: position 2,970,162 of record NZ_CP073697.1, read on the forward strand.
AAAGTAGCGCGGGTCCTGGTGCATCAGCGAGGGTATTGCGAAAGTGCCGAAGAACTCGCCCGTCGTATTCTGCAGCAGGCCGACGCCGACGAGCTTGCCGTAGCCTTTCATTCCCGGGCCGTAGGCGGTGTGGGAGTCGACGGCGATATTGATGGCCGAAACCCCGGCGATGGTGCCTATGCCTGCGGGGTCGGTTGCAAAATGCAATGCCAGGTAGCCCTTCTGCTTCCAGTCGAGCGGCACAATCATTTTCGTATCGAGAAAGCGTTGATAGGGATAGACCAGCTCGGCGCACGGCGGAGGAGGCTCATTCATTTTGTCCGCTGGAATATGAATGATGCGAATCGCATACCAGGCGTTACAGGAGCGTGTGGGCTTTCCTGTGGCCTTCAGCGAAGCTTCGGCGACTGCGACCACATCTTCATGACGGACGGAGCCCGGGGAGTCGGGAAGCGCCGGAACGGTATCAGTCTCTGCAGATTCTACAGGCGCAGACTGGGATACAAAGGCGGTATCCGAAGCGGGCTCAGGGGTTTGTGCGGTTAGCCGCATCGAAAGCAACAATCCCAGAATGAACGCCCTTTGCATCGTCAACAACCTTCTTCGTCTTCTAAAACCCCAGGCGGGGAAGGATGACTCAATGTTTTCTGCGCTGCAGCCGACTGATAATCTCTCCGCCGAACTCGGAGGCGAGATGTCCGACGGAGCTGCCGCCAAGCGAAGTCGCCCAGGTCTGCATGACCTGCCCTGGATGGACGTTTCGTTCCGGGTAATAGGTATGGGTCAGCGCTGCCGATCCACCGGTTCCCAGGATGAAGGCATAGTTCGGAATGCTGCGGCCGCCATCGGTGCGTCCGACGATTGTTCTCGTCACTGCATAAATGGCGCGATGGGCGAAGCTGTGTCCCGGACCCATCTGGTAGTATCGCGGGTCCTGATGAAAGACAACGGAGAGCACCGAATCGGAGAAGATCTCCTTGCCCGAGTTCAGTGCTGCGGCTGCGCCAAGCCGCTGAGCGAAGGCCCTTCCATCGGAGCCATAGTTCGGCGAAGTGTTGACGAGATGCGACCAGCCCGCCGAAGCGGCCCAGCCCAGCATGCTGTACGGTGTCACAGACTCGCGCAAGCCTAGCAGGACCTTGTCGCGTGCGTGCTGTGGAGCAACAGGCTGTCCCGCATGAATCCGTTTGATGTAGGCAGGTGCTTCCGGCCTTGTCGCTGGATTCGCGGTTTGTACATCAGGATCGAGGACCAACAAGGAGTTATCCGCTGAGCTGCTGAAGCCAACGGCATGACTCCATGTGACGCTGGGCGCATCGGGTAGCGAAGAGGGTGTGACTGCTACTCCATCTTCAGCCAGGGCACGGCAGGTCAAAACAGAAGACACAAGCAGGGCGGCGATCATAAAGCGATGCGCCATCAGGAAAAGAGAGATAGATACCGTCAAAAAAGCAGCTCCATAATTTATTTACGGTCTCGCATCTCCACGGGAAGAAGCGGGTCTGACGGCCTTTGAGAATTGCCCCCTGATTGAGGGACGCATGCAGGACGCATCACGTTGTATGCATTGTGACCGATTGTTCGTAATACATCCGACGTTACCACCTCGGCACTGCAATCGGAATAGACGCTCAGAATGATTGACCCTGCTTTTTCCTCATTTCGATAATGGACGTTGGAGAAGTGTGCATGGTCAACGAGACGCCGAAGTCTGGATGGGAACAGCGCCTGCACGAGACCGGTTCGCGTTTGGAAGACGACCTCCGGCGGTTGGTTACCTACTTCAACGACGAGGTTGTGCCTGAGGTGCGCAGGAGTGGCACGGACGCTCTGCGCGCCGCGGCGCAGGAGCTGAACCGCATGGCGCAGCGCATGGATGAGCGTGCCGGACGAACGCCTCCGCCTCCTAAACCCGAGGATATGCGGAAGCCGTGAGCGGAATACGCATTGCCGGAGGCTGGGCGTGCCGTACGGCTGTAGCGTCTGCTGTCATTCTTGTGCTGATGACTTCGGGCTGCCATAAGAAGCGGGTGGTAGCACACCGTACGCCACCGCCGCCTACGCCGAATGGAACGTACTCGCGTGGCTCAGGTTCATCGAGCGCATCGGGGTCATCGACGGCAACTGCGCCAAAACCTGTTCCGCTGCCGCCCGATCTGCGCGGGAAACCGGCGTTGGTGGAGACGGGAATCGCCAGCTGGTATGGTCCTCCCTATGCAGGACGCAAGGGTGCGGATGGCACCGTGTATGACCAGAATGCGATGACGGCTGCGCACCTGACGCTTCCGCTGGGTTCGATGGCGCGCGTGACGAATTTGACGACGAATCAGTCGGCGCTGGTGAAGATTACCGATCGCGGGCCGTTTGTGCATGGCAGGATCATCGATCTCTCACTGGCCGCGGCAAAGGCAACCGGCGTCTATCACATGGGTGTGGCGCAGGTGCGCGTGGAGGCATGGACGCCGCCACCCAGCACGAGTCCGACGGCCATTCCCGGAGGCCGCTGGTGCGTGCAGGTAGGTGCATTCCAGAATGAGAAGGATGCGGTCCGCTTGAAGAATGATTTGATCCGGCGTTACGCGACGGCCAAGGTGATCGAGTTCCCCGGTCCTACAGGGCATTGGGTGAGAATCAATCCAGCGAGGCCGGACAAGACAAATGCAACGCAGGTGGCCCAGAGTATCCATGTCTCGGGCGCAGAGCCGTACCTGATTCGTACAGATTGATTAGCGGATGACCCGCTTCCCTGTGCGGCGCTCCAGCTCTTTGATGAACTCGTTGGCGCCGGCGTGATTCCAGGTGTGCGTAATGCTGACGCGGTTGGCGCCGAGCACACGCGTCATGCGTCCTGCGCCGATGGCCTGGATGCTCATCACGTCGGGATAGCTGATTGACTTGGTGCCACGCAGCCAGAAGTGTTGCGTGAGTCCGGTTGGCGTAAGAACGATCGTCCCGGGCATCTGTGCGAGGACGAAGACGGCGAGCGCGAAGATCAGCACTGGGAGCCACACGGGAATATGGTGCTCGCGCTGCCACAATGGCCACGCGAAGAGGACAAAGTAGAGCGGCAGAACCAGTGCACGTCCCCACAGAACGACGGGCTTGAGCGGGAAGGCGAGGCCCTCCGGAGTCTGGCGTGCCGAGCCTTTAACCATGCGTCCTGCGTAAAGCAGGGCAAAGAGAGCGGCGATGGCGAGTAGCTGGAGCGACTTAGGATCGAGCTGCATATCGAAATTCTTCTTTAATTTTATTTCTGCATCGGCGGCGGCGGATAGTAGGGCAACTTCTGCTGCTCTTCGTTGGCACGCTTGACGCCGATGTCGCCGAAGAGAAGGCTGGGCACGATCGTGGTCTGAGGCAGTGTGCCCAACTGATCGTTGACGTAGGGATCGTCACCCGCAGCGATGATCTCGGAGCGCAGGCTGCGATTGTCCAGCTCGTCGAAGGCGGCGCCGCGAACCAGCTGGCGCGTGCCGTCAGGGTGGACGCGATAGAGCAGACGCGGCACCTCGCCGCCCATCGTTTCGACCGCGTAGACATCACGCTTCTGCTCCTTCGCCATATCGAGGAGCTTCTGTGTCATCTGCGAAGCGGGTGTCGGATTGCCGGAGGAAACGATCAGGACGCCCGAGCGCGAATGAGCGGGCGCGCCGGGAGCTGCGCGGCCATGCCCGTTGGATGAGGGAAAGTCCTTCACCGGCGTGCGACCGATGAGGTAATTGTCGAGTCTGCCATTGGTCACAACATGAACGGATTGCGCGGGCACGCCTTCGTCATCGATCTGATAGGCGCCGAGGACGGCGTGACCAGCGAACTTCGCTTCCAGCGGGTTGTCAACAACGCTGATGAACTCGGGCAGAACGCGGGCCTTGTAGCTGGAGGTATAAATACCGGTCGTACGCGCGGCAGTGCCGAGCTCTGGGCGATCGGCTTCGATGTTCGGGACGAAGAGGCGGTTCATGACATCGGAGGCCGCGTCGCCGGAGAAGAGGACGGGCCCGTGATAGTCCTCGGCGTCGACGATGGGAGCATTGCGCAGAGCGTCGAGGCTCTTAAGGTCGTCGATGACGCGCTTGCGGAAAGCCGGCCAGCCTTCAAGCTCGGCAGCGGTGACAGCGACCGAGCCGTTGTCGCGACCGAGGCGCATGCCGTCAGGAGCCTGCGCGCCGACGCTGATGGCATTGTTGTACCCGCTGCTTGCATAGCGTGCGATGGTGCCTTCAGAGTTCACGAGGTAACGGTTCAGCGCCATACCGCGAATGTTCGCCGTGGAGTACTGGATCTGGTCAGCAAAGCTGCGAACTTCGGGTGCGGTGTTGTAGAGCCCGCTGGCATCGATAATGCGGCGTCGCCATTCGGCGCGATCGATCTCGAGCTTGCGTAGCGGCTCGATGTGGACGAAGGGCTTCTCCTGCGAGAGGTCCTTTTCTTCACGCGTTGACTGGAAGCGTTCCAGAGCCGCGCGTTTTGCAGAGTAGGCGCGCAGTGCATTCTTATAGGCGTCGTCGGTCGCAACCCAGAGAGCGTACCGAAGAGCATTCGGATCGTTGTCCTCGGGCCCAAGCTGTACAGAGCCTTCGCCGCGCCCGGAGCTGGAGTCGAGCGTGTAGTCGCCTACGCGAACACTGACGCGGACGATGCGCTGGTGCCCCTCTTCTTCGCGAGTAAGCGCACCATAGTTGGCGACAGCCTCGTAGGTGGTGAAGTCGTCGAGGCGGTACTCGATGAAGTAGGGCCGCTCCATACCAGGTAGCAGAAGCTGGCTCTTCTCGCGCTCAAGCTCAGCCTGCATGGCCTTCAGGAGGGGATCGTCGATCTTCGTCTGCGCACGCGTGATGGGTGCAGCGATAAAGAGGGAGGTCATCGCAAGTGCAATCGAAATGGTGCGCTTGTTGCGGAGCAAGGAAAGGGTATTCATTACTTGATCTCCTTTCCGGCATCGCCGACGGGCGGTGGAGGCAGGATCGGCGGACGATTATTGCCCTGCGCCTGGCGCTGTGTCTCAATTTCGCGCACGAGCATGGCAGGCGCGACGGCACTGACGGGGATGCTGCCGGACTCGGCTCCGCAGATGCCGTTGAAGATCTCCTGATGATTGTCGGTCGCGACGATGCGGTTGAGCGCAGCCTGCGGCGTACCCACGATGGAGACACCGCGCACCAGCTCATCCGGGCGGCCATCGACGTAAACGCGGTAGACGACAAGCGGAATGACCTGGAAGGCCTGCGGCGAGCGGCGCGTTGTGACCGCGAAGCCCGAGGAGATGTCCTCGAAGTAGAGACCGTAGGGCTTGCCCTGCTTCTTCGCCTCGTCAATCAGCATCTGACGCAGCTCCTTGTCGCTGACAGTCTTGGTGGAGCTGACGATGAGATTGCCCTGGCGGCCCGTGGGCATGCGTCCGGTCTCGGCGCGTCCGTGGCCGTTGGTGTTCGAGAAGCTGGCGATGGGCAGACGCGACATCAGGAAGGTCTCCAGCACACCATCCTTGATCAGGTCGACGCGGCGCGCAGGCTGGCCCTCATCGTCATAGCTGTAGTGTCCGCTGAGCGATTGACCGTCGAAATTCTTCAGTGTGGGATCATCGGTGACGCTCATGAAACTGGGAAGAATCTGCTTGCCCAGCAGCTTGGTGAAGGTCTGCCCTTCATCATCGCCGCGCTGGCGCTGGCCCTCAAGGCGGTGGCCGAGAACCTCGTGGAAGAAGACGGCAGAGGCGCGTCCGCTAAGGATGGCCGGGCCGTTGAATGGTTCGGTAATGGGTGCACTGCGCAGGGCGACAAGGTTCTTCGCCATGGCGGAGATCTTTTCGAGGACGGCCTTCTGGTCGGGAAGATGAGTGAGCGAGTCGGCCTCAAAGGTCTCGGCGCGGAAGAGGTCCATCCCATCGGCAGCGCGAGTGCGGGCGACAACGACGAGCCGCGCGACCTGATTGGGAGTCGCAACCTTTGTTCCCTCGGAAGAGACGAAATAATCCGTCTCGGTGGAAGACTGCAGGATGACCGTGTCGAAGAAGACGTCAGGATATTGGCGGAACAGCAGGGAGATCTCGCGGAGGCGCTTCTGCCAGATGGCCTTGTCAACGCTGAGTTGTGGCGCTGCAGGCAGGATGTCCGTCTTCGGTGATTCGGCAGAGAAGTCGGCCGAAGCATCTTCTTCCTTGGCGCGAACCTGCTGCTCAGTCTTCACCTTCATGTAGCTGTCGAGCGCCTTGGCGTAGCCGCGATTGGTGGCAAACCAGAGAGTGCGCTCGATCGCCTCACGGTCGTCGGTGAGCGGCAGAGGAATGGTGGTCAGCGCGCTGGCGCGGTGGTCGCCGTGCGTGTTGTCCTGCTGCGGTGTGCCGACGCGGAGCTGCACGTCGGCGATGCGGCGGTGACTCTGGTTCTCAAGCGCGATGGCTCCATACTGCGCCGTCATGCTGAACGTGTCCGCGTCCGCGACAGAGTAGCTGATGAAGTAAGGCTTCGGCTGCTTGTCGCTTCCTGTTGAGCCGAGGGATGCAACCGCGCGATTCAGCTCCGCGCTCATGGCGTCCAGCAGCGCTGTATTTGCTTGCAGCTTGGGTTCGGCGGCATGCGTAGAGGCAGCAGTAACGATAGAGAGGGCAGAAACGGAGAGACTCAGGGCAAGGCCGGTTACGGCACGGGATCGCATCATTGGAGGAAGAACTCGTTTCACCTGCGGAAAATCCTGACTAAGGGCGAGTGTATCGGAAAGACGGGCGATAGTGCTTCCTATGGGGAGGATGAAGGTGATTCTCCATTCTCTATGTGACGTGACGGTGGTATGCCCGTCCATAGAGACAGTTGCTGAGATGAGAGGAGTTGCCGGAGAACAGCTATTCGTGCAAACTGACACAACCCCATGGACCTGAAAGGCCTTATGCGCATCCGTATCTTTGCCGTCTTGCTATTTCTGTTGACTGCTATCGTTCCTCTGCTGAAGGCGCAGGCAAGCGCTGCTCAGGGCACGCAGCAAACTCCGGCGGCGCAAGAACAAAAGACAACAACGAACGATGCGGGGGCCGCCTATTCGCTCCCACCGGAAAAGCTGGCTAAAGCGATCGCCTATTCGCGCATTCGTGTCATATTGGATTTTCTGGGCAGCGGATGGGGGATTCTCCAGCTCGTTCTTTTGCTGGCATTAGGCGCTGTGGCCCGTATGCGCGATGCCGCGGTGGGACTGAGCGCGAACCGCTGGGTGCAGGGGTTTGCATTCGCATTGCTCCTGCTGCTGACGACTACGCTGCTTGGCCTGCCGCTTGATCTCTACGCCCATCATGCAGCGGTGGAGTATGGGCAGTCGGTACAGGGCTGGGCCAGCTGGGCGTTGGATGAGGCGAAGAGCTTCCTGCTGGTCTTCGTCTTTGGCGGCCTGCTGGTCATGCTGCTGTTCTGGGTGATTCGCAAATCGCCGAATCGCTGGTGGTTCTGGTTTTGGATTCCAGCGATGCTGATCGTGCTGCTCTCGGTCTTTATTGCGCCGGTGTTGATCGATCCTCTCTTCAACAAGTTCGAGCCGCTGGCGAAATCGAACCCGGCCCTGGTAGACCGCCTGGAGCAGGTCGTGACCCGCGGCGGTGTGCAGATTGCGCCAGAGCGGATGTACCTGATGAAGGCAAGTGAAAAGGTCACAACGCTGAATGCGTATGTTACGGGCTACGGAGCGTCAAAACGCGTCGTTGTGTGGGACAACACCATTGCCAAGGCAACCCCGGATGAGATCAGCTTCATCTTTGGACATGAGCTAGGACATTATGTGTTGAATCACATTCCAGCGACGCTGGCATTTCTTGGCCTGCTGTTGCTGGTGGAGTTTTACCTCGGTTATCGGGGAGTAAGGTGGCTGATTGCACGGTATGGAAAGCGTTGGGGCGTCAGTTCGCAGAACGACTGGAGTGCGCTTGCTGTGCTCCTGCTCGTGCTGGCCGTGCTCTCATTCTTTTCAGAGCCCATCATCAATGGCTACAGCCGCATGCACGAGCATGAAGCCGATGTGTATGGGCAGGAGGCGATTCACGGCATCGTCGCCGACCCGCAGGCAACGGCACAACAGGCGTTTCAATTGCTGGGCGAGATATCGCTCGTCGATCCCAACCCTAACCCGTTCGTTGAGTTCTGGACGTTCAGCCATCCCTCTGTTGCAAGTCGTGCGGCCTTTGCCGCCAGGTACAACCCATGGACGCCGGGCCAGCGTCCTAAATTTTTCAATAAGTGAAAGGGCTCATGAAAACGAACGTCGGCTCTCAGAAACTCTCTCCCGATTGTTTATTCTGCAAGATCCTGGCTGGCGAGATACCAGCGAACCGTGTGTATGAGGACGAGTTCTGCATCGGGTTCCCGGACATCAATCCACAGGCCCCCACGCATCTGTTAGTGATCCCCAAGGAACACATCGCATCGCAGGCGAAGGCGCTGGCAGAGCACAAGCCTTTATTGGGGCACCTGATGTCGGCCGTAGCCGACCTGGCTCGCATGCAAAAGCTGGATAAGGGCTATCGCGTTGTGGTGAATACAGGCGACGAAGGCGGACAGACGGTGCAGCACCTGCATCTGCATCTGCTGGGTGGACGCCCTATGACGTGGCCTCCCGGTTAAAGACGAAAGCTGGCGGATCGAAGCCCGCCAGCCGTCGTGTGTCTTCCAGATGAATTACTGGTTGTAGTTGTTGCTGTCTTCCTCATCCGAGGCGCTGTAGCGGCGCAGAAGATTCGGCAGGTTCTGCGAGAAGGCTGCACGCGGCATAACCGTATCGCAGCCAGCCTCGGTGGCCTTGGCCTTCAGGTCTCCCTGCAGATGCGAGAGGAAGCCGATGATCGAGGTGCCACGCTTCAACTTCGACTTCAGCTTCGGAATCAGTGTCAGCGGCTTGGCGCTCGCGTTGTTCAGATCGAAGACGATAAGTGATGGGCGATCATCTTCTGCGGTAAGTTGCGAGATGACGTCCTTATCGTTCTTGACGAACGCGACCTTGACGCCGAGCTTGCGTGAGGTCTCCTGAATCTTCGCTAGGAAGAAGAGATCTTCAATAAAGAAGAAGATCTTGGTCGGTGCATCCTCCGGGATCGGGATAGCACGTCCTTGCGAGTAATCGATCGGCTGCGAGTCGCTGACGTGGAAGTTGCGGCCATGACCATTGCGGCGGTTTCCATTGTTGCCTGTATCGATGGTCGAAGGCGGTGCGTCGGCAAAATTGCCGTTCACCTCGCGGTAGCTGTGGTCCATCGGGCCGACAAAGTTGCGCGGGCCACGCTGCTGCTTGCCACCGCCGCCCTTCCTCTTGTAGGAATTATTGCCGGGCTGATGCGTCTGCTGATAAGCGCCGGTGGAGTTGAAGTCGGCAGCGTTGCCTGGGTTCTGCCCCCCCCCGTTGCGTTGCCGGTCGCGGAACTTCTTTTTCCAGCGCTTGCCGCCGCTACCCTGCTGATTTCCCTGATAAGGCTGCTGGCCCTGTTGCTGAAAGCCCTGCTGGGGTTGTCCGGCTGCCTGCATCGTAGGAACCGATGCGCCCTGATCGCCAGCCGCCTGCTGCTGCGGCGCGCCCGTGTCCTTGTTCTTCCGCTTACGACGCCTGCGGCGACTGCTTTTCGACTGACCCATACCATGGGGAATGGATCCCCCGGCATACTGCGACTCCCCATCCTGAACGGGGGCCGCGGAAGAACCCTGGTACGAATCAACCTCGGGCATATTCTGTTCTGAAGTCATGCTTCCACTTCCTGTTGCGTCTAACGCAATTAGCGATTCACTCCCACGACGACAGGCTTCGGCGTGCTCGCCTTGGTGGCGAAGCTCGGACCAAACCCGTGGTGCGTCGGAGGAAACAATCTCAAGTTGTACTCAAAACGGACGTCTAATAAATGCTTTGTTGCTGCCGGCTAGTCAAAATCTGCCAGCTCAGGCAGCCGCGGATGGCCTCAATCCGGCCAATCCCTTCACCCTTCACGTTGAACATCCATCGGCAGCGTTGGCTGCGTCACTCGTATGTCCCCACGTATGCCACCAACCTGCGGAAACCCACTATGCATCACGAAACCACTCAAGATGGGTACCACCGCCGGTTAGATCAAGGCCAGAGACAGGGTACGCGCAAGCGGTCAGCTTTGCAAGTCCTTCTTCTAACGACCCTGTTTCTTAACATATCAGATCGTTGCCGATCACCCGTTCCTGAAACAGAAAGAACCTGGCAGAGAGCGAAGAGCAGCCGCATCCCCTTGTGTGGGAGCGGCTGTTTCAGCAATGGCCATCACTGGCCTCCCAAAAACGGATCCTCTTTGCAGAGAACCAGGCCCACCGCAGCGGAGCTGTACCATCATGGGTACGCTCTCTTCATACGGGAACCCACGCTACAGCCTCAACATAGGACAACCCAATGCCCAGGCTGGAAGCGATACTTGATAAGAAGCAATTGGGATACCAATCAGGCCCTCTGAAAATAGGGGCACTTACAGACGTTTTAGGCGCCGCGACGTCCAAAAACCGGAGTCCGCACAGGATCGGCTCCATATTTTGGGATACGTGAATTCACGCTGGTTTTGTTTGACCCGCACCAGTCAGAACCCTATAATCGGGGTGTTCTGGCAGCCCTCTCGCTCCCTGCCGGCCTCAAGGCCGGACGGTCGCGGCATAGGTGGTTCTCTCCTGGTTGAGGGAATCATCGAGCGGATGCAGGGCCATTGGCTCGGAAGGTCGCGATTCTGCACCTACGACCGGATGATTTCTTGAACGATCCCCGAAGGAGTACCAAACACCGCATGAATCGCACCCTTGTTCTTGTCTCCGCCCTCGGCGCGGGACTGTCGACTGCCGCTGCGATGGCGCAGACGGCAACCCCTGCTCCCGCAGCTCCAGCTGCAACGTCCGCAGCCAACACACCCCCGCCACCACCGCAGGCTGTCCCGGCCAAGATCGCCCTGATCTCCTTTGAGCAAGGTGTCTTTGCGACCAACGAAGGACAGAAGGCCGTTCAGGACGTTCAGAAGAAGTGGGAACCCAAGAGGGCGCAGATCGAGTCCCTCGGCCAGGAAGTCGATTCGCTCAAGAAGCAGCTTCAGAGCGCACCCGCCACCATGAGCGATGACGAGCGTGCCACCCGCCTGAAGAACATCGACACCAAGGAAAAGCAGCTGAACCGCGATGCAGAAGACGCGAACAACGCCTACCAGGCCGATGTTCAGGAAGCCTATGCACGGGTTGCCCGCAAGTTCTCGGCTACGGTGCAGAAGTATGTTGCCGACAATGGCTACACCCTGCTGCTCGACGTCAGCAACCAGCAGAACAGCAATGTGATGTGGGCCAGCCAGAATCCGAACACGGATATCACCCTGGCTGTGGTGAATGCCTACAACGCCTCCTCGGGTGTTGCGGCTCCTGCTCCGTCGGCTCCTTCGGCTGGCGCTCCCGGTGCCCGTCCTCGCTCGACGACGCCTGCGCGGACCACTCCCAAGCAGTAACTGATTTTGCAGTACAACCGGCGATCTTCTTCAAGAAGATCGCCGGTTACTCATTTAAGTGCGGATTAGAGCCGTTCTGTGGAAAAACCTGTGAATCGCTGGGCGACTTCGTTCTGTAAATACAACTTTGGGCTATTTTTGCTCGGAAACCGCCATAGAGTGGCCACAGCGCAAATCAATGAAAACATGGAATTTGCAGAGACCATCCGCGGAAATTCTTAATTTGTTGATGCAAAACCGACCAAAGAGCGCGATTTCAGGGGTTTCCACAGATGAAAGTTACACTGCTGTTACGGCGTCCCTGAGAAACGAATAGAAAATCAGGCCAATTACCCGCAAGGGCGACTTACTCTTCGCCCACCTTCAGCACCGCCAGGAAGGCTTCCTGCGGAATGTCGACCTTGCCGATGCGCTTCATCCGTTTCTTGCCTTCCTTCTGCTTTTCAAGAAGCTTGCGCTTACGGCTGATGTCGCCGCCATAGCACTTCGCGATCACGTTTTTGCGAATGGCCGTGACCGTAGATCGAGCGATGATCTTCGACCCGATCGCCGCCTGGATTGCGACCTCAAACATCTGGCGCGGAATGAGTTCACGCATCTTTTCGACCAGTGCTTTGCCGCGGTCATAGGCAAAGTCGCGGTGCACGATGATCGAGAGCGCGTCGACCGGCTCGCCCGAGACCAGAATGTCCATCTTCACCATTGGCGAGATCCACGTCCCGGCCAGATGGTAATCCAGCGAGGCGTAGCCACGCGAGACGGACTTCAGGCGATCGTAGAAGTCGAGCACGATCTCATTGAGCGGCAGCTCGTAGGTGATCATGACGCGCGTCTCAGAGACGTATTCGATATTCTTCTGGCGGCCGCGCTTGTCTTCGACCAGCTTCAGAATGCCGCCGAGGTACTCCTCGTTGGTCAGGATCTTGGCTTCGATAACCGGCTCTTCCACCTGCTCGATTTCACTTGGGTCAGGCCAGCGCGAGGGGTTGTCGACCGTAACGACCTTACCGTCCGTGAGCGTGATCTTGTACTGCACACCCGGAGCAGTCGTGATCAGGTCGAGGTTGTACTCGCGCTCCAGGCGCTCCTGGATGATCTCAAGGTGCAGCAGGCCGAGGAAGCCGCAGCGAAAGCCGAAGCCGAGAGCGACCGAGGATTCCGGCTCGAAGTTGAACGACGAGTCGTTGAGCCGCAGCTTCTCCAGCGCGTCGCGCAGCAGGCCGTGCTCGTGCGAATCAACCGTATAAAGACCCGCAAAGACCATGCTCTTGATATCTTCGAAGCCCGGCAGAGGCTCCGCGCAGGGCCGCTCGACATCGGTAATGGTGTCGCCCACCTTGGTATCGGCGACGTTCTTGATGGTGGCGACGAAGAAGCCGACTTCTCCGGCGGAGAGCTCATCGATTTCGACAGGCTTCGGCGTCATCACGCCCATGCTCTCGATATCGAAGACCTTGCCGTTCGACATCAGCCTGATCTTCTGTCCCTTGCGCATGCGTCCATTGATCACACGAGCCAGCACGATTACGCCGCGGTAGGGATCGAACCAGCTATCGAAGATCAACGCCTGCAAAGGAGCATCGGCATCGCCCTTCGGTGGAGGCAGTAGATGCACGACCGCTTCGAGAATCTCGTCGACGTTCTTGCCTGTCTTCGCAGAGACGGGAATCGCATCGTCGGCAGGCAGGCCGACAGACTTCTCGATCATCTCCTTCGTGCGCGGAATATCGGCGCTTGGCAGGTCGATCTTATTGATGACGGGGATGATCTCAAGCCCATTCGAAATGGCGAGATAGGCATTGGCAAGCGTCTGCGCCTCAACACCCTGGGAGGCATCGACGACCAGCAGCGCGCCCTCGCACGAAGCCAGCGAGCGCGAGACCTCATAGCTGAAGTCCACATGACCGGGCGTGTCGATCAGGTTGAGCTGATAGGTCTCACCGTCGCGCGACTTATACATCATGCGTACCGTGTGGGCCTTGATCGTGATGCCGCGTTCGCGCTCCAGATCCATCGCGTCGAGCACCTGCGCCTGCATCTCGCGCGAGGTCAAGCTACCGGTCAGCTCAAGCAAACGGTCCGACAGGGTGGACTTGCCGTGGTCAATGTGCGCGATGATCGCGAAGTTGCGAATGTGACTGGGATTCATACGGTGTGACGGGATGCCTCAATCTTCAATGATAACAGCGCATCGAGCACTTCTAACGTTAGGGATAGCGATGGCTAGTCCGCCGAATAAGAATTTTTGCGCCGACCGGCGGGAGGCCCCGGCGAAGTCGGTATACGCGCCACGCAGTAGCTACGTCATACAATGAGCAGGAACAATGCTTCGGCAAACGGAACAACATCATCTGCATCATCTGCGGCGCTGGCTGCTGACGCTGGGATGCGCGCCGCTCGTTTTACTGGCAGGCTGTCCGCAGAACAATGCGGCACAGGCCGGTGCGCCGGGCAAGCTCTCACCGCAGGCCACGGCTCCTGTTCCTGCAGGAGCGTCGCAGGCTGCCGCATTGCCAACGACGGCCCAGACCGTAGAAGACTCCGCCAGGGCGTACAAAGCGCAGCAGCTCATCAATCGCGTCGAGCAGATCTATCGCAGCGGCGTCGATAACTACCGCGCAGGACACCTCGAAGCGGCGCGCGCAGATTTCGATTCGGCCGTCGATCTGATGCTCACCAGCGGTCTCGATCTGAAGAAGGACCCGCAGCTCTCCGACGAGTTTGAGCATCTGCTCGATTCGGTCAACGCGCTCGAGATTGCGGCGCTGAAGCAGGGGAATGGACTCTCGCCCGCCATTGAAGCCGCGCCTCTCGATGCTGCAAATGAGGTGACGTTCAAATCGGACGCAGCCCTGAATGCTCAGCTCTCCGCCGAGCTGAAGACGACGCAGTCGGATTTTCCGCTTGTCGTCAACGACTACGTCGCCGGCTTCATCAATTACTTCTCCAACTCGCAGACAGGCCATGCACACCTGCTTCGCTCGCTTGAACGTGCCGGCAAGTACAAGGACATGATCCAGCGCATCCTTCGCGAAGAGGGAGTGCCGCAGGATGTCATTTATCAGGCGGTCACGGAGTCCGGTTTCCAGCCGCAGGTCGTCAACCGCTCCTCGGGTGCAGCAGGCATGTGGCAGTTCATGCCGTTCACCGGAGCCTATGGTCTCGCGCGTAACGGCTGGGTAGATGAGCGCTTCGATCCCGAGAAGTCCACGCGTGCCTATGCGCGCTACATCAAGACGCTCTATAACCAGTTTGGCGACTGGTATCTCGCCATGGCTGCTTACGACTGGGGGCCGGGCAATGTGCAGCGCGCGGTGATGAAGACCGGCTACGCCGACTTCTGGGAGCTGTATCGCCGTGGCGTGTTGCCGGGCGAGACGAAGAACTACGTTCCGGGCATCATCGCCGCCATCATCATGGCGAAGAATCCCGCGCAGTATGGGCTCGACAAACTGGTGCCAATGGCGCCCGTCATCTCCGACACCGTCACGATCGACTACACGATCGACCTGCATCTGGTGGCCGATGTGACCAACGCCTCGCTGCAGGAGATCGTAGCGCTGAATCCTAGCCTCTTGCGTATGAGCACACCGCACGACACGCCGTTCGACCTGCATATCCCCGCCGGTACGAAAGATGCCTACGTCGCCCGCATCAAGGAGATTCCCGAAGAGAAGCGATCGAGCTGGCGCTTCCATGTGGTTCGCGCCGGTGAATCGCTGGACTCGATTGCGACCGTGATGCACGCGCGCGCCAGCGAGATCGCCGAGACCAATGGCATCACAGCAGGCGAGAGTGTGGATGAAGGGGATGAGCTGATCATTCCGGTCACGGTAGCCGCGGCCGCATCACGCCCTTCGCGCTATACCGTTCGCCGCGGCGACTCCTTGATTACGGTCGCAGACCGGTTCGGAGTCTCAGTCGAAGAGCTTCGCAGGTGGAATCATCTTTCATCGAGCACGGTCTCTCCCGGTCACGTACTGCTCGTCGCCGAGCCGGTGAAGCTTGCGCCGGGAACGCGCGTTCGCGGAAAGGGTGCACACGGTAAGCGCAGCTCGACGCATGGGGCCACATCGTCGAAACATGCAGGCGGGAAGGGCTCATTGCGCGCAAGTGCGAAGTCATCGAGCGTGAAATCGTCGAGCACGAAGACGACGAAAGCTTCGTCTTCAAAGGGTGGTGCTGCGTCTTCGTCGAAGAGCAAAACCTCCTCTTCGAAGTCGTCTTCCAAATCCAAATCGAAATCGAAAGCTGCACGTTAAGTTTCCTTACAAAAAAGAGTGCTTGCTATTTTCTGGCGCATGAGGGCATTCTGTTGCTAGAATCTCGTGCCGGATACAGATTCGTATTTACGTCTGTACTGAAAACATCCGGGACGTTGATGGAAGCGAAGAGTCAGTAGAAGAGTTACAAGAGAGTCAAAAGCGCAGGCGAGGGAAAAGGCGATCATGATGTTCGACGACGAGACGATCAAGCTTCATGCAGCAGCTGCGGCAGACGATCACGACTTTGATGACGATGACCTGAACGATCGTTTCGAGGACGACGAAGAGGAAGAAGAGGTTCTTGTCTCTTCCGATGACGATGAGGATGAAGGGGCCTTCGTTCGCGAGGAAGTAGCTGTCTTCATCCGCGAGGTTCCCAGCCGCGTCGAAGAGGCCACACTCTTTACTCCGCCTCCTCCGGTTCGCGAGCCTGAGGCTCCGGCTGCTCCTGCCGTAAAGAAAGCTGCGGCGAAGAAGCCGGCTAAGAAGGCTCCCGCGAAAAAGGCGGCGGTCAAGAAGGCTCCGGCGAAGAAGGCCGCAAAGAAAGCGCCTGCGAAGAAAGCAGCCAAGAAGGCTGTGAAGAAGTCCGCAGCGAAGAAGACATTGAAATCTGCCGCGAAGAAGGCCGGTGCCCGGCGCGGCGGTAAGGTTGCCCCTAAAAAGGCAGCCAGCAAGAAGGGCACGGCAAGCAGCAAAAAATCTAGTAAGAGAGGTATAACCTTGGCAACGAAGAAAGCAGCAAAAAAGGCAACCAAGAAGGCAGTAAAGAAGGCTCCCGCGAAGAAGGCGGCCAAGAAGGCCCCGGCTAAGAAGGCAGCCAAGAAGGCAACCAAGAAGGCTGCCAAGAAGTAAGCACGATTTAACCTAAGGCAAGCAAAAAGGCCCGGTTTGCTCGAATGAGCGCCGGGCCTTTTTGCGTCTGTACGAATTTGTTACAGCCAGGTTACTGTTTGTTGGCCGCGATGGCAGCCAATACTTCTTCGCTATGCGTCTGCACATCGACCTTCGGCCAGAACTTCACAACCTTGCCGCTGGGCGAGATGAGGTAAGTCTGCCGTTGTGCGAACTTCATATCTCCATGCGACGCCACCGGAACGCCGTAGGCGTCGACGACCTTATGGTCCGGATCAGCCAGCAGCTTGAAGCTGAAGGTGTCCTTCGAGCACCATGCCTTGTGCCCCTCAACCGTATCGAGGCTGACGCCGAGCACCACGGCATTGGCTGCATCGTACTTCGCCATATCGCGTTGAAAGTTGTGCGCCTCGATGGTGCATCCAGTCGTCTGATCCTTCGGATAGAAGTACAGCACGACCCACTTGCCTTTGTAGTCGCTCAGACTGACCGGCTTGTCCTCCTGCGAGGGCAGCGTGAAGTTCGGAGCGGCCGAGCCCACAGCGATGGCGTCTGACGCGGCGTGAGCCTTGATGCCTAATCCGCATGTTGCAACGACGCCAAAAATGACTGCGATCCAAATTCCTTTGCGCATCTTCATTCCCCTTTTGTAGAGCATGCTCTCCAGACGATTCCACGAATCAACAAGACGCACGGCCTGATGACGGTGCATAAAGATTCTACGTCTCAGACACAGGATTATGACATTCCTGGGACGAATGGCCCCCATTCGCTAGTCTGCAACGATGGCAATACCTGCGGCGTCGGCTTCCGCAGCAATGGCCGCTGGATCGAACATCAGCGTCCTTCCGGCTTCAAGAGCAAGACACGTCGCACCCGCCTGGCGCATCGTGCGAATGGTCGGCACGCCCACGACCGGTACGTCGAAGCGCATGTCCTGGTTGGGCTTGGCGACCTTCACCACGGTCAGTGCGCGACGCAGCGTGGTCGCGTCGGCAGCGTTCTGGCGCACCGCATCTTCAGCATCGAGTGTGCGGAAGAGCGCCCCGGCGCGCTCGATGGTCGCGTCCGTCCCCTCCATCGCTTCCACTGCAACGCAGGCCTGCGCGGCAATCACGACGGTCTGGCCCAGGTCGTATCCCGCGATGGCCCGAGCAACGGTACGCCCATAGACAATATCCTTCTGCTCCTCGTCGTCCGGAGCGCGCTTGGTAAGCACTCCGGGCGTGGCCAGCAGCGGCTCAAGAAACTGCGTGGATGAAATCAGCTCGATCCCTTCATCGCCCAGAACCTTCGCGACGGCCCCCAACAACACATCCGTAGAGCGTGTGCGCAGATTCAACAACAGCTTCGCCAGCCTCCAGTCAGGACGGATGCTGGAAAAGATCTGCTTGTGCTTCACCTGCCCGGCCATCACAGCCCGCGTTACGCCCTCAGCTTGAAAGGTCTCGATCAGCCGCGATAACTCTCCCAGCGACAGCCAGTGCACATGCACATTAGTGTCGGCCGAGGCGCGCACGTTCATCGCCGGATCCGTCTCCTCCTTGATCGCGGCGACCACGACCGTCAGCCCATGCGCACGCGCAGCGTCGAGCAGAAGAAACGGGAAGCGTCCGTTCCCGGCGATCAGTCCAAGTTTTTCCGTTGCTGCCATCGTCATTTCTTAGTGAGCCAGTGTTACCGTGCGTCCCGTCCGCGCCGATTCGCGCGCCGCCGCAAGAATCCGCACCACCGTTACATTCGTATCGAGTGCCGTCAGGTCACCCCTGGGATCGATCTTGTGCGCAAGCACCGCCGTCAGGTAATCCAGAGAGTTATCCTGCGGCGCTGTCAGCGGCGTCGCAATTTCGACGCGCTCGTCCGTCTCGCCTGGAAGCCTTACGCGCAGCTTGTCCGCCTTCACCGTGTCCACATAGCCTTTCGCTCCATAAACCTCCATATCCTTGCGGTCGAACGGCCAGTTCCACGAACCCTGAATGATTGCCTGCGCGTGCGGATACTTCAGCAGGATCGTTGCGTCATCGTCGACCTTGGGATAGATATCCGGCTTGATCTGCAGCGTAATCGCTGTCACCGAGACAGGCGCCTCGCCATGCAGGAACCACGTGGCGAGATCGGCGCCATAGCAGCCGAAATCAAACAGCGCTCCCGCCCCGTTCTGTTTCGGATCGGTCAGCCAACCCAGGAACTCCGGTCCCACCCCGATCTCCTTCGGCCCGCGATGCCCGTCATGGATGACCAGCTTGCGAAGATCGCCGATCTTGCCCTCGCCAAGCATCTGATATGCGGCTGTGTTCGAGGCATACCAGGTCGTCTCGTAGTTGGTCAGAACAGGCACGTTGTACTGCTTCGAAAGCTTCGCAATCGCCTCCGCATCTTCCACGGTCGTAGCCAGCGGCTTCTCCACCATCACGGCAATGTGTTGAGGAACAGCCTGCTCGATGGCTTTCCGATGGTCCGCAATGGAGCTATAAACAAGAATCGCCTGTGGATGCGTCTTCGCCAGCATCTCCGTCTCGCTCGCGAAAAAGATGCTTTCCGGCAGCTTCGTCTGGGCCGCATACTTTTGCCGAAGCGCCGCGTCAGGCTCTGCAATCCCCACAAGCTCGACATTGTTGTGCGACGGCAGGCTGCGCAGAAACCCCTGCACATGCCCATGCACCAGCCCAACGATGGCGACGCGAATGTGATCCTGCGTCTGCGCTTGAAGCGCAGACGTAAGTTGAAGCGTGGAGGCAGCGATCAGCAGGCGTGAGAGGCAGCGGCGCAGATGAGCGTGAACGATGGGACACCTCCGTTGCAACGAAAGTTATTTGATAACGCCGCGCTCGCTCTTCGCGATGAACTCGGCCAGATAGGCTACGCGCTCGCCGAACTCGCCTGAGGCGATCTTCTCGCGGATGGCAGCAAGCGCTTCGGTGGTGTTCAGCTTCGATGCCTGGAGCAGCCTGTAGGCGGCACGCAGCTGCTTGATCTCCTCCGGCGTGAACCCTTTGCGCTCAAGCCCGACCTTATTGATGCCATACGCGCGATTATTGCGTTCGATGCTCGTCAGCGAGTAGGGAAGCACATCCTGCGTGATCGTCGTGCCTCCGCCGATGTAGGCATACTTGCCGATGGTGCAGAACTGATGCACTGGATTGAGAGCGCCGACCGTGGCATAGTCTTCCACCGTAACGTGTCCGGCGAGCGTGGCCGCATTGGCCAGAATGCAGCCGTCGCCGATCACGCTGTCGTGCCCGATATGCACATAGGCCATAATCAGGCAGCCGGAGCCGATGCGCGTCGTGCCGCCGCCGCCCACCGTGCCGCGCGAGATCGTGACGTATTCGCGGATGTCGTTCTTGTCGCCGATCACCAGCCGGGTCGGCTCACCCTTGTACTTCAGGTCCTGCGGCGCGATGCCGAGGCAGGTGAAGGAGAAGACGCGATTGTCGTCGCCCAGCGTCAGGTGGCCGTCCAGCACCACGTGCGAGACCAGCTCACAGCGCTCGCCCAGCACAACGTTGGCGCCTACCGTGCAGTAAGGACCCACCGTGCAGCTTGCGGGAATCTTGGCGCCTTCGTGGACAATGGCTGTGGGATGAATGCTCACCGGAGGCTATCCTTCGGCCTTCTTATTAGCGCGGGGAACGAGCGCGCACATCACCGTCGCCTCGCACACCACCTTGCCTTCGACAGTGGCCGTGCCCTGCATTCTTACGGCGCTGGTGCGCCAGTTCAGCACCTTCACCTCGATGCGTACCTGGTCACCCGGCACGACCGGCCGGCGGAACTTGGCTTCGTTGATGCCGGTAAAGACCATCAGCTTGTTGTCGCGATCGGGAATCTCGGTCAGCAGCAGCGCGCCGCCAGCCTGTGCAATCGCTTCGATCATCAGCACGCCGGGCATGATGGGATAGTCCGGAAAGTGTCCCTGGAACTGCGGCTCGTTGAAGGAGACGTTCTTGATGGCGACAATGCGCTGCTTGCGCTCAATTTCAACGACGCGGTCGATCAGCAGAAACGGATACCGGTGCGGCAGGATGGACATGATCTCATGGATGTCCAGCGTCTGCTTCGTCGCAGGTGTTTCAGGCGCCGCAACGGCGGCTGAGATGGTTTCAGTCGATTCACTCATGGCAGCCCTGAGTATAAACCGCGGCCCTGCGCGGCCTTGTAACTTTCTGGCCGCCGGTTACTTCTTCTTTAGCAGGTTATCTGGATTGAAGAGATCGTCCGACAAATCCTGGTTGTAGGTCACCTTGGTATAGAAGCGCTGGTTCACCATGTCTCCATTGTGGTAACGCGTAACGGTGTAGGCCGTCGGCAGACCCTGCACCGTGTGGTAGTCGTCGTACGTCTCCACCTCTTCGTCGAAGTCCTTGAACGTCGGGTTGCGCCACTTATAGGTTCGGCGCAGGGGAAGGTGCGTCGTCGCGTCCAGCTCCAGTGTCACAGCGTCGTTATCGGCGCTGAGTACACTCACCTTGTCCGTGATGCGCCGCTCCACCATTGAGGTGCCTTCAGCGAGAATCATCACCCCCGGAGCCTTGATCCATTGGTTGACCACGCTCTCGACCGAGTGGTTGCGGCGCCGCTGATACTCGCTGACGATATCTTTCGGCAGCGTCGTGCGGCCTTTGAAGGTAACCTCATACGCATTGTCCGCTGTATAAATCTGCACGACATCGATCTTTTTGCCGGGCATGATCATGCCGCGGTCCGTCTTGAAGCCGATCCGCTCGGCCTCAGGCTTGCCGGAGCCCGGAAAACGCCGCCAGCCCTGATACTCAACCAGGTTTCCGTTCGGCTGTCCCTGAAAGAAGGTGGCCGTGCGTCCTTCGAACACCATGTCTTTGCGGTCGAACCACGCCGGGCCGCCAAGCGCTTCGATCATCTGGTCGATCAGCTTCTTGCCAAGCTGCTCCTGCGTCATGCCACTCTGTTGCGTCGGAGCCGCACTGGGAATCTCACTGGCCTGCGCCCAGATCCGCGGCGCAGGCAATAAACCTGCAAGCAGCAGCAGCGAAAAAAAACGCTTCATCGTCACTCCAGTCATCCAATTCAAACAGCATCATCACTTACGTCTTGAAGCGTCTGGCCTCAAGTCACGAGCGGCCTCTTCCGTTGGACGTCTCCCGTCGGGTGAAGGCAGCGGATTCCTGCTTACCCGAGGAGGAATGGCCTGCCGAAAATTTTGCATGCGCCATACGCTGACGCTACCCAAATCCGCTATGATGGTGCAACTTTCCACGCTTTGCATCTTAGTTCGCCAATAAAAAGGGGGACTTGCACGTGAAGATTGCTACTCTCATCGCCCGCATCCTGCTCGGCCTGATGTTTACCATCTTCGGCCTGAACGGGTTCTTCCACTTCCTGCCCATGCAGCTGCCCCCAGGGGATGCCGGGACGCTGTTCACCATCATGTTCAAGTATGGATGGGTCACCTTCCTCAGCCTGCTCTACGTCATTGCCGGTGTGTTGTTGCTGGCAGGCCGCTATATGGGCATCGCGCTTACGATCCTCGGGCCCATCATCGTCGTCATCCTGCTCTACCACGTCACAATGGACCCGAAGGGCATCGGTATGGGCTTGTTTGCCGCTCTGCTCGAGGTCTTCCTGATCTACGCTTACTGGCACCACTTCGGGCCGGTCTGCACCAACGGCAGAGTCTGAAGAGCTATCGCTTCGCAGCACCCTGTTTTGCCAGAAGTGCTTTGCGTTGCGCGATCAGCCGTTTCCGTTCGCGTACCGGCATCGCCAGTACGTCGCGTGTGCGCTTCGGCAGCTTGGCGAAGATGAGCGCGCGGGCGGCTTCCAGCTCGCTCTGCCACTCGGCGGCGCGAAAGACGTCCCAGCGCTCAACAGCGACCCAGTGCACCCTCGCAAAGTAAGGCGCGGGACGAATGCCCTCGCGCTCGGTCAGCTCCGCGAATCGCTCCGGCCCGGCTGCGTACGAAATGACGTCTTTGCCGTCCGCCTCCAGGTTGACGACCGCGAAGATCTTCCCGCCGATGCTCTTCTCCGCAACCCAGAAGACGAGGTTCGCGCCCCACTGCATCGTCTCCGCGACGTGCGGCAGCTTCAGCAGCATTGCGCGCATCCGTTCTGCGTCCATGCGGTGAGTATAGCTAAGGCAGTTGCAGGCGGATCGGCCCTTGCGTGATGCGTGGATCGACGATCCTGTCCTTCTGTTTGACGACGATCCGGCCCTGCTTGGCCAGCCTGCGCGCCGCATCGCGTGCCGGTTCCATCAGGCTCTCCCAGTCATGACGGCTCACGTTGCCCCCGACAAGTTTTGCGGCCTCTGACGGACAGATCGTCTTTCCTGCGCCGCGTTCGGCCAGCAGGCTCAGGATTGCAGCCTCAAGCTCTGCGGTCGGTTCGTCTTTGGTGTGGCCGCTGCAGCCAGGGCTGCAATATTTCGCGATGTCCCAGTCCTGTGCGCGTCGCTCGTTCCAGCGGAAGGGCGCGCCGCAGCGTTTGCACAGCTTCTCCTTGCGTGGAGTTTCGCGTTCGGGCTTGCGGCGTTTGTCCGGCATAACGTTAATATTCTGCCGCGTCTTTATACTGAATAGACGACCATGCAGACATTTCCATCACTTGAAGACCAGCTTGACCTCATCACCAAGGGCGCCGCGGAAATCCTTCCGCTCGAGGCGCTCAAGGAGCGCATCCAGCAGTCGATTGCCTCGGGCAAACCGATGCGCATTAAAGCGGGCTTCGATCCAACCGCGCCGGACCTCCACCTCGGCCATACCGTGCTGATTCGCAAGCTCAAGCACTTCCAGCAGCTCGGCCACACGGTGATCTTTCTCATCGGCGACTCGACCGCTCTGATCGGCGATCCGACCGGGCGCAACGTGACGCGCAAGCCGCTCACGCCAGAGCAGATTGCCGCGAACGCAGAGACGTACAAAGAACAGGTCTTCAAGATTCTCGACGCCGGCAAGACCGAGGTGCGTTACAACTCCGAATGGCTCGACAAGCTTTCCTACTACGACATGGTGAAGCTGCTGGCGCAGTTTACGGTCTCGCAGATGCTCGAGCGCGAAGACTTCCACAAGCGCTTCAACGACGAGCAGCCGATTGCGCTGCACGAGATGATCTATCCGATCGCGCAGGGCTATGACTCCGTCGCGTTGGAATGCGATGTCGAGCTGGGAGGCACCGACCAGAAGTTCAACCTGATGCGCGGCCGCGACCTGCAGCGTCACTTCGGCCAGCCGCAGCAGAGCATCCTGATGATGCCCATCATCGAAGGCCTCGACGGCGTGCAGAAGATGTCGAAGTCGTTGAACAATGCCATCGGCATTCATGAGCCGCCAACGGAGATGTACGGCAAGCTGATGTCGATCTCCGACGAGCTGATGTGGCGCTACTGGACGCTCCTCACCGACCTTCGCGGCTCGGAGATTGAGGCGATGAAGGCCGAGGTCGCTTCCGGCGCGCTGCATCCCATGCAGGCGAAGAAGAACCTGGCGCACGCAATCACGCGCGACTTCCACTCGCAGGCCGAGGCCGATGCCGCGGCAGAGAGCTGGGCAAAGCAGTTTCAGCAGAAGGCAGTCGCAGAGGATGTGCCTGTGGTAAAGGTCGCAAAGTCCGCCGAAGGCCTTGCGGTTTCGAACGACGGGCAGCCGGTGACGGCTGTTCGCACGCCGAAGCTGTTGCAGCTTGCCGGGCTTGCGGCTTCGACGGGCGAGGCGACCCGGAAGCTGGGCGAGAATGCGGTGAGCATCAACGGCGAGAAGTTCGCCGAGCGTTCCGTGGAGCTGGCCGCGCTGGGTACCAGCCCGGTGCTGCGCCTTGGCAAGCGAGCGGTGCGGGTGGAGTGGGTGGATTAGGGTTATGGCGGAACAGCCTCACAGTTCCCGGGCGAAAACCTGTCAAGCCCCCTGAATCCATAACTCCTTCATTCCAGGGAGAATAGAGTCGAAAAAATCTGCCGATAAGTTTCCCTCGTTTCGCTACACTTAAAAGTAGAGCTAAAACAAAGCCCCGGCCAGAATGCCGGGGACAACTCTTTTAGAATCAATATTTTAACACTTAAACCCTTTCGATCCAATATTTTACCCTCCAT
Source organism: Edaphobacter flagellatus (assembly GCF_025264665.1). Taxonomy (NCBI): domain Bacteria; kingdom Pseudomonadati; phylum Acidobacteriota; class Terriglobia; order Terriglobales; family Acidobacteriaceae; genus Edaphobacter; species Edaphobacter flagellatus. Next base: position 2,994,796 of record NZ_CP073697.1, read on the forward strand.
CATTGTGACTAAGTCTTTTCGAATGAATATTTTGACCAAAACAGGGGGAGGGGGTGGTCGGGAGTGGCACCGGTTTAAGGTTGTGATGGATAGCCAGCAGCTTAAGGTTGTGATGGATAGCCAGCAGCGGCATATGACGATTTTCGGGGTTTGGCATCCAATGCCTTAGAGGTTTTATGAGACTGATTCTGTCGGTTTGCACGATTTTTGTCCTTTCGCTTTCCCCGGTTGTTACTCATGCCCAGCAGGGTCAGGACCCGAAGGCACAGGCGTTGGTGAGGACCTCGGTTGCGACGGAGCTCGCCGCCGACAAGGCCGACCAAACGCGCTGGCGGTATCACTCCACCGTCACCAGGCCCGAAGGAAAGTTCGTGTACGTGGTGGTGGAGACGGACCACGGTTCGGTTAAAAAGAAGATCGAGGAGAACGGCAGGCGTCTCGATGCGAATGCGTTGAATGAGGAGATGAAGAAAATCGACTCCTTCGTGCATGATCCGGCGCAGCAGGCGAAACAGCGCAAAGACAGTAAGCAGGACGATGAGCGCGCCGAGAAGATGATGCTGATGCTGCCCGATGCGTTCCTCTGGTCGATCAAGAGCGATTCGCCGACCGCGACGACCCTGGCATTTACGCCAAATCCAAACTACAGTGCGCCGTCCATGGAGGCGCGCGTATTTGCTGCAATGGCAGGTGAGATCGTGGTGACCAAGCCGGGAAATCGCATGCAGTTGCTGCGCGGACACCTGATTCACGACGTGAAGTTCGGCTACGGTCTGTTAGGAAAGATGGAGCAGGGCGGAACATTCAGCGTGGAGCGGCGGCAGATTGCGCCGACAGTGTGGCAGATCACTGATTCGCATATTCACTTCAATGGCCATGTGCTGTTCTTCAAGACAATCAGCGAGCAGGAAGATGAAGTGAAGACAGACTTCCAGCAGACGCCACCGGCGACGACGCTGGAACAGGCGGAGAATTATCTGCGGCCCGAGCCCACTTCGTTATCGGCAAAACGCTGAGTGGTGCTGAACGCGGTATGCTCAACTGCAGATGTCTGGTCATCCTTACAAGTACACCGATCGCGAGCTGATCGGACGCATTGAACGCTCGGCGGGACAGCGTGCCGGTTACAAGCAGCTGATTCGCGAGCTGGGGCTGGGTGGAGGCCGCGAACGGCGGCTGTTGCTGGAGCAGCTTGCGCGCATCACCGCGCGTGGGGCGCTGGTGAAAATCGACAACGATCATTGGAGCCTTCCTTCCGCAGTGCCGGCGAAGACAGCGCGGCCACCGCGTGCGAACGATGCTTCTGCAATGGAGCAGCATCCGACGCGCGAGCGGCTGCTGGCCGGTCGGATCGATCTCCATCGCGATGGATATGCGTTTGTGCGGCCGAATGGAAGCACAGACCGTGAGGACGATCTGTTTGTTCCTCCGAATGAGCTGAACGGCGCGATGCAGGGCGACGAGGTTCTCGTCGACGAGGCTCCGCGTGGACGCGATGGACGGCGATCAGGCCGCGTGGTGCGCGTACTGACGCGGCGCAATCCGACAGTGGTGGGCATCTTTCACTATGCGCGTTCGCAGAGGCGGAGTCCGTGGGAGGACCTGCCGCTGGCGAAGGGAAACTATGTGACGCCGTTCGACGAGCGGATGACGCAGCCGATCCTGATTGCCGAGGGCGATGAGGTCCTCGCTGAAGCTGCGTCGCCGCATCGTGTATTGGGCGAGGAGGCCGAGGTCCAGAAGCGTCACTGGATGGCTGAGGAGAGTGCGCTGACGCCGCTGGAAGGGCTGGCCGTAGATGTGGAGATCACGGGATTTCCTTCGCCGGGAAGACCGGCACGGGGACGCGTGATCGAAGTGCTGGGGCCTCCGGATGCGTTCGGCGTGGATGTGGAAGTGGTGATCCGCAAACATCATCTGCCGCATGTGTTTCCGGCGAATGTGCTGGCCGAGGCTCAGGACTCTGCACAGCAGACGGTGGAGAGGCTGGAGCCGGAAGAGAAGGCGCGGCGGCGCGACTTTCGCGGGTTGCCGATTGTGACGATCGACGGCGAGACTGCGCGCGATTTTGACGATGCGGTATACGTGGAGGCGCTGCCGAATGGCAACTGGCAGCTGCAGGTGCATATCGCAGATGTAAGTCACTATGTGCGTCCGGGGACGGCGCTGGACCTGGAGGCGCGGCTGCGCGCGACTTCGGTGTACTTTCCGGATCGTGCCATTCCGATGCTCCCGAACGAGCTTTCGAGCGGGATGTGCAGCCTGCGTCCGAATGAAGACAGGCTGGTGCAGAGCTGCCTGATGGAGATTGATGCGGCGGGCGAGATGGTCGGCTTCGAGGTGTGCGAAGGCATCATTCGCAGCGCGCGGCGCATGACGTATACGCAGGTGCAGACGATTCTTGATGGCGACCAGACAGCGCGGCTGGAGTTCAGCGATCTGGTGCCGGAGTTCGAGCGGATGCATGAGCTGGCGCTGCGGCTGAATGCGAAGCGGAAGCGCAGAGGCTCGATTGATTTCGATCTGCCGGAGCCGGTGGTGCAGTTCGATCCCGATGGCAACATGCAGGCGATTGTGCGGAGCGAGCGTGGCTGGTCGCACCGGCTGATTGAGGAGTTCATGCTGTCGGCGAACGAGTGCGTGGCGCATTGGATCGAAGCGCAGGGAATCGCTGGAATCTACCGCATTCACGAGACGCCGGACCCAAAGCGGATCGTGGATTTCGAGGAGACAGCGTCGCAATTTGGATACACGCTGGGCTTCGGCAATCTGCCGGTGAAGCGGGTGCAGACGAAGGGCGACCGTCGCGATGCGCAGCGCTCGGGCAGAAGCGCGCAGACGCATGAGATTGCGAATGCGATTCCGGTGACGCCACAGATGTATCAGCGGCTGACGGCGAAGATACAGGGCAAGCCGGAGGAGAGGATTCTCTCGTACCTGATGCTGCGGTCGCTGAAGCAGGCGCGATACAGCGAGGGGAACGTGGGGCACTTTGCGCTGGCATCGCCAAGCTATACACACTTCACGTCGCCGATACGGCGGTATCCGGATCTGATTGTGCATCGGCTGCTGCGGTCGTTGCTGCGTTCGGGGGCTGATCCGCAGGGATTTGCGATTCCGAGCAGCGAGCCGCAGCCGTGGGGTGAGAGTGCGGCGAAGGCGCTGAAGAAGCGGCCGGAGCGCGAGGGTCCTCTACCCGAGGATGAGTTGAATGCAATGGCATCGGAGTCAAGCCAGGCAGAGCGCAGGGCCGACGATGCGGAGCGTGAGCTGATCGAGTGGAAAAAAATCCGCTTCATGCAGGATCGCGTAGGCGAAGACTTCACGGGAATCATTCTCTCGTGCACGAAGTATGGGTTCTTCGTGGAGCTGAATGAGCTGTTCATCGAAGGCATGGTGCCGATTGCGAGCCTGGAGGACGATCGCTATTTCTTCCGCGATACGGATAGGACGATTGTGGGCGGCAGGAATGGGCGTGTCTTCAGGATCGGACAGCCGGTTCATGTTCTGCTGGACCGTATCGACCGGCAGGCGAAGCGGCTGCAGTTTGCGTTGATGCCGGAGGAGTATGCGAATGCAGCGGCTCCTCGGTCGCTGCGGCGGGGAAAGAAGGACGCCGCACACACGAGTCCGGACCGGTCAGGTAAGCCGAAGTCGAAGAAGGCGAAGACCAGGGTGCGGAATAAGAAGGCTAAGGGGAAGCGGCGGTGAGCGTCCGCAAAATTTGGAGGTAGCGCCGGTTTCCCGCTAAAATAGACAGGTACGCCGATGTAGCTCAGCTGGTAGAGCAACTGATTCGTAATCAGTAGGTCAGCGGTTCAAATCCGCTCATCGGCTCCACTTTTCTTTTTATCTTCCTCTCAAATTTCAATCTGTACCTTCAGGCAGTTCGACTTGTCGGCTGCGGTGTGGATGGCCTCGGTCGAGGCGCTGAAGGGGAGCACGTGGCTGATGAAGGGCTTCAGGTTGACGCGTCCGGAATGGACGAGGGCAATGGCTTCGTCGAAGACGTCGGCGTATCGCATGGAGCCGATGAAATGGATCTCGCGGTTCATGACGAGGTTTGCAGGAAGCGGGATATCGGCAGAGCCGAGTGTGCCGATCTGCACGATGGTGCCCCCGGGTGCGACGAGGTCGAATGCCTGGCGAAGTGCGGGCGGCGCGCCTGAGGCTTCGAAGATGACGTCGAAGCCGAGGCCAGTGATCTCCTGCACATGCTGGGCGAGGTTGGGTGAGGTGGGATCGAGCGTGTCGTCGACGCCAAGCTCAAGAGCCTTCTTGCGGCGCTCCTGAACAACATCGCTGACAGCGACGAGGACAGCTCCGAAGGCTCGGGCGATGACGGCGACGAGGAGTCCGATGGTCCCGGAGCCGGTGATGAGGACGCGCTTGCCGGAGACCGAGGGGGCGCGCTTGACGGCGTGAAGTGCGACGGCGAAGGGCTCGATCATGGCCCCGATGCCGTCGTCCATGGATTCAGGCAGGACGTGGCACTGGTCGGCGCGGACGAGGGTGAGCTCGGCAAAGGCTCCGTCGGTGGGCGGCGTGGTGCTAGCGCTTCCGAGCATGATGATGTTGCGGCAGAGATTGGGGTGGCCCGATTTGCAGAAGGCGCAGGCGAGGCAGGAACGCGCTGGGTTGACGGTGACGCGTTGGCCGACCTGGAGCGTAGTGACTCCGCTGCCGACGGCGGCGACGACAGCAGAGAGCTCGTGGCCGAGGATGAAGGGGCGGTCGGGAATGAAGCTGGCGCAGTAACCGTGCTCGAAATAGTGCAGATCGGAGCCGCAGACGCCAACGCGTCGGTTACGAAGGAGGACCATGCCGGGTTGCAGCTCAGGTTGCTGTCTGTCTTCAACGCGAAGGTCGCGCGCGCCGTGGAGTACCGCTGCTTTCATCATGCTGCAACTTTATCGTGCGGGATTAGTAAGGTTCAAATCGGTGCGCGACGCGGTCGAAGCGCACAGGGGATGATGCAGGAACCCGATTTGGTACAGGTTATCCACGGAAATTTAACACGAACGGCTGTAAAGGGCTTGATTGACGCGGGTTAGTCACGCATACTCCAGAAAGAATTCAGCTTTCGGCAGTGAACCATGGTTGTTTTGCGAGATACCGACGTGACCCGATATAGCCGTCAAGACGTACTTCGCATCCTGCACCTGAATACGCGTCAGATGGCGTCATGGGAGCGGGCCGGGCTGA